>NZ_JAVDTM010000015.1:0-140719 GCF_031455855.1 Mycoplana sp. BE70
TCTGATCGAAGAGCAGAATCGAGGCGCGCTCGCAGCGCAAGGCCGCGCCGATGGCGTCGAACGTCGCGTTATACACGTCCGCCAATGAATTTGCCTTGTAGAGGGCGTCGGTGAACTGAAAAAGGGCGCCCAGTTCGTCGGCCTTCCTGCTCCTCAGCCGAGAGTCACGGAGATATTCCGTCATGTCCACCTCCGCTGCGACACAGCCTTCAACTACGCGTGGGATTTCATGAGCCGGGTCGCCGCATGATATTGTCGGCGTGTTAAGATGCAGTCACTCCTGCTTCCAGACGACAGCTGGCCAAAACCACTGTGGCCGCGCCGCGGTGCGCTGCAAGGGGGTCGCTCGGTTAAGCCGAACGGCCCTCTCGCACAAGCGAGCCTGGAAACTCCGCTCGGTTTTCAGAGCATCGGCCTCCTCACGCCGTAATAGTCGTCGATACCGCGGCTGTATTCGGGGTTTGACCAGTCAGGATTGGTGCCATCGTCATAGGAAGGCGCACCCTCCAGATCGTCCTTATTGAGGTCGACGATATAGCCGCCTTGGCTTTCATCGTACTCCAGGATGCTCCAAGGCAGCGGATGGTAGCTTTCGCCCATCCCCAAAAAGCCGCCAAACGACATGACGGCATAAGCGACCTTGCCTGACCGCTTGTCGAGCATGACGTCGTAAACCGATCCAAGGGACTCCCCTTGACGGTTGTAGACATTGGTGCCCTCGACTTTGCTGGCCGCAATCAAGGCTCCGGTCTCGTTCGTTGCAACGCCGCCCGTGCCAGAGGCATCATAATCAGTCATGGAAGTCTCCTTTCGCTCCGTCGTCATTGTTCATGGATCGCTAATAAACGAGCGCCTGCGGAGGTGGTTCCATTGTCCTGCGACAGACATGAATTCGAGTTGCTGATATGATTGGTCGATAGGTCCCTGGGTTTCAAACTGCATGGGAGGAGGGGGCAAACCGAAGAACATCGACCACATTGCCACAATGCTCGCCGAGCTCATCATGCTTGCAAGAGTTCGCGGCCGCCATGCTGATATATCTCAGGCCATGTAGGCGAAACTGGACGAACTGATACTCGCCACGCCTGCGGAGAACGCTTTGTGGGCGTCGAGCGGCTACAGGAGAAGGGAACTCCGCAGCAGCGCGCTGTACGAACGGGCGGAGCAGATGGCGTACGCCGAGGACTAGAGGAGCTTCGGGAGAGAAAGCAGCGAACGAGATCAACGGCAACCGACGCGAGGGCCTTGGCCCGGCAATGCGTCCAGAACGGAGCGAATCATGACTGATGAACGTGAGGATGAAATACGCCGCAGAGCTTATTCGATCTGGGAAAGCGAGGGGCGCCCCGATGGTCAGCACGAGCGCCACTGGTTGCAAGCGACCAGAGAGGTAGACGCCGCCACCGAAGAGGGCGCAGGTGAGGCTCAGAAGCCCATCGACCCCGCACTCATGCCAACAGGGGATCCTGCTGGCGCAGCGTAAAACGACCCCTCCTCATGGGCGCTCGGAACCGCGTGCGTGACGGCTACAGTTCCCTGGGGGAGCCAGGTCAGTACGTGAGAGCGGCAATAACTATGTACAGAGGGACGCCGACTGACATGATTGTGGCCGCTACGATCGCGGCCGTCCTGAGAATGCGCGTGCGTTTTGCGCGCTGGGCGTTCCATTCGTATGCCATGGTTCCTCCCCGTCGTCGGCCACAGCGAACCATCCACGGGAAGGTGAGTCGAGTGCAACTCTGCAACACTCGGCGGATTAGCCGGTAGCGATTGCAGCCTGCCCAGGCATGCGAGAAGCGCGATGCGTTCACACCATGCCGACAGTGGGTAGAGAAATGCTAGTCCGCCCCGCAAACAACAAAGATCGAAGCGCCATCTGGAGGAGCATCGGTCCGACAATCCCTGCGCGCGGGACCGATCACCTCGACCGCGACCTTAGTGAAAGCGATGCGAGGGGTTACTCGCTGGGTCCCTATCGCGATACGTTTGTGGCGGACGAGGGTGGCTGATTCTAGGCACTTACCACATCCGCGCGAACTGCACGGGAGCATCCTCGGAGTGGCCGTACATGCCGGTCTCCCCGGCCTTCCTGATCACCCGCTGCCAGTGAATCCGTGGTCAACGTGTGAGGATTGTGCCTTGATAACGTGACCAATCGTCAGGGAAGGTGCTTGAACGTCATCCGGAGATGAGCGGCGGGACAGGGGTCGTTTGCCGCTCAGGTGACATTCAAGCGGACATTAAACACGCCTGCGTTGAAAACGTTCCTGTGCGAAGTTTTTTACGTAACTAGAAGGGCCTTCGTGAGGGGCAGCAACGATTTTTCACGAAGGCCCTTACGCGCAATCTGCTTGCCTGATGGGCGGGCGACGTGGGGGAAATCCGCCGCCCTTAGAGTGTGCAGTACAAGCAGCTCTTAAAACACGGTCGACGTCGAGATGTTCCGGACGACCAGGAATTTTTGTTGGGCTGTCAAAAGGGCCTCCATGAGCTCGGCTACTTCTCACGAAGGCCCTTTTGCTTGAGTGTCTGGAAGCGGGCGACGGGAACCAGGAAACCGCCGCCTGTCCAATGCAAGCAATCGCTAAAACCTAGTCGCGGTCCAGATGTTCCGCAACGATGAGAAATTTTGTGGCAATCGAAAGGGCCTCCATGAGATCACCTATTTTTCACGAAGGCCCCTTTCGCCATGTGCTTGTCTAGCTAAAAGAAGCCGCTGCGCTGACAAGCGATTGCAAAAACATGGCCACGCTCGGAAGGCGAGTGTCGCAAAAGCGCTGCAGATGAATCCACTGCGAGACATGGGCCGCTGTCGATGCTGCCATGGCTAGTCCAGTGAAAGATAGGTGGTTGCGACGGCATTTGAAGAAGTCAACCTGCGCCAAGAGGCGGACCCAAGCCAGTGCCCGTCGCGCAAGGGACATGTCGTTCATGCCGCACCTGTGACACAGGGAACTCGCTGCGCTGCTAGCTGTTTACGCAGCGGAGGAGATGCCGATGCGCGCACCGAAATCCCAGAAGTGGTCGAAAGCCGTTCTCGTGGAGATCGAGTTTGAAGAGGAGTTTGCGGTCCTCCAGATCGACAACACCCGCGAGGCCGCGGAATGCCTTATGGAGCTTTGGCCCACGTTGGATGGTGTTGCGTTCCACCGGGCCCTGGTTGTTTGCGCAACTTCCCTGGAAGGCGGTGCTGACGACCGCGGCGCTCGTGAAGCCTTCAGGGCAGCGGCGGAAGAGGCCGATATCCTCGTTCCAATCCATTGATCCTGCTGAGGAGCGAGGCGAATGGACCCGAGGTACTGGACCAAAAGTGTAGAGTTGGAGTTGGGAGGCCCGGCCCACGTTGAAATTGTGCGGAGCACGCACCAGGCGGCGACCGTCCTCTCGCATTGGCCGCCTGGCAACAGGGCGAGGCCTACAAAGAAGCTAAGCGAGTCTGCCGGGCTGTTCTGAAAGATGAAGCGCCTTCACAAATCGCCCGCGATGCGTTCATTCGCGCTGCTGAGGAAGCGGGAATCTTCATACGGAAGAAGTGAGGTGGAGATGAGTTTTGATCGCGCACGGGATCAGCCGCAGCTCCTGCCAGGAGGACAGTTCACCGGTGCGGCGCTGGCGCAGGCGAAGGCAACGATCCAATCGTTTGCTGAGAACGGTGCAGTTAGCTAACACCTGAGGAGGCAAAGCGCATTGAAAGCATGAACTTCTATGCCTGACTGCAGGTCAATCAAGCCTGTGCGCTCACAAGATAACCGTCGTCGACCCGATCCGACGCCATTGGGCCATGGATTTCGCAGCGAACTCCGGCAGGATCATAGTGTATTTCCACGCTTCCCTGGAGTTGGCCGGACGAAAGACCTTCAATCAGGCGCGATCCAAAGCCTTTGCGAAGCGGAGGCGCGACGGTCGGCCCTCCCGACTCTTTCCAGCAGAGGCGGAACTGAGTGGCGTCCGAGGCGTCAGTCATCCACGTGACACTTACGCGGCCGGATTGGACGGACAACGCACCATGCTTTGCCGCATTGGTCGCAAGCTCATGCAGAATGAGGGCGACGGCCACGACCGCCTGCGGGGGCAGGTTCAGATCAGGCCCATCGACGTCGAAGTGACTGCCGGAATAGGGCGACAAGGCTTCACGGACAACCTTGGCGAGGCTGGCGCTTTGCCAGTCTCCATGGGTAAGAACGTCATGGGCCCTTCCGAGGTTTTGGATGCGGGCATCGAAGGTCGCCTTCGCCAGTTCCAGCTCCGTCGCGGGGCCAAACGTCTGACGTGCGATCGCGAGGACGGTCGCCAGTACGTTTTTGACGCGGTGGTTCAGTTCGGCAACGAGGACGCCCTGGATTCGCTCGGCCTCCTTGCGTGCCGTGATATCCCGCGCGATCTTGGATGCTCCAACAATGCGGCCATCGCGCCCAACGATCGGAGATACCGAGAGCGACACGTCCACAAGGCGTCCGCTCTTATGCCGCCGGACCGTCTCATGGGGTTCCACTCGATCGCCGGCCCTGACACGCTCAATGATGCGCGTCTCTTCGTCAAGGCGGTCGCCTGGAATGAGAACCGTGACCGACCGCCCCATGACCTCTTCGGCCGTAAAGCCATAAAGGTGCTCGGCACCGTCGTTCCAGTCGGTGACCACCATGTCGAGGTCGATACCGAGGATCGCATCTTCCGACGAGGAGATGATTGACGCCAGGCGTTGCAAATCCGCTTCGTATCCGATCCGGTCCGTCGTTTCGTTGACCACGCAAAGCACGGCGACGATACGTGCGGCTTCGTCGGCAATGGGCGAGTATGAGATATCGAAGTAAACCGTCTCCGGCCCTTCGCCCCTTTCTATATAGAAGGGCCGGTCCTTGGCGACGACGGTTTCGCCGGTCTCCATCACCTGCCGCAGAAGAGGCTCGAGGTCGTCCCAGAGCTCACCCCAATGCTCTCTCGCGGGCCTGCCAAGCGCAGCCGGATGCTTCGTACCGATGGTCGGCGCGTAGGCATCATTGTAAATCGCGACAAACTCGGGGCCGCAAAAGATGACGATCTGGGCGAGCGAGGGAAGGGCAATGTCGACGGCGCACCGCAGATGGACAGGCCAAGCGGACATCGGTCCAAGACTGGTTCCAGCCCAATCATAACCGCGGATTAGCGCAGCCATTTCTCCCGACCGAACAGGCGCAGCAGCATAATCCAGCATAGAGCCTCCTGTGAGGCTCCTATCTTTGCGGGCGCTGGTCCGGCGAGTCAATTGCGATTACAGGCAAGCACGATTACCTCTGGGACCACCATCGCCGCGCGTGGGTGCCAGCTTGAGCGCTCCCAGCTGCAACCGCTCCACTTAATTCGCTCTTCTGCGGCGTCTCCGCTCCATGTAGATATCAGCTTCCTTAGCGGCGAGCACGAAAGCATCCCGTGCCACCCCCCTCGGCGCTCCATGGCGCAGGACTGCGTGGCACATCCTAACGGCATGGAGATGCGCTTCGCCTGGGGCGGCTGGCCACTCGCTCAAGCATTCGGCGGCTTGCAAGGTGCTGCGCACCTTACGCAATCGATTTGGGGGCACTCTGAGGTGAACGCAACTGCTCCAATAACGAGGGTCCATGGCAATCCTCCGCCCCAAAGAGCACGCCGGCGACGGGAGAGGTCGCCGACGTGCTCTGGTCCAAGTTTGAGAGGCCACACGAGTTTGGACCTAGCGAAAAACGCCTCATGAAACACGATGTTCCCAGAAATCAGCAGCATGCTGAACCTAGATGCACCCGCCAGTAACGGGTCGACACTAGCTTTTGACGCGTAGCACCTCCGGGGGTACTCTACTTGCGCCTGCCGGGGCGGGCCCGCTGATCGGTGTCGAGTTTGGGAGGCTGATCGCGCTCTGCTCCGACAGGCACGACAAGCAACGAATGACACACTCAGCAAGGAACTTGGTGGCGCGCCTATCGCAGCAGCGGGTCGCTTCCCCCCGCAACCTCCGACGGCCGTCAAAGTGTCACGGTCAGTAGCAGCACAAACAGCAGCGCGGCAGCAAAGACCGACAGCTCTACAAATCCGTCGTCAAACATCGCGGCATCCTCCAGCCAGGACGGCAGATAACGCGCAGTGGTCGCGCAAGTTCCCGCGGCGGCTACACGTGAACCAGATCTATCGGGAGGCGGGATCGGTCGGGCTGACAGAAGAGTCCGGCGCGAGGATGTTCGCATCTCGGCATGCGCCCATAAAGGCGTATCGAGCTTCTTCTAGCGTCTTGGGTCTACGAAGCGCATCAATGCATGCTCGCCTGGCTTGACTAAGGTGCTCATCGTCCCCCTTCGGCCATATCTTTGCGAACGCGGCAAGAGCGTCATCCGGCCCATGTATGGCAATTTTCGTGCCGCTGGGCGTTGTGATGCAAACCGGCGATTTCCAGTGGCCTGCGTTCATGACGCGGCGCCTCCTAAACGCGGGAAGGATGAAACCGAGCCCACTACTTGAGCGTGGGCGGTGTGCGAATGGGCTCATCCGGGTTTTCGTCTGGGTTGGGCAACGGCTCTTCATCCGGCAAGCGTTTGGGTGGTGGTTCCGATACCGGCGGCGGATCACTGAACGGCGGCACCGGTGGGTCTGGATCATGCCCAGGAGGCACGGGAATGCTCATGGCAGAAACTCCTTCTGCCGAAGTCAACTCCGACGGAGCGGCGTTGTTCCTGTGTCTTCTCTACTATGCGTAAGAGGGCGGGCGGGACGGATGTTTTAGGCTTGCCCCGCGGGATGGTCAGCTTTTCGACAGGAGACCCACTCTGCGGGATGCGTCGGTGGCACGGCTGAAACGTGCCCCGGCGGTTTGATGCGACCCTCCAGTACCCCCTCAAATTTCAGGGATTGTGGTACTATGCCGGGATGATGAAGGAGGATCACCTCGATCGGTTAGTCATCTGGCGCCGTGCTGCGATCACAGCAGGGATTCGGCAAACTTCTCGTTCTGATCCGTTCGGCTATATCGCAATCATGCGCAGCCTCGAGTTACTCGCGAGCACCGACGTGGAAGCATCCGCTGAGTGGCCGTACATGCCGGCGACAAAAAAGGCCGGGTTTCCCCGACCTTCTATTCTGGGTATTCCACCCACTCGCATTTTCTTCGCTCCTCCATCGTCCTGAGAGAGGCTAGTACTGCCGTCGTCCGTAAGCGGATGGATGAGCCGGTTTCTCACGTCGGGCGTCTCGACAGGTATGTCGGAGTTGAGGGAGGACGTGACGAAATGAAGCCGGTCACCGAGGGCGTCAAACGCTGGAAGCTGATGGTTATCGGTGCCCTCGGCGTCATCGGCATCGGCGGCATGGCGTGGGTGTCACTTTTGCCGATGCCATCTGCCGGATCGGTGTCGTGCTCGTTGGCAAGAGCTGATCCGGCTCGGACGAAAAAGCCCGGCGTGTGCGGTACGCCGGGCAAGCACACTTGGGGAAGTGGCGGAGGGGGCCGCCACCAGCCAATTGTACGTCTTCCTCGCTTACCGGAGCGATAGCCAAATGTCTCTACACACTTCTTGGGGGTGGACTCGGGCAAAAGCACCGAGTTGCTGAGTGGTGACGGGATTGCCTCGTCACCGCCAGTCGGTCAGCTGCACCGCTCTAACGACCATGCTCACCCGCAGTTGCGCCACCGGCCGCTTCAGCCGCGAATTTTTGGCGGTGTCCAGGGTCTACAGGATGAAATCGCCCTTGGTCAGATTGATGATCCCCGAAAGTTCGATCTGGAAATCGGCGCGGCCGTCTCGGTTGACGTCGCCATAGACAATCGTCCGGTCGTTGGCGGTACCCTTGACATCGAAGGTGCGGTAGATCAGTTCGCCCATTTTGCCGGACAGATCACCCTTGCCGCGCCAGACAAACGCCTGGTCGCCGGCAAGCTTGAGGTCCGCGTCGATCTTCGAGACGTCGAGCCTGTCCTCGCCGTGGACGAAATCGGTGACGATGTCGCGTTTTCCTCCGCCGGACAATGGGTTGAAGCCACCATTGTTGACCAAGCCGGCGTAGCCGGGCGCCGAATCCTTCACCGAGGCGAAGACGAAAACATCGCGGCCGGCGCCGCCGGTCAGGATATCGACGCCGGTGCCGCCAACAAGCGTGTCGTTGCCGGCGCCCCCCTTGATGACGTCGTTGCCGCCCTTGCCGTCGAGCACGTCGTTGCCGCTCGTGCCGGTCAGCTTGTCGCTGCCGGAAGTGCCGGAAACCGCCTCTTTCACATCCTTGACGATGATCTTGAACGCCTGCGACGCCTCATAGCTTTTACCGATCGACGGATCGTCGAGCCGCACTGTGACGTCGAGCGACGGGTCGGTCTCGAAATCGAGCTTCGCACCCTTCTTCAGCCACAGCGCGCCGTTCTTGATCTCGAACAGCTTGGAATCAGCGCCGGCAAGCGACAGCCGATTGTCGCCGCCGTCGGGATCGACGATCGAAAGGTCGGCGACCTTGCGGGCCGATGCCGTCGAGGCGTCCTCGGCAATCGCGGTTAGCACCTGCGTCGTCGACAGCGTCGGCGCGTCGTTGACCGGAGTGACGGCGAAGGTGAAGGTCTTGGCAACCGGTGTCGAGCCGTCCTCATTGCCGTCCTCGACAAAGACCTTGAACGAGGCCTTCGTCGTCTCTGAACCATCATGGACGAAGCTGACCTTGCCGGCGGCAAGCTCGGCGCCGGTGAAACTCGCCGCCGCCTTGCCACTTACAAGAATTTTGCCGGCCACCCGGCCGAATATGGAAAAGCGGACTCCGGAGGCGCTGTCGTCAGGATCCGTGAAGTTCAGGTCGGCGGTGGTCAGCTTGTACTTACCGCCTTCCGACACGTCCGCCTTCAGGTCGCCTGTGAGGATGGGCGCATGGTTGTCGTCATTTAGGATCGTGCCGGTTCCACTGGCGGCAGCTGGGTTGATGGAGCCGTTTCCGCTCACGCCTGTCAGCTTGACGATCACGCTCTCGTCGACCTCCCACTTGGAGTCAGGGGTGATTGGAATGCGGATCTCGGCAGTCTTTTGGCCGACGGCGAAGCTGACGGTGCCGCTCGGGGCCACGTAGTCGGTGCCGGATGTCGCCGTTCCGCCGAGCGTATAGGTAACGATTTCGGCTTCGGACGTGGCGGTGCGGGTGACGGCAAAGACGAGCTCACCGCCGGAGCCGGGCGCCGTACCTTCCAGCACAGGAACCGCGGAGGTCGTCACCGAATAGCGTGACATCGTGTTGATCAGAATGCTCGTGGTGTTCGAGCCGAAGTTCGTGCTGGCAATGTCGAGGTCGCCATCATTGTCGAAGTCGGCCAGTGTGACGCCACCAGGCGAAACGCCGACCGCCATAGGCGAAACGGTCACGGGCGCGAAGACGCCCGAGCCGTTGTTTAGGAAAACGCTCAGCGAACCAGATCCGGAATTGCTGACCACCATGTCGAGGTCGCCATCCCCATCGAGATCACCTAGCTTCACGTCATAAGGGTTATTTCCGGTTGCCAGAGTGGACGAGGCAGCGAAACCACCTTTGCCGTCGTTGAGCAGGATCGAGACTGTGTTGCTGCTGAAGTCCGCAACGACGAGATCGGAGTAGCCGTCGCCGTCCACGTCACCGGCGGTCAGGCCGCGGGGACCGCGCCCGGTGGCCACAAGCGCCGGCGCCGCAAAGGTACCGTCGCCGCTGTTGAGCAAGATCGCGACGTTGTTATCGTTGTTGTTGGTGACCGCGAGGTCAAGTTTGCCATCACCGTTTAAATCCGTCACAACTAATTGGACCGGACGGATTCCTCCGGTGCTTAGCGGCGAGCCCAGCAACGGCGCAAAGGAGCCGAAACCGTCATTGAGCATGACAGAGAGTGTGTTGGAGCCGTAGTTGACGGACACGAAGTCAAGATCACCGTCTCCGTCGAGGTCGCCCACACCGAGACCGCGAGGAATAGTTCCAACGGGAACTGACGCGCTCGTGAAAGTCCCATCGCCATTATTAAACGCTACTGTGACGTTGTTGCCGCTGTAATTGGTGGCAAGGAAGTCGATGTCGCCATCACCGTCGAGGTCGCCGACCATGATCTGACGCGGACCGTTGGTCACCGCTACCGCTGCACCCGCCGTAAAATTACCTTGGCCGTCGCCAAACAGCACCGAGACGTTGTCGCTAATGTAGTTGGTGAAGAGAAGGTCGAGGTAGCCGTCGCCGTTCAGATCGGCCGTGGCGTTGGACACGGGGTTTGCACCAGTCGAAATCGGCGTATTGACGCGAAACAGTGGCATGGTGGCTTCCTCCGTTCAAGGTCAGAGCACTCTCTCCATGTGAACGAAGTCTGCCCCCCACGTCGCTCGGATAACCAAATCATGGTGTACACGCAACTCAAATCTAGGTTGAAAATTCAACCCTGTCAGATTTTCAAGAAGACAGCCTAATTTTTCGGAAACACCTACCTGCTCGCAAAGACGCGGCCGACAGCTGGAGCCGGTATTTGCCGGTATGTTACCGCTGCTCCACCGTGATTTCCCGCTGGATATCGTTGGACTTGAATCCGATTGCTTCGGCAGACCGGACGCCCGGCAGGACGGCCACATCGTAGAGCTCGCCGATCGTGTGCTCGAACCGCAGCCATTCAAGTACGTTGCCGCTGTCGATGTCGACGATCACCAGCCCACAGCGAGCAACCGTGTCCTTTTCTGCGAGGCGCTCGTCAATCGCAAGCCCCGAGAAGGTTCCTCCGTGACGGGGGCGCGATAGGCCGATCACGGCATGCCGGCCTATGAAGGCGAGCCCGCGGGCATAGCCGGGGCAGAAACAGACCGGCGTGAACCTGCCGTCGGCCGTATCGAGAGTGCCGAACTCGCCGGTGCCGGAATTCAGCAGCCACAGCTTCCCGTCATAGAGTCGCGGCGAATGCGGCATCGAGAAGCCACTCGCCACGATCTCGCTGCTGGCCACGTCGATCACGACGCCGCCGTCATGCCGCCGGTCGCGCCAGCCGTCGGCAACGTCCGACCGGCTTACCGCGGTGACGTAGGCCGGTTGCGTGCCATCCATCGCCAGTCCGTTGAGATGGCACCGGTCTTCCGCCGCGAGTGCGCTGATGAATTTCGGCCGCCACAATGGGCGAAAGCTCGCGGTATCGCTGACCGTTGCGAGGCAGTTGAACAACGTGTTGACGAAGATCGGCCGCCGCGCGCCGTCGATTTCGCCGAGGCCGATGTCGTGTACATCGGTCCGTCCGACGACGCGGCCTTCGACCGGTACAAACTTGCGGTTCGCGCCGGCCGGTGTGGTCTCGCCCTTGCGCAACACGTTTTCGAAGCGCCACAGCATGTAGAGGCCGCTGGTCCAGAGCGACTGGCCGTCTGTCCAGAGGCCCTGGCACTGCTCGATCAGGCGCTCGTGCGCGCGTACCCCGCCGTCCGCCTTGCGGCCAATGAAGAACAGCCGACCAGCCTGGTAGGTCGTAAGTGAAATCGACGTATCAGCCGAGGCAAGCCAATCCGAGAAGCCCGCGGACAACAGCATCAAGGGCCCCTCGCCGCCGTTGGTTGGGGTCTCGCTCACGTCTTAGCCTTTATTTCCAAACCGTGCAGCACTGCTCGCTACATCCGCCACTTCAGGCCGATTCGGACGGTGTCGAACGTCACGTCGTTCTCGAAGCGCGGGAATGCGTCGGGCGGGAAGGTCGCAGCGCCGGTGGCGGTGAGGGTGCCGAAGTCGTAGTGCAGGTATTCGAGCCCGACCGACCAGTTCGGCTGGAAACGCCATTCGACGCCGCCGCCGGCCACCCAGCCGCCCTCGGTGCCGCCACCGGAAACGTCCATCTCACCGGAGGTCGGCGGGGTTGGGGTGGAGAAGGCTCGCACGTCGACATTGGCGAGCGCATAGCCGCCGGTGACGTAGAAGAGTACGTCCGAGGCAGCGACGCCAGCACGCAGGCGTGCGCTTGCCGCCCAGTCCATGTCGAATGTCGCACGCGTGTTGCTGCTGATCGCCGAGTTGCCGGTGGCCCCGAGATTCATCAGCGAGAAATCGAGGACGCCACCGAGCACCAAGGCAGTGCCGCCAAGGTCGAACTGTCGATCACAACCCGCCTCGACGCCGCCGGCCAGACCACCGTCATCGGTGGAGATCCTGTCATAGAAGCCGTCGTTCCAGAAAACGCCCATACCGGCGTATGGACCCTCGCGATAGGGCGTATCGGTCGCGTCCGCTTCGGCGCGACCATACCCGGCATTTGCCCCAAGGTAACAGCCCGACCAGGTGGGGGTGGTTGCCGTCGAGGCCGCTGCTGTGGCAATAGACGGTTCGGAGGCAAAGGCAGGTTGCAGGCTAAGCATCAGGCATGCAGCCGCCACGGTGCAAAATACTTCAGGCTTCAAAGCTTGCCCCCCAGAAAATGTTCTGAAAGAGGGGCATAGGCACCCGATCTGATTCGCGCCAGCGCATTATGTTCCTTTTGATTGAATCGTCGTAATGGTACTACCTCATGGCGGGCGATCCATAGTCGGCGGCCACCACCGCCACCTATACAGACAATGAGCGCTTTCGCCGCTCATTTCTCTCCTTCCTTGCAACGAATAGCCCACAATCGCAATATTGTGTCACGGAGAAGCGCTCGCCAAAGCGGGAGGCAGAAATGATTTTCCCCCACGATATCGAAGCGGCCATTGCGGAGTTCGCCGCAGAACGTCAGATCAGCCGAGAGGAAGCGATTGTCCTCGTCCTTCGTGACTGGTTTGAGGGAAATGGCTATATCGCGGTTGAGCCAACCGAGAACGGCACTGGATACGAGTGACCGGCAGGCGGAAGCGAGCTATCTCCAATGGTGGATTCGTGCGGCCGTCGCTGCGACGGCGTTCGATCTCGAAGCGTGAGTTGCTGCATCAAGCGCGATAGATGAAGGATCTGCCACGGCAGTCGACCCGACGAACATCGCGGAAGCCGCGATTGCGAGACCGTTCCCCCAGACTGCGGGTTACCACGTGACCTCGGCTGGCGTCGACGCCGTTGGAAAAGTTGATGGCAAAGCTCTGCTACATTTTTGCAGTTAAGAAGTCTGGCACGCCCAGAACGGTAGCGGTGCCTCTCCCCCGCCTCGGTTTGAGCGGCAGCGATCATCGGACCAGCCACCCCTCCAACTTCCCAATTGCCTGCCGCGCGAGTTCCGCCTGTCCGCCGAGGTAGTGCGCGCGCAGAATATTCGCGGCGTGAGGTGGGGCTGGCTGTAACAAAGTCCGAGACAAGCGGTATTGCCGTATGAGCATCGCCAGATCGTTAGACTCTGGATTTCCCGAGCGTTATGCGCGGCTGCAAAAGCGGAGAGAAGGCCAGGGTCGCCCGGCTGCAGTGGCAGGCTGTCAGCGCCCCTCAGGAGCGGCCCACCGCGCCTGCATTATGGCGATGAGGTGCGAGACGAGGACGAGTATTTCGACCGCATCACCGGTGACACGGACCCGCAGCTTCTCGAGGTCGCCCAGGAGGTGATCCATGGGCAGACAAAGCACTGGTCGCCGTCGTTCGTGAAGGACCCGATGCAGGAGAGCCTGCTGAAGATCATCGCCGCCAAGAAGAAGGGTCGCCAAGCCGATCGAGCTCCAGCGCGGCTGTCTTATTGAATCGTTGACACCATGATCTTTGACGCGTCTTCACCTTCGCCTTCGGCCAAGAACTCAAGCAGGGTTGCGATCAGAGACTCGGCACCGTCCTTGTTGACGGCAAGTTCGATTGATCCTTGGTCCGTCACGACTTCAAGCACCCCGATGAGTGGATTTGTTGAGAGCGTGTAGATCTCGCTGTCGAGCAGCGTGTTAAACTCATACATCTTTGCGTTCCCCCCAAGGCTTCCCCAAGCCTGTGCAATAACGTCGCCTAGGTGATCGCGAAAGGCAAGACCGTGACCGCTGCCAAGGAAGGCCGCTGAGCGCGGGGATCGGCTTGACCGTTGCTGGGGGCAAAAGAAAGCCCGCCGGAGCGGGCTAGTCACCTTGGTAGGAAGCGCGAATGCTATACTCGCCGCGCTTATCTCCACGGTGCGCCACCAGCATAAACATCCAGTAAAGGGAGCCCGTGCGCAGGCAACGAAGAGCGATCTCGACGCTGGGTTGTTTCTCTGGTTTACTCACGCCACGGAGGGGGCCGTGGGGGACGTCGTCAAGTTCAAGCGCAGTGTGAAGCGCGGCGGCAAGGCGCTGTCGCCGTGGCGGTTCGTTTTTCCTCTGATCGGAATCGCGGCCGGCATTGCCTATGGCTGGACAACCTTGCCGCGCAAGGATGATATCTCAACCACATTCTCGATCTGCAGCGGCGCGGTCCGCACAACCTGCGTCGTTGACGGCGACACCTTCTGGCTCGAGGGCATCAAGTACCGGATCTCCGATATCGATACGCCAGAGATCAGCAAGCCGAAATGCGCTTGGGAACGCGAGCTTGGAGAGCGCGCCAAGTATCGCTTGCAGATGCTTCTCAACGTTGGCCCGTTCGCCCTTTCGCGCGGTCTGCGGGACGAGGCCAAGTATGGCCGCAAGCTGCGCACGGTTCATCGCGGCGGCCGATCTCTGGGTGAGACGCTGGTGGATGAAGGGCTGGCTCACCGCTGGATTGGCTCAAAGCAGTCCTGGTGTTCATAATCTCGGCTTCAACGATCATCGGAGTAGTGCAATGGGATTTCTTGAAGACCACATCGCATACGCCGAGCCCCAAATTCGCAGGGTATTGTTAGGCATCAGGTGGCGAATACTGAACTTAGATAGAAGGGTGAAGGAGCGCGCTACACCCGCGCAACGCATCGGCTATCATTTCGGCCGGATCTTCGCAGAGGTGAAAGTCCAGAAAAAATGCGTGCTCGTCAGAGTGTTTGATTGCGGGGTTCCTGACCCGAAGCATTTGCTTCAACACATTGAGTACGCCAAGAAGAATGGCTGGCAGCATGATAAGCAAATTCGACTGCAGGAAATGCAGGAGATCGCGCCCGCGATGCCATTTGTGGAGGCCTCGTTGAAGAGAGCGATGAGGCTATAACGGCGAACGGATCCTTTCGCTTCGTGGGAAAGGGATTTTCAGACAACAAAGAAGGCCGGGTTTCCCCGACCTTCTGAATACAAGTCGCAACGCCACTGCTAGAGGAGGAAGTCACCCTTGGTCAGAGTGACCGCGTCATCGAGATGGATTGCAAAGTCGGCCTTCTTGTCCCCATTCACATCCCCATAGATGTATGTGTCCGAGGCTTTCTTGTCGTAGCGAAGCTGGCCAGCCTTTCCGCTGAATGCCTTGGTGCCAATGAAACTGAACTCCTGATTGCCCGATACCTTGGCGTTGGCGTCAATTGCTGACAGGTGGATGGTGTCCGCGCTCGTGAAGTCATAGATCGTATCACGACCTGTCGAAGACACGGTGCTCTCCTTCACCGACTTGTAGATGAAGGTATCGCTGCCGCTTTCCCCATACAGGCGATCACGTCCAAGGCCGCCTGTGATCTTGTCGTTGCCGCTGCCGCCAAAAAGGAAGTCATCGCCACCGTTTCCAAGTAGGGTGTCGTTACCGCCGTACAGTTTGACATAGTCGCGGCCGTTTCCGCCTTTGAAGCTATCGCTCCCCTTCAGCGCGCTTGCGATCACTGACAGGTCGTCGCTGGTAGAGTAAGTGTTGGCAGCCTTCACTATGTTCGTCGCGGATATGCTCGCTCCGTCAACCGTGAAAGCTCTGGTTCCTGCCACAAAGCCAGCATAGCTCGTTACTGTCCCTGCAGTCGGTTCCCCATAGGAGTTGTACCTAAAGCCGGAACCACGAAATTCATCGGCATAACCGCTTCCGTAATCCGCCCGAAAGAGCGAGCTGGAACGCGTGTATGTGTATCCGTAGTAGATGCTGCTGAAGTCAAGTTCTCTCACATCCAGCCCGTAGCTGGCGTGCACAGTAATCTTAGCCATGGAATGCTCCCCCAGTCCCCAATTGAATTGGACACATAGCGCGACGTATGCGCGCTTACAACTCACTCGGTCGCTCGGCAGCGTCCGCCATTGCCAGACACAGCCAGCGGCGCCTCACCCATTTGACGTAAGCAGGAACGAGTGTTCCTGAGTGTGCTCCAACAGTTCGCCGACTGTTCGCCGTGAAGTCGCAGATCCTAAGTTGGGACAGCCTTTCGCCGCGACTTGGCGCCGCCATATCACCACCGTGACGAATTCCGTCCAACCATGGTCTTTGGCGGCGGGAGGCAGCCGCATATCTATGGTTGCCCTACGCTTCAAGTCGCTTCACAGATGTGCGAGTACTGGCGTTGTGCGATGGCTAGAAACAGTCCCAGGTATCATAATGCGCCGGTCGCTGACGTCGCAACGGCGTGAGCGGTACTCCTGAAACCACATGCTTTGGGAGAGCACCATGAAACGTCTCCCCTCACTGATTAACGTTGGGACACACTACGCGGGCCAGCAGCCTCAGAATTCCAAGAATCCGAAAAGCGTGTCTCAGTACGACGTGGGTGGATTCCAGCAGTCGCACAAGAAGCACTGACGGAACTGGTGATCTTTGCTGCAAGATAGCGGTGCTCGACCGGCCAGACCGGAGCGGAAAACCAGCAGGCATTTCGAGCTGCCGTTGTTGGGGATCCTCCTTCAGAGCAGCATTGGGATGAGCGTGCTTTCACTTTCCGGACGATCCATATTAATCCCTCCAAGGTAGCGACGACTGTGACAGGATGCACGCTGGAGTAAAGCATCGGCTAAAACAGTGCTGGCTACTTGCCTGACTGCGATCCACTCGGCACCGCTCGATCAACCCCTCACACCATTGCGTGTGGCGAATTCGCGATTGGGATGCGAAATACTTTGAGATGCCGCAAGGCGGTAGCGTCCGCCGTTGCTAGACACAAGCCATCCATGCCGCCAGCTACTTGGTTGGCCTGACGAGTGTAATGACCCTCGGCTTGGACGGCGCATCTAGCCATTCGATCCATTTATCTCGTTCTTCGATCGTGTCGAAGAACCGCCAGAGCCGGTACTCCTCTTCGGTGGTCTCCAGCATCTCTCCGATGGATACGAGTTCCAGGGGTAGCGTCACCTCGTTACCGTCGAAGCGAACGAGATACACGCCATCGGTGGCGAGACGAATGATCTGGCCAGTGCCATAGGTGCCGTCCGCGGCGTCGAGCGTGAAGTACATGCCTGTCAGAGTGTCGAGGATTTTGTCGTTCATAGGTTTCGGTTTTCAGTACGAGATGCGACAGCGTGGAGTAAGCGCGCGCCGAAGGGGTGACGGGCAGATTTATCCGTAAGCCTTTAGGCAGGCAAGTATCCGACCTCCGTCAGCAATGGTGGGGCTTAGCTGCAGCCGCAAAACGGCTTCATTGACAACTGATTTTCCGAGTCGGATATTTTCTCCGAGGGGGTAACCAGCAAGGAGGATTATTCGATGTACCGCATCGTTTTACTATCTTCATTTGCGCTGTTGGCCGCAACTACCTTCGCTCCGCCCGCATCGGCATTGACGATGAAAGAGTGCAGCACCAAGTACCAGGCGGCCAAGACCGACGGTTCCGCCAAGAATATGAAATGGAATGACTATCGCGCCAAGTTCTGTGGCGCCGACGCGGCGGCAGAGGATGCCGCGGACGACAAGGCAGTCGCAGCGACCAGTGACAAAGAGCCTGCAAAAGCTACTATGAAGGCTCCCAAGGGCGTGGTTTTCCCAAAATCGATCGATATGAAGTACGCCAGTGAGCCCCCGTCGAAGGGCCGGCTGCATACCTGCGTCGACAGCTACCATAAAAACAAGGACGACGGCACTTTAGGCGACCTGAAGTGGATCCAAAAAGGTGGTGGCTTCTGGAGTCTCTGCAACACATCTCTTAAGGGGTGAGCCAGCGAGCCTTGTTCCTAACCAAGCATAGCCAACCCCGTCGCCAGTCTGTCACCCGGAGGCGGGGTTTCGTTCGTCCACCAGCCGAAAGGAACCGGCATGCGAATGGGTTGCTATTTCCTCCCGCCACTGCTGTCCCGACGGTCGAGGAGTGACGCAAACAGCGGCACAAGTATCTCGTGCATCGGCACACCGCGAGGTTCCCCAGATGGGGTGGAGGTGCGTTGTGATCGGCCTTCGCCTCCTAGTAGCTGAGAGCGACAATCACGATGGCCATCGGAATCCCGACTGAGACGAGGCTGGCCGTGATCATCGTGGCCAGCCGCCAGAGTGATCGCGATTCGCCCGCGTCTCATTCCACTGATACATGCCGTCCTCCCGATTGCTACCCATGGAAGCATTCGAGCGCCGATGCGTCGAGTCAGCGCCAGCGGTGGGAAAGTTGCCCCGATCGCGTTCACCCTTCGCCGACATATTTACCGGGCAATGTTGTGCGCCAACCCCTGGCGAAGCCGTGCCCCATCGCTATCGCGGCAATCTTCAACTTCTCCTCAATCGCGTCCCGTTCGGCGAGGAGCGTGCGGATTGCCTCGAGAGCGTCGCCATTATGCAGGGCAAGGATAGCGGCCGCCTCGTCCTGGGGCGGTTGTTCTTCTGCGAGGGCGGCGTTCATTGGAGGGGCAGCCGCAGTTGCGTGCCCTTGCGCAGAACGTAAACCGGCGGCGGAGCTTCGGTCTGCTTCTGCATTTCCTGCCGGCGAGCATGGATGCGTTCGCGCAATGCACGGGAGGCGGCGACTTCCGCGAGAGCTTTGGCGATGACTGTATCGGTGTTGCTCACAATAAGAACTCCGTTTTGTTCCCTATATGTTCTCACTCCGAGTGCAATGAGTCAAGGCTGCGAGATCGCCTCACGGCCGGCTCACACATGCAAAGGAAAATAAATCGAGCGCCTTCTTCGTTCTACTTTTACTGCATAGAGCGAGGAAAGTGCATGCTACGAGTAGTTGTCTTGATGGTGGCTTCGTTCCTGTCGTTCGTTTCGACGGCAGAAGCCAAGGAACTGGCGCGCCGCCCTTTTTTGGGCATTGCGATGAAGACCGAAACCGGGTCCAGTGGGCCTTCAGTTCGCGTGGATCGTGTGATCGAAAACTCCAGTGCGGCTGCCGCCGACTTGAGGCCTGACGATGTGGTAGTCTCGATCGACGGCAAGGAAATCAGCGCGCAGGAAGACGTGATTGCGGCGATAAAGCCCAAACGCGCTGGCTATGTTCTCAACATCGACCTGTTGCGTGACGGAAATCCGATTTCAAAAAAAGTCCCCTTGATTGGTCTGCCACAAGAGACGTCGAGCGACTTCGAGACGATATATGAGGCTGTGGCAGTAGACGGCACCATGCGGCGTACGATCACGACGCGTCCGCCAAAGACGGCAAAGCATCCTGCGATTTTGTTCGTTGGGGGCATCGGCTGTTACAGCATGGAGTCGCCGCTCGATGACCAGGAGGTCTACCGTCAGTTGCTTTCCTCGCTGACGCGACAGGGCTTTGTTACGATGCGGGTCGAGAAAAGCGGGATGGGCGACAGTGAGGGGCCGCCGTGTGCGACGGTCGATCTTGATGCAGAAACAGGTGGATACATCGCCGGCCTGAACGAATTGAAGCGCAAGCCATATGTCGACCCTGACGCGGTCTTTATCGTCGGGCACAGCATTGGAGGCATCGTTGGTCCTCTCGTAGCAAAACAAGTCCCAGTCAGAGGAATTGTCGCAATGGAGACCGTCGGGACGACATGGTTCGAATACGAGTTGATCAACCGTAGACGCCAATTGCGACTTGCGGGAACTGCACCCGAGGTGCTGGGACGTCAGATGCAACTCAAGCAATGGTGCATGCATCGGCTCTTGATCGAGCGGCAAGCGAGGGAGGAAATCCTCCGGTTGCGTCCCCAATGTGAAGAGGACATGCAAATCCCCACTGCTGATGCCTATCTACAGCAGATCGCCGCGCTGGACTTGCCAGCTCTATGGGCGAGCTTGAAGGTCGACACACTACTCGTCTACGGCAGTGCAGACTATCTCACCAGCGCGGATGAGCATGTTGCGATTGCCGAGGTGGTCAATGCGGCTAGGTCAATCTCCGCATCCTTCATCGAGATCCCGGACCTTGACCACTATATGACGCGCGTCGCAAGCCAGCGGGAGAGCTTTGACCGGAACCGCTCTGAACGTGCGGCAGCCTTTCATGACGGCTTAGGGCCGACGATCGGAGCCTGGCTGCGGGACCGTTTGGGGTGAGTTGTTGGACGATAACAAGGTCAGATGGCTAGGGCGGGCTACTCCTGCGACTCCAGAAGCCGCAATCCAGCATCGTTGATCCTTGTTCCTAGCGACTCTAGCTCCAGTTCGACCGCGATCTCTTCGGCCTTAGGTGGAACTTGGTCGGCAAGGCCAAGGGACTCCAGGCGCTCAGCCACCACCGTCGGGACGACATGAATGCGACCGTCCGCTATGCGCTTGAGCCATCGGACTTCTTCCAGGCTCAGCTCTTCGAGCGTGTCAGCCATTTGTGCCTCCCGTTGCTTGCAAGCAACAACGGGCGAGCGGTGTGACGGTTCCCGGCGCCGGCCGGATCGAGAGGGTGGCGTTATTCTTGGGAGGGAGACCGGCCGGCTCGTTGAACCGACCGGCTGATCTCCGCAAGCGTCCCGAAGGCAATGGCGAAAATGACCGTATAGAATCCACGATCGATAATCTTTCCGGAACCGGTTGCTCCCGGCGCATAGCGTTTGAGTGCCAAGTCATATGGGCCGAACGCCTCGGTGGCGATACCGTAACCGAGAAAGAGCTGAAGAGCGCCACCTATTAGCGCGAGCCAGGCAACCACGCTGGCAACTTTTGTGAAAAACATGGCCCTCCATGCGACATCCCATCGAGTTCCTGAGCCCATGCTCGTTAAAAGCTCATCGGTTGTCCAGTCGCGGTCTGTGCAGCTTCGCCGTTATCCCCACCAAGCCCGGAAGGCCGTCCCGTTGAGCAGCGACGCTGCGAACATCGAGAAGACGGTCTCCAGTGAAGACGCTTCAGGAGACTTGACTATGGCGGGTGCATTTGCCCCTATGCCCGGATTGCGAGTGGGGGAGAACGATGCATCTGGCAATTGCTTTGGTCGTTTGTTTGATGCCTTTTTCAGTTGATTTGCCGAGCGATGGGTATGTGATGACGGTTGGCAAGTGCAACTATTGTGGATGCCGGGGCGGGCCCGGCTGGCGCATTAAAAAGACAGGCCAGTGCGCCAGCAAAAAGAACCTCGCCAAACAGTGCGGCATGCCTCCGAGCGAACGTTTATGCACAAGGGAAAGTTGATCCTGGTCGGCGCGTCGCTGCTCGCATGCGTCGGCTCCGCTCTTGCTGTAGAGCCGATCATTGGTCGCGCCACGGTCATCGACGGCGACACGATCGAGATCGCTGGCGAGCGGATCAGATTCAATGGGATCGATGCCCCTGAGAGTTGGCAGGTGTGCGAGGACGCCGCCGGCAATCCGTATCGATGCGGTCAACATGCGGCCACAGCCCTTGAGAAATTCCTTGCAGCGTCACGTCCGACGTCGGTGCGAACACGTCGAGCGCGATCGATACCGCCGTTTTGTCGGCTATCGTGGCCGCACAGGACGCAAAGCCCGGAGTGTGGCAGGGTCGCTTTGATAAGCCGTGTGAGGCCAGAGCGAGGAAGGCAGGACGAAAGCCAAGGGTCCTTGGGATTTGGCACCGCAAAGTCACTGGGGCGGCAGGAGAGAGGGGCATGCAGCCGAAGAACATCGACCACATCGCAAGAACGCTTGCGGAACTGATTAAGCTTGCAGAAGAGGAAACGAAAGAGAGCTCGCGTTCGGCCATGCTGGTCTATCTGCTTTCGTTGGCGATGGCTGAAGCTGATGACCTTAAGCGCGCTTCCCCCGGAAGGTGCCTCTGAGTAGTGGCCTGGCGCCGACAAAAGGAAGCCCGCCGGAGCGGGCGAGTTAGCCTTGGGAGGACGCGCGTACTCTCTACGTCCCGCGCCTGAAGTTAGAGTGCGCTCATAGGATGAAAAACTTGTAAAAACGGGCGAGGTAAAAATGCCCCGCACGGTGGCGGGGCAAGGAGCGTCACGCTTGGCTCACGGTGACGCGGGGAAGCTGGGAGTAACCAGCTGCCTCATCTACGACTTTGGTCTAATGCCTGGGAAGGTCTGATTCCGCGATTTCGGTACGGTTGATCAGAAAAAGAAACCCGCCGAAGCGGGTGCTAGTTACCTTCTAGGAATCGCGTCCCTTTAGTTGTTGCGTCTGACGGATCCGGCGGAACAAACTAAGGCGGGCAGTGGCTGAAGTTACGTCAGCCGATCAGCGCCCAAAAGACCGTTCCGAACCCCACGATGAGGACTGCAATCACCGAGAGCATTCGGGCCATGCCTTCATTGGTGTTCGAATTCTCGCCCACGATCAGGTAGTAGAGCGATCCGCGCTCGTGGCCGTTTTCCAAGACATCTCTCCACTTCAGGCTTCGTTCTGGCTCAAGCCGTCCGGATCGGGGTCGCGGATCATTAAATAGCCGCTCTCCTCCAACCACTCCCTGATGATGAGCGCGATCGCGTACTCGCGCTTCCACTTGAAGTCACCGCACGCTTGAGCAAGCGCATCCTCTACGTCCTGATCGAGGAGGAGCCCAACGGTCATGGAATGACTGCTCTCAGCTGGGATTCGAGCAGTTCGCACGCGGCGTCAAAGACGCCACTACTATCATCGCCTTGGCCCTGTTCGAGCATCGTCAGCGCTTGCTTGTAGATTTGGCACTCAGATTGCTCGTCGATCGCATCAATGTGCCGCAGGTGAAGGATCAAAGATGAGACGGTTGCCGCAGCTGACAGGGCGACCGCGCCAGCGGAAAGGATGGCATCATCATCCGGCATCGTGCTTCCTCTTATGCAATCTGTGAAGCGCGCCCTGTTGAAGGGCACCCACGCGTCGCGTGCAAACTGTCACGTTGTTGCAGGGAGTCAAGTCGTGCTTTTCGGTAGATTCGGAGCGAAAGTCCGCTGCTCTAGTAGCGTGATCGTAGCTTTTCTTGCAGACGCGATTCTGCGATTTTGGTGTGGGATCTCACGCGTTCTGCGGAGTAAGCACTCAGTTTCTCGGCTTGCTTTCTCGAGGTCCGCAGATACGGCGGATTTTCCGTGCCGTGGCCTGGGATGCGAAATACTTCGAGATGGCCGCGCTCCGCCTCGGTCCGGCGGCTCTCTATGAAATAGCGCTCGCCGAAGTCACTGCCGGAACGATCCTCAATGCGGGCGCGGAGCGCCTATGAGAAACCCTCCGAAAAACGTGCACGCGAAAAGGCAGAGGCCATCCGTCGCTCTCGCAAGTTGGCCCGAAAGAAAATGGAGCGCGAAGGGCTATTGCCAGTGCCAAAGAAGAAGGTCGCCAGTCGCGGCCCCGGCAGAACACGCTAGCTGCCCGGATGTTCGCGCGCGCATGAAGCAAGCAGCGGCTGCTTATTGTCGAATGAGGCCGGTTAAGCCAGCAGGTAGACGACCGACTGTCTCGACGCCCTCTGGGAGCGTGGAGCGACCATCAATGTACAGACGGCTCATCGTCCTCCAAAAACGATCGGATCCCGTCTCGGGCAACAGTTGCCAAAAACTCGTCGAATGCCTCCCGGTCGGTCGCGAATGGCTCTTCCCACTCAATGACATCTTTGTCTTGGGTGATCACCTCCATCCGCCAATCGTGGTTCGTGCCGGCCGGACGAAAAATGTCGACCAACACGGTGATGCCGTCTTCGGTGAATTCGCCGGAGAGTTCCGAATGTTCGTGTTTGGTCTTCTTAGACATTAGCGTTTCCCGTAGTCCCAATCGATGCGCTTGATTCGGCGCGCCTTCGTCAGTTACGACCCATTGCCGCATACTGAGCGTTTTTGCTCGCTTCTTCGAGGGCGCCCTGCTTGGCGAGCTGTTCCGTCTGTTCCGTGTGATCGCCCGCATTGGGAACGACATCCGTGGTTGTGCAATCCGGGTGGTCCAGCATGAATCGAGATACGTTTTGCTGCTTACCAAGCAAATCCGAGCGCGGTTGGCTTTCCCGGTGACGCTTTCTTGGTCTCCACCAAACGCGCATATTCTCTTCGCCGTCTGGTCTGCAACGTTGAAGCCCGCCATGATATCAAAATACCCATCGTAGAGGCGTCGCACCAGCGGAACCGGCCTTCCATCGTGCAGCGGATCAATGCGCGGGAAACCCTTCTTCCCGAGCTTCATCCACATGGCAGCTCGATCCTTGCCACGATAGCGAGCGCGAGTTCTTTGTCAGTGGCGAGCAGGAGGAGATTGTCGACGAGACTAGGCAAATCGTCATCGCTCGCGCGCAACACTACTCCCGTGCCTGTGGCTACGGCGCCATTGTCGAGGAAAGTTATGGCGGCTTGCTCGAGGCGGCGCGGATGTCTCTACCTGATCTGAATGATATTCGACCGACACGACCGAAAGCGCACCTGTTACAGTTGGCTCGTTTTCGAGCAGCCTTCGCGACGGCTCCCCCTGCGTTTACAGAGGGTGCCGGCGGATTGACCATGCTAGCACCGCCCGGACAGTCAGCTGGGTGGGACCATGCGAACAAGACTATCCCGATTTCGAAACAGGCCACGCGACATTGCCGAAGGCAACCTTGCGTGCCTCATCGTGTTACGTGCGGTTGTGGGGATTATAAGCCTCACTGGGCTTGCAGCTTGTCAAAGCACTCCCTCGAGTTTCGACGATGCTGTCTTTTCCGACGAGACCCGTGCCCTGGAAAAGCAGCTCAATGCGGAAGCTGCCGCTGTCGGAACGGCGCAGGCGGTCATGAGCATGCCGGCGGCGTGGGACCCCACGGGAGCCGCCAGTCTGGTGACCACACCTGCGGGCCTTGCCATGCGAGAAGCTCAGCGCAGGCAGGCCGACGCCAGAATGGAAGCCCAACTCGCGAAGGATCAGGCAGCATTCTACCGTAAATATGGATTGGATCCCGACGGGAGACCCACGGGGCGCAAAGGTCCATTGTCAGTGGAATAGCGAGTGGCCTTGAAGCGCCGAGTGTTGATTTCATTCAGCACCATTCCTGAGGAGTGATCAGGCTCGACTGACGTGAGAATACACAGAAGCCGTTCGCCACGCACTGGCGATCCGAAAGAGCGAGCTTGGCGAGGCAGTTGGGATTAATATGCTCGAAGAACATCACCGAGAGTGCAAGTTTACCATAGCATTTCAACCGATTGTTGACCTCGCAGCCGGAACAAGACCTTATGCTTATGAAGCTCTGGTTCGCGGTCTGAATGGCGAAGCTGCCTCGACGATCTTGGCTGAGGTGCGCGCTTCGGATATCCAGGCATTCGACGCCGAGTGTCGTAAGCGAGCCGTGCAGCTGGCGCAGCGCCTCAATCTGTCTGCTTGCTTGAGCGTGAACATTTCATCAGAAACCGTCGGTCACGCCTGCCATGGACTACTCTCGACGCTAGATGATGCCCGCTGCAGCGGGTTTGCCGAGGAGAAGCTCGTCTTTGAGATTTCCGAGCGCAAGGCGATTGACAACATATGCGGTGCGAAAGAGCAAATCATTGCGTGCAAAAGGCGGGGTGCACGGATCGCTTATGACGACTTTGGTGTGGGCTACAGTTGCATTGCCGCACTTCTGGAGTTCATGCCGGATATCCTGAAGGTCGACATGAGCCTGATCCGAGGCATCGAGTCGGACAACCGGCGGCGGTCCATTATGTCAGCCATTCATGACGTCTGCAGCCGACTGCATACGGTGGTGATCGCCGAGGGTATTGAAACAAGGCAAGAAATGGACGCACTGAGAGACCTTGGTATAAATCTGATGCAAGGTTACTACTTTGCGCGCCCTACTATCGAATGTCTTCCCTTGTCAGTCGTCATTGCTGACGGACCCGGAGGAAATAGAACCACTGGTTTTGAGCGCCGCCGGCGCGGCATCGGAAGCTTAAGAAGCGATTTCGAATGAATACGAATGGATCGTTGCGAGTTCCCTGACTCCCAGCGGGCTGCCCTTGAGCCAGGGACGCGACCGGGGCCAGAACTCTGCTATTGCTTTCCAGACGCAACCTGCATCAGCGTTAACGAGGAAATCGCCCACGGGAATCGCGATAGTCGATGGATTGAATCAGGCGATCTGGTCGACATCAACTTATCGGTAGAAAAAGACGGGATCTTCGCCGTCACGGCCGATTCACAGACGAGATCATGCATGGCGTTCTCGCCCCTGGTCACTCGCCCGCCGCTGTTTCGGCCTTCGAAGATTTGGACCTGAGCTGCTGATCTCCATATCGGCCAGCGGCTTCGTTTGGGAGACCCAGGTCAAAGGATGAAGTCCGACTTACTCATCGCTAGGTTGAGGTCGAGCGTGATCGAGAAATCGGCCTTTCCATCGCCGTTCACATCGCCCTGGATGAACGTGTTGCCCGACTTGATCTCATAGCGCAGTTCACCGGCCTTCTTGTGGAAAGTCTCCTTGCCAATGAAGGTAAAGGCTTGGTCGCCGCCGGCCTTCGCGCTGGCGTCGATCGCCTTGAGGTCGATCTTGTCCTTCTGGGCGCGACTGAAATCGTAGATCGTATCGCGACCGGACGAGGCGACTGTGGAATCGGCTATCGATGTGAAGACGAAGGTATCGGCGCCCAGCCCGCCATAGAGCTTGTCTGCGCCGACGCCGCCATAAATCGTGTCGTTGCCGGCCTCGCCTTTCAGCGTGTTGTTGCCGCTAGACCCTTTCATGACATTGGCAAGGGTATTGCCAGTGCCGCTGAGGTTTCCCGTTCCCGTCAGCGTCAGATTTTCGATGTTCGCCCCAAGGGTGTAGCTGACCGAAGCCTTGATGAAATCGATGCCTTCATCCGCCTTCTCCACCACGGCGTCGCCGCGGTTGTCGACGACATAGGTGTCGTTGCCCTTCCCACCCTGCATCTTGTCCGCGCCAGCCTTGCCGTCGAGCACGTTGTCGGCGGTGTTGCCGATGAGAACGTTGGCCAAATTGTTGCCGGTACCGTTGATCTTTGTCGTGCCGGTCAACGTCAGTCTTTCGACATTTGCCGCGAGGGTAAAGCTGACCGAAGCCAGTACGAGGTCAGTGCCTTCGCTGGCGTTCTCGATCACCTTGTCGCCGGCATTGACGACGACGAACGTATCGTTGCCCGCTCCGCCATATAGGAAATCCCGGTCTGCCCCGCCATCAAGCATGTCGTTGCCGCTGCCGCCATAGAGCTTGTCGGCGCCAGCTTCACCGTAAAACCTGTCATTGTCGCTTCCGCCGCGGATCTCGTCGTTTCCTTCTCCGCCATAGACTTCGCCCGATAGCCTTCCATTCGTGCCATCGTAAACGTCCATTCCGCCGCCGAGATAGATGTTGCCGATCATGTGGCCGGTATTCGTGACCAGATCCTTCGCTATGGTCGGCAATCCGTCATAGGAGGCAACTTTTCCGGAAATGGTTCCACTGTTGACGAGTGAAATGATGCCATTGACACTGGCTTGATTGGGTCTGGTCACGCCAAAACTCTTGCCCGCGATCGTGCCGGAGTTTGTGATCGTTGATGTGGTATCTCCGTAGGAGTACATCATCACGCCTACGTTCGACGTCCACACATCGCCGGCGTTGATCAGTTGGTTTTCTCGTCCTTCCATCCAAATACCGGTTGAGGCGAATTCGTAGCCCCTCACAACGCCGCTTGCCGCGATGCTCACGATGTTCCCAAAATCTTCCTGCGCATCACCCAGCTTGATTACGATTCTCGGACCAAGCACGGTGCCGGCGACGTCGACCCTATGCTGGCTGCCCGTGCCGACGATCGTTAGGTCGAGTCCATTCGTGTCATCAGTTCGAGCGACCGTGATGTCACGGCCGATGTAAAGATCGTCCTCGTTTGCAAGAGTGATGCGAACACCTGTACCGATCGAATCGGAAGTGAGAACCTGGAATGCCATGTGTGCTATCCTTGTTTGTAGGGTCTAGAGTCTCTGACGTTTGGATGCTTGTAATCGGCGACTGACTACCTGTGGCAGAAGTGCCTCGATGGCGTAATTCTGTTACAAGCCATCGAGTGGTTCGGGCATTGCACCTGTGGGGCGAAATGGCTCAGCTCGCGCTCGCATGTCGAGCGTCATCGCTAGCCTCGCGGTTGCCGCGGGATCCCGCGTCGCGCGATAGCCGCGACCACTCGCAATCTTTCGGCAATTTTGCGTCGTCTGCTAAACCGGCCCATTCTGTTCGCATCGTCGCACCCAATTCACTTGTCCGAGGCGGTGCTACCATGGCTAATCTGCAGCCGCCCCCCTGTAATACAGGGGGCTGAACTCTAATTGCTGAGCGAAAGCGGAACCGTCGCCCTTATGAGCAAGGCGACGAGGTCGGTTTGTCGATGCGTGTGGGTCTTTTGAAACAGATTCTGCAGATGGAACGTTATAGTCGACGGCTTGACGCCGAACTCCTCTCCGATTTCCTCAAGTCGCTTTCCCGCCACCAGAGCGGCGGCCAGCTTTGCCTCCGCCGCAGTACATCCGAAAAGAGGCGCCAAGACTTCGGGGGAAATATAGGGTTGCTTGTCCGGATCCACCACAAAGACGATTGCATGTGGGGAATTGCAATCGGGAAGACGGATTGACGAGAGCTGCAGGACGAGAGGGTGGCCTTCCTCCCTCTCGACAGCTATCGTGTGGCTGTTTCCGGCCTCTTGTAGAACGGCAGCAAGAACCGATTTGAGCGGCTGCGAAGTTTTTGCGGCGCGGGCGTACAGGCGCGTTGCGGTCAAGGAAAGGCCATCGCCTTCACTGATCAAATGACGTCCCGCTTCATTGGTCATACGGACTTCGCCGGTTTCATCGAGAAGAAATATGCCGATCGAAACGTGGTCCAGAGCCGCAGCGAGGGCCGCCAGTGTGATCTCGCCCTCCCTGACGGCTTGCTCGATTAGCTGTTGCTGTTCGCGTTGCAGATCTGCCAGAAGCGACAGGCGAATCCGGTCCACGAGGCGAAGTCGTGACTTGATTGTGGCGAGCAAGTCGTCGAAGTCTACGGGCTTTACCAGATAATCATCAGCGCCAGCATTCTTGCCGTTCAAGACCTCGACCCTGTCGGCCAATGCCGTCAGAAATACGAAAGGCACCTCGGCAAGGTCGGGGCGATCGGCCCTCAGCCTCGCCATCAGCTCGTAACCGCCAAGCTCCGGCATGGTGATATCGCACAAAATCAGATCCGGGCGCGCCGCTTCGAGCTCGAGTAGTGCTTCCCGTCCGTTTCCGGCTTCGATCACGCGATAGCCCGCCGACACCAGCTCTTCGACAATGTCAGAGCGAAGATCGGTTTCGTCTTCGACGCAGAGGATAGTTTTCTGGCGACCGGATTCGAAATCCGACGTGGCAAATTGATCCGCATTCATGCCGCGAGTACTTCCTCTCTGGGTATGGTGAGAACAAAGGTTGAGCCGCCGCCCTCACGCGCGAAGGCGTCCACATCACCCCCATGCATGCGAGCGATGGAGCGCGCGACATGTAGGCCTATGCCCGTCCCCTCGACGCCCACGGCGGTTTGAGCCCGGAAAAATCGTTCGAATAACCTGTCGCGTTCCTCGTCGGGAATGCCGACGCCCCGGTCGCTGACCCGTACGCGAACTCGCAGGTGATCCACCTCCGCGACGATATCGATCGGATGGGGCGGTGATGAATATTTGACGGCGTTGGAAAGCAGGTTGGCAATCACCTGGTCGATCAAGAGCGCATCGCAAGGTGTCCATGCAGGCAATTGCTCCAGTTCGATGCGGAATGTTCGGTTGGGGGATGCTTCCTTCTGGCGCTCACAGGCTTCAACGATGAGCTTCGCAAGGTCGCAACGGCGAATGTCGACATCGATCTGTCCGGCATCGACTTTGGCGGCATTCAACGTGCTCGACACAAGGCGTGTAAGTCGCAGCACCGCTGCGCGGATTTTGCCCGCACGCTCGTGGATTTCCCCCTCTGTCATATGTTTGCCTCGACGGATTATTCTCTGGGCGCTGGCATCGATGATCGACAAAGGTGTTCGGAATTGATGCGACACCATCGATACGAAGCCTTTGTAGAGCTCCCGCAGACCAGTCTCTCTCGCCAGGGATTCTTCAAGATCGCGTGTGCGCTCTGCGACGAGGCTCTCGAGTTGGTCGCGGTGTTTGACAAGCTCAAGCTGGACGCCGTGCGCGTCCGTAACGTCACGAAAGAAGAGTATTCCGCCGACAATCACATCTCCCGACCTGATGGGGTACGTGAACTTCTCGATGTAGCGAGTGCCGCTGGGTATCGCATGCGCCGGCACGTGAAGGCTCTGGCCCGCAAGGGTCTGGCGCATCAGCTTCATGACCGTGTGGTCATCGGCAAATGAGTAAGCGCTTTGAATGTGTTGCCCGACGATGTTGCCCCCGCCGGGGATAGGGAACATCGCACTCATGGAGGTATTCCAGTGGGTGCAGCGGAGGTCTTGATCGAAGGCCGCAACACCGTCTCCACTTGACTCCAGCAGGAGGCGCGAAAAATCGCGGTCGCGCCTGAGCGCACGTTCGGCAAGGGCCACCGAGCGGAGGCTCGCCACCAGACGCATGACGATGAAAATCCCAAAACCGAAAATCAGAAGTACGGCGATACTCGCCTCAAACAGAACAGCCCTGTATCTGTCGCGCTCAGCTGCTCCGCTGTTGCGCTCCGCAATCATGATATCATTGGCCGCGTTGCTGAACATGGCAGCATCACTCAACAGGTTGTCGAGTACAGTTCGTGGAATAGGGGATTTGGACGTCGTTGCGGTTTTCAGAGCCTGTTCGAAACTTTTCAAGTGTGTAGTAGCGGTCTGCAGGGGCACGCTTCCCAAGTTGCGGGCGATCACTTCTCCCAGCATCCCCTCGGAGAGAAGGGCAAGCCGGCTGAGAGCCATGTCGAGCCGAAGCTGAAGTTGGTCGACGTCATCCTCGTTCCGATTGCCGCGGTTCCAGGCCTCACCGGCCAACGCGAGACGGTGATCCTCGTAGTGAACCTGAGAAATCAGCCAAAGGACGTTTTCGCCAACGGAATTTGCTAGGTCTTTTTCGGCCTGCATCAGCCGGTGGAGTGCCAAGCTCAATAGCACAGCGCAGGCGGCGATTACTGCTACGGTTAGCGCCGTTACTGTTCGCTTGCTGACCATGATGCTCATCGAACCTCTAATCTGTTGAGCTGCCATACCCATCTGGAGTCATATCGCTCGTCCCGGACTTCGGCGATACTGTCGCGCGGATAAACGATCCAGAGCGGACCCTTGTCGCGTCGGGATAATCGCTTTCCGTCCAGCCGCATGGCAAGCAGCACGCCGAATTCGTCTGCATCCGAGAGGGGAAACGCGATCCTGTAGCCGTTGATGGCTTCGGCGAAGAGCGTGTCGCCGCTCGCTCCGACTGCAGCCAGCAGGTCCCTCAGGAGAACCCCATCGAAACGGGCAATCCCATCGGTCCAGGGTGTACGGGTTTCTATTCTGTGTTGCGGCAACCTTAAGAGCATACCCTCATCGAGAAGGGCGGCTCCATCGCCGTTTTTCTTATCTATCAATCCCGTCACTGTAAGCACAACCGCCCCAGTTGGGCGCGGGAATTCTTTCGAGAATGCGGATTGTGCAGTGAACAGGACGAGCGTCGCTGCCAGCGCTGCTAAGGACTGCAAGCAGAATATGCGGCTAACCGCGCGTTTCATTCGAAATATCTTTCATAATCAAGGCACATTGAACCTCCTGTGATGTAGGCCCCCGCTTATTTCTGCGCCCCCTATGAACCAACGGGGCGAGCCTCGATTTCTTGCTCTACTTGGGAAGGGCAAGTTTCGTGCCGCGCTTGTCGAAGCGCATCTGTTGGGCACAGTTCAGTCAATTAGAAGTATCAGGAAAAATCATGAAGTTCGTAGTTATCGGGCTGCTTTGTCTTGCTGTTGGGGGATGCAGTCAAACCTCTTCAGGGTCGGGGACCGCGGTCCCGACACGCGAAAAATCTGCGGCGGTCACGGCTGGAATGCAGAAGCCGAAGCCAAAGAGGAAAACCTGCGAGGAGGCCATACAAGCGCAATCAAACGCGGCGATGCTGGGTGGTGCGCTCGGAATGGTCGGAAGCTTCGGTGGCTTCGGCGGGCGTGGCGGCATGGTCGCCAGCCAGGCTGCATCGACGGCGGGCACCATGGTCGCCACGAGCCAGTCGGCCAAGGTGCAATCGGGGGGCATGCAAGAATGCTACTGAGGAGCAAAGCTGGACGTGGGGCGGCGGTGACAGGCTCGGGTGTGCGTGGCTTTGGGAAGGTGATCTCGCTGCTGTTGATGGCAGGAATGGTATCGTACGCTTCGCCGGCCGCCGCGCTTGATAGTCAAGAGGCCGAGCGAGTCGTGACCATACTGGAAAATCTTGTCACGGAAACCGGTGGCAGCGTCTTTTACGACGAGGAGGCCGCGGAGGAGTGGTTTCAGATCGACGACGAGACATCGCGCTTGATCCCCGCCGCAGGCTTCACCCGTACCGCCTGGAAAACGGCATTCGACCAGACGATGACCGGCTTTATTGCATCCATCCCGCAGGCCGAGATGGAGCAGATGATGGAGGATTTCATGGACAAGATCGGGGAGGTTGCGAAGATGACCCCTCAGCAGAAGGAGGAAGCGATGGCGCTGCTGCGCGCCGAGAAGAGGAATTTCGACGGTATCCGCGCACGGGGCGCGGAGTATCGGGAGTTCGTTAGCTCGTATATTCCTCGCCTGAGAAATATTACGTTTCGGCGGTAGAAGTAGTTTCGATCCCGTCATTCGGCGGGTCAAAAGCCCGGCAGAAGAAACATTCTTTCCGGCAACAAGCTGTTCATCTCAACGAGCACAACACGAGAATTCGATAGGGCGGGAGATATGGTCTCCCGCCCTCTTTGTTTCTGCACACGATTCTAGCGCCTTGTGCGAAAGAATTTTTGCCACCCCTCTGACCATATGGGGTCGCCTGGATATCCGCCTGCTACGCCGTTCGAAATTCGAACGGAGTTTGCAGGCGATGCGGATCAGGAACACGCAATCGGAGGCGAGGCCCCCGACCAAAAGGGCCGTTGACGGGGCGGATTCGAAGCGCGGCAGGCAGCTTGGAGCACCGCCCGCGCCTCGATCAGCCCAAGCTTACTGAACATCAAGCACCTGAGAGTAGCACCATGGTTTTCACCAGTCCCACGACGAGTTCTATTGTACTCAACCGCAAAGGCCGTCTTCTCTGCGCCACCGCGCTCATGAGCGTCCTGCTTCCGCTTGCGGTCGCGAATGCGCAGGAGGCGAACTATCGTTACACGGACAGCGGCTCCTACACTGACGACATTGTGATCAATACGCGGGTTAATATGTCCAGTTCGGCGGGAACGATCGCGACCTATGCCGGTAATCTCAATTTTGCTGCGGCCAATGCGTTTCTGGATCTGGGGCAAGGCGCACCCAACTACGGCACGATCATTTTCAATCCGGCGAGCATTACGGGAATCCAGACGTCTCCGGGATCCTATAGTGGGATTTTGAGAATTTGGAACGGACGAGTGCAGTTTGGCGAAGTCTCGGCGGCGCGCGATTATTTCATGCGAGATGGAACGAGTGTTTCAGTGCTCGGCGAGGGTATTCTGGATCTGGCGGGTGTGGACCTGAACCTTAAAAGTATCGGCATCCACGGCAACACTGCTCGGGTTCAAAACGACGCGACGGGGACCATGGCCACCTTCAGCGTGGTAACGGGCTTGTCGCAAGGGGGGCTTCGCGACGGGGCTGGTACGTTGCGGCTCCGCAAGACAGGAAGTGGATCGCTCCTCCTTGGGGGGGTAAGCGACTATTCCGGCGGCACGGAGATCGCGTATGGGACTGTGGAGCTCAATACCGCTACTGGTATTGGTTCCGGGACCATCGAATTCAACTCAAGCGGCACCGCAGCTGCCGAATTGCGATTCGGGGCTGACGGGTTGAGATTAACCAACGACGTTCTCATCTCGGGTACGGCAGGCGCAATGCTTACCGTCAACACCGGACACTCCGTCGACCTGGGCGGGGCGATTGCCGGCTCCGGTCCGTTTATAAAATACGGTAACGGCACCCTTGCTCTGACGGGAAGGAATAGCTTTACCGGTGACACCGACGTCCAGTATGGCACATTGGTACTCGATAGCGGCGATGCTATCGCCGACACCAATCTGGTGCGGATCAGCCACAACGGCACGTTGCGTCTGGCTCAGAGTGAGACGATCAACCGCCTCGAGGGTACCGCTGGGTCTGTTGTTCTCGATGAGGGAACCATCCTTTCCGTCGGTGCCTTCAATGGTAATTCGCGCGTCGCCAGTATGATCAGTGGGGCTGGCGGGCTCCGCAAGCAGGGCAGTGGGACGCTCGAGCTGCTCGCCAACAACTCCTACGTTGGCGAAACCGTAGTCGAAGGCGGCCGGGTTCTGGCGGGTCGAGACCGTGCGTTCGGTCTTGGTGGACAGGTGACCTTCAGACGAGCTTCGGAAGACCGCAGCACCCTGCAATTGTCGAACAGTGTCACTATTGCCCAAAATATGCTGCTCGATGACAGCTTCAATCTCGACAATAACGATTTCAGCACCCTGTCCGGTATCATAGCCGGCCACAACCATCTCATCCACAAGGTCGGCCAGGGTACGGTGAGCCTCACCGGCGAAAGCCTCGATGCGCCGGGTGCCGTCGTCCGTGCAGGAGGACTGTCGTTCGATGGCCGCTACAGCGGCAATGTTGAGGCGGCCTTCGGCGGCACCGTCACCGGATCCGGCCGTATTGAAGGCGATGTCGTCATCGCGGATGGCGGGCGACTCTATGGACAGTTTGACCGCACGCTGACCATGGGAAGCCTTACGCTCGGCGAGAATTCCGATATCCATATCCTGGTCGATGCGCCGGGCACTTCGGCCTTCTTCGAGGTCGAAGGCGACCTTGTGCTCGATGGCCGGCTCACGATTGACGATGGTGTCGGCGTCAATTTCGGTCAGGGGATCTACCGGCTGTTCAACTACGGTGGCACGTTGACAAACAACGGGTTGGATGTCGTCGGGGTGCCGGACGACAGCCGATACGACATTGGCGATATCGAGATACAGACAGCCATCGACAAGCAGGTGAATATCCTAGTGGGAGGTGATCCCGGTCCCGGTCCCGATCCGCGTCCTGACATGCAGTTCTGGGACGGTGCCAACACCACGGCTGACGGATCGATTGCCGGTGGAAACGGCGTCTGGCGCAACGGATCAACCAATTGGACAACCGCGAACGGCGAGGCCAACCATGACTGGGGCAGCCGCTTCGCGATCTTCCAGGGGGGCCCGGGGACGATCACCGTCAGGGGCGCAGACGGCGCGGTTTCAGTCACTGGAATGCAGTTCGCCGTCGATGGCTACCATATCGAGGGCGATGCCATCACGCTCGCGGCGGCGGAAACCGTCATCCGTGTCGGCGACGGCTCGCAGGCCGGGGCGAATTACGTCGCAACGATTGCTTCCAAGTTGCGCGGCGACGGCGCACTGATCAAGGACGATCTCGGCACTCTGGTTCTCACCGGCAACAGCAGCTATCGCGGGGACACGATCGTGCGGGCTGGTACGCTCGTGGGCGACACCCGGAGTATTCGCAACAATATCGGGAACAACGGCCATGTGGTGTTCAATCAGGATGGTGACGCCGTCTTCGCGGGCAGCATATACGGTCGGGGAGCCATGGAAAAGTCAGGATTGGGGACACTTACCCTTGCCGGACGCAACGATCTCGACTGGACGATTAGTCAAGGTGGGCTGGCGTCTAGAACAGATCTGTTCGGCGGCGACGTCTCGATTGCTGCGAACAGCTTTATGCGGTTTCAGCACGATGAGAGCGGCACATATCGTGGCACGATCTCAGGTGAGGGTGAATTCCAAGTCGCTGTTGGCAACGGAAATTTGCTTCGTCTAACGGGAGACAGCTCGGCATTTGGTGGCGGGACGTCCGTGACCAGCGGCGGCCTGATGGTCGATGGCAGGCTCGGCGGCGACATTAATATGGACGATGGAACCGTACTTGCGGGTGTCGGGACGATGAGTGGCTCCGTCAACATCAATACTGGCGCAACCATTGCGCCGGGAAATTCGATCGGCACTCTCACTATCGCGGGCAATATTCACTTCCGAGAGGGATCGGCCTATGAGGTTGAGGTCAATCGAGAAGGCCAATCGGATCTAGTTGACGTCTCAGGCTCGGCATACCTCGATGGCGGGGCCGTTCGGGTAATTGCTGGCACAGGCAATTATACATCCGCAACCCGCTATACGATCCTGACGGCAGACGGCGGCGTCAACGGCACATACACGGACGGCGTTGCGTCGAATCTCGCCTTCCTCGATCCTTCGCTCAGCTACGACGACAACAACGTCTATCTGACGATGACCCGTAACAGCGTTGCTTTTGATAATGTCGGCGTCACCCGCAACCAGGTCGCTACTGGCGGCGGTGTCGAGAGCCTGGGCGAAGGCAACGCAGTCTACGATGCCGTCCTGAACCTGTCGGCCGAGCAAGCGCGCTATGCCTTCGATCAGCTTTCAGGAGAACTTCACGCCTCTGCGAAGACGGCCTTGATCGAGGACAGCCGCTTCGTCCGCAATGCCGTCAACGACCGTCTCCGCGCGGCCTACGACGGTGTGGGAGCGTCTGGCGCAGCGATCACGTATGAAAACGGTGTGCCTCAGCCGGTTGCAGCCAATACTGATCGCTTCGCGCTGTGGAGCCAGGGCTTCGGCTCCTGGGGCCATACGAATGGCGACGGCAATGCCGCGCCACTCAATCGCAAGACCGGCGGCTTCTTCCTCGGTGCAGACGCCCCGGTGTTCGATACCTGGCGCTTCGGCGCGGCCGCGGGCTACAGCCACACCAGCTTCGATGCGAAGGATCGGCATTCTTCCGGTTCGAGCGATAGCTACCATCTCGGCCTCTATAGCGGCACGGCCTGGGGCGATCTCGCCTTCCGCACTGGCGCGGCCTATACGTGGCATGACATCTCGACCTCACGGAATGTGGCTTTCCCCGGTTTCACAGATAGCCTCAAGGGCGACTACAACGCCGGCACCGCGCAGGTCTTCGGCGAACTGGCCTATGGCTTCAGTATGGGTGCAGCACGTTTCGAGCCGTTTGCCAATCTTGCCTATGTGAACCTGCATACGGACAGTTTCCGCGAGGCGGGCGGTGCAGCGGCGCTCACCAGCGCCTCTGCCAACACCGATACGACCTTCACGACCCTCGGCCTACGTGCCTCGACGAGCTTCGATCTGAGCGGTGCTTCGGTTACCGCCAGGGGCACGCTCGGTTGGCGTCATGCCTTTGACGATGTGATGCCAACCTCCACCATGCGCTTCGCTGGCGCCGACAATACCTTCGCCATCGCCGGCGTACCGGTCGCGCGTGACGCTGCCGTCGTGGAAGCCGGTTTCGACCTCGCGCTGACGGCGAACACCGCGCTCGGCGTCACCTATGGTGGCCAGTTCGGCTCGGAGGCTATCGATCAGTCCTTCAAGGCCAACTTCAACGCGAAGTTCTAACTGGCCTTCCGGTAACCAGGATATGCTGGGTGATGCCTGTCCAGGCGTTACCCAGCATTCGAACTGCCATGAAGGGAGTGTGTTCCATGGCAAGTTTATCCGGCTCTCATCAAGACGTCGCCGAAGCCCGTCTGACGCCGATGGTGCGCAAAGCCGAAAGCAACAACGGTTCGCCGCGCTCCGGCGGCGGCCGATAGTTCAACATCAATGGCGCAACGCACCGGGTGTTCATTTTGACAGAAGACAAGAACGTTCCTTCCGGAAAAGGCAGCACACGCCTTCCGCTTTTCTACAAGGACCCTGTGGTTCTCCGTTTCGAGGAGCATAGCGACGTCGGCATCGCGCCGGCCACGCATTTTAGCTTCGCCCGCGAAGCTGTCGCCATTCCGCTTTGCATAGGTGAATTCGCCGTCGCTCAGTGCCACTATCCGATCGTCTTCACCATGGAAGATAACGCCCTGCCGATCGCACTGGTCGGCATTCGCCGTAACGACAATCTCTTTATTGCGCATGACGGAGGCTGGCACCCGGGCGCTTATGTTCCAGCCTATATTCGCCGCTATCCCTTCATTGCCAGTGAAACGCAGGACAGGACGCGGCAATTTCTGAGCGTCGATCGGAACAGTGATCGCTTCGTCGCGTGTGCATCCACGTACCGCAGTGCCGAACGTTTGTTTGATGCCGATGGCGCAGCAACCGCGGCAGCCCAATCGGCCATGGCCTTTTGCCACGCCTATCACACCGACCACACCGCCACCGTGGCCTTCGGCCAGGCACTGATCGAAGCGAATCTGCTCGCGCCCTATCATGCGCAATTTCGGTTGCCCGACGGATCGCAGCATGAGGTCAACGGCTTCCAGTTCGTTGACGAGAAAGTGTTTCGTGCGCTTCCGGCCAAAACCGTTGCCGACTGGCATGCCAAAGGCTGGCTCGATCTGGTGACGCTGCACCTGGCGTCGCAGCGGAGGTTCCAGAAACTCCTCTATCTCAACGCGCAGCGCGCGAACGAACGAAAGGCGCTCGTATGATGAGAGAGAAAAGCGTTTTTGGTCTCTCCACGGTCGCAACGCTCCTGCTGAGTGCGGCGCTTTATGTCGTGCCGGGCGTTGCGGTCTCCAATCCGACGCAGACCGCATCTGCGAAGGACGATTTCAACGATCCCGCGCCACAGCGCTTCGAGGTTGCGCAGGCTCAAACCGGCGGCGAAGCTTCCCGCCTTCCCGGCGGGGCATCCTCGCTCAACGAGACCTTCAAGGACTGGCGCGTCACCTGCGTCGCGCAGGGCGCAGTCAAGCGTTGCGCCCTGTCGCAGATCCAGGCTCAACAGAACGGCCAGCGTGTGCTGGCGCTCGAGCTCAACGCCCCGAGTGACAATACCGTCTCCGGCACGCTCGTACTGCCGTTCGGCCTGGCGCTCGATTCCGGCGTCACCTTCCAGATTGACGAGAAGCCGGCCATGCAGCCGTTGCGCTTCCGCACCTGTCTGCCGGCGGGCTGCGTTGTCAACGTTACTTTCGATGCCTCGACGCTGGTCGCGCTGCGCGCCGGTGCAGCCCTCAAGGTCATGGCGACTGCCGATGGCGGCGCGGCCGCGCCGTTCTCAATTTCGCTGCAAGGTTTCGTAATTGCCCTCGATCGTTTGGAGGTGCTCTCGCGTTGAGGTTGGTCGGTTCCTTCAGGCGGGACAAGCAGCGCTGGTGGCACTCAAGGGTATAACGACCGACATTCCGCGAATGTCAGATCACCGCGATCATCGGTCCGAACGGTGCCGGCAAGAGTACCTTCTTCAACATACTCTCCGGTGCCCTGTCGGCGAGCTTTTGGAAAGCCAGAGCTCATCGTCTTCGATGTCTGGGCAGTCCTTCTTCGCGAAGCTTTCGCCAGGACTGATCAAACGAAGTATGTTGTCGTTGAGCCAACAAGCCACCAATCATCGACGTCCGCGTGTTCAATCGCTTTGCAAAGTGATACACGGCGCCCACTGACAGCAGGTTTACGTGACAAAACCGTTCGCATGTTAATATCATGGGCGGTCATTGGAGGTTTGGAGTCTCACGGAGTGGCAGGAGCAATGGACGATCTTGAAGTTGGTTACGACATCCCGGCCGCCATCGGGGATTCTCTCGATGATGTACAGACGCCGGCTCTGATCATCGATCTTGACGCTTTCGAGCGGAATTGCGCTGGCATGCGCGCTAAAGCCGAGGGTATGAATGTGCGTCTTCGTGCACATGCGAAGACGCACAAGTCTGCCGATATCGCTCTCTACCAGATGGCCAGAGGCGGCGCCTGTGGCATCTGCTGCCAGAAGGTATCGGAAGCGGAAGCTCTAGTAAGGGCAGGAATCACGGACGTTCTCATCACCAACCAGGTGTGTGGACCGAACAAGATCGCGCGTCTAGCACGGCTTGCGAAGCTCGCCCGCATCATTGTGTGCGTGGACGACGCGACTAACGTGTCGGACTTGTCCAGGGTCATGACCGAGCACGCTGTGACCCTCGAAGTGCTCGTCGAAATCGATTGCGGTTCCGGGCGATGCGGTGTCAGACCCGGCATGCCCGCGGTAAAGCTTGCGCAGCAGGTCGCAGCCTCGCCAAACCTGGTTTTTGCTGGCATCCAGGCTTACCATGGCTCCGCCCAGCACATCGTAGATGCAGTCGAGCGACGATCTGCGATTGTGAAATCGACGGCCGCAGCGGACAGGACGGTAGGCCTGATGCGGGAGGTCGGCCTAAAGTGCACGATCGTCGGTGGGGCAGGTACGGGAACGTTCGATCTCGAAGGCATGTCCGGCATCTACAACGAACTCCAATGTGGCTCCTACATCTTCATGGACGCGCATTACGGTATGATCCGCGCCGACGACGGTGGGCGCGTTGGTGGGTTCGAAAACGCACTTTTCGTGCTTACGTCGATCATAAGCCGAGCAGAGCCCAAAAGAGCGGTTTGCGATGCTGGTTTGAAGGCGCATTCCGTCGACAGTGGCCTGCCGACGGTCTTCGGCCGTCCGGATCTCACCTTCGTGGATGCTTCCGACGAGCACGGGACGATCGACGATCCGGGGGATACGCTGTCAATCAATACGAAGCTCAAGCTGGTTCCCGGACACTGCGACCCAACCTGCAATTTGCACGATTGGTATGTCTGTGTCCGCGGGACGAAAGTAGAAGCACTGTGGCCCGTGACCGCGCGTGGTAAGGTCTTCTAATCCCACTACATTCCCGGACGTCGGTGCGCAGCTTTCCGTTGGCTCGTGGACGACCGTTCACGCCCAGCTTGGCGAGGCAGCCTACGTGTTTGCGGCGGAATCGTTTGAGGTCATCGGACCGGGCCAGTAAAACGCATCGCTGGTCGGGCGTGCGCCAAAGATTGCCTGTCCAACCCGCACGACGTTCGAGCCTTCCTCGATGGCAACCTCGAAATCGCTCGACATGCCCATGGAAAGCTGCGTCAGACCGGGGTGAGTGGCGACGGCGCGATCTCGCAGCTCGCGCAGCAAGCGAAAGCAGGTTCGCACCCGCTCGGTATCGGTGCTGAAGATGGCCAGCGTCATCAGGCCGCGAGGCCTCAGCCGAGGAAATTCCGATAGGCGCTCGACGAAAGGCATCAAATCGCCGGGGTGCAGGCCGTACTTGCTTTCCTCACCTGAGGTATTGACCTGGACGAACACGTCAAGATCGCGCTCTTCGGCGTCAAGCCGGCGGTTCAGTTCCTGGGCAAGCCGGAGGCTGTCGAGCGCGTGAAACTCTGACGCCAGCCGGACGAGATACTTCACCTTGTTCTTCTGGAGGTGACCGATGATGCTCCACCGGATCGGTAGATCACTAAGTATGGCCCGCTTGTCGCGAGCCTCCTGAAGCTTGTTCTCCCCGAAATCGCAAAGGCCGGCCGCGTATGCCAGCCGCAGGACTTGGGCCGGGACCGTCTTGGTCACCGGCAGAAGGCGCACATCATCGGCGCTCCGCCCGCAGCGACGGCAGGCGGCTGCGATGCGTTCCTCAACGGTTCTCAGGTTTGCGGCAAAGGCCGTGACGGGATTGCGGCCGAAGCGGGCGATTTCGTCCGGCGAGAGTTCGACGGTGGGAGGCATCTTCATCGCGCCCGCCTCCGATCAATAAGGCAGCGGAAAACGCGCAACGAGCCGGCGCACGCGCGCGTTGATCTTTTGGGCCGCCCGCATCGAGAGTCCCGGCCCGGACGGCATGGAGCGTCTCCAGAATGAGCACGGCGATGTCACAATATTCGTCCTGCCGAATCCGCGGGATGTGCCAGCGGCCGTCCCGACGCGGATGCCCGACGCGACAGCACCATCGGCGATGGACAGGCCGGCAGCGTTGACGCCTGCATTTTCGGATTCCTGAATTGCGTGCGGCGTGGTCAATATGCCCATCGCTGATCTCCTTCAAGATGCTGACAGTTGCTCTGCCACCATTGCGGGGCGGTATGTTTCAGCACCTATCATGAGTATGGCCTGCTGTTCCCTTCCACTTTCAAAGAGTTGCGCAGACCATTTGGCCGGATGAAGGGCCAAGTCCTTCTACTGAATGGTCATCGCCCGGAACGCATTCGCCAGCTTCTTGACCGCAACTTCGATTTCGAGAGGTGTGTAGGCCGCAAATCCCATGAGGAACCCTGCTTTGCCGTCGCTGGCAGCGTGCAGCGCTGATAGGCCAAGAAGCTCGATCCCGGCACGTTGCGCCGCGTCGATGGCGGTGTGCTCCGGGATATCGCAGGTCAGAACACAGGGCATCTGCAGCCCGCCGATCGGAACGCGGGGCTCAACGAATTCCGATAGGTGTTTGCTGACGAGGCCAGACAGCACGGCGAGCCGTCCAGCATAGACACCGCGCATGGTGCGTACATGCGCGCCGAAATGTCCGCCCTCCATGAACCGGGCCAGTGTTAGTTGCGCCATGGGGGCCGTATGGCCATCCAGCAGCGTACGGGCGACCGTCATCGGCTTTACGAGTTGGGGCGGCAACACGACGTAGCCAATCCGCAAGCCCGGAAAGAGCGATTTGGTGAAGGTGCCGATGTAGATGGTCCGATCGTGCGGGTCGAGGCCTTGCACGCAGGCCGTAGGCTTGCCCGCATAGTGAAACTCGCTGTCATAGTCGTCTTCGATAATCCATGCCTGGTTCCGCACGGCCCATTCGATCAGTGCTAGGCGGCGATCCAATGTGAGGGTCGCACCGGTCGGGAACTGGTGGGAAGGCGTCAGAAAGACTGCATTGGCCCGGCGCGGCCCTGCCGTGATCTGATCCACGACGATACCCTGCCGATCCACTCGAATGGGGACGCATTCCAGCCCCGCCGCATCGAACGCCTTGCGCGCGCCGTAATAGGCAGGATCTTCGATGAAAATCCGATCACCGGGATCGAGCAGCATATTCGCGCAAAGCGAGACGGCCTGCTGCGAACTGGTCAGCACCACCACGCGGTCAGCTGTGGCGCGCGCACCCCGTTCAAGGTTCACATAGTCGGCGATGGCGCGGCGAAGCGGCTCGGTGCCCTGCGGATCGCCGTGAAGCAGAGTCTGCGCGCCGACTTCTTTACGCACCTGCCGCTCCAGGCGCTCCCAGAGCTGAAGCGGAAAGGCGCGCGTTTCCGGTACGCCATGTGCAAATGGCCGGGGAGAAAGCATTTCGCGCACACCGCCGCTGCGGAACATCGCAGCGCCGCGCTTGCTGAGGTTTGGGGTCTGGCTGCGCAAGAGCGCATCCCGCTGTGAGAGACGATGACCGGGCGTGAACTCCGTGATCTCCGCGACGAAGCTGCCGCTGCCCACGCGCCGGTCGATGAAACCTTCGGCGTGAAGCTGGGCATAGGACGCCTCGATCGTATCGCGCGAAACGCCGAGCGATTTGGCGAGCGCGCGGGAGGCCGGTAGCGGTTTACCCGGCCCAAGCGCACCGTCGACGATCAGTTGGCGGATCGCCCGCTGAATCCGTGCGTGAAGCGGCATCGCCGCATGGGCGGGGTGGGCGACCCACGCTTTTACCGATTCGAGTTGGGAATGCTTGAACAAATGGTCTGGGCCTCTCGGACGAAGTGGATGGGTATCTCAGGCCATTGATTGGCTATGTCAACGCATCTTGTCGGTCCCATACCGAACTTCAGGAGAGCTTTCAGAAATATGTCGTCGCGTTCCTCGCCTTCGCCCATCCGCCTCAATGACCTTGCCCATCCCATCGTCGCTGGTCTGATCTCCGTCATCGTCAACTACGGCGGCACCTTCATTCTGGTCTTTCAGGCGGCGAAGGTCGCGGGCCTCAGCCCTGACCTCACGGCCTCCTGGGTCTGGTCGGTGTCCATTGGTGTGGGGTTAACAGGCCTCTTCCTGAGCTGGCGCTATCGGGAGCCGATCATCACGGCCTGGTCGACGCCGGCTGCGGCGTTTCTCGTCACCGCACTTGCGACGACGCCCTATGCGGAGGCGGTCGGTGCCTACATGATCTCGGCGACGGCCTTCGTCGCGCTCGGCATGTCGGGCTATTTCGAGAGGATTATCCGTTTGATCCCGCCCGGCATCGCCTCGGGCCTGCTCGCGGGTATCCTGCTCCAGTTCGGCATCGGGGCATTCGGCGGCGCGAGCGTCGATCCGCTGCTGGTCGGCCTGCTGATCGTCGCCTATGTCGCCTTGAAGCGCCTCTCCGCACGCTACGCCGTGGTCGGCATTCTGGTTCTCGGGCTGGCCTTCCTGCTCGCGCAGGGTCGTGTCGATCTGTCCGGCCTGAAGCTGGAATTCGCAACACCGGTCTTCACCGCGCCGGAGTTCTCGTTGAGCGCGCTGCTTTCGGTCGCGCTGCCGCTGTTTCTGATTACACTGACCGGCCAATATATGCCGGGAATGCTGGTCTTGCGGAACGATGGGTTCAAGACGAGCGCGAATCCCATATTGACGGTGACGGGTTTTGGCTCGCTCATTATGGCTCCGTTCGGCTCCCATGCCTTCAACATCGCAGCTATCACCGCAGCAATCGCCACGGGCAAGGAAGCGCACGAACACCCGTCAAAACGCTGGACCGCTGGAATCGCGGCAGGCTGCTTCTATGTGCTGGTGGGCGTGTTCGGTGTGACACTGGCCGCCGTCTTCATGGCGTTTCCCGCGACCTTCATCACCACGCTCGCTGGTTTGGCGCTCCTTGGCACTATCGGTGGCAGCCTTGCAGCGGCGATGGCCGACCCGACGTCCCGTGAGGCGGCGTTGATCACCTTTCTTGCATCTGCCGCCAACATCAAGCTGCTCGGCATTGGTGGGGCATTCTGGGGACTAATGATCGGCCTCATTGCCTACATCGTTCTTCACGGTCGTTTGCCGCGTCGTAAGCATACCGACCTGTCCGTGAACAAGGGAGCCGCGAGGTGAGGGCGCAAGCTACTCGGTCCCTTCGGGCTCAGGAAAGTGACCCTCCTCATGGCAATCGCGGGGTTTGTCACTCCGGATTCAGTCCATCCTTCTGGATGGCCGTGCCATTACCGACTGGATGCCTGAAAATCGTGACTTTGGCGTTGTTTTCCAAGGCTATGCGTTGTTTTCACATATGACGGTGCGGGAAAACATCGCCTATCCGCTGAAATTGCGTGGCTTCGACAAGCAGCGCTGCCGGAAGGCACGCCGAAGGGGATTGTAACGTTAACCGGCGCTTGACATCTGCGAACCGTCTCTTTCTCTCACTTGCCCAAACTTAACGTAACAGGACGCGTAGAGCGGCCTGAGTTTCCCTCAGCAAAGGTAGGAAGCGGGTGACCATCTCTTCGGCGGATGCATGGGCCGCCGGTGCCCCGATGTTCACAGCACAGATGAGCTGACCTCGGTCGTTCTCGACTGGCACAGCAATCGAGCAGAGGCCCAACTCCAGCTCTTGATCGATGACTGCGTAACCTTGATCACGAACGCGCTCGAATTCGGCGAGGAGCTGGGCCTGATCAGTTATCGTTTGTGGTGTATTAGCTCTCAGTTCGGTGCGTGCGAGGATCGCACGAACTTCCGCCTTCGGCAGCGAGGCGAGAAGGACGCGCCCCATCGAGGTGCAATAGGCCGGAAGCTGGCTTCCGGGATTAAGGTTGATCGACATGACGCGCCGATTTGAAGCTCGGGCGATATAGAGAATCTCCGTGCCATCAAGAACGGAGGCCGACGCGCTCTGGTCTGCCTTTTCAGACAGAGTGTCGAGGTGAGGCTGCAATATCGCGGGCAACGGCGTCGCTGAGAGATAGGCGTGGCCGAGACGTAAGGTCTTTGGCGTTAGCGTGAAGAACTTGCCGTCGTAGGCGGCGTAGCCGAGCTCGGCGAGGGTCAGCAGGGATCGCCTTACAGTTGCTCGGTCAAGGCCGCTGAGCTTCGCAGCATCGGTTATGGACAGGCGTTGGTGCATCTCTCCAAAGGCCTCGATTACCTTCAAGCCCCTTGCAAAACCGCTGACGAAGTCTGCTTCGCGCATCTGTCTCGACCTTTCAAATCAAAGCGTGTTATGTGCGCTATACGAACAAATGTCAAATGACGCACATTCTTCTTGCCTCTCGGGCTCAAGAGACCCTATGCATCGCTGGCTTTGGCGAGGACACGGACCTCGCTCCATTCGGCAAGGAGAGGCACCGACATGGATAAGACAACGAGTGCGGCTGAGGCGGTCGCTCCGATCGGCGATGGCGCCACTGTGATGATAGGGGGGTTTGGAGGTTCTGGCGCACCAATCGAGCTCATTCACGCCCTAATCGACCTTGGCCCGAAAAATCTGACGATCATCAATAATAACGCCGGTAACGGTCGGATCGGCATCGCCGCGATGATCGACGCAGGCATGGTGCGCAAGATGATATGCTCGTTCCCGCGCTCCTCGGATCCGCGTGCTTTTACCGATAGATACCTGGCCGGTGAGATCGAGTTGGAGCTCGTGCCACAGGGCACGCTCGCAGAGCGTATTCGCGCTGGAGGCGCAGGCATCCCCGCCTTCTATACGCCGACCGGCTACGGCACTGATCTTGCCGACGGCAAGCAGATCGCCGAATTCGATGGCAGGCATTACGTGCAGGAGCGCTGGTTGAAGGCCGATTTCGCGATCATCAAGGGACATATTGGCGACACGCAGGGCAATCTGATCTACAGCAAGGCTGGTCGCAATTTTAATCCGCTGATGTGCATGGCCGCAGCACGAACGATCGCCCAGGTCACATCAATCGTCGCACCTGGCGCGATAGATCCGGAGCATATCGTAACACCGGGCATCTTTGTTGACTGCGTCGTCGAAGTCACCAATCCGCAACAGGAAGAAGCACTCATCCGAGCCGGAGTGGCCTACGTATGACCGTCAATACGCGCGAAGATATCAAGCTTTCCAACGCCCAGATCGCCTGGCGCGCTGCTCAGGACATCCCCGGCGGCGCCTATGTGAACCTCGGTATTGGCTTTCCGGAAATGGTGGCGAAGTTCCAGCCGCCCGGTCGCGAGGTGATCTTCCACACCGAGAACGGGATTCTCAATTTCGGCGAAGCGCCTGTGATCGGCGAAGAAGACTGGGATTTGATCAATGCAGGCAAGAAGGCGGTCACGCTGAAGGCGGGCGCCGCCTTCTTCCACCATGCCGACAGCTTCGCGATGGTCCGCGGCGGCCATCTGGACGTCGCCATCCTCGGAGCCTATCAGGTCGCCCAAAACGGCGACCTTGCCAACTGGCGCGTAGGCTCCAAGGGCGTTCCCGCCGTCGGCGGCGCAATGGATCTCGTCCACGGCGCCAAGCAGGTGGTCGTCATCACGGAACACGTTACCAAGGACGGAAAGCCGAAGCTTGTCGACAAGTGCACCTTCCCGCTGACCGGGGTCGGCTGCATCACCCGCGTCTACACGAGTCACGCCGTGATCGACATCGTCGATGGCTGCTTCGCCGTGCGTGAGAAGCTTGCCGAAATGACCATGGACGAGCTGCAAGCAATGACTGGTGCTCCGCTTCATACCGACGGGGCGATTGCCGACCTCGTGGTGCCGGTACTGTAAGGAAGCCGCTATGACGCAAGCATTCATCTGCGCCTATATCCGCACGCCCATCGGCCGCTTCGGCGGTTCGCTGTCTTCCGTCCGTTCGGACGATCTCGCCGCGATCCCGCTGAAGGCACTGATGGCGAAATATCCAACGGTTGATTTCGAAGCCGTTGACGAAGTGATCTTCGGCTGCGCCAACCAGGCGGGTGAAGACAACCGAAACGTCGCCCGCATGTCGGCACTACTCGCCGGCATTCCGCTAAGCGTCCCGGGCACAACGATGAACCGTCTTTGCGGTTCAGGCATGGATGCCACTATCACTGGCGCGCGCGCTATCATCGCTGGCGAAGCCGAACTCGTCATCACCGGCGGCGTTGAAAGCATGAGCCGAGCGCCCTTCGTGATGCCGAAGGCGGAAACCGCGTTTTCGCGCGCGACTGAAATATATGACACCACCATCGGCTGGCGCTTCGTTAATCCGTTGATGAAGGCTCAGTACGGCGTCGACACCATGCCGGAAACCGGGGACAACATCGCGGTCGACTATAAGATCGGCCGTGAGGATCAGGATGCCTTCGCTTTGCGCAGCCAGACCAAGGCCGCCGAAGCGCAGGCCAATGGTCGTCTGGCGCAGGAGATCACCCCAGTCACTGTTTCGCAGAAGAAGGGCGATCCGATCGTCGTCGATTGTGACGAGCATCCGCGTGCGACGAGCATCGACGCGCTTGCAAAGCTCAAGCCGGTCAACAAGCGCGAAGGTGCGACCGTAACGGCAGGCAATGCGTCGGGCGTCAACGATGGCGCAGCGGCGCTTATCGTTGCCTCGGAAGCCGCCGTGAAGAAATATGGTCTGACTCCGATCGCCCGCATCCTCGGCGGCGCGACTGCCGGCGTTCCGCCGCGCGTCATGGGACTCGGCCCGGCCCCGGCGTCCAAGAAGCTGATGGCCCGTCTCGGCATGCGCCAAGAACAGTTCGACGTCATCGAACTCAATGAAGCCTTTGCCTCCCAAGGCCTGGCGACTCTGCGCGAACTCGGGATCGCCGACGATGACCCGCGTGTGAACCCCAATGGTGGGGCAATCGCGTTGGGTCATCCGCTCGGCATGTCGGGTGCGCGGATTGCCGGAACAGCGGCACTCCAGCTCAATCTCAAGGGTGGTCGGTACGCTCTTGCGACGATGTGCATTGGCGTTGGTCAGGGTGTTGCCATCGCGCTTGAACGCGTCTGATATCGGACATGACGGAGGTGCCGCATTCACCTCCGCACTTCCCCGCACGTACGATGCGCGAAATCCAGTGCTATGCCGGCAATCGGATGACGACGACCGCTAAACCGGCCCGTGTCTAATTGTTGGTATAGGTCGACAGTGCTTTCAGGCGTGCTTCGGTTTGCCGGAGAGCCTCTTGCGCGCGCATTTCAGGTTTTCCTACCAGCATGCTGGCCAAGACTTCGCTCAAAGCAAACGCTGGTGTCATGGTGTGAAAGAAGCTCAGGCTGTCGGTCGGACAAAAGAGGACTGAGTCAGCCACGGCCCGAATCGGTGCGACTTCGCTGTCCGTAATCGCGACAATTTTGAGCCCTCTGGATTTCGCGTATTCGCAGATTTGCAACGTAATCGCAGCGTAGGGACTTATGGTCAAAACGAAAAGGACATCGTCCTCCCTGGCCCAGGTCAAGGCGTCAGATCCGGTACCCGCGGCACCATCGACGAGCACGGTCCGATCGCCTAGCAACGAAATCATGTAATTGAAGTGCCACATCACGGGATGGCAAGAGCGTTGCCCTAAGCAATAGATCCGCCTGGCGCCTGCCAGGGCATCAGCCACCGCTGCAAGCGAGGCTAGCATATCGGGGTGGCTCAGGCCGTCGATCTGATGCGAGAGGCGTGCGAACATCCGCGCCGCAAGGGCGGCATCGCCTTCCAGTGCCTGATCACGGATCTGCTGGCGGGCCCTTTCGGCGAAACCCGTGCTGCGGTCCCGAATTGCTTCGTGGTACATTGCGCGGACCTCGTCATAGCCGGAAAGACCCAGAAATTGCGCAAGCCTGGTCATAGTGGCGGGCTGTACGCCGGCGTTTCGTGCCTGATCCCGCATGGAGAGCAGCGCGACATCCTGCGGGTTTTCAAGAATATAGCGGCCCGCCATCTGGAGTTGGCGCGGCATCTGATTGAAACGTGCCACAATCTCGGGATGAAGCGGGTAGATTTCCATGCGATATTCTCTTTCGTGTCGGCTGGGACGAGGTCCCGCTTCAGCCTCCGGCCAGGACCTGATCGACAGTGTCGCCAAGTCGGCCGACAATTTCCCCGACCTCGGCGGCCGTTAGGATGTAGGGCGGCGCGAGCAGGATGTGATCTCCCGACTTCCCATCGATCGTACCGCTGCCGGGATATATCATCAGCCCATTGTCCATGGCCCTCGCTTTCAGGCGGCTGGCAAGTCCCATTTCCGGATCGAAAGGAACCTTGCTGTCGCGATCCTGCACCAGCTCCAGACCGATAAAAAGACCGCGGCCCCGTATATCCCCAATGTAGCGGGATCCGGCAAATCGCGACTGCAGGGCGGCCATCATCTCAGCACCGCGCAAGCGAACGTTTTCGAGGAGATTGTCTTCAGCGATCACCTCCTGCACCGCCAGCGCCGCGGCCGCGGCCATCGGGTGTCCCATATAGGTGTGGCCGTGGACAAAAGCGCCCGAACCATGCAGGAACGTGTCATGCACCTTCTGCGACACCAACACGGCGCTAACCGGCTGATAACCGGCGCCAAGGCCCTTCGCCATCACCTGGATGTCGCCCGCTACACCCTCCTGCTCGCAGGCGTGAAGCGTTCCGGTTCGACCCATTCCGCACATGATTTCGTCCATGATCAGAAGCACGCCGTAGCGGTCGCAGATCTCGCGGACGCGGCGGAAATAGTCGCCGACCGGAGGCACAACGCCCGCGGTGGCGCCGACGACGGTTTCTGCAGCGAAGGCCATGACACTGTCGGTGCCCAGTTCCAGGATCTTGTCCTCCAACTGCTGTGCCGCACGCGCTGCATAATCGGCATCGGATTCGTCGGCGCGCTGGTAACGGTAGGCGAAGCAGGGATCGATATGGTGGGTCTCGATCAGGATCGGCGTGTGCATCCGCCTGCGCCCCTCGTTTCCGCCGGTGGCGAGCGCACCAAGCGTATTGCCGTGATAGCTCTGGCGGCGGGCGATGATATGCCGCCGCTGTGGCTCGCCGCGCTCGACATGATATTGGCGCGCCATTTTCAGCGTCGCCTCGACCGCTTCCGAACCGCCGTTGAGCACCATGGCGTGGCTCATGCCCGACGGGGCATCCCCTATCAGTCGGCTGGCGAGGGCCTCCGCAGCCTCCGTCGTGAAGAAGCCGGTATGCATGTAGGCGATCGTATCGAGCTGGGCCAGCAACGCCTCGCGCAGCCGCGGGTGGCCGTGGCCCAGACAGGAGACCGCCGCTCCGCCGCAGGCATCGATATAGGTGTTGCCGCTGCTGTCGCGCACACGAATGCCCTCGGCCTCTACCGCCACAGGAAGGCGGGTGGTCAGGGAACGATGGAGAATCTGGCTCATGATTGCGCCGCAGCCGATGAAAGGCAGCCAAGTTTCCGCGACATCGCAGGTTCCTTTCGGATTGATGAATCAAATGTTTCATGCATAATGCATTTAATCCATATGAATCGCAATGACAAATTCCGGCCCCATGACGGGCTGTCGAACCACCGAAAAAGGGGAAGGAATGTCAGGCAAGCTGAGGATCGCAGTCGCGCGGCTGTGGCATGAAGCCCATAGTTTCACACCGGTTCAGACGCGTCTGGCGGATTTCCGGCGCAAGGAATGGCAGCAGGGGCCGGCCACCGCCGATTTCTACCGGGGGACCAATACGGAAATCGGCGCAGTAGTCGAGCTGATCGACAGCGATGGCGATCTCGACGTGCATTTCTCGCTGTGCACGGCCGCGCCGCCGGGCGGCCTTGTGCCGCAGGGCGAGATGGACCAGATTCATGAGGCGATTCTGGAGGGGCTGGAGAATGGTCCCTGGGACGGGATCTACCTCTCGCTTCACGGCGCCACGCTTTCCACCGGCTCCCTGTCTCCTGACGCCGATCTGATCAATAGGATCCGCACCCTTGCTGGACCGGACATCCCCATAGCCGTCAGCTTCGACATGCATGCCTGCATTAATCCGCAGTTGGCGGACCTGGTGCAGATCCTGTCGGGCTATCACACCTATCCCCATGTCGACATGAAAGAGACCGGCCATCGCGCCATGGCGATGCTGCTGGACTGCCTGCGCAATAAACGTCCGGTGCGGCTGCATCTGCGGCACGTGCCGATGCTGCCGCTCAGTCATATGATGCGCACGGCGTCCGGCCCGATGCGGGAGCTTGTCGATCTCGGCCGGGAAGCAATGCGGAAGCCGGGGATCTTGGACGCAACCTTCTTCGCTTCCTTCACCTATGCAGACAGTCCGCACGCCTCGGCCGTCGTCGCGGTGACAGCGGATGACGAGGCAGACACGGAAACGCTGCTGGACAGCCTGGCGTCAGCCTTCCTGGAGCGCGCGCCTCGGTTCAACGCACCCGTCATCCGCGCGCATGAGGGGCTCACCCGCGCCGAAGCGCTGCTGGAAAACGGGAGCGGCAGGGGGCCGGTCGCACTGATCGACACGGCCGACAACCCGCTGTCCGGCGGAATCGGCGATACGACCGGCCTACTGCGGGCATGGCTGGAACAATCCTCCCACCTCCGGACCGTGTTCAGTTTCTTCCACGACCCGGCGTTGGTCGCCAAATGCCACCGCTTGGGCGAGGGCGCCCGGATTTCTGTGGATCTTGGCGGACGGATAATGCCGGAACATGGCGCGCCCGTCCCATTGACGGTACGCGTCCTGCGCCTGACCGATGGCCGTTTCCACAATGTCGGGCCGATGGAGAACGGCATGGCCGTCGATATTGGTCGCACCGCGCTTCTGGAGGCCGGAAACTTGCGCCTCGTGGTGTCGGAGACCTGCCAGAGCGTCAACGATCCGGCGTGGTGCGATCTGCACGGCATAGAACTGGCCGGAGTGGACCTGTTTCTGGTGAAGGCTAAGAACCACTTTCGCGCCGCCTTCGAGCCGTTTTGCCGGGCGCTGATCGATATCGAATCGCCCGGACCTTCGCCCGCGGATCTGCATCTCGTGCCCTACAGGCACGTCCCTCGCAGCTTGCTTGACTGAAGTTCCAGCCGACGGCAGTCGGAATGGTGACGCCGATAAAACAAGTGTTTCATGGGTGTTGACTCTGAAACGAAAACATCAAAGAATGCCGCAACGACCGATTGGACAGGAAAATCGATGGACGACACCGTGCCTCTACACGTTCGCGATCTGCACAAGAGCTATGGGCAGATCGAGGTGCTCAAGGGCATCTCCATGCAAGCCGAGCGCGGAGACGTCATTTCGATCATCGGAGCCTCAGGCTCGGGCAAGAGCACTTTCCTGCGTTGTCTGAATGTGCTGGAGACCTACCAGAAGGGCGAGGTGCGCTTCTTCGGTGAAAGGATCGATCTCGGCCGGAGGGGGCTGGCGGGCCATCGTCAAATCGATCGCATCCGTTCACGCATGGGCATGGTGTTTCAAGGCTTCAACCTCTGGAGTCATCTGACGGTGCTGCAGAACGTCATGCTGGGCCAGGTCTCGGTGCTCGGCCGGGGCAAGGCTGAGGCGCGCGAGAAGGCCGAAGGCCTGCTGGGGCGAGTCGGGATTTACGAGCGGCGCGATTATTACCCGATGCAGCTTTCCGGTGGACAGCAGCAGCGCGCGGCCATCGCCCGGGCCCTGGCGATGGATCCGGAGGTTCTCCTGTTCGATGAACCGACCTCCGCGCTGGATCCCGAGTTGGTCGGCGAGGTGTTGCGGGTCATGCGCTCGCTCGCCGAGGAACAGCGCACCATGATCATCGTCACCCACGAAATGCGCTTCGCCCGGGAAGTCTCCTCGAAGGTCATGTATTTCCACCAGGGCCTCGTCGAGGAGGAGGGTTCCCCCGAACAGGTCTTCGATGCGCCGATCTCCGATCGCTGTCGCCACTTCGTCACGCAAAATTTCGATCAATGAAACATCCAAAGGGAGGATGAATGATGGGTACCCGTTTCAAGTTTTTGATCGTCGCGGCTGCTGCAGCGCTTGCGGCTAGTTCAGTCAGCGCGGAAACGCTTCGTCTGGCAACCGAGGGCACTTACCCGCCCTTCAACTTCGTTGCCGCCTCAGGTGAGCTTCAGGGCTTCGACATCGACATTGCCAAAGCGCTTTGCGCCGAGATGGCGGTCGAGTGCAAGATCGAGACCTTCTCCTGGGACGGTATGATCCCTGGCCTCAACGCGGGTAAGTTCGACGCCATCGTCGCCTCGATGTCGATTACCGAGAAGCGGAAGGAAGCCGTCAATTTCACACAGCCCTACTACCAGGCCGGCGCCGTCATCGTCGCCGCCAAGGGGCAGGAGATGGACACCAGCCCGAAGGGACTGGCGGGCAAGGTTATCGGCGTCCAGCGCGCCTCCAGCTACGGCCAGTTGCTGAAAGCCCAGTTCCCGGAAGCCGTGATCCGCGAATATGACAAGAACGAGGAACACAATCTCGATCTTGCCGCAGGTCGCATCGACGGGGTGATGGCGCAGCGTCTGTTCATGCAGCAGTGGCTCGACAGCGAAGAAGGTGCCAACTTCGAGCCCAAGGGCAAGCCCTTCTTTGACACCGAATACCTGGGACCGGGCGCCGGGATAGCGATCCGCAAGAGCGATCAGGCGCTTCAGGAACGTTTCGACGCTGCCCTGAAGACAATCATGGAAAACGGCGTCTATGACGAAATCAACAACCGCTATTTTCCCTTCAGCCTGAAGCCCGGCCAGGAAGGCTGAGGCAGGAACCCGGCAGCGACCCCGGCGGGCCGCTGCCGCCCATTTCCAGCGGCGGCGGGCACCGGCCTGCCGCAAGGGAGCACGGATGATCGATCTGCAAGGCTTTGGCGGCTTGCTGGCCGAAGGCACATGGATGACGATCCGCGTCACGATGATCGCCGCGACAGCAGGCGTATGCATCGGAATCGGCGTCGCGCTGATGAAGCTTTCGTCGTCGCGTCTCGCGCGGCTTCTGGCGGAGACCTATACAACGGTGCTGCGCGGGGTCCCGATCCTTCTGGTGATTCTGCTGTTCTATTTCGGCGCGATTGCTGCGGTGAATTCCGCTGCGCGCGCCTTCGGCTACATGGAATTCATCGATGTCAGCGCTTTCGCGGCCGGCTGCCTCGCACTTTCCCTGGCCTTCGGGGCCTATTCGGCGGAAGTCTTCCGCGGGGCGTTCCAATCGATCCCCAGGGGGCAGATCGAGGCGGCGCGCGCCATCGGCCTGCCATCCACCAAAACCTTCTTCAAAATCACCCTGCCGCAGGTTTGGCGCCTCGCGCTTCCCGGCCTGGGCAATATCTTTCTCGTGATCATGAAGGAGACCGCGCTCATTTCCGTCGTCGGCCTCGACGAACTGATGCGCAAGACGCAATTCGCAGTCGACTTTACAAAGAAGCCGTTCACCTTTTTCCTGGTGGCTGCCCTCATCTATCTCGGACTGACAGTTATCACGATGGGCGTGGCAGCCTGGCTCGAAGGCCGGGCGAACCGCGGATTTGTTGCCCAGAGGAGAGGCGGATGAACGTTCAGGTCATGATCGAAGCGATCCCCGCCCTTTTGGGCGGCGCGGTTCTGACGTTGCAGCTCGTCGCCGTGGCGTCGTTCATCGGCTTCCTGCTAGCGCTGGGGGTCACCGCCATGCGCCTGTCGGGCAGGATCTGGCTCGTCGCGCCCTCCTATGCCTATGTTTTCTTCCTGCGCGGCACGCCGCTGCTGGTCCAGATCTACCTAGTCTACTACGGGCTGTCACAGTTCCCCGAGATCCGCAACAGTGTGTTGTGGCCGTTTCTGCGCGAACCCTGGTGGTGCGCACTGGTCGCATTCTCGCTGAACACCTCCGCCTATGTGTCCGAAGTAATGCGCGGCGCGATCACTGCAGTTCCAGTCGGCCAGATCGAGGCCGCGAAGGCTGTCGGCATGTCCTCGTTGAAGCGCTTCACCAAGGTTATCGCTCCCCAGGCCATGCAGATCGGTCTGCCGGCCTATTCGAACGAGATCATCCTCATGGTGAAGGCCTCGTCGTTGGCATCGACTGTTACGTTGCTTGACCTGACTGGCGTGGCGCGCTCCCTTGCCTCGGAAACCTACCTGCCGGTCGAGGTGCTCGGCATGGCGGGCATCATCTATCTGATCTTGAATTTCACCCTGACCCGAATCCTGCGTGGCCTCGAATGGTTCGTCTCGCCGCGGCAGAAATCGGGACCGGGCACACTTGCGAAGGCCTGACATGACCCTGACCCGCGACGAATGGCACGCACGTGCGAAAGCAATCGCGCCGGAGACGCACGCGTTCTATGCCGGCCAGGCCCGGAAGGCGGCGACCGGTGAATCCTTCGTTTCGATCAATCCGGCGACGGGAGTCGCGATCGCCGAGTTGCCGGCCTGTGGTGCCGAGGATGTTGAGCGGGCCGTTGCGGCAGCCAAAGAGGCGTTCGATTCGGGCGTGTGGTCCGGTCAGCCGCCAGCCATACGCAAGGCGTCGCTGCTCGCCTGGGCCGATCTCGTCGAGCGCGACTGGCAGCATCTGGCCCTGCTCGAAAGCTTGGACACCGGCAAGCCTATCCGCGATACGTTGGCCATCGATGTCGGTTCCTCGCTGAAGTCGATGCGTTGGTTCGCCGAGGCGATCGACAAGGTCTATGACGAGATTGCACCTGTGCCGGCCTCCGCACTCGCCATGCTGCGACGCCGCCCGCTGGGAGTGGTCGGTGCCATCGTGCCATGGAACTTCCCGCTGAACATGGCGATCATCAAGATTATGCCGGCGCTGGCGGCGGGAAATTCCGTCATCCTGAAGCCCTCCGAGCTGACCTCGCTGTCGGCTCTCCACCTGGCGAAACTGGCGCATGAAGCTGGACTGCCCGGGGGCGTCTTCTCGGTTTTGACCGGGGTCGGACCCGAAACGGGCCGCGCGTTGGCGCTACACATGGATGTCGCCTGCCTAGCCTTCACCGGCTCGACGGCAGTCGGCAAGCTGCTGCTGGGCTATGCCGCCCAGTCGAACCTGAAGCGCGTCAATCTCGAATGCGGCGGCAAGTCCGCCAATATCGTCTTCGCCGATGTCGGCGATCCGGCGAAGGCCGCGATGGCAGCCGCCAACGGCATCTTTCAGAACATGGGACAGATCTGCAACGCCGGTTCGCGCCTCCTAGTCGAGGCCAGCATTTACGACGAATTCCTCGAGAGCGTCGCCGCTCAGGCGGCCGGCCGCGTGCCGGGCGATCCCCTCGACCCGCAGACGCGCTACGGCACGTTGATCTCCACCGCCCACGCTGAACGCGTCCGCGGCTTCATCCGTTCCGGACGAGGGGAGGGCGCGCGCCTCGTCGCCGGCGGTGAAGGGGAGGCGGGAACCGCGGTCGTGCCGCCGACGATCTTTGCCGACGTGCAGAACACGATGGAGATCGCGCGCGAAGAGATATTCGGGCCGGTGCTGTCGGTCATCCGTTTCGAGACCGACGACGAGGCGATTCATATTGCCAATGACAGTCCCTACGGTCTCGCCTCGGCGATCTGGACCGCGAGCCTCCCGCGGGCCCTTCGGCTGGAACCGCGGCTCCAGACCGGCGTCGTCTGGGTCAACACCTTGCGGGTCGGCGACATCACCGTGCCCTTTGGTGGCATGAAGCAGTCCGGGCTCGGGCGCGACAAGTCGATCCATTGTTTTGACGAGGTCACCGCAGTGAAGTCGGTCTGGGTCGACCTGGAGCAATGACCATGGCCGCACCACGGATCCTCCTTGCCTCACTTCTGCACGAAACCAACAGTTTCAACCGAACGCTGACCCCGATCGACAGCTTCTGTGGCCGCTACCTGTTGCTCGACCATGCTTCTGCCCACTCGACGCTAGCCGGATCGGGCACGGAGACGGGCGGGTTTCTGGCGGGGTGCGCAGAGCACGGCTGGCAGAGCCATATCGCCTTTGCCGCCGCCGCCGGCCCTTCCGGCCCGATGGTGGAAACAGCTTTTCGGAAGCTGAAGGACCGCCTGTTCGAGGCGGCGCGCGAAAAGCCGGACGGCGTGCTGCTGGCGCTCCACGGTGCAATGACGACAGAAGAAAGCCCGGATCCAGAAGGGGACATTGCAAGCGAACTGCGCCGAATCATCGGCCCGGACGTGCCGCTCGTCGTGACGCTCGACATGCATGCCAATCTTAGTCCGCGCCTTGTCGAGGCGGCCGATGGGATGTGCATCTACGAGACCTATCCGCATGTGGATCAGGCCGAAACCGCCCGGCGCGCGGTCGTGGCGTTAGCCCGACTGCTCGTCCGGCCGAAAGCGGGGCGACGGCTGACCCGCGCCCTCGTGATGCGACCACCGATGCTCGATGCCGCCGATCACGGCCGCACCTCACCGGCCGGCCCCATGAACCCGATCCTTGCGCGCCTCGATGCGTTGCGCAACACGCACGACTTGGTGACGGGCGGCCTCACGATCGGCTTTCCCTGGGCGGACACGCCGAATGCCGGCCCGGCCGTGGTACTCCATGCTGCGTGGGACTCGACGGTCGACCTGCCGGCAATCGCGCGGGAGTTGACGGACCTGCTGTGGCAGAGCCGGGGTGAGACGCAACTGGACTTTCCCGACACCGCGCAGGCCATCGCCGAGGCGCTCGCCGGCCGGTCCGATAAAAAGCCCCTGGTGCTGGCCGATATCGCCGACAACCCGGCTGGTGGCGCTTATGGCGATTCCCCAAATCTGCTGCGCGCGATGATTGCGGCTGACCTGGAAAACGCGGCCTTCGCCAGCATTTGCGACCCCGAAGCGGTCGCGCAGGCCATGCAGGCGGGCTTGGGCGGGCGGATCAACGTCGTGCTCGGCGGGCGCAAGGCGCCGGAAATCTCGCCCCCGCTGGCGCTTTCCGTCGAGGTCGTCGGCCTGCACGACGGGCGCATCGCCTTTGCCGGTCCGGTCCTGCGCGGCGTCACCGTCGATATGGGCCCGATCGCCGTTTTCCGCCATCGCACAATCGAGATCGTGGTGGCCAGCCGCGCGCTCGCCATCACCGATCTGCAGCAATTTCGGGCGCTTGGCATCGAGCCCGCCGAAAAATCGGTCCTCGCCTTGAAGAGCCGCAACCACCACCGCGCGGCCTTCGAACCGCTGGCCCGAAAGGTCATGCTCGTCGATGCCGGCGGCATAGCAAGCATGCAGCTTGCAAAGATTCCCTATCGAAACCTGCCGCGTCCGATCTGGCCGTTAGACCCGGATCGTGGCACCCCCTCATCCATACGTGTTCTGGAGTTCCGCCACGATGCCTGACAATCTCACCCTTTCGAATGCCTCGCCCGAAACGGTGCGCCTGAAGGCGCTCGACCTTGCGCACCACATGCACCCCTTCGCGGACCATCAGGAACTCGTGGCCGAGGGCGGCACCCGAGTGATCACCCGCGCCGAAGGGGTCTATCTGTACGACAGCGAAGGCGAGCGGCTGCTGGACGGGATGGGGGGCCTGTGGTGCGTGAACATAGGCTACGGCCGCAAAGAATTGGCCGAGGTCGCTGCTCGCCAGATGGCCGAGCTTCCCTATTACAACACCTTCTTCAAGACGACGATGCCCAGCACCGTCGAACTCGCCGCCGAGATCGCCACGGTCGCGCCGAACGGCCTCGACCGCGTGTTCTTTGCCAATTCGGGCTCTGAGGCCAACGACACCAATATCCGTCTGGCACGTCTGTACTGGATCCGCGCCGGCAAGCCTTCAAAAAAGGCGATCATCTCGCGCAAATATGCCTATCATGGCACCTCGATCGGCTCGGGCTCGCTGACCGGCCTTCCATCGATGCATGACATCCCGGGCCAACCGATGGCCGACGTCCATCATGCGCCTGCACCGTTCTGGTGGGCCGAAGGCCGCGGCCAGACGCCGGAAGAGCACTGTGCGGCGGCACTGGCAGGGCTAGAACAAACGATCGAAACGGTGGGCGCTGAGAATATCGCAGCCTTCATTGGTGAACCCGTACAGGGGGCCGGTGGCGTGATCACGCCGCCAGAGGGGTATTGGGCCGGAGTACAGGAGATCTGTCGCCGCCACGACATCCTCCTCATCGCCGACGAGGTCATTTGTGGCTTTGGCCGCACAGGCCAATGGTTCGGCTCGCAGACCTTCGACATCCAGCCCGACATCATCACAATCGCGAAGGGCATGTCCTCGGGCTATATGCCCATCTCCGCATCCGTCTTCGGTGATCGCATTGCCTCGGTCCTGATGGATCAGCCCGGCCGCATGAACCATGGATATACCTATTCGGGCCATCCCGTCGCCTCGGCGGTCGCGCTGGAGAATATTCGCATCCTCAAGCGGGAGCGAATCGTTGAGCGCGTAGGCGAGGATACTGGCCCCTATTTCATGAAGAAGCTGCGCGAGTTGCTGGACCACCCGCTGGTCGGCGAAGTTCGCGGCGTTGGCCTCATGGCCGCTGTTGAATTAACGCGGGACAGGCAGGGACGCACACCGGTCACACCGGTCTCGAGCCTCGCCACGCCAGTGCGCAACCTTTGCTTCCAGACCGGCCTGACCACGCGGGCCGTCCGTGACTGCCTGGTATTTTCTCCGCCGCTGGTGATCTCGCGGCAAGAGATTGACTGGCTGGTGGATCGTCTGCGCAAGAATCTGGATTGCTTTGTTTGAAACTCGAGTGATCAGGTGGGACGGCCTTCGAGCCGGCATCGTTGTGGCAACAAAGCGCCCGCATTCGGAGAGCCGTCGTTCGCTGTAATGGAAGAGTAGCAGCTCGGGCGCTGCATGAAGTAGCGCAAGGCGCGAGGTGGTTCTTGGCGCCCGAGAACCACCTGTAGGCAGGGGGAGTGTGCCTTGAAACGAAGTGGTAGACCCTCAAACCGAATATCTAGGGTGTTCCCCGCGTTTCGTCCGATTGAGCGTACTCATCCAGCCTGAACTCGATCCGGTTGGGCCGGGGACCAGTGCGCCCCGTGGCGTAGAAGCCGGTCTTGGTCAGCAGCCGGATTGAGGCAGCGTTGTCGGGTCGACATTCGGCAATAATTGTCCGAGGAGCCAGCAAAGGATCAGCGGCAATCTGCGCCAACGTCCCCAGAAGCGCTTCAGACGCATAGCCCTTGCCCTGGTAATCGACCCCGAACCAGTAGCCGACCTCGATAATGCCGTCAGGGTGGTCAATGACACCCATGGCCCCGATCAGCGTTACATCGGGAAGCCGTACCGCGAAGAAGTATTCTTTGGTCGCGTCCTGGCTGGCGATCAGGGCCTGTGCCTTCTCCAGCGGGAAGCCACCTTCCATGAAGGCCATCCACTCGCTCACAGCCGGGACATCGCTAATCCCGGCCAGTTCTGGGGCATCCTGGAGTTCCAGTTGACGGATTGCCAGGCGTTCGGTCGTGAACGGCTTCAACATATGCCACCCTCAAACCAATCACTTTTCTACCGTCAAATCTGGACACGAAGAGGGCTGCTTCTTGAGGGCGGAAGCTGCTCAGGTGCTATGATGCCGTGGCGCTAGACGCTGATGTCGCGCGGACGGTCTTGAGGCACGCTTGGTGATCCAAAGACCGTCCATCCGGCTGTTGAGGTCCCGCTATTTGGCCACATGCCAAACGCCACCAACGCCATCACCGTTCATTTCGCCGGCCTTCTTATCACCGGAGTATCTGTAAAGCGGCTTGCCGTCGTAGGCCCACATTTCCTTCCCGTCCGCAGCCTTGACCAGCGACCATTCACCTTCGGCCTTGGCCTTCTTACCGGCATGGAAGGCTGGCCACTTCTTCAGGCAATCCTTGTCGCAGTTCGATTTGCCATTGGTGTCCTTATCGAAGGTGTAGAGGATCATCCCCTTTTGATTGGCCAAGACCTTGCCCATGTTCGTATCGACCATCTTGGCGGGTTCAGCAGCAGCAACAGCTGCCATAGTTGTCGCGGACAACACTCCCAACGCGATCAAAATCGTTCTCATGATTTTCTCCGTTCGAGCAGAATGCCAACATTGCCCCGTAAAAAACGCCTCGATGGGAAACCTGTTCCACTGGTTGATGCCGAAAATCCCATGAAGGACACGAAGTGTACGTCACCATCCTATGCCGCTTGGCCAGCCGCGAAAGTAAACCTCGGCAGGCTTGCGTTGAGGCGGTTCACTGTCATCGATCGCAGTTGGAACAGGCATATCAAGTGCCCCCAACGTATGAGCAGTTCGTCGATGTCCGGCACTCGCCCAGGTTCCACTGCCAGTGCTGCAGTAAGATCGCGTTTCTCGGCGCTGCTGCCGCTACGACACAACGCGGGCATATCGCCTTCATTTCTCGAACTACAAACCGGAAAACAAGGAGACATGCCCGCTCCCGTCGCCTGCGGTGACTGCACGAACTTTCTCGGTCGCCTTCCTGGTATCGAGATCGTTGGCTACCAATTGTCGGATTGTTTCGTAGCCGCCAACATCTTCGGAAAAGCCCAATCCGAAAATAAAATCATGGCGCTTCTCTTCCACCGCGGAGACGAGCCAGATGGGCGAGATCGGCTTCGTGTCGAGATTCAACTCAGTTGGCCAAGCTCGAAGCACATAGCGTCCTAGATCAGGGACGCTAGTCTTCTTCAGCATGATGAGCGCAGGCAGATTGCCCCGGTTGAGAAGGGGGATCGTTGCTAGCTTCTCGATGTCGGGGTTGGGGTTGAGCCATTCCGCGAGACCAGAGGGATTCCAAACGCTACCCCGGCTCCAGCCGTTCGCCTCCAGCTGCTTGGCGAGACCGGACAGCGGACCCGCATATTGGATGATGAAGGGCTCCTCGTTTTCACCCCTGATATCAAGACGCCGTGCTGGCAGTGCTTCCCATTCCCGGTCCAGCCAGTCCTTCTTGGAAACGGTCCGAACCTCTGACCTTATCCCATAGCGGTCGATGTCAGCAGCGTGGTGGTGCCAAATGGTAAAACCGCCGCCAATGAGCAACGCCGCCCCCGCCACACCAAGCAGACCGACGGTGGTTTCCCTTGAGGATTGGTGGTTGAGGTATGCCACAATCAGGATTGTTAGCCAGACTGCCGCAAAGGCCAGACCTGCAACGACGTCCGAAAACCAATGTGCGCCGAGATAGACACGCGAGAAAGCTATCGCAATGATCAGCATCGTGGCCGGCAGTGCGACCCACATTCGTCCTGCAGCTGACAATCGGCGACACGCCAGGAAGGCTATGAACCCGTAAAGCGCAGCATTTCGGTGCTATGACCACTGGGAAAGGAGAAATTGCTCCACCCCGCATACAGATCAAGGCTTGGCCGCGCGCGATGGACTGCGACCTTGATCGCGGTGTTGAATATTGAGGCTCCGCCGACTGCGCCCAGAAAGTAGGCTGCCGTCCGCCAGGATCGTTGAGCTGCGAGGAGTACCAGGACGGCGGCCGATACCGCCAGTACGACGGTCGTGTCGCCAAGTTCGGTGACCCCGATCATGACGGCGTCGGCGGCTCTCGTCCGAAGGCCCTGCAGAAAGTCAAACACCGATTTGTCAAATACGATCAAAGGATCGCCAGTGATGACGTCTTCGGCGATCCCGAAGAACAACCACGCTGCTCCAATCAGGATCGCGATCAGCAAAGCGAGGATTGGCAGCTCACCTTCCGTCGGGCCCATCAGCCGAAGGACCAGTCTGCTGGCGAGATTGTCGGTTTGCTTGGCCCAGGCGCGAAGCATTTCGACCGCGTACATAATGAGAGGGACCGTGTGGAGAACTGCGTAACGCGTCAACCGGAGCATCAGCCAAGCGGCAGCGGCGAGGATGATCAACAGAACGATCAGGCGCGTTCCAGCTGCCCCTTGAGAGGCCGCGAAAGCGCCTGCGAACACACCAGGCAAGATATGTGCTGGTGCCCAGACAAGCGCTGACAGGATGTTGACGGCGTAGAACCGACCAGCTGACATCTGAGTGATGCCAGCGACCAGAGGGACGAAAGCCCGTACGCCCGGGGTGAAGCGAGCAAGGAAGACGCTCTTGCCGCCATGACGGTGAAAGAATGCTTCGCTCTTTTCAATGAGCGCCGGAAATCTGTTGAACGGCCAACGATCCGCAATTTCACGATGATATCGGTGACCGAGCCAGAATGCGAAACCGTCACCGATGATTGCCCCAGCCGTCGCGGACGCCAGCAAGGGATAAAGTTTCAAAACCCCGGATGGCACCAGGACTGAGAGGCCAACAATGATCGCTGTGCCGGGAATGGCCGCTCCAAGCACCGGCAAGGACTCCGAAAGAGCCAGAACCAGCACAATTCCATACGACACGTATGGATATGCACTGACCAGTGCAGTTATCGCTTCTATACCCTTCATGCGACAGCCCAGGAACCGAGGTTTCCGGTGATGAAGTGGTCGCTGCCAGCCTTTGGCCGGTAGAAGGCCTCGACCAGCATCGCGTCGAACACACCCGGAGGAGCGACATATTCCGGATCAGCTATCTTTCCGGTTCGATACGCGGCGGACGTTCAGAGGCGTTGGATGGTAGCCACGGGAAAACCCACCTTGGCTTGCCTCTCATGTCCCTGCGTCGAACTAAGCTGCGAAGCTATCAAAGGGGCATGCGACTGACAACGACGCTGCTCCTGGCTCCGTCGCTTTACTTTTTTGCGTTCGCTGCGCTCTTGGTATTCTGCGCGCGTCGCTGGCCAAGGCCCATCTGCTTCGCCAAGGATGAGCGAGCTTCCGCATAATTTGGAGCGACCATGGGGTAGTCCGGAGAGAGCTTCCACTTTGTGCGATAATCCTCAGGCGCGAGCCCGTGATGAGTGTGGAGGTGCCGCTTCAGCGATTTGAAGGCCTTACCACACTCGAGGCAGACAACGGCGTCCGGGGAAACCGACTTTTTGATAGACACCGCGGGCTTTTGAACTTCCTCCACGACGACGGTCGTTGGGGACTCAGGAGAGGCTTTGCCCAAGTCACTCAGGGCCGCATGAACATCAGATATCAAAGAGGCAATAGCGGATTGCGGGGTAACATTCTTCGCGACGTATGCGGAAACTACGTCTGCGGTGAGTTGCGCCAGTTCGTTCTTGCGTGGGTCGTTGGACAAATCTGCCTCCGTCAATCGAGCGGATGCGATTAACGCGTCTTGGCCAGTTTATACAAGCCCTCATCTGTCAGTGTACAGAAAAGCATCATGAAACCTGAGAGGATGAGCGGTTCGATGAGAAAAAGGTTGGTATGGTGGCGAATGCATTATAGCGGCCAAGGTGGGACGACGTCGATACCGGCTCGCGAACGTAGAAACCCGCTTCTCATCGCATACGGCGTGCTGCACCCCGCCCCAGCCGGTACTCAGTGAAAGTTTCTCGACGTCACCTTGTGTCGACGCAGTTCGACTCATCTGCCACGCGGATGAAGCTTTGCCACTCCTGCGCGAAATCCCGAGGGTGTCCTTCCGTACGTCGCCTTAAACAATCGCGAAAACTGCGCATGGTCCGAAAAACCGAACCGATAAGCTACATCGGCGATCGCCCCCGAGTTCGGCATGAGCAGCAAATCCCGCGCGGCGGCGAGGCGCATTTCGCGGATAAATTGGGAGACCGGACGGTTCGCATCCGAAAACAGCTCATGAAGATACCGTTTGGATATACCGCAGGCGTTAGCTACCATTTCGGGTGACAGGGCGGGATTCGAGAGATTGCGCTCGATGACTTCCTCGGCACGGCGTAAGTGCGCAGCGCGAACCGATGACTTGTGGTCGTCGCCAGCGGCCGATTGCCCGTCAATTGCAAGCGCCAGCAGTTCGATCAGGTGGCGCCCGAGAACTTGCGTGGCCTTCTGGTCCGCGATGTAGTCTGCTTGCAGCAGTCGCGCCATGTTGCTCAGCAGGCCGCCCACGCCATTGAAACCGTCAAAAGCCCGCGCGCAATACTGATCGGGATTGCGGAGCTTTTCCGCCAGCATCGGCTTGGCCACTTTCAGAACGCACAGATCGTTTGCGGCCGCATAGGAGAACCGATAGGGCTCGTCGCCCCGCTCGATGATGAATCCACCGGGGTCGCATCGCACGTCGCGCCCTAGCTGGTGGAATTCGACGGGGCTGATGCGCGGAATAGTGATCAGGTACTCCTCGCCGCTGGCATCGGCGATGTGCCGTCGCCGGCGCTCGTACTGCATCGGTTCCGTTTGTAGTCGCGACAGCGAAACGTCGCCGAACGATCGTTTCTCCAAGCGTCCCTGAAACGAAGCCGCGTCGCGGAATGTCAGTTGCAGCGGAAAATAAGTCTCAGCGATTACGGCCGACCAATGGTTGGCACGTTCGCGCGGCGGCAGATGCTCCGTCCTGTGCTCACTCACCTGCAAGACAATACCCTCCCAAGTATTGTTTGTCCTTTTTTGGGTAATGGCTGAGTTTCCCCGATGCAAGGGAATTCAACGCCGCCGGTTGGATGGTGCGCTCTGCGACAAACGATTGTGCGTCCTGATGCAAGACCCAGGCAAGTCGCGGTGACAGCCTGATGGCCAGAAATCAAGAAGCCGGAAAATCGGCACGCAAAGGGGGGATAAACCATCGTCTGTCCAAAGGGCGGACCCTTGACGCGTGCGTGGCATTCGCCGGCTGGTCACGGGAGGAAAAGGACGATGACAACCCGGAAGGTCGACCCCATCACTTTGTCCGTGGTGCGGGGCGTGCTGGAAACGACCCAGCGCGAGATGACGCTCACACTGGAGCAGACGGCGCGCTCGTCGGTGTTCAACCTGGCGCACGACTATTCGACGGCGCTGTTCAATCACACGCCGGAAATGATCCTGCAGGGGCAGGATATCCCGATCCACCTCGGGTCGCTGATCCCGGCGATGAAGTCGGTTGCGAAGTTCTTCGACGGTGACATCCACGAAGGCGACCTGATCCTCCACAACGACCCGGCCTATGGCGGCTCCCATATCATCGACACCTGTATGTACTACCCGGTGTTCTACGAGGGCGAGCTGGTGTTCTGGACGGTCTGCAAGGGCCATCTGACCGATATCGGTGGGCCGGTGCCTGCTGGCTACAACCCGGCTGCGACTGAGATCTTTGCCGAGGGCCTGCGCATTCCGCCCATCAAGCTGTGGGACAAGGGCAAGCCGCAGCATGACGTGATGAATCTGCTTCTGACGAACATGCGCGCACGGCGTGATCAAGAGGGCGACTTCAATGCGTTGATCGGCGCGTGCCAGGTGGGCGCCCGCGCGCTGATGGGCCTGATGGACAAGTACGGCAAGGAGACGGTGCAGGAGTGTATCGCCGAGTTGCTCTCAATGGCCGAAGCGCACATGCGCAAGCTAATCTCCGGAGTGCCGGACGGCACCTATTCGGGTACAGCGATCCTGGAGGACGCCGGTCACGGCTTCGGCGATTTCGAGATCACTGCGACCGTGACGATCACCGGCGACAGCTGCCACATCGCTGTCTCCTCGCCGCCGCAGGTGCCCTATTTCATCAACAGCTACGAGGGCAACAGCCACTCCGGGGTCTATCTCGGCCTGATGATGTTCGCCCAGCTGCCGCCGCCCTACAACGAGGGGCTCTACCGCTGCGTGACGACCGACATGGGGCCGAAGGGCACGCTCTGCAACGCCAAGTCGCCGGCACCGCACATGAACTGCACCACCACGCCGATGGAAACGCTGACCGACGCCGTGCGTCTCGCTTTCGAACAGGCCGCCCCGGACAAGGTGTCAGCCAGTTGGGGCCACGCCAACGGCTGCAACATTGCCGGCTGGGACAAACGCCACGACGAGGAATACGTCACCATGGTGCTTGCCTCGATCATCTCGGGCGCCGGAGCAACCGCGAGCCAGGACGGCTGGCATGCCTGCGGACCGGAATGCTGCTTCGGCGCGTTGACGTCCGGCGACATCGAGATGCTGGAGCACAGCTATCCGATCATCATCCATCGCTATTCGCTGATGGAAGATTCCGGCGGCGCCGGTAAGCATCGCGGCGGTTCAGGGACCTGCTGGGAGGTCGAGCCGCTCGACACGCCGATGACGCTTGTCACCTTCGGCGAGGGTCGCCGCATCCCGGCGATGGGTGCGGCCGGCGCGAAATCCGCAATGATCGCCCCGAAGGTCGGGCGGCTTGAGATTACCCGCAACGGCGCGACGCAGGTCATCACCGAGAACGTGATCGAGACCATCCAGCCCGGCGAGCGCGCCGCCAACCGCAACCCGGGGGGCGGCGGTTTCGGCAACCCGTTCGAGCGCGATGTCCAAAAGGTCGTCGATGACGTGCGTAACGGGCTCGTCAGTATCGAGGGTGCCAGGCTCGATTACGGCGTCGTGATCGCCGACGCTGAAACGCTCGACGTCGATCAAGCTGCAACAGCCGCGTTTCGCGCTGCCTGACACAATTCAAAGGATCAAGACCCATGCAGAACCAGTATCGCCTTGGCATCGATGCCGGCGGCACCTTCACCGATTTCATTCTGGCTGACCGCAAAGGCGACGTGCGCATCTTCAAGGCGCTCTCCACGCCGCAGGATCCGACGATGGCGATCCGCAACGGATTGAAGGTAATCGAAGAAGAGACCGGCATATCGCCTCGTGAAATCGTCTCGAACGCCGACCTTTGCATCAACGGCACGACCGTCGGCCTCAACGCGCTGATCACCCACACCGGTGCGAAAACCGGCCTAATCGCCACCACAGGGCATGAGGACTCCATCGAGATCCGCCTCGGCCACAAGGAAGACGGTTATCGCTACGATCCGGAGTACCCGCCTGCCACCATGCTCGTGCCACGTTATCTGCGCCGCGGCGTTCGCGAGCGTGTCATCTCAACTGGCGCCGTGCACACGCCGCTGAACGAGGAGGACGTACGCGAGGCCTGCCGCCATTTCCTGCGCGAAGGAGTCGATTCCGTGGCAATTTCCTTCGTCTGGTCTGTGCTCCACCCCGAGCATGAAATCCGCGCCGCCAGGATCGTGCGCGAGATGATGCCGGATGTCCGTCTGACCGTCGGCAGCCAGCTCTATCCGCAGGTGCGGGAGTACACCCGCACCTCGACAGCGATCGTCAACGCCTATCTCGCCCCAATCTTGCAACGCTACGTCAACGCGGTGGACCGCTATTTCCGGGAACTCGGCGCCCGTAATCCGGTACGCTACTTCCAGTCGAACGGCGGCCTTGCGCTTGGCACAGTCGTCTCCGACCAGTCTGTTTACGCAATCAATTCCGGGCCTGCATCGGCGCCGCAGGCCGCCCTCTATATCGGCGACCCGTGGGGCGAGAAGAACATCATCACCGTCGACATGGGCGGCACGTCATTCGACATCACGCTGACCCGTGACGGCCTTGCCAACGTTTCGAAGAACATCGACTTCCTGCGCTACCGCATCGGTATGCCGATGATCCAGGTGGAGACGCTTGGCGCCGGCGGCGGCTCGATCGGTTGGATCGACAGCATGGGCTTGCTGCAGATGGGACCGCAGTCTGCCGGATCCGAACCGGGCCCTGCCTGCTACGATCAGGGCGGCCAGCAACCGACGACGACCGACGCCAACCTGGTGCTCGGCTATCTCAATCCCGATGGCCTCGTCGGAGGGCGTCTGCCGCTCAACATCGTAAAGGCTCGCGAGGCGATCAAGACGCATCTCGCCGAACCGCTCGGCCTCACCGTCGAGCAAGCCGCCTTTGGCATGTTCACCATCGTCAACAACAACATGGTCAACGCCATTCGCCGCGTGTCCGTCGAGCGCGGTTATGATCCGCGCGATTTCGTGCTGAACTGCGCCGGCGGCGCGACCGGCGCGCATATCACAGCCCTCGCCCGTGAGATGGGCATCCGCAAGGTGCTCATCTCCAAGCTCGCCTCGGGCCTTTGCGCCTTCGGTCAGATCATTTCTGACGTGAAGTACAATTACATGGCCCCGGTCGCCGCCCGCCTCGAAGGCGCGGAGACCGCCCAGCGGCTCGACAGGGTGTTCAATGAACTGGAAGCCCGCGGCATCAAGGACCTGAAGGAAGACAGCTTCACGGAGGATCGCATCAGCATCCGCCGTTCGCTCGACATGCGCTATGTCGGACAGGTGCACGAATGCACCGTCTATGTCGATCCGTTCGATATCGACGAGGCGGCGCTCGAGCGGCTCAAGGCGGCGTTCCACACCCGCCACGAGGAGCTTTACACCTACTGCGAACCGCAGAGCGCAGTCGAGGTGGTCAACGTCGAAAGCGCCATCTCGGGGCGTGTGGACCGGCCAAACCGCATGACCATCGCAGCGGGAAACGGGACACACTCCGCTCTCAAGGGCACGCGCGAAATGATCTTTCTCGCCTCCGGGATCGCTCACGAAACGCCGGTCTATGAGGGGGCGATGCTGGGCGCGGGCGATGAGATCACGGGTCCCGCCGTGATTCAGGAAGTGACCACGACGCTGGTGATCGAGCCGGGCTGGGTTGCCCGACTGGACGCTTCCGGCACCTATGTCGTCACCTTGACGGACGAGGCCTGAGCCGATGGCGGGACTGGCGCTGGAAACGGTGGGGGTCGCCTTTGGCGGCTTCCAGGCCCTCAGTAGGGTTAGTCTTTCACTGGAGCCGGGGCAGGTGCTGGGGCTGATCGGCCCCAACGGCGCGGGCAAGACCACCTGCGTCAACGTCCTGACCGGATTTCAGCGTCCGAGCACGGGGCGGGTGGTGCTGTCCGGGCGCGATGTGTCCGGGCTCAGCGCCCATGCGCTTCGTCGCCTCGGCGTGGCCCGCACCTTTCAGGCCGGACGCCTGTTCACCGGGCTCGACGTTCTGGACAACCTGGCGGTGACCGGGGTCGGCCTCGGCCACTCCCGCCATGCCGCCGAAGAAGAGGCTGTGCGCCTCCTGCAATGGATGGGACTTGAGCCGCTCCAAAGCCGCTCCGCCGCCGGTCTGCCCTATACCGACGAGCGACGAGTTGCGATTGCCCGTGCGCTGATGTTTTGCCCCGATTTCCTCTTGCTCGACGAGCCAGCGGCTGGGATGTCGGAACCGGAAGCGACCGATCTCGCCCGTCTCATTCGCCGTATCGCGACCGAACTCGGCGTCGGCGTGCTGCTGATCGAGCACAATGTCGGGCTGGTGCTGTCGGTCTGTGCCCATGTCGTGGTTCTAGATGGCGGCCGGGTCATCGAAACGGGCGACCGTTCCCAAGTTCTAGCAAGTGCGGCCGTGCGCGAGGCTTATCTCGGAGCTGAACATAAGGAGGCGGCGTGATGTCAAAGCTCGGCGTGTTCGATCTGTCCGTCCGTTACGGCAAGCTGGTGGCCCTGAACGAGCTGTCGTTCCAGGTGGCCGAAGGAGAGCGTGTGTTCATATCCGGTCCGAACGGCGCTGGAAAATCCTCCCTGCTCGGCGCGATCTCAGGCGCAGTCCGGGCGGCGCACGGCCGGATCGAGATGGATGGCGACATCCTTTCCGGCCGTGCGCCGGAGGCGATCGCCAGGCGCGGACTGTCGATGGTTCCCGAGGGGCGACGCATCTTCCGAGCGCTGACCGTGCAGGAAAATCTGATGGTCGGTACTGGACTCAGGCGCGACCGAAACGCCGTGCCGAACGATCTTGCAGCGATCTATGACGCCTTTCCGATCCTCAGCGAACGGCGCCATGCCAATGCCGGCGCGCTTTCAGGCGGCCAGCAACAGATGCTGGCGATCGGCCGTGCGCTAATGACCAATCCGAAGCTGATGCTGGTGGACGAGCCATCGCTCGGGCTGGCGCCGAAGGTGGTCGATGAGGTCTACGAGCGCCTTGCCCAGCTCCAGGCGCAGCGCGGGTTGACGCTGGTGATCGTTGAGCAGAGCTCTACCCGTGCCGCGCGTGTTGGCGGCCGGATGATCCTGATGCGTGGCGGCCGCATCGTCGCCGATGGCGACGCAGGGGCCTTCGCCGCCGAGGATCTGCTGACGGAAGCCTATTTCGGCCAGGAGAGCGCCGCATGAGCCTGCAACTCATTTTCGACGCGCTGGCGCTTGGCGGCATCTACGCCGTCGCCGCCCTTGGTATCGCCATGATCTTCGGAGTGATGAAGCTCGTCAACTTCGCCCATGGCCAATTCATCGCCTTTGCCGTCTTCGCGCTGATCGTGCCCTCGACCGATGCTACGGCGGTGATGGGGCTGGGCCGTGCGCCGGCTCTGGTGCTTGTGCCGGCGATCCTCCTGGTAGGGGCGTCGCTGGCAGTCACCTCTGAGTTCGTCGTCTTCCGGCCCTTGCGCAATGCGAACCCCGTCGCCTTGATGGTCGCCAGCTTCGCGCTTGGCGTAGTGATCCAGAGCGGCCTCATGGCTGCCTATGGCGGGCGTCCGAAATCGGTCAGCCTGTGGCCGGAACTCGGCAGTCCGGTCAGCGTGCTCGGCGCGCAGGTTCCGCTGCTGCAAATCATTGTCATCGGCGCGGTGCTGATCGTGCTCGCCGCGCTCGCCTTGCTGCTGAAGAAAAGCCGCATCGGGCTGGAAATGCGCGCCGCTGCCGAGGATTTCGGCATGGCACGATTGCTCGGTGTACCGGCGAACGCTGTGATCGCCTGTGCGTTTGCGGTATCCGGCGCGCTCGCCGCGGCGGTGGCGCTGGTGCTGGTGGCACAGACGGGCGTAGCCGACGTGCGCATGGGCGGACAGATCATGCTCGTCGCCTTCATCGCAACCGTTGTGGGTGGCATGGGCAGCCTGCCGGGCGCCGTTGCGGCAGGCTTTGCGATTGGCGCAGCCTCGGTGCTGCTGCAGGCTGCGCTGCCGTTCGAAGCCAGACCGTTCCGCGATGCCTTCCTGTTCGGCCTCGTCATCCTTGTCCTGCTCGTCCGGCCGCAGGGGCTGTTCGCCTCTGCCGCCGCCAAACCGAGGGTCTGAACCATGAGCGCAACCATGACTGATCATCGCGCTCGCCGGATCGCAGCCCGCACCACTCCGGTATTGCTTTGTCTGCTGCTGCTCTTTTTCGTTCTTGTCGCGACCGGACTGAGCGACCGCGCCACGGGCCGTATGGCGGCGGAAACCCTGATTCGAGTGACGCTAGTGGTGGGCTTCTGGATCTTCGCCGGAAACTCCGGCGTCATCAGCTTCGGCCATGCGGCCTTTGCCTGTGTCGGCGCCTATGTGTCCGCCTGGCTGACGTTGAACCCGCAGATGAAGTCGCTGCTTCTGACCGGACTGCCGGACTGGCTGGCACAGGCTGATTGGCCGGTGCTGCTGGCGGCGCTGGCTGCGGGTGTGGTTGCAGCTCTGCTGGCCTGCGTCACGGGGGCAGCCATCCTGCGGCTGTCAGGCATCGCCGCGTCGATTGCGACCTTCGCCTTCCTGGCAATGATCAATACCATCTGGGCCAATTGGACGCCGGTGACCGGTGGTACGTCCTCCGTCGTCGGCCTTGCCCGTTACACGAACTCATGGGTGGCGCTCGGTTGGGCCTGCGGGGCGATTCTTGCTGCGGCCGTTTACGGCGCTTCGGCGTCGGGCCTTGCGCTCCGGGCAACCCGCGATGACGAGGTCGCGGCATCGGCAAGTGGCATCGATCGCTATCGGCATCGGTTGCTGGCGTTTACGATTTCAGCCTTCTTCTGCGGCATCGGCGGGGCTCTGCTCGGTCATTTCATCGGTGTTCTCAACCCCGACACCTTCTATTTGAGTCTGACGTTTCTGATGCTGGCGATGCTGGTGGTCGGCGGCATCGGCAGCCTGTCGGGCGCGGTCGTCGGTGTACTGGTCGTGTCGCTGGCCGTCGAGGCGCTGGTGCGGCTGGAAAAGGGCTTCACGATCGGCAGCGCCCAGTTCTCGCTTCCCGCGGGCTCGCAGGAAATCCTGATTGGCATTGCCATGATTGTCGTTCTGGTCTTTCGGCCGGCAGGCCTGATGGCGGGGCGCGAACTTGCGCTGCCGGCTCGGTGGATTCGGAGGGTGGCGAAGGGAGGCGCATCGCTGCGACCCGATAAATACTGAAATCAACATGTCCTGGAGGAGACAGTAATGATAGAGGGAACAATACTGAAGACGATTGCCACGCTGGCCAGTGTTCTGGCGGCATCCTCGGCGTTCGCAGAAGACATCCACGTGGGCTTTGCCGTTGCAAAATCCGGCTGGATGGAAGCCTACGACACGCCGGCGGCCACCGCTGCAAAGATCCGCATCGATGAGATCAACGCGGCCGGCGGCCTGCTCGGCAAGCAGATCAAGTGGACCGAGGCCGATACCCGCACCGACCGCGCGGAAGCGTCCAAGGCCGGTCTGCAGTTGCTGGACGAGGGCGCCCAGATGATGGTCGTCTCGTGCGACTACGATTTCGGAGCGCCGTCGGCTCTCGTTGCCGAGGGCGAAGGCATGAACTCCTTTTTCCTGTGTGCCGAGGATGTGAAGGCCGGCATTCAGGGCGTCGGTCCCAACAGCTTCTCGTCCTCCGTACTTGCTCCGGTGCAGGGCGCGACGATGGCGGAATGGGCCTACAATAAGCGCGAGGCCCGCGAGGCCTATGTGCTGCTCGACACCTTCATCGAATACAACAAGGGCATCTGCACCGGCTTCGACTGGATGTTCCCGCGTCTCGACGGTGCGAAGATTGTCGGCACCGATACGTTCAAAAACGATGATGCCTCGATTGCCAGTCAGATCACTCGCATCAAGGCTCTTCCCGAAGAGCCCGACATCATCATGCTGTGTTCGGTGATGCCGGGTGCGGCGGCGGCCGTCCGCCAGATCCGCGCGGCAGGGATCAACTCGCTCATCCTCAACGGTTCTGCGGTAGACGGCTCCTACTGGCTCGACGCGACCCCGAATCTCTCGGGCTTCGTCGTGCCGGTGCAGGGATCGATCTATGGGGACGACCCGCGCCCCGAGGTCGAGGCCTTCAACAAGGCCTATGAGAAAGTCACCGGCGCGCGGCCAGCCAGTTCCTATGCCTATCCCGGCTATGTGCTGATCGATCTTTGGGCCAAGGCCGTCGAGCGTGCCGGAACGGCTGACGGAGCGGCGGTTACGGCGGAGCTGGAAAAGATGGCTGACGAGCCCACCGCATTCGGCCCGCGGACCTTCACCGGCGAATTGCATCATCAGAACACCGCGCTGATGCAGATTATCGAGATCACCGGCGGTAAGCCGGCGCGGGTGGACGAGTGGCGGATCAGTGAGGCTGTACCGCTAGACAAGCTTTTGAAATAGCGCCACGTACCGTGCAGATTCGCAGTGCTGTAACCAGTATCCGCGAGGTTCGACGACGCTCGCTGTGGATCCACAGCGAGCTCATCTCGAAGACTTAGTTGGCGGAAATCTGATCCTGCGTAGCGGCTGTTGCCCCGCAGCGCTTGCGGCTTGCTCACCATGGTCATCAAGCCCGGCGCGCAAAACACCACTGTCAGCGCACCGGAGATTCGTTTGCTTCAGCACCATATATGTCGAAGTCGAAATACTTCTTCGAGAATGCGTCGTAGGCGCCGTTTTCGCGGATTGCATTGATCGCGGCTGCGCGGTCGGGCCTTCATCGATCTCCTCTACCAGCCGGCTCCATCATTCCGCGCCCCTTCGGAGAGCGAGGTGATCGCCTGCCCCTGCGAGGAGGTCTCCGTCGGGGCCATCCGCGAGGCGGCCGCACAGGGCGTCGCCGGCCCGAACCAGCTGAAAACCATGCTGCGCTGCGGAATGGGGCCGTGCCAGGGCCGTATGTGTGCCGCGACCGTCACCGAACTTCTGGCCGACGAACAGCAACGCCACCCGGCGGACGTCGGCACCTATCGCCTGCGGCCGCCGGTCAAGCCGGTGCCGTTGCATGAGATCGCCGCGCTCCCGCAGACACCGGAGGCGCTCTTCGCCGTGGCTGGCGCAGGCGGATGTTGGCCTGTTCGGCGGGGCTGCCGCCAACAGATTCCCTGATCGTGACCGGGCGTTCCCGCCGCCCGCGGTGCTTGGCTCGCCCTGACCTGGAGTTGCGTTTCACTTCAAGGGCCCTTGCCGAACACCTTCCCGGAAAACAGCGCGCGCTTCGCGACTGGTGGAACGCCATCGAGTATTACTATTCGGACAGGGTGCTGGCGTTTGACCTGCACTGGCGAATGTGGCTGGTAAGATCCTGGTGCTGGGCGGAATGATATTCGACCAGCATGACGAGCGCGGGATTGATGCTCCTTTCGAACCGTCTCGGAGTCGGCCGCAAAGTTCGGTGTCCCGTGGTCACTTTGCCGACAAATGGCACCTCGCTAATATGGTCGTGTCGAGGGCTCGATTCAAAAATCAAAATCGATCTGCGCGATATGGCGAAGGATCGGCAAAAGGCATTTCTCCGGTCATCCGTTCCGCTAACAAACGACCACTTACCGGGCCAAGGGTGAATCCGTGGTGTGCGTGACCAAAGTTGAACCAAAGTCCGGAATGCCTCCCGGCCTGTCCAATCACCGGTTTCATATCCGGCAGGCACGGTCGCACACCCATCCAGGCCTCTTGCTCCACGCGCTTGCCGAGCGGAAACAGCCTCCGGGCGATCGTTTCCGCCATGTCCAGCTGAATCGGTGTTGGCGCGGAATCACGTGGGGCCAGTTCGATGCCTGTTGTCAGACGAACGCCATCGAGCATTGGCGACAGGACGAAACCTCCATATTCGCTCAGGATCGGTCGTCTTAGCGAAACCCCATCGGCTGGGGAGAAATGCATATGGTATCCGCGCTTCACGGCAAGAGGGATGCGATAGCCCAGCGGCTCGATCACATCCGTCGACCACGCCCCAAGTGCGACAACGACTTCTTTCACCCGGATGTTGCCGGCCGCCGATGGCAGGCTCCAGTGCCCGTCGGCCTGCTTCAAGCCTCGGGCATCAGCATGAACAAATTTTCCGCCCCGCCGCAGGAACAACTTGGCGTAAGCCTTGGTCACCGCGCCGGGGCTGGACACAGTGACGGGATCGCGCCAATGGATCGCCCCGAAAGTGGACGCGTTGACCGAGGGCTCCAGTTCGAGCAGCTGCTGGGTTTCCAGCACGTCATAGCTTAACCTATATTTCAGCAGGCTTTCGGCCGTCTTTATCGAATACGCCAGATCCTTGGGAGTGCGGCAGATTTCCAGCCATCCATTCTGACGGGCAAGGTGGGTGGCGTCCGCATCCTGCAGCATGCGCATGTGCTCGCTGACACAAAGCTCGATGAGCGGGAGCATGTCGCGGGTTGCTTCGGCCAGACGTCCGGGCGAAGAGTGGCGCCAATATTGGAACAGCCACGGAGCGATGCGAGGCAGATGCCGCCAGTGGTAGCGGACATCCGCCGACTGGTTCAGGGCGAAACGTAGAACCGTCAGGGCATTGCGTGGGAAAGCATATGGCACGACGCTGGCGCGCTCGATAAGCCCTGCGTTGCCGTAACTGGTCTCCTCGCCGGGGCCGCGGCGGTCGACCAGAGCGACGGACCGTCCCTTGGCCTGCAGATGCAGGGCCGTGGACACGCCGACGATGCCCGCGCCGAGAACTGCGACGTCATTATCAATGGTCAAAATCGATTCCTAACAATTAGCCGAAAAGCCGGATGCGCCGAGGCAGCGCCGTTTATGACGCGCCTGCGACGTACTCCATGGCCTTGTCCAGGGGGAAGATCGGTCGAGGCACATTGCGATAGGGGAGCTTTTCCAGTTGCAACGTACACAACGCCCCGCTGTCGCAAACGATTACTTTGTCGGCGATCGGTTCGAAAGCAGCTCGGAAATGCTGCATGGATTTGAGGGCCACGACAGATTTTTTGGTCGGGTCGATGCCGAAAGCGGCAAACTGCTGCAAGTCCAGCATCTGGGTGACATGACTGACGATCAGGATATCAATACCCTCTACACGCAGCACCGCCGTCTTGCCGAAGCTGAGCTGAAGGCCTCCGATCATTGGGCCGTTGCCGGTGAAGACGCCGTCGTCGCTGGTCAACATCAACGTTCCTGTAAGCGCCAGCGGTCCGCCTCCGAAGCGTGCGTCCGTCTTGCCGCCAGCGTTGACAGTCACCGTCTCGCCAACGGCGACAGTGCTGAGCTCCTGGGCGACATTAGGGTCCAGCAGCGGGCCAAAGCAGGCGTTCTCCACCTTCGCATCAAGAAGCGCGCGCAGCAGTTCGGTCGAATCGCCATAGCCACCTCCGCCGGGATTGTCAGCATAGTCGGCGACAACGATAGGCTTCGATGCCGAATGTGCTTTGCACACGGTCGCGGCATCCTCCACTGAATAGTAGGTATTGTAGGACTTGTGGCGTCCTGCCCACATTTCTCCAGCGATGCGATTGGCAAAGGCGAAATGTTCAGTGTCATCGCCCTGGCAGGTAACGAGCACGGTGGGGCCGACATCGGCAATATCGGCGTTGCCGAAACCGGAGTTGATGCTGACGGCGAAGACGTTAGGGCGCGTTTCATATTCCTTCGCGCGTGCCACCCAATCGATCATCGGCCCGAGGTCGGTGCGTCCGGTGCTGGTCTCGTCGAGCATGGGGAGATGGACGCGAATGGTGCGAGGCTTGATCTCGCCCTGCATGGCCTGTTGCAGGATATCTCCTGCTTGCCCGCCGCGCTCGCGCATATCGATGTGCGGATAGGTTTTGTACGACACGATGACGTTTGCGAGATCGCACATCTTCGGTGTGACATTGGCGTGAAGATCGAGCGTTATCGCAATGGGGATCTCGTCGCCCACAGCCTCGCGCAACCTGGCAAGCAGTTCGCCTTCGCCGTCTTCGCAGAATTCGGTCACCATCGCGCCGTGCAGGCCGAGCAGAATTCCCGAAAGGCTATCCTTCCGCCGTCTTGCCGCTTCCACGATCGGACCGGCAAGGCGGTCGAAAGCGTCCCGCGTCACCATTCCCGATGGCTCGGCGGTGGTGCTCAGCACGTGCTCGACGTTCCATCCGTGCGTCTTCGCGGCATCAAGGAACCCGGCTAGCTCCGTGTTGGCTTGCGAGCGCCTGGCGACCGCCTCCTCGCCGAAGTAGAGGAATTTGCCACGGAACGCGTCATAGCCCGTCAGATTCCGGTTGAACGTATTCGACTCGTGTTTGAACTCGGCTGTCAGGACCTGGAAGGACATGTCTGTTCCTTAACTGGACGTTAGCGGCAAGGGGAAATGGCAAGCGACGGGATGAGCGTGGAGCGGGATGTTTCCAACCACATTTCTGAGGCTCCCCTCGGGGCGCGGCTCGAGCTCCGGCCGCTCGATCCGGCAACGATCCTGGGCGAACGGACAGCGCGAGGCATAGGCACATCCCTGGGGCAGGTCGAAGGCACTGGGAATTTCGCCAACGGCTGGCGTTACCGTACGTCTGAGCTTCGGGTCAGGTTCGAAGGTACTGTCCAGCAGGGCCTTCGTGTAGGGATGGCGAGGCAAGGCGGAGGGCTCGGGCAACAATTCGACCACGCGGCCGAGATACATCACCACGATCTTGTCGGAGAAGTAGCGGACGAGGCTAAGATCGTGCGAGATGAAGAGATAGGTCAGGCCCAGCTCGGCCTTTAGCCGCTCCAGAAGGCCGATGATCTGCGCCTGTATCGACACGTCGAGCGAGGCCGTCGGTTCGTCCAGGACAAGAAATTCGGGCTGAAGCGCAAGCGCACGGGCGATGCATGCGCGCTGCTTCTGGCCGCCGGAAAGCTGATGCGGAAAGCTGCGGGCAAGCTCGGGCCGAAGGCCGACCATGGGCAGCAGCTCCTCGACCTTGGCCTTGGCTTCGAGCTTGGTCAGCTTGATGCCCTGCAGTCGAAACGGCTCCAGCAAGGCATCCTGCAGCCGATAGCGCGGATCGATGGCCGAATAGGGGTCCTGGAAGACCATCTGCATGCGGCGGCGCATTTGCCGCATCGTCTTTGGCGATAGCGACCGGATATCGACGCCGTCGAAAACGACGCTGCCGGAGGTCGGTTCGATCAGCCGAAGCGCCAGACGCGCAAGGGTCGACTTTCCGCAACCGGATTCGCCGACCACGCCGGTGACGCTGCCGCGCTCGATCTGAAGCGTGACATCGCTGACCGCGTTCATCGTTCGCGGCTTCCCCAGCAGCCGCTTGCCGCCGGAGAAAGTGCGGTTGAGGGCAGTGAGGGATACTAACGGAGTAGGCAGAAGCTGCGTCATTCCTGAACTCCAGCGGTGAAGTGGCAGGCGACGTAGCCGCCGTCGGCGGTTGTTCTGATCTGCGGTGTTTCGGTGCGGCAGACATCGGTTGCGATCGGGCAACGTGGATGGAACCGGCACCCGGACTTATAGGCCGCAACGCTCGGAACACTACCGGGAATGCCCTTCAGGCTACCCGGTGCCATGCCTGCCCGCGGAATGCATCGGATCAGCGCTTCGGTATATGGATGGCTCTGATGGCGGAAGATCGCGCCGGTTTCATTGCTCTCGGCAACCCGACCAGCGTAGAGCACGACAACCTGGTCGCAGGCATGCGCAATGACACCCATATCGTGAGTGATCAGCATCAGTGCCATGTCGCGCTGCCGCACAAGCTGGACCAGAAGCTCGATGATCTGCGCCTGTACTGTCACGTCCAATGCCGTGGTCGGTTCGTCGGCGATGATCAGGTCGGGATCCGCGGCAAGCGCCATCGCGATGACGATCCGTTGCTTCATGCCACCAGACAATTGATGCGGGTACAGCTTGCAAACCTCGAAAGCCTCGGGGATGCGCAATTGCGACAGAAGTTCGATACTGCGCAGGCGGGCAGCCTTGCGTGTCATTTTCAGATGCAGGCGCAGAACCTGGTCGATCTGGTCGCCGACAGACATCACAGGATCGAGCGAGGTCATCGGATTCTGGGCTATGAAGGCGATCCGACTGCCCCGCAGCTTTCGGTACGCGCGCTCCGGCAGGGTGGTCAGTTCGACGCCGTCGAACACCATCGATCCACTGCGGATGCGGCCGCGGCTGAGCGGCAGCAACCCCATCACCGTGAGCGCCGTCAGGGACTTTCCCGACCCGGACTCGCCGACGATGCCCAGGACCTGGCCTTTGTCGACCGAGAAGGTGATCCCCTCCAGCAGGGTGATATTCCCGATCGAAATCGAAAGATCGTCAACGGCGAGAAGCGACATGTCAGGCCGTCCGTACTTGCGAGCGAATGTCAAGCGCGCGGATCAGGCTGTCTCCCAGCATGTTGATCGCGATGACCGACAGCGCCACCATCAGGCCGGGAAAGACAATGATCCACGGGGCGGTGAACATCTGTGCGGTGCCATTGCTCATCATGCCGCCCCAGCTTGGGATTGGAGGTTGCGCGCCAAGGCCGAAGAAGCCCAGCGTCGCTTCCAATATGATGCCGTCGCCGGTCGCGAGCATCGCGGCAACAATGATCGGCGGCAAAGCGTTCGGCAGCAGGTGTGCGAATACGATATGAAGCGGCCGTGCCCCGAGGCTCACAGTCGCCTCGACGTAGGTCTCGTTCTTCAGGCTCAGAATCTGCGCACGGGTAAGCCGGGTGAACTGGGCAAGATAGGCGATGCCGATCGCCATCATTGTGGAGTACATGCCGGCCCCGACGATCGCCACGAAGATGAGCGCGATCAGGATTTCCGGGAAGGACCAGGTTAGATCGACGACAGCGGTGACGATCCGGTCGAAGGTACCGCCCAGATAACCGCTCATCGCGCCAAGAAACATGCCGACGCAGACCGAAACCGAGATCGCCGCGACACTGACCTTCAGCGAGGTGCGCGCGCCGTGGATGATGCGGGACAGAACATCGCGGCCGAATTCGTCCGTCCCCAGCCAATGCTCCGCAGACGGAGGCGTGTTGGCCATCGGAAGATTCTGTATCTCAAACGAATAGGGTGCGAGCCAGTCGGCGAAAATCGCGACAAAGATGACCGTCACGAGAAACAGAGTGGAAAGTGCGCCGCCAGGCGACGACACGACGCGGTAAAAGGTACTGTCTTCGCTTAGCGTCATGACTTGAATGCATCCCTTGATCGTGGATCCATCGCGGCCTGGAGCAGGTCGCCAATCAGCGTGCCGAGCATGACTGCTATGGCAAGCATCAGGAGACAGCCCTGGACGAGAGGATAATCTCTCTGGTTCAATGCCTTAATAAGGAGCGTGCCGAGGCCGGGTCTGGCAAAGACGAACTCGACGGTGACCGCGCCGCCCAAGATCCAACCGATACGAAGCGCCAAAACCGTGATGACCGGGATCAACGCGTGGCGCAGGATATGGAATATCTGAATACGCCAATTCGGCAGGCCCTTTGCGTGCAGGAGCAGGATGAAATCCTTCTGCGAAATATCGATCATGGCCACGCGGGTGACGCGGGCGATCAGCGCCGTTCCGCCGAGGCCTATGGTCAGGACGGGCAAGACGAGGGAGTTCCAGCCGCGCGCTCCCGAAACGGGAAACCAGCCCAACTGAACTGCAAAAACAAGGATCAGAAGTAGGCCAATCCAGAACCCTGGAACGGTCGATCCGAGCAGAACCAACCCCATAATGCCGCGGTCGGCCAGGCGGTCGCGATGAACGGCCGCGGTTGCCCCGGCAACGATGCCGACCACGGTGGAAAACAGCAGCGCCAGGCTACCGAGTGTCAGGCTGTGGGGAAGGTTTTGGGCGATAAGGGTGGCGACGGGGCGCCTTATCACGATCGCGTCGCCAAGATCACCGTTGAAGAGATTGGCGATCCAGACGAAGTATTGTTCGAGCAGGGGCTTATCGAGACCGTATTTTGCAACGAGCTCCGCCCTCTGCTGCGGAGTGGCGCCGATGCGTATCAGATTGTCGATCGGATCTCCTGGAACCAGATGGACAACCAGAAAGATTATCGGCGAAACGGCAAAGAACACCGGGAGAAGAAGCAATAGGCGCTTCATGGCAAATCCGAGCATACGTTTCTTCCCCCCGGCGCTCTTTTCCTTACCTTACTCGACCACTTCCATGTCCAGGATCGTCTGCCCCCTCAGGCCGGGCCCGCGGATTTCGGCGGGCACGCGAAGCCGATCCTTGTTGTAGCTGATGTTTTGAACCGGCTGATAGATCGGTGCGAACAGCCATTGCGACAGAAGGTGCTCGTGATAGGTCTTGAAGTTGGCAACCCGCTCTTCCCAGGTGCGGGACTCGGTCATCGCCTTCTTGTTCAGTTCCTCCGACTTGGGGTCGTTCCACATCGAAATGTTGGGGTAACCCAGGCGGTTGCCGCTGAAGAACCAGTCGAGAATATCGGCGTTGGCCCAATCGTAGCTGCGTACCGCCAACTGGTGCTGGTTCTTTTTGTAGAGATCACGGATGGTGCTGGAGTCGTAGACGGTGATCTCCGCATTCATGCCGATGGCCTTGAGCTGCGCCTGAACCGCTTCTGACACCCGCTTGAACTCGGTGTCGCCCTGTGTCCAAAGCGTGACCGAGAGCGGCTTTCCATCCTTCTGGCGGACACCGTCTGACCCGAGCGTCCAACCTGCTTCATCGAGAAGGGCGTTGGCTTTGGCCGGGTCGTAGGAAACATTGTACTTCGGGTCGACATCAGCTTCCGCCAGCGAACTGATCAGGAAGTTGTGTGCTTCGGCGCCGACGCCATTGTAAATGTTGTCGAGAATTTCCTTTTGATTGACAGCGAGGGCCGTCGCTTCGCGCACGCGAACGTCGGTGAACGGTTCCACGCTGGTGTTGATCGGCATGTACATGACGACAAGACCGGGAAGGCTGAGCGTTTCAAGGCTGGCCGTTGCCTTGATCTGCGGCAGGAAATCGGTCGGGACGTCGTAAAGCAGATCGATGCCGCCGGTCTTCAATTCCAGGAACGCGGTGGATTGCTCGGGAATCTCCCGCATCGTCAACGTTTGGATCTTGGCCGGACCCTGGTTCTGCGACAGTTTCGATCCCCAGGTGTAGTCGTCATTGCGGGTCAGCACTGTCTCCTGGCCGACCGCGAAGCTTTCCAGCTTGTAAGGCCCCGTCCCGACGGCGGCGGTGATGCCGTACTCGTCTCCCAGTTCCTTCACCGCTTTCGGGCTAACAACGCTCATAAAGACGCTGGAGAAATTGAAAAGCAGGTTCGGGTCGGGCTGCTTCATAAGCAGCTTCACAGTGTGCTCATCCACCACCTCGATCTTGTCGATCGCATCGATCATGAACTGGTTGTCGGTGCCCTGGTACAAAGCAAGCCAGTCGACGATCGTTTGGGCGTTGAAAGGCTCGCCGTCATGGAATTTGACGCCCTGACGCAGCTTGAAGACCCAATTCATGCCGTCTGGGGACGATTCCCAGGATTCCGCCAGATGCGGGTGGAATTGCTGCTTTTCATCCTGTTCGATCAGCCGATCGTAGATCAGATAGTTCGAGACATTCAGCATCGTCGCTTTGATGGGGTAGTAACTTGGCGCGCCGACCGCCGAAGAAGCGATGACGAAGGTCGCCTCCTGGGCTAAGGCTGCGGGTGCAAGCCCAAAGGACAAGCCGCCCACAAGTGCCAGCGAAGCCGTGCCGCTCAATATCTTGCGTATGCAGTTCATTTGGTTCCCCTTTGTTTTCCTTGGAGTGGCCTGGATATTCTTGTTGGTCCTGACGGGTCTCCGACATAGCCAGTGAAGTTGCTATACAGCTCCGACGTGCGGTCCATACGGCGCTCAACCGAGGGGCCGAGGGCCGCGAAGACCCCGTTGACGATCAAGGTCGTGAGGGTGACCATCAAGGACGTCGAGTCCCAGAAAAAGTTGAACTGGGTAGGGACAACGAACATTTCGTCCACCAGCTCCCGGCCCCAATCGCAGAACTCGTCGGTGATCAGGATGATGGGAATTCCGGCGGCGCGAGCCTCTTGAACCAGCAATGGTGCAAGGCGCGAATAGCGCCGCGCTTCATAGATCACGAGACAGGACTGTTTTGCATCCGCCAACAGGAGTTCGGAAAAGTTCCCTCCCGCAAGGTCGAGAAGGCGTACACCGGGCCGTATGTACTCCATCTGGTTGACGAAGATCTGGGCGATGCCGCGCTCCGTCTGGAACCCGACCGCGTAGATCTGAGGTGTTTCGGATAGCAATTTCACCGCGCGCTGCCATGGCTGAGACCGGGCCAGCTCATACACGGCGACCAAGCCAGCCATCTCCAAATCCAGGCTGCGCGCAAGTTCGTCCGCGCCGTTTTTGCTCCGCTCCCGAAATTCCTGCAGACGATCCCCGATGAGCCATGGCCGATCACCGATGTCCGCCTGAAGCACGGCCTTGAAAGCCTTGAAATGCGGATAGCCCAGCGAACGGCAAAAGCGCCCGACCATGGGCTCGCTCACTCCGACCTTGGCCGCCAGAGACGCTGCGGTTTCAAAGGGTATGCCGGTCATATTCGCCAGCATGTAGCTGCCGATCGCCTTTTCCGTCTTACTGGCATCCGCCGAGGCCAGATATTCAACCAAACGTTTTCGCAATGAAACGGCCACCGAGGGTCCACAGGATGGGCGCAGGTTGTTAGTTTACGAAAAGGTTGTCAACTCGATTTATTTTTCTTACATTTTCGCCGACTAAAACGAAGGTGCTCGCCGATGCCTCTCACGACTTATGATTTCGTACTGCGGAACGCCTTGATCATCGACGGCACGGGGAAGCCGGGATTTGCCGGCGACATCGGCGTGAACGGTGACCGAATCGCGGCGATCGCCGAGCCGGGAACATTGCAAGGTCGCGAGAATTTGGACGTCAGCGGGCACGTGGTGAGCCCGGGGTTCATCGACGTGCATACGCATGATGACCGTCTGGTATTGATCGACCCGGCGATGGCGCCAAAAGTCAGTCAGGGAATCTCGACGGTCATCGTCGGCAACTGTGGGATCAGCCTTTCACCATTGTTGTTGAACGGCAAGCAGCCGCCTCAGCCCTTGGACTTGCTTGGTGGCGCCGATGACTACCGGTTTGGCCGAATGGCGGAATACATTGAGGCGGTCGAGGCGGCTTCGCCAGCGGTCAATGTTGCTGCTCTTGTCGGTCACTCGTCACTGCGCGTCGCTGCTATGGGCGATCTCAATCGTCCTGCAACAGACTGCGAAATCGAAGACATGCGGCTGATGCTTGCGGCGGCGCTTGACGACGGCGCCATCGGACTTTCGTCGGGGCTCTACTACCCACCGGCTCGCGCAGCGGTGATCGATGAAGTGGTACCGCTGGCGCGGGAAGTGGCATTGGCAGGCGGGGTATACACCACGCACATGCGCGACGAAGACGATTTTGTCATGGAATCCCTTGAAGAGACGTTCGAGACCGGCCGACGTGCCGATGTGCCGGTCGTCGTTTCACACCACAAATGTGCCGGCAGGCGAAATTGGGGGAGGAGCGTCCACACGCTGCAGGCGATCGAAGCTGCCGCTGCAAAACAAGAGGTCGGTGTCGACGCATATCCCTACGCTGCGTGCTCGACGATTCTGCTTCCGGAATGGGTCGATGAAAGCATTCGCGTCATGGTTACCTGGTCCACCCCCTATCCAGAGATGGCTGCGCGCGATCTTGCCGACATCGCGACCGAATGGGGCGTGAGCCAGAAAGAAGCAAGCGCCCGTCTTGCTCCGGCAGGTGCAGTTTATTTCGACATGCACGAGGATGACGTTCGGCGCATTCTCGCCAATCCATTGGTGATGATCGGCTCAGACGGGATTCCGCACGATCAGCATCCCCATCCCCGCCTTTGGGGAACCTTCCCAAGGGTGCTCGGACACTATTCCCGAGATATTGGATTGTTTTCTTTGGAAGAAGCTGTCCGTAAGATGACGAGCCTGCCGGCAACAAAATTCCGGCTAAAAGACCGGGGGCGGGTGACGGCTGGTTATTTCGCCGATCTCGTAGTGTTTGACCCGGCGACCGTCATGGATGCGGCAACATTTGAAAAACCCATTGCGCCCGCGACAGGCATCAAGACGTTGTTGGTAAACGGCAAGATAGCTTATTCAAACGCTGATGAGAGCGTTTCCGGCAGGAGCGGGCGCTTCATTCGCCGCCGCGCCATCGGTTCTAATTAGGAAAAGCCGAGGTCGAAAACGAGAATTACTCAGCATCCTAGCTGTATCACAATCGCCCCCACCGTCTACGGCGACTGCGGCAACCGAGCGGCCCCATCCCCGCTGACATCACCCGGCTCACCGGCATTACCGACGCGATGGTCGGACTGCAGCTGCCCCAAGGCCTGGTGGATCGAGGTGGCCGAAGATGGCCTCGAGGAGGAGCTTTGCTGGTTGCGCACCGAGCGCGGGTGGCAACAGGTTGCCGCCCTGGCGAGGGGCGCGGCCGTATGGCCCGTTGAGCGAAATCCGCGCGATTCGATGGTCGTCGTTTCCAAGACAAGATCCTTGAAAGCGATCCTCATGCTGAGGGCGCGCGATCCGTGTGATCTGCAATCGCCCTAGCGGTCGCCTGCGGGCTTGTTTTCGCCGCTGCAGCGGATATATTATGACCACTGTAGTCATAACAGGTGACATATGAAAGAAATCCAGCTGAAAGACGCCAAGGCGACGCTCTCGGCCGTGGTTGATCAAGCGATCCGTGGCAATCCGGCCGTGATCACCCGGCACGGGCGAAAGGAAGCCGTGGTGCTGTCCTATCGTGAATACGAGAAGCTGTCGCATGCGCCGAGCTTTGGGCGATTGCTCGGCGCTTTTCCGGGTGAAGAAACCGATCTTCCGACGCGGACCGGTAAGCCGCATCGCGCCATCGACTTGTGATGTTCCTGGTCGACACCAACGTCATCTCGGCCCTGGCGCCGTCGAAGCGGGGAGGGGAGGGCGCCCTGATCCAATGGCTGGATCGCGCCAGTCCCTACCTGTTTCTCTCCGTCGTGTCAGCGGCAGAGGTTGCAGCGGACATTGCCAAGGCGCAACGCGAAGGTGCAACGACAAAAGCGCGTGCCCTTCGCGACTGGTGGAGCGCCATCGAGTATCTCTATTCGGACCGGCTGCTGCCTTTTGACCTGAAATGCGCGAACGTGGCGGGCGATATCCTTGATCATGCCCGGGCGCACAAACCCGGTTTCGAAGACATCGCCATCGCGGCAACGGCTCGGGTGCACGGGCTTACCGTGCTGACCCGGAACACGCGCCATTTCGATCCGCTCGGCGTGCCGGTGATCGATCCCTTCGACAGGCTGCCGATGCTGCCGTGAGGCTCACAGCGAAGATGGCGCGATCGCGCGCGCCCCGACGCTGCCACGGTCGAGCGTCTCCAGCATGGCGATCAGCTCCTCCGGCAAGAGCGCCTCCTTCTTCCGCGGCGGCGCGGCGTGGAGTGCGGTGCATGCGACGACGGCGACTGTCTTGCCTACGTTCTTGAGCCTGTACGGCTGGGATCCGCTCCGCGGAGGCTCCTGTTACGTAGCGACACAGAACGGTTCTTCGCGGAGAATGTCTCAAGCCTCTCGGACGAGGGGCAAGTGCGAGCGTGCTTTCAGGCAAATGGCGTAGATCTCGCCATAGGTGCGGAAATCGGCGGCGCGAATGACGCTGACGGCAGCACTGGGCGGGATTTCCTCAAGTGACGTCGGCGCCAGCCCCAATCCCTGGCTTGCCGCGGTCAACGCGCCTTCGCGATTGCCGAATACGACGACACGGCCGGGTCGGTAGTTGTGGCGATCCATGGCCGCATCGATCACTGCACGGGTTTCAGAGCGCGTCTCGCGGTGCAAAAGAGCCAGGCTGGCGAATTCTTCCCGCGTCACCAGGCCACGGCCGGACAGGGGATGAGCCCGCGCTGCAATGAAGGCAATTTCGGGGCGCGAGACCTGGATCATGTGGCAGTCATCGTTGGGCGTGTGACTGCCAACGCCCACGGTCAAGGGGAAGGCCGCTCTACTTGGTGGCGCGCGTTGGACGTTCAACCGCGCGGACCCTGTCGACGCAGGCTTCGTCGTCGCATAGATCAATTCCCGGGGCGAGGGCTGAGGCCAACAGCGTCAGTGATGCTTGCAACTGGAGCATCACTGACGCAGCAGATGATAGTCGATCATTTCGTAACCCTGAACAGAAGTCAGTGTTGGAGTTACCGTCGACTCGTTTACCTGCTGGGACTATCGCCGACGCGGCATGGCTCTACTATCGATTTCCGCTGAGCCTTCGCGACGGTTCGCCCTGCGCTCGCAGGGGGGCGCGGCTTGACCATGCTAGCGCCACCCGGACAGGTCAGCTGGGTGCGACTATGAGAACAAAACGGCGATCCCGATTTTGAAAAAGGCCGCGCGACATTGCCGAGTGGCAACCTTGCATGCCTCTCCGTGTTGCGTGCGGTTGCGGGGATTAAAAGCCTCATGAGGCCCCGGATCAAGCTCGCCAGCTGCGTCGCAGGCAGCCGCATCCGCTGTAATCATTATCCAGATAACGTGCAGCGCCTTCTTCAGGATGCTTTGGATTGTTTTTGTGTGGATTGCCGGACTATCAGTTCAAATCCTAGATCCACGAGCCCCCTCTCAACCGGCCTCCCTTCAATTCGATCGATCAGCATTCGGACAGCGCACTCACCCATCTCCTGCCTATAGGTTCTGACGCTGGTGATGGGAGGATTGGCAACTGCCATCATCTCCAGATCGTTGAAGCCGCAGATGCCGAATTCATGCGGTACGTCGATCCGGCGTCGCTGGCATTCGAAGAGCACGCCCAAGGCGAGGTCGTCATTGTTGCAGAACACGGCGTCGGCACAGAGATCCTTGTCCAAAAGCTTTGTCAGGAGTTCGCAGCCGAGTGTCACGGTTGATGCGCGGGGCGTTGTCACGATCAGGCGCTCATCGAAAAGGCCTTGTGTCCGAAGAGCCTCGCAATATCCGTCCAGACGTCTCTGCGTGCGCTGGTCCATTCTGGCGCCCAGAAAGGCGATGCGGCGATATCCCTGACTGATCAGGTGCTGTGTCGCCTGATAGGCTCCCTGCCGGTGGGAAAAACCGACGATCATCTCGATCGGTTCGTCACCTGTTTCCATGATCTGTACAATTGGACAGTCCGCATTTTTAAGAAGCGCCCGCGAGGCCGCGGACTGATCGATACCTGTAACGATCAGTCCGGCCGGCTTCTGGCTGAGGAAAACGCGCAGCAGGTTTTCCTCTTCTAGGTTCGAATAGCGCGTGTTTGCGAGCTGCACTTCGTAGCGCCGTGTTTCTGCAACCGTGTAGATGCCTCGGAGTACGTCGGCAAAGACGTTGTTTGTCAAAGATGGAACGAGAATGCCGATGACGTCTGTTCGTGCCGATGCAAGCGCTCTTGCCGCTGGGTTGGCGACATATCCGAACTCTTCGATGACGTGCTGAATCCGTTCGCGAACGGCGGGGGAAACCAACTCCGGTTTTCTTAGCGCCCTTGAAACGGTGGCTGCGCTCACGCCGGCAGCCCTGGCAACATCGGAAAGCTTTGCGCGCTTGCCGCTCATGCGAATCCCTCTTCTCCACCCCATTGAAGACCGATCATAAATGCGAAAGATCAGGTTGACAATGAAAGCGCATACATTCATCAATGGCGCAAGATGATAGCTCTGAAGATTAGGGTGGGTAATGGCGGCTCCAATAGAGCGGCGCAAGGCAAGAAGTGCGGGTTTTGTCCTCGTGATGGGTGTCAGCGGCGCTGGAAAATCAACGATTGGCAGGGCATTGGCCGACAGTCTCGGTGCGGGTTTTGTTGAGGCTGACGACTATCACTCAGCCGGAAATATTGAGAAAATGGCTGCCGGCCAGTCACTCAGCGACGATGATCGTTGGCCGTGGATGAAAGCGATTGCAGAGGCTGCCGAAGGTGAGGTGGAAAAGCATGGCGGGCCTGTCGTGATTGCCTGCTCGGCTCTCAAGAAAAGCTACAGGGATTTCCTGCGCGCCCGACTTGGATCGATTTCCATCGTCCATCTTTCAGGGGCTAAGGAGTTAATTCATGAGCGGTTGCAGGCGCGGCAAGCACATTTCATGCCGGCTGAACTGCTCGCCAGTCAGCTTGCTACGCTTGAGGCGCTCGCGCCGGAGGAGGGCGGGATCGCCCTCTCTATTGGTGAAGCCGAGGACGCGATCGTGTCGCGTGCTCTGCAGTCTATCGGTGGTGCACGGAACTAGGCGTCGGAAACGATCAACGCAATGCCGGGGGATGGTATGAGTGAAGAGTTCTGGCGGTGGGGTGCCGCCGAGATCGCCTCGGCGATCCGAGAGAAGCGTACGTCCAGCGTGGACGTGCTGGAGGGTTGCCTGGCGAGGATTGCTTCCGTCAATCCGTCCGTGAATGCAATCGTCGATTTGATGGAAGAGGAAGCGCGAGCTGCGGCACAGGCGGCAGATGTTGCCGTGGCGCGGGGTGATGCCCTCGGCCCTCTGCATGGCGTTCCCGTTACGATTAAGGTCAACATCGATGTCGCGAACAGGCCGACGACGAATGGTGTTCCGGCATTTGCTGATCGTATTGCCGACCAGGATTCCCCGTTGGTGCGCAAGTGGCGGGAGGCCGGCGCCATCGTTCTTGGACGAACGAATACGCCAGCTTTGTCCTTCGGTCTTTTCACCAACAACAGACTGTATGGCCGCACTCTGAATCCCTGGGCCTCCGAGCTTTCTCCAGGTGGATCGAGCGGTGGTGCGGCAGCTTCGGTGGCAACCGGCATGGTGCCGCTTGCGCACGGCAATGATAGTGGCGGTTCTATCCGCTATCCGGCTTATTGCTGCGGCCTTTTCGGAATGCGGCCCACCTTCGGTCGCGTACCGCACTACAGTGGCACGTCTGCCGTTGATCTCCCGATCATGTCCCAACTTGCCGTTGTCAACGGACCGTTCGCGCGTTCCATCGACGATTTGAGAATTGCTCTTTGGGCGATGTCAGGCCATGACCCCCTCGACCCTTGGTCGGCTCACGCGCCCATTCCAGGACCACACCGATCTGGCCCGTGCAAAGTGGCCGTGCTCGCCCATCTTCCCGGCGTCGATAGGGACGAGGAAACGATCGAGGCCGTTCGGCAAGCTGCGCAGTGGCTCTTCGAGGCTGGCTACACGGTCGAAAACGTCGTGCCGCCACGCTATGCGGAAGCCTCTGCCTTGCGGGACAGGCTGCTGATCCACGAAATACGCGCGGGCATGCTCGATATGATCGAGGCGCACGCGCCGCCGGAAGAGATCAACGAAGCGCACGCCCTGCTCGATGCGACGCCGCACATGAGTTTCGATGAGTTCCGCGAGGGTCTCGCCCGCCGGACGTCGATCATCCGTGAGTGGCTCCTGTTCATGCGGGACTATCCTCTCGTCTTGACGCCGACCGCCTGGCGCAAGCCGCAGCCCGCTGATTTCTACGAAAAGCCCGTCGTTCTGACGGAAGAGATGGTTCTCGAGCTATCCCCGTTACACGTGCCGCCGTTGCTGGGGCTTCCATCCATGGCGGTTCCCACCGGGCTGGTGAACAACGTTCCGATGGGCGTGCAGCTCATGGCGTCGCAATTCGAGGAAGAGCAGCTTCTGGCCGCTGGAAAGGTCATCGAGGCCAAGGTCGCCCGGCTGACGCCCATCGATCCGACATTCGGTTTGTATCCGCGCGGCGACTGAGGGGCGCTGCCACAGTTACGGGCTTGTGGTCCGTAGTTACGTCGTCCGAACTTGATGTCGGCGGCACTTTTTGAAGAGAGGACCGGTCACCGTGACCGGCATTTGGAGGGAATGGGAAATGCGTAAACTTGTAGCTGCGCTGGGCGCTGCCCTGGCTCTTGGCGGTGCCGTTGCGTCCGCTTCGGCAGAGGAAATTGTGATTGCGACCGTCAACAACGGTGACATGATCATCATGCAGAAGCTGTCGAAGGAGTTCGAGGACAAGACAGGTATCAAGCTGCGCTGGGTGGTGCTGGAAGAGAACACGCTGCGCGAGCGTCTGGCGACCGATATTGCCACCAAGGCTGGCCAGTACGACGTGATTTCGGTCAACTCCTACCAGACCCAACTCTGGGCCAAGATGGGCTGGCTGACGAAGCTGGACGATTTCAGCGCCGACTATGACTATGACGACTTCATCACTGCGACGCGCGAAAGCCTCAGCGTTGACGGCACGATGTACGGTGCGCCCTTCTACGGCGAAAGCCTCATCACCTTCTACCGCAAGGATCTTTTCGAGAAGGCCGGCCTGACGATGCCGGAAAAGCCCACTTTCGATGATATTGCGATCTTTGCGGAAAAGCTCACGGACCGCGACAACGGAATCAACGGCATCTGCTTGCGCGGCAAGCCGGGCTGGGGTGAGAATTCTCCGCTGATTTCGACCTTCGTCGCAGCCTTTGGCGGCGCATGGTTTGATATGGAGTGGAAGCCGCTGTTGACGAGCGAGCCCTGGAACCAGGCGCTCAACTGGTACCTGGATGTCATGAAGACAGCCGGCCCGACCGGCGCGACGACGAACGGCTACAATGAAAACCGCGTTCTCTTCAGCAGTGGCAAGTGCGGTATGTGGATCGATGCCACGGTAACGGCAGGCTACCTGCTAGATCCGAAGGAATCGCAGGTTTCCGAAACGACCGGCTTTGCGCCGTTCCCCATTACCGACAAGAACCCTGAAGCCGCAGGCTGGAGCGGTGCATGGGCTCTGGCCGTGCCGGTTAGCGTGACGGACAACGCCGCTGCTGCCAAGAAGTTCATCGAATGGGCGACGTCGAAGGAATATGCGCGTCTCGTCGGTGAGCGCGAAGGCTGGCTGCTTGCGCCGTCGGGCACGCGCAAGTCGACCTATGCCTCTCCTGAATATCAGGACGTTGCAAAGCCCTTCGCAGACAAGGTGCTTGCTGCCATCTCCGCCGTGCAGCCGACCAAGCCTTCCGTCATGGAAACCCCTTACACGGGCGCCGGCTTCATCGATATCGCGGAATTCCAGGCCCTCGGAACAACCATTGGCCAGACGATTGCTGCTGCTGTCAGCGGCAGCAAGACGGCTGACCAGGTGCTCGAAGAGTCGCAGGCCTATGTCGAGCGCACGATGGAGCGCGCCGGTTACTACAAGAAGTAACGGCGGATATGGACCGGTGCGCCTGCATCCTCGATGTCGGCGCGCCGGTCGGCCATGCCGGCGTTGCATTAGTCCGCGCCTTTGAGGGGACCGTTCTGAATGTCATCGGCGGGACGTGACGGCAGGCGCCCGGATCTGCCTGAACCTCGAATTCGAAACGGGACGAGATAGATATGTCTGGCTATCAGATGAAGCGAGCGGCGCGGTTCGCCCTAACACCCTCCGTGGTGCTGCTTTTTATCGGCATGATTGTTCCACTGGCGATGACGTTGTGGTTGTCGTTCCAGTACTACAATCTGCTAAATCCAGCAGAGGCGGGATTTGCAGGGGTCAGCAATTACACCTATTTCCTGTCGGATCCCGCATTCTCGCAGGCGATCATTAATACCTTGCTGCTCGTAGGCGGCGTGCTGGCGATCACGGTGATCGGCGGTATCCTGCTCGCTTTGCTGTTTGATCAGCCGATGTGGGGTCGTGGCGTCGTCCGGCTTCTCGTCATCGCGCCGTTTTTCGTCATGCCCACGGTGTCGGCGCTGGTGTGGAAGAACATGCTTATGCATCCGGGCTACGGCATCTTCGCCTGGATCGCGCACAAGCTGGGCCTGCCGCCCGTGGAATGGCTAAGCAACTCTCCGCTTCTGTCCATCGTGATGATTGTCGCGTGGCAGTGGTTGCCCTTCGCTACCCTGATCTTCCTGACCGCGCTTCAGTCGCTTGACACCGAGCAGCAGGAAGCCGCGCGCATGGACGGTGCCGGACCGTTCGACCGGCTGATTTACATTATCCTGCCGCATCTGGGCCGGGCCGTCACGGTCGTCCTGCTGATGGAGACGATCTTCATCCTGGCGATCTTTGCTGAGATCTTCGTCACCACCAGTGGCGGGCCTGGCTATGCGTCCACCAACCTGCCGTTCCTGATTTATGTGCAAGCCCTGCTCCAGTTCGATGTGGGAGCCGCTTCCGCCGGCGCGATCATCGCCGTGGTCATTGCCAATGCCGTCGCCATTTTCGCCATTCGACTGGCCGGCAAGAACCTGACCGCCTGAGGAAACGAAAATGAAAAAGCCTCACACAATCTTTCTGAAGACCGGCATCTCCGTGCTGGGCTGGACAGTGGCGCTGCTGCTGTTCTTTCCGATCCTTTGGACTGTGCTCACCAGCTTCAAGACGGAAGTCGATGCCATTGCATTCCCGCCGAGCTTCCTGCCGACCCAATGGACGCTTGAAAACTACTTCGAGGTGCAGGAGCGCTCGGAATATTTCACCCATTTCCTGAACTCGGTGGCTATTTCCGTGGGTTCGACGGTTCTCGGCATGCTGCTGGCGATACCGGCGGCCTGGTCGATGGCGTTCCAGCCCACCCGCGCCACCCGACATGTCCTGATGTGGATGCTCTCCACCAAGATGATGCCCGCCGTCGGTGCGCTGGTGCCGATCTTCCTGATCTTCAAGACAGCCGGTCTTCTCGATACGCTTTTCGGCGTCACGTTCATTCTCGTCATCGCCAACCTGCCGATCATGGTGTGGATGCTTTACACCTATTTCAAGGAAGTCCCCGCGGATATCCTCGAAGCGGCCCGTATGGACGGGGCCACAACGCTGAAGGAACTCTTCTACGTTCTGCTTCCGATGAGCCTGCCGGGCGTTGCCTCGACAATGCTTCTCAACGTTATCCTGGCGTGGAACGAGGCGTTCTGGACTCTGAGCCTCACCGCCATCAAGGCAGCGCCCCTGTCGGCATTCATTGCTTCCTATTCCAGCCCGCAGGGTCTGTTCTGGGCAAAGCTGTCGGCGGCTTCGACGCTGGCAATCGCCCCCATCCTCGTCCTCGGCTGGATGAGTCAGAAGCAGCTCGTCCGCGGTCTGACGTTCGGCGCCGTTAAGTAGGAGAACTACCAATGGGTTCCATCACCCTCAAAAACATTCACAAGGCGTTTGGCGACCAGGTGGTCATTCCCGACGCCAATCTCGAGATTGTTGATGGCGAGTTCGTCGTCTTCGTCGGGCCTTCCGGCTGTGGCAAATCCACGCTGCTGCGGCTGATTGCCGGGTTGGAAGACCCGACCTCCGGTGAGGTTCATATCGATGGCAAAGATGTGACGCAGGCTTCGCCGGGCAAGCGCAAGCTCTCGATGGTGTTCCAGTCCTACGCCCTCTATCCGCATATGACGGTGGCGCAGAACATCGGGTTCCCGCTGAAAATGTCTGGCGAAAAGGCAGCGACGATTCGCGCGCGCGTGCAGGAGGTCGCCAAGAGCCTCGACCTGCTGCCTTATCTGGAACGACGTCCCCGCAATCTCTCGGGTGGCCAGCGGCAGCGCGTCGCAATCGGGCGGGCCATTATTCGCCAGCCGGCCGGCTTTCTGTTCGATGAACCTCTGTCAAACCTCGACGCGGCATTGCGCGTCAGTATGCGGTTGGAGATTTCCGAGTTACACCAGCGGCTCGGCAGCACGATGATCTATGTGACCCACGATCAGATCGAGGCGATGACGATGGCCGACCGCATCGCCGTGATGAACGCCGGACGTATCGAGCAATTCGCTACCCCGCTGGAATTGTATCGCCGGCCCGCAAACCGTTTCGTCGCTAGCTTTATAGGTTCACCGAAGATGAATTTCATCGACGGTGAAAGGGCTGCACAATACGGTGCCCACGCCATCGGCTTGCGGCCGGAAGCCATTTCCCTTTCCCGTAAGACGGGAATGTGGGGTGGCCATGTCGAAAGGGTGGAACATCTGGGCGCGGAAACCATCGTTCATGTCGCGCTCGATCAGGGCCAAAAGATCACGGTTCGCACGGGCATAGAAGACGCCGTGGCGTCCGGCCAAACCATATTCGCAAGCCCTGACGGATCGCAGGTCTACCGGTTCGACGAAAACGGTTTGACGCTCGGTTTTCCGGAAAATGTTCCACGCTCCGCGCTAATGTAACTGGCGAATGAGGAGTTTCCGCAGGCGAAACATGCACCACCCACGAATACTCGCGAGCGATCGTTCAAAGCATTGAAGGGATTTTCGAGGATTTTTCTTCGATTCTGGCCGCGGCGACACATGTTGGAGGGGACACTTTTTATCTGATGCGGCCGCGAGTCGGACAAGGTTTTTTCCGACTTTTCTGCCGGCATCGTCTTGGAATCGCTGGATGATCTTGTCCGATCCGCACCCGTCTGGGCCGGCTGCTGGCGCGCGCCAAGCCCTGAACTGTTCCGCCGTCGCGGTCTGGCTGATGGGCCGCACCGAGGATGAGACAGTGCTGCGCGACGCCGTTCTGCTGACCGCGGCCGGCGACGATCCCGGCCCAGCCGGCCGGGAGTTTCTGGCCTACAAAAGGGTTTCGACGCGAAAGCCCGGTTTCTCGTCAAAAGCGGCGCCGAGCTCGCCGATCTTTTCGGGCTCGCCTGGGACGATCGGCTGACCGGGGCGGTGGACCACGCCGACGACGCGCTGCAATCCGGTCGTTTCGCGCCGCCGCTGGCGGATGCCGAACCGCTCACCTGGGCGCTTGCCGATCTGTTGATCGCCGCGCTGCTAGAATGGGACCGGCCCGTGCCGCTGGCCGAGCGGTATGAGCCCGCTTTCAAGACCCTTGGAGGCATGGGTCGCGTTCGCCCGGGTGATCCCACCTTTGCCCGCGCTGTCTGCCTCGCCCTGGTCTGAGGGAACAGGCGCGCCCTTGCACGCCGCCGGCGAAATTGCGCGGCGCGCCGATACGCTGCGCACCGCCGCGCCAAAGGTCCGGACGAAAGGCGCTGACGCGGTCATCCAAGCCGTGGGGAAGCTCGGCTTACTATGTCCGCCGCCTGGCAAATGCTGGCCTATCGCTTGCCGCAGCGAACGGGGACGCGTGGATGGCCGCGACGGCCGGCAGCCCTCGTGTATATGGAACGAATCCGAAGGCGTTTGCATGCCCCACGGGCGTTGACGACCATTGCGACGGCTTGAACCGACCTTATCCCGATTTGGCAAACCCTTTTGGACACTGCTTGACCAATCGGCGCGGGTGACATAGCCTTTCTTCATTCACCAGGGGTGTCCCGGCAAGGGGCTGAGATTCTGCTATCGCGCGCAGTGACCCGTTGAACCTGATCCAGTTCATACTGGCGTAGGGACGGTGCAAGCGCTGTGGCGGGATATCCGCGACCCGGATTCCGCCTCCGCGTCCTTCCATCATTCCGGCTCTAGGACTGGGTCTCCAAACGCAAAATTGGAGCCTCACCGATGAATATTGCCGCCCAAGAACTCACTCCGACCGTCACGACCGGTGCCTTGCCTGCCTCGCGCAAGATCCACATTGCCGGCGAACAGCATCCCGATATCCGCGTGCCGATGCGCGAGATCTCGCTGCATCCGACCTCAGGCGAACCGCCCGTCATCGTCTATGACGCCTCCGGCCCCTATACTGACCCCAACCACGTGGTGGCCATCGAGGCCGGCCTGCCGCGGCTGCGCGAAAGTTGGATCGCCGCCCGCGGCGACACCGACGGCTACGAGGGCCGCCACATCCGCCCCGAGGACAACGGTTTTGCCACCGGCGAGCGCCTGACGCCGGAATTTCCCGTCCGCAACCATCCGCGCCGGGCGAAGGACGGCAAGGCGGTAACGCAGCTCGCCTATGCCCGCGCCGGCATCATCACCCCGGAAATGGAATTCATCGCCATCAGGGAAAATCTCGGCCGCAGGGCTGCGAAGGAAGCCCTTGTCCGCGACGGCGAAAGCTTTGGCGCGCAGATCCCCGATTTCGTGACGCCGGAATTCGTCCGTCAAGAGGTCGCGAATGGCCGGGCCATCATCCCCGCCAACATCAACCATCCCGAGGCAGAACCGATGATCATCGGCCGGAATTTCCTGGTCAAGATCAACGCCAATATTGGCAATTCGGCGGTCGCCTCCTCCATGGCCGAGGAGGTCGAGAAGATGGTCTGGGCGATCCGCTGGGGCGGCGATACCGTCATGGACCTCTCGACGGGCCGTAACATCCACAACATCCGCGAATGGATCATCCGCAATTCTCCCGTCCCGATCGGCACCGTGCCGCTCTACCAGGCGTTGGAGAAGGTGAACGGCATTGCCGAAGACCTAACCTGGGAGGTTTTCCGCGACACGCTGATCGAGCAGGCCGAGCAGGGCGTCGACTATTTCACCATCCACGCCGGCCTGCGGCTGCACTACATCCCTCTGACCGTTAACCGCGTCACCGGCATCGTCTCGCGCGGCGGCTCGATCATGGCCAAGTGGTGTCTTCATCACCATCGCGAGAGCTTCCTTTACGAGCGTTTCGAGGAAATTTGCGATATCTGCCGCGCCTATGACGTCTCCTTCTCGCTCGGCGATGGCCTGCGCCCCGGCTCGATCGCCGACGCCAACGATGCTGCGCAATTTGCCGAACTCGAAACGCTCGGTGAACTCACGCAGATCGCCTGGGCGAAAGACTGCCAGGTCATGATCGAAGGCCCGGGCCATGTGCCGATGCACAAGATCAAGGAGAACATGGACAAGCAGCTTAAAGTCTGTGGCGAAGCACCTTTTTACACGCTCGGGCCGCTGACCACGGATATTGCGCCGGGTTACGACCACATCACCTCCGGCATAGGAGCGGCGATGATCGGCTGGTTCGGAACAGCGATGCTTTGCTACGTGACGCCGAAGGAGCATCTCGGCCTACCGGATCGCAATGACGTGAAGGTGGGTGTCATCACCTACAAGATCGCCGCCCATGCAGCCGATCTCGCCAAGGGGCACCCGGCGGCGCAGGTGCGTGACGATGCGCTGTCGCGTGCGCGCTTCGAGTTTCGCTGGGAAGACCAATTCAACCTTTCACTCGATCCCGATACCGCACGTTGCTTCCACGATGAAACTCTGCCGAAAGAGGCGCACAAGGTCGCGCATTTCTGCTCGATGTGCGGTCCCAAATTCTGCTCGATGCGGATTTCGCACGACATCCGCGCCGAGGCGCAGAAGGAGGGACTGGAGGCCATGGCCCAAATATTCCGCGAGGGTGGTGACCTCTATGTGCCGCTGGCCGGAGAATGACGATGCGCATCCTCGTCAAGGGCGCCGGCGTCGCCGGGCTGACGGTCGCCTGGCAGCTCTATCGCCACCGCTTCGACGTCACCATTCAAGAACGGGCCGAAAAGGTTGGCCTCGGTTCCTCCGGCTTTGCAGGCGGCATGCTCGCCCCCTGGTGCGAACGGGAAAGCGCAGAAGAGCCCGTGCTGACGTTGGGCCGGCTAGCCGCCGACTGGTGGGAGGCGGCGCTGCCGGGCCATGTGCAGCGTCGCGGTACACTGGTCGTTGCCAGCGGACGCGATGCCGGCGAACTCGATCGCTTTGCACGACGAACGAGTGGTTGGGAATGGCTGGACGAACATGCAATCTCAGCGCTGGAGCCCGATCTCACCGGTCGCTTCCGCAAGGCTTTGTTCTTCCGCCAGGAGGCGCATCTCGATCCACGCAAGGCGCTCTCCGCCCTGACCGCAGGCCTTGAGAAGGCGCGCATGCGCTTCCTCTTTGGGTCAAGCGGTGATGCCGAAACCGTGCCCTTTGACCGGGTGATTGATTGCACCGGGGCTGAACAGATCGGGCGACTCGCCGATCTCCGCGGCGTGCGCGGCGAAATGCTGCGCCTTGAGACCGCAGATGTGCACCTCTCCCGGGCGGTCCGCCTTCTGCATCCGCGTCACCCGATCTACATCGTGCCTCGCGAGCGCAACCGTTTCATGGTCGGCGCCACCATGATCGAAAGCGATGATGCCGGCCCGATCACAGCCCGCTCCCTCATGGAACTGCTGAACGCGGCCTACGCCCTCCACCCCGCCTTCGGCGAAGCGCGGTTGATCGAAACGGGAGCCGGTATTCGTCCAGCCTATCCCGACAACCTGCCGCGCGTCACCGACCATGGCGACGTAATTCATGTGAACGGCTTTTATCGCCACGGTTTTCTTCTGGCGCCGGCCATGGCCGCAGAGGTTGCCCGCCTGATCCTCGCGCATGAAACAAAGGAAAGAACTGCATCATGACCTTTATCGTCAACGGCTATGAGCAGGATATTTCTGCCTCCACGCTCGCCGAGCTGCTGGTCGCGCTGGAATACGAGGGGGACTGGCTGGCCACTGCCGTAAACGGCGAACTGGTCCATCGCGAGGATCGCTCCGATTTTGCGATCAGTGAGCGAGACCGTATTGAAATCCTGACCCCCATGCAGGGAGGATGACATGCTGAAACTCTACGAATGCGAGTTCCGCTCGCGGCTGTTGCTTGGCACGGCCCGCTACCCGTCTCCAGCCGTGCTTGCGGACGCGGTGCGGCGCTCGAAGGCCGAAATCGTCACCGTGTCGCTGAGGCGGGAGACCGCCGGCGGCAAAAGCGGGGGCTCCTTCTTCGAGCTGATACGCGATCTCGGCGTCAAGATCCTGCCGAACACGGCCGGATGCCACAGCGTCAAGGAAGCTGTTTTGACAGCCATGATGGCGCGTGAGGTGTTTCGCACGAACTGGATCAAGCTCGAAGTGATCGGCCATCACGATACGTTGCAGCCCGATGTCTTCGGCCTCGTTGAAGCCGCCAGGATATTGAGCGAGGATGGTTTCGAGATTTTTCCGTATACGACCGACGATCTTGTCGTAGCCGAACGGTTGCTCGAAGCCGGATGCCGGGTGCTGATGCCATGGTGCGCGCCGATCGGCTCGGCCATGGGGCCGGTCAATCCGGCTGGGCTGAAAGCGTTTAGGGTAAACTTCCCGGAAATTCCACTGATCGTCGATGCCGGCATCGGCCGTCCGTCGCACGCGGCGACTGTCATGGAACTCGGCTTCGACGCGGTGCTGCTCAACACTGCTGTCGCGGGGGCGGGCGATCCGGCGGGGATGGCCGAGGCTTTTGCGCTGGCGATCGACGCGGGCCGTGTGGCGCATCATGCCCTACCGCTAGAGCCGCGCGACATGGCAGTCCCATCCACTCCGGTAATCGGCAAGGCGGTTTTTTCATGAAGCTCGATCCTTTTTACCTCATCGTTGACAGCGCTGATTGGATCGAACGACTGGTGCCGCTGGGCGTCAAACTGCTGCAACTACGCATCAAAGATAAGCCGGAAACGATGCTTCGGCAGGAAATTCGTCGGTCGAAGGCGGTGTGCCTTGCCTATGGCTGCCAACTGATCGTCAACGACTACTGGCAACTTGCGATCGACGAGCAATGCGATTTCATCCATCTCGGGCAGGAGGACCTTGCCGAGGCCGATCTCCCTGCCATTCGCAGAGCTGAGCTGAAGCTAGGCGTTTCCACCCATGACGTTTCCGAGCTGGAGACGGCCATCGCGGCGGAGCCGGATTATGTCGCGCTCGGTCCCGTCTGGCCGACAATCCTGAAAAAAATGAAATGGCAGCCACAGGGCGTCGAGCGCGTGGCGGATTGGAAACGGCGTATCGGCGCTATTCCGCTCGTGGCCATTGGCGGCGTCACCGCCGAACGGGCACCGGTGGTGCTTGAGCAGGGGGCGGCATGTGCGGCGGTCGTCACCGATGTCACCCTGCATCAAAACCCCGAAGCTCGAACCCGGCAATGGCTGGCGGCGACGGCACCTTGGCGACACCGCCTGAAGGTGACGACATGACGGCGATCGCACTCACGATCGCCGGGTCCGACAGTGGTGGCGGCGCCGGCATCCAGGCGGATCTCAAGACGTTTTCGGCGCTCGGCGTCTACGGAGCTAGTGTACTTACAGCGATAACCGCGCAAAACACGCTGGGCGTCTCCGCGGTCGAAGACGTTTCAGTGCCGATGATCGAAGCACAGATGCGGGCAGTGCTAAGTGACCTTCCCGTCAACGCCATCAAGATCGGCATGCTGTCGCGCGCTGAAACAATCCGCGCAGTTGGTGACAGCTTGCAGAAATATGACGGGCCGATCGTGCTTGATCCGGTCATGGTGGCAACCTCGGGTGACAGGCTGTTGCGGGATGACGCTGTAGCGGCGCTCAAGTCGATACTGATGCCTCGGGTCGACCTCATTACACCCAATCTCTTGGAGGCAGCCATGCTGACGGGGATGCCGATCGCGGAAACGCACGACGAGGTTGTCGCCCAGGGCCGCAGTTTGCAGAGCAACGGGGCGCCTGCTGTCCTGATCAAGGGCGGTCACGGTGTAGGTATTGAGTGCGTCGATGTCTTGCTAACTAAGGACGGGGATAGCCACCAGTTCTGCTCCCCCCGACTTCAGACTTTCAATGACCACGGAACAGGTTGCACACTGTCGTCCGCCATCGCGGCCCACTTCGCGACTGGATATGATATTTTGGCGGGAGTTACGGCCGCAAAAACTTATCTGCACGCGGCGCTGACGGGTGGGAGCGATCTCCGGATAGGGCAGGGCCGCGGACCGGTCCATCATTTCTTTTCGCAGTGGCGCGAACGATGATACGTCAGGTTTCATTTGACATATGGCGTGCCGGGGGACATCGCAAAATCTTGCTCGCAAGTTCAGGATTTCTCACTCTAAGCTGACGCCTTAGAGGAAAAGCTGCAATTCTTACTGGCGCGGCCACGATCTTGGAAAGATGCTCGTCCCGCGCAATGGCGCAATGGCGCAATGGCGCAATGGCGCAATGGCGCAGTGGAAAGTCGTGACCGGCGCAACTACCTGAGGACACAGACAAACGCCTTGTCCGGGCGTTGATGAAACAACGTGACATCGCCGGCCGCGATCATGGCCTTGATCTTGGCGATCTCACCACCGTACTCCTGTTCCATGATGCGGATGCCGGTCTGCGCGGTATAAGGCTCGAACCCCCTGACCCTCCGCGGCCTGATGGGCTCCGCCGAAGCTCATGATGGACAGGCTTTCCTCAGCCTGCATGTGCTCGGGAAAAGCAAAATCGCGAGCCCCGACGCCAAAATCTGGGAGCGCGTCGGTGAAGATTTCATGATGCTTTCTCCCTCCCAAAATCAGGCGCGGTCGCGATGTGAAATAATCAAAATAGCGCCAGCCCGCGGACCCTATTGGCTGGGTTTGGAGATGGAAAATTGAATTTCGTTATGACTTATCGGGGGCGGAGAGGTGGTCTGAACTCCGGCTAGCGGAAGCCAAAGTCGGGCCGGACCGGCGTTGCACTCGAGCATTTTGCCTTGCTGGCCGTGGAGATCTGGCGTGCAAACGTCAACAGCCGCGCCGCCTCTTCCAGGCTAGCCTCGCTGACGGTCGCGGCGGTTAGTCGGTCGCTTGGCGGCTATCAGGCCAGTCGCTTCCGTTCGGCCTCGCGGGGACAGGTCATGCCGATACGCGCCGCTTTGAGGCCGGGCCTCAAAAAACATGACGAGAGGACCCGCAAGAGCATTTTCTGGTCCGACTGCCTATTGACACCAAGAGCTGCTACGAGTGATATATTATATATCATACATGAGGAGGGATGGAATGGTCACGATCAACTGCGACATGGGCGAGGCTTTTGGTATCTATCGCTTCGGTGACGATGAAGCCTGCATGCCCTTCGTGACCCATGCCAACATCGCTTGCGGCTTCCACGCATCCGATCCAGTCGTCATGGCGAGGACCGTACGTCTCGCAAAGAAGGCGGGGATCAATATCGGCTCGCATCCGGGTCTCCCCGATCGCGAAGGGTTTGGGCGCCGGCCGATGCGGATGACCCGCGAGGAAGTCTCGGCGTTGACCATCTACCAGACGGGTGCTCTGCAGGGGTTTCTGCGAGCCGAGGGGGTAGAGCTGTCGCACATCAAGCCGCATGGTTCGCTGTTCGGCATGGCGCAGAACGAGCCCGCGGTCGCTGAGGGCATCGCCGATGCCGCCGAAGTTTTCGGCGTGCCGGTGATCGCCTTTTCGGACTGCTGCATGTCTGATGTCTTCACCCGGCGCGGCATCCCCTTCAGTTGCGAGTTCTACGTCGACATCGATTATGGCGACGATGGTCGGCAGATCATTTCCCGCGAGCACCCGCCGATTTCGGCGGGCCAAGTGGCCGAGAGGGTCCGGCGTGCCATCGACTACGGCCTGACCCGCTCGGTCAATGGAAACGATGTGCGGGTGGTTGCGGAATCGATCTGCGTCCATTCGGACACCCCCAACGCCATCGAGGTCGCCCGCGCGGTATTCGACGAGTTGTCCCGCAGCAACAAGCTGACCCGGGGCTAGGCCAATGCGCACGCTGGCCGGTCAAACATTGCAGCAGGACATGGCTGAGGCGATCGCGCCGGCGCTGAGAGCTATTGCGGCCTCGATCGGGCCAGATGGTCGTCATGTTATCTATGCGACCGGCAACCGCATCTCTTCGGCGCGCACCGGCAGCGAGATTGCACGCCACATCTGCTCGGATCATTTTGCCGAACGGCTGCTGAAAGAGGCGCTCGTCGACGCCGAGCGTCAGTTCGGCGATGGGACGGCCCGGCTGGCGGTGATGGCGGGCGCGGCTTTGGCCGAGAGGCGCCGGCCCGGTGCTCTGGAGGCTCGGAATGAACGCATCATCGAGGCGCTTGCGGACTTGCGGCCGGCGCTCGACGCCGCCTTTGCGGCGGAAACGCGGATCTGTGATGCGACGGCTGAGCTAGTCGCGGCGGCGGGTGTTGAGCCCGCACTCGCCTCCCTGATCCTCGAGGCGGACGAAGTGGCAGGCCCAGATGGACTGGTCGAGGTGAAGGAAGCGGCGGAAACCGCTGTCATCGCCGGCCTTGGTTTCAGCTTCGATGCGCGCCATGTGGGCGCGGGTACGCTGGCGGCGATGGATGATGTCCATCTGATCGTCGCAAACGAGGTCCTGTCGGACTTCAGGACGCTTGCGCCGGTGATCGAGGGATTTGCCGCTCGCGGCAAGGCCCTCGTCATTGCGGCCCGTGGCGTCGAAGGGCAGGCGCTGCAACTGATTGAACGGAACCGGCAGGCCTGCGTCCTGAAAATCGCGGCGCTTGTTCCTGCAGATGCGGGGCCGCGGGCGGCGGAAATTCTCGAGGATCTGGCCGCGGCAACCGGCGCGACGTTGGTCTGCGCCCTCGCGGGCACCCGTATCGACATGTTGAAGCCCGCCATGCTGGGCAAGGCTGCGCGTTTTCATATCGAACGCGGACGGGTCCATCTGGCGAGTGCTGACGGCTGTGCAGAGCGCATCGCTCTGCGGATCGCTGCCGCCGAGGCTGAGATTCGCGCGAAGCGCTATCTGCCGCTTGACCGTGAACATGCCGAACGCCGCCGTGCGCGGCTTTTCGGGCGATGGGCGGAGCTGACCGTGGCCAAGGGACCGGATTCGGCCGCGCAGGTGGAAACCGTGCGGCGCGCGATTGCGGCGCTTCGCGCTGCGCGTATCGACGGCGTGATCGTAGGAGGCGGGTGCGGCCTTGAAAGAATCGCCGACCGCCTGAAAGGGGCCGTGCAGAACGATCCCGCACGAAGGGCGGCAACCGCCATGGTCGATGCGGCCTTGCGGGCGCCGGGACAGTGCCTGCGCCGCAATTCGACGGGCCTGCGCCAGCGCGATGCGGTCTCCGCTCCGGTGGCAGATCCGGCTAGACTGTCGCGTGACCTGCTGGACGTCGCGCTTTCGCTTGCAACCCGACTCGCCGGCATCGACGGCGCGGTCCTGCGCCACTGAACCGAGAAATGCTGACAACAGTGAGACCGAAGCAGATGAGCAATGAAGTTGCGGAGCCGATGCTCGAGATCGAGGATATCGTCCACCGCTATGGCGCGGTGACGGCGCTTTCGAATGTGTCGCTTTCCGCGGCGAAGGGTGAATTCCTGACGATCCTCGGTTCCAGCGGTTCCGGGAAGACCACAATGCTGCGGGTGATCTCGGGGCTCGAGCTACCGACATCGGTCCGGCGGTTGCGCATCGGCGGACAGGATGTGGCCCGCCTTCCGGCGGCGAAGCGCAACTGCACCACCGTGTTCCAGAGCTATGCGCTTTTCCCGCACATGAACGTCGTCGAAAACGTCGCCTACGGGCTGCGCATCCGCAAGATGAATGCAGCCGATGCGCAGAACGAGGCGCGGCGGGCGCTTGCGATGGTGCAGCTCGAAGCAAAGGCCGACCGGCGGATCAGCCAGCTTTCGGGCGGTGAACGGCAGCGCGTGGCGCTGGCGCGGGCGGTGGTCACGCAGCCCGCGGTCCTGTTGCTGGACGAGCCCCTCGGTGCGCTGGACGAACGTCTCCGGCAGGACATGCAGATCGAATTGATGGAACTGCAACGCAGCCTAGGCATGACCTTCGTCTATATCACGCATAGCCAGGAGGAAGCCCTGACCATGAGCGACCGTGTCGTTCTGATGAGTCACGGCCAGATCGTTCAAAGCGGCAGTCCGCTGGATCTCTTCGACAGGCCGGAAAGCCGCTTTGCTGCGGGCTTCATGGGTTACGAGAACATTCTGGAGGCGAAGTTGATCGGTCGTGAGGGAACGATCGGCACCGTCGAATTCTCCGGAGGGCTTCGCATTCGGGGCGTGATCACCTCTCCAGGCCTGAAGACAGGCGAAAGCGTTGCCGTCGCGATCCGCGCCGAGCGTATCTCGCCTGTTGCGGCAGATGCGCCGGAGAGCGTCGAGGCGAAGATCACCAGCCGTGTCTATCGCGGCAAGTACACCGACATCACGGTCGTTACCGGAGCCGGGCCGCTGCGGCTGCGCAGTTGGCATGGAATGGCGAGCGAAACCGCGGAGATACAACGGGTTGGCTGGAACACGTCGGATGCCGTGATCTTCGCCGCGTAGTGACTGCATTTAACCAGAGAGACCGACAGGGGAGCATAAAATGAAGGACAGGTTCTCAACTTACAATCAGGCTCAGCTGACCCGCCGCGAGATGCTGGCGGGCATGAGCGCGCTCGCCGGGCTCGCGGCCGTTGGCGGCATCTCCGGCGTCGCCAAGGCGCAGGACGTGCCGCTGATCAGAATCTACGGCGTCCCCACGGCCGCCCTGAAGGACTGGGCACCGATGGAGAAGGCCCTTGGCGTGCGCGCCGAGCTCAACGGGTCCAGCAACGATGTCGGCGTCTTCATGCGCGACGTCATGGGCGCGAACATGGGCGATAGCGCCGATATTTTTGTCTTTGAATCCGGCACCGAGGATATCCTCGGTCCGCAGGGATTCTATGCGCCCCTGGACGAGGCCCATTCCGAGCTGACTCTCTGGGAACGCACCTCCGATGACTGGAAGCGCTCGGCCGTGGTGCAGGACCGCGAGGGCAAGCAGTGGGGCGTGCCGGTGATCGGCAATGCCGACAGTTTCGGTTACTTCCCCGAAAAGCTCGGCCTTTCGCCCGATAGCCAGGAGGAACTGTCCTGGTCGCTCATGTTCGAGGATGAGAAGACGCGTGGCCGTGTCGCCTACGGCAATGCCTATACCTACTCGATGGGCGTGGCGGCGCTCTATCTTCAGGCCAAGGGCGCTGCGACCTTCAGCGATATCGCCGATCTGACGCCGGAAGAGGCCAAGACCGTGGCCGACTTCCTGATCGAGCGCAAGAAGGCCGGTCAGTTCCGCACGCTCTACGGCGCTTTCGAGGAACAGATCCAGTTGCTGACCAACGGCGAAGTGGATGTCATCAACTGCTGGGAGCCGGCCGTCCGCGAGGCCAATCTTGCGCTTGGACCGGACGCCACCCGCTATGCCTATACCAAGGAAGGCTACTTCAAGTGGGGGCACGGCGCCTATATCGCCGCGCAGGCGGCCGACAGGGACAATCTCGGCGCGATCTACAAGGTGCTGAACTACTTCCTGAGCGGGGAGTATCGGGCACTCCAGGCCCGTGACCGTGGCTATGCGGGTCCGAACATGGATCTCGGCGTGGAATATGCCGAAGCCAATGGCTGGAACGCGGAAGAAGTCGCCGCGCTGAAGGCTACCGAGGCGAAGGTGAACAAGAAATTCTCCAAGCCCTATGTCTCGACCACCACGCCGGACAATGCCGGCGCGATGGAAGAGGAATGGCAGCGCTTCCTGAACGCCTGACCGAATCCAGGCTCCGGGCCCGCATATCAATGGCGGGCCCGGAGCTGGCAACGATCCAACACTTCTCTGGATGATTGAGATGCAACAGATAGCAGGTGCCCTGCAGCCAGCGACTGGTGGGCGCGAAGGATTTCTGCGCGCGCTCGGCGCCAGGCTCGCCGACATGAATCTTGCCGTGACGGCCATCCTGTTGACCTGGTTCACGCTGGTGATCGTGCCGATCGTCGTGCTGTTCGCCTTCAGCTTCTTTTCGACCGTACAGTTCCGCACTGTCTATGAGCCGACGCTCGATACCTGGATCGGATTGTTCTCCTCGGGCCGGTGGGAAGTGACCCTGCGCACCCTGCGCATCGCCCTGACGGTGACGGTGATCGAACTCCTGATCGCTTTTCCTTTCGCGCTCTGGCTGGCGAAAGGCTGCAGGTCTGGCACCGGTCGGGCTGTCTGCCTTGCCATGCTGACGATCCCGTTCTTTCTGGACATGTCTTCGCGCACCATCATCTGGCGCGCCATTCTCGGCCAGTCGGGCCTGATCAATACGATGCTGCTCGGCGCCGGCGTGGTCGACACGCCGGTGGAATGGCTGCTCTATTCCGAGGTGGCCGTGCATTTCGGCATGATCGTCAGCCTGTTCCCGCCCATGGTCATGCCGATCTATCTGGCGATTAACCTGATCGACGACACCCTGCTCGAAGCCAGCAACGATCTCGGCGCCTCACCCTGGCAAACATTGAGCCGCGTCATCATTCCGCTGTCGCTGCCAGGCGTCATCGCCGGCGTGGTGTTCTGCCTTGGTCCGGCGCTGGCGGCCTGGGTAGAGCCGGGGATGCTGGGAGGCGGTTTCGTCAACCTCATCTCGAATTCGATCGAAAGCGCGTATTCCGCACTGCGCTATCCGGTGGTCGCAGCCCTGTCGGCCTTTGTGATCGTGCTGCTCCTGGCGCTGCTGGGGGGCATGTTTCTGATCGCGCGCCGTTTTGGCGACCCGTCTTCGTCACTCAGCGCGATCCGAGGCTGAACGCATGAAAAGTCAACACTCCCCAAACCTGCGGCAGATTTCGTCGAAACTCGAGCCCAGCTATGCGCCGATCTGGAAACAGCTCGGAAAGTGGGGCGGATTCGCCATGCTGGCGCTGATCTATTTTCCGCTGGTCTGGCTCATTCTCCTGTCGATCAGCCAGAACCCGCTCGGCGGCATTCCTGGGGCCTTCTCGTTGGAACACTATCGCGCACTGTTCTCGAACAGCGCGTGGCACAAGCCGATGCTGGCCAGTCTCGTGATCGGCGTTGCGGTTGGGCTGATCTGCGCGGTCGCCGCGACGATCATCGGCCGCGCTCTGCCTAAGCTAAACAGCCCCGGCCGTGTGTTGTTCATGTTCGTCGTCCCGCTCTTCGTGCCCGGCATGTCGATGGGAGCAGCCCTGTTCATTATGGCCCGCGCCGTTCTCAACCTGAAACTCGGTTTCTGGTCGGTCGCGCTCGGCCATTTCGTCTGGGCGTTTCCCTTCGCTCTGCTGATCATCCTGGTGGTGACGATCCGCTTCGATCACAGACTGGTTGAGGCGGGGCGCGATCTGGGGGCCAGCAACTGGCGGGTCTTCTGGGATATCGAGTTCCCAATCCTCATGCCCGGCATCGTCAGCGCGGCGTTGTTCGGCTTCCTGATGTCATTCAACGAGGTGATGCGGTCGATCTTCCTGCGCGGCACCGTCGAGACCATGCCGGTCTGGAGCTGGATTCAGGCCGCCGCTCAGCAAAGCCAGGTGCCGATCATCTTCTCGCTGGCTTCGCTGGTTCTGCTCATCACCCTGCCGCTCCTGTGCGGCGTCTTCTGGCTGCTCTTCGCCCGGGTGGGTCGATCATGAGCCGTGGTCTCCAATCGGCGTGGGCCGGCGGCTCAGTCCGCCGGGTTGCGCAGAAGGCGCGGAAGCAGCGCCTGGGCCGCAAGCCTCAGATCCTGCGCCATCGCATCGCGCGCGGCAACCGCGTCCCGCCGTTTCATCGCGGCCATGATGTTGCGGTGTTCGTCGTTGGCGTGTTCCCGGTAGTGAGCGGTATCGAACAAGCCGGTGAATACGGGCCCGACCTTCAGCCAGAGGCCCTGGATGACCTGCAGAAGCTCGGGATTGCCCGATCTTTCGTAGATGCTGAAATGGAACTCCCGGTTCAGCTTGAGATAGGCGCGGGCATCGTAGTTCACCGTGGTCTCCGCGATCCGGTTCAGCAGGATGTCGATCCGCATGAAATCCCTGTCGGTGAGCAGGGGCGTTGCGAGTTCCGCGGCCATGCCCTCCAGTGCGACACGCATTGGCAGGAGATGATTGAAACGCTCGACCGTCATCTGCGGTACGACGATCGAGCGGTTTGGAAGCTGAACCAGCAGGCGCTCTGCGACGAGACGTTGCAGGGCCTCGCGGATCGGCGTGGCCGAGATGCCGAAACTGTCGGCAAGGTTGCGGATCACCATCGGCTGCATGGGCGCGAAGGTTCCGTCCGCCATGCCTTTGAGAATTTCGTCATAAGCCCGGTCGCTCAGGGATTCGCGCGCGATCTTCGTCATTTCATCCTTCTTCCCGACAGTCACGGAGCAGGTTCTCCGTCTTTTTTCCAATATACGAAGCCTCGCCCGTTTTCGGCAAGATATATCATATATCTATTTCGGATTATTGCCGGCTGTCCGGCCATCCGGTTACCGCGTCCGGGCGGGCGCAAACAGAGGCACTGCCATGCTGCATGAAACTTTGCATTTTTCTCCCGGTGGCGATCGCGCCGTCGAGGTGGAACTGGGTGACGGGATGGACTTCACCCTGAACTTTACCGTGCACCGCCTCGTAGCGGCCGTGCGAGAATCGGGTATCAAGGCAATCGAGGATATCATTCCCGAATTGGCCTCATTCCAGGTCAATTACGACCCCGACCGCATCTCTTATGAAGACCTTATCGGCTCGATTGCGGGCATTTACGAACGGATTGGCTCCGAGGTTTCGGGATCTCTGCCCAGCCGGCTCGTGACGCTGCCGATCTGCTATTTCGATGAGGAGACGACAGCCTGTATCGAGGATTACCGCAAGACCTATCCGGAGAAGCGGGCCGATCCCGATCTGTTGTGCGAACTGAACGGGCTTGAGGATCGCGCGGCGCTAGCGCGGCGCCATTCCGGAACGGAGTATTGGGTCGCTGCGCTCGGCTTCTGGCCGGGCCTGTGCTCGCTGCTGCCTTTGCGCCCCGGCTCGCGCATCACCGCCCCCAAGTACAATCCGCCCCGCACCTGGACCCCGAAAGGCGCAGTCGGCATTGGCGGCGCGCTCTGCTGTGTCTACCCGGATCGCACGCCCGGCGGTTACCAGTTGATCGGACGCTGCCCCGCCCCGATCTATGACGGCGCCCAGCGTCTGCCCGCGTTCCGTGACAGCCTCGCCCTGCTGCGTGCGGGTGACCGGGTGCGTTTTCGCCCGGTGAGTGTGGAGGAATGTGCCTGGATCGACGCCGAGGTTTCAGCCGGCCGCTATGAACATGACGTGGTCGAATATCAGATCTTCTCGGTCGATCAGTATCTTGGCTGGGCGAAGGCGCAGGGAGACAAGGCATGAATACGCACGGCATCACCGTCTTGAAACCCGGCCTTGAAACCACGGTCCAGGAGTTGCCGGGCCGGATCGGCTATCTGGAACAGGGCTTCCCGGTTTCGGGGCCCTTCGACAAGTGGTCGTTCAGGCAGGCCAATCTTCTGGCCGGCAATCCGCGCGACAGCGCGTCCCTCGAATGCCAGTTCCTTGGCCCGTCCCTGCGCTTCGACTGCGATGTGGTGATAGCTGTCACCGGTGCGGATATGCGCCCGAAGCTGGATGGCCAGCCGGTGCCGATGTGGCAAAGCCTGCCTGTTGCGGCCGGCCAGGTGCTTGAACTGGGGGCGGCCTATACCGGCGCGCGGGGCTATGTCGCGGTCTCTGGCGGCATCGCCACGCCTGCCGTGCTCGGTTCGCGCGCGGTGTTCCATATGGCTCGGGTCGGCGGTCAGGCGCTGGTCAAGGACCAGGTTCTGCCCTTAGGCCCGCAGCCGCTTGGCGCGCCCGACCTGCTGATGGTGCCCGAAGCCGGCCGCCCGTCTTTCTCCACCGACAAGACGTGGCAGATCGAGGCATTGGCGGGACCCAATGACGACTGGCTCGATTCGGCATCGGTCGAGATGTTTTTCGCCGCGGACTGGTCCGTCCAGGCCAAGAGCAACCGGACTGGCATCCGCCTGACCGGACCCGAATTTAGTTTTGCCGGGCGGGCGCTCAGCAAGGGCAGCGATCACGGCCAGGACCCATCGAACATCATCGATCATGGCTATCCGCTAGGGGCGGTCAACCTGGCCGGGCAGACGCCCATCATTCTGGTCAATGATTCTCCGAGCACCGGCGGCTTCATCAATCCCTTCACCGTGGCCAGCGCGGCGTTCTGGAAGCTGGCTCAGGCGAAACCGGGGGATGTCCTGCGGTTTCGTCAAATCGATCGTGACGAGGCCGGTCGTCTGCGCGCCGCGCTTGAAACCGTGACCAGTGCAGGAGTGACCGTTCGTGTCTGAGTTGATGAATGCCGTGTCCAAGGCCGATCCCGTTCAGGGAGCGCTTGGAGAAATGTTGAACAGTCCCCCGCCAGCCATCGACGGAGCCACCGCGGCCCGGCTGATGCAACGCCATTTCGGTATTACGGGCATCGCGGAAAACCTTGCCTGTGAGCGCGATGCGAATTTCCACGTCGTCGCGGAGGACGGCCGCGGGTTCACACTGAAGGTCTCGAATCCGGCCGAGCCGGAAATCAACACCAATTTCCAGACCGAAGCGCTGCTCTGGCTGGAAAAGCGGGATCCCAGCCTGCCGGTGCCCAAAGTCGTGCGGGCGCTTGACGGAAGAAGCGAATTCCCGCTCATGCTGGAAGATGGTCGCTCCAGCGTCATCCGCGTCCTGACCTGGATTGAGGGGCTGCCCGTGGTGCGTGTCGGCGTGACGCCGGCCTTGCGACGCGATCTGGCGCGTGCCCTTGCGCGGCTTGGTATCGCCTTTGAGGGGTTCGACCATCCTGCTTCTGGCCATGAAATCCTGTGGGACGTCAAGAATGCCCTGCGTCTGCGCCCGCTGGTCGAGGCGCTGACGGAACCGGATCTGCGCAAGCAACTTTCGGCAGAACTTGACCATTTCGACAGCACCGTTCTTCCGGTGCTTGCAACCCTGCGGCAGCGCGTGGTGCATAACGACCTGAACCTGCACAACGTCGTTCTGAACCCCGCCGATCCGGACCGGGCTACCGGCATTCTCGATTTCGGCGATATGGTGAAAACGCCGCTGATCATCGATATGGCTGTCGCCGCCTCCTATCACACGCAGGAAGCCATCGGCGGCCTGGAGGCCGTCTGCGACATGGTCCGGGCCTACCATAAGGTGCTGCCACTGGAAAGGCGCGAGTTGGAGGTGCTGCGTGACCTGATCGTCGCCCGCCTGATGACGACCGTTGCCATCACCGAGGGACGTGCCGCCCGTTATCCGCAGAACGCGGCCTATATCCTGCGCAACAACGGTCCCGCCCGCGCGGGTCTGCGTCTCTTTGCAACCCTTCCTCGAGAACAGGTCACGGCGGCCCTGCTGGCTGCGTGCAATATGGAGTAAGCCATGAAAACCCAGGAAGCGATGGTCAACGCCTTCATCGAAGGTGCGGCAGAACTGGACGAAACAACCACGGCGATGATTGCGCAGCGCAAGGCGTTGCTAGGCCCCGCCTACCGGCTGATGTACGAGCGTCCGCTGCATTTCGTCCGCGGCGAGGGTGTCTGGCTCTATGACCCGGACGGCAATGCCTATCTGGACGCCTACAACAACGTGACGTCGGTCGGTCATTGCCACCCGAAGGTGGTCGAGGCGATCCGCCAGCAAGTCGGCATTCTGGCGACCAATACCCGCTACCTTCATGGTGCGGTTCTGGACTATGCCAAGCGCCTGCTGGCGACCATGCCCTCCGAGATCGGACACCTGATGTTCACCTGCACGGGATCCGATGCCAACGATCTGGCTGTACGGATCGCTCAATCCCATACCGGCGGCAAGGGCATCATCGTCACCGAGACTGCCTATCACGGCATCACCCAGGCGGTCTCTGAATTCTCGCCATCGCTGGGCGACAATGTCAATCTGGGCGTGCATGTTCGTACCGTTCCGGCGCCCGACAGCTACCGGTCGCAGGATGTTGCCGGGGAATTCACCGCTGCCGTCCGCGCCGCCATCTCCGATCTGCAACGGCACGGCATCAAGCCGGCACTCCTGATCTGCGACGGCATCTTTGCAAGCGATGGCGTCTTTGACGGGCCAGCGGGCTTCCTAAAGGGAGCGGTCGACGCGATTCATGAGGCGGGCGGGCTCTACATCGCCGACGAGGTCCAGTCCGGATTTGCCCGGACGGGCGAGGCGATGTGGGGCTTTCAGCGTCATGGCGTGATCCCGGATCTGGTGACCATGGGCAAGCCGATGGGCAACGGCTTCCCGGTGGCCGGCGTAGCGGCACGCCCCGAAGTCCTGGCCGAATTCGGCACGAAAGCCCGCTACTTCAACACCTTTGGCGGCAATGCCGTGGCCGTTGCCGCCGCGTCGGCCGTACTCGACGTGATCGAGGAGGAGGGGCTTTTGGAAAACGCCCGTGCCATCGGCCTCCACCTCAAGGAGGGCTTCCAGGCTCTCGCCCGCAAGCATGCATGCCTGGGCGACGTGCGGGGTGCTGGACTTTTCCTCGGCGTTGAGATCGTTTCGGATCGGGCCGGGAAGACACCGGACGCCGCCACCGCGACGCGGGTCATTAACGGGTTGCGGGACGAGAATGTCCTTATCTCGGGCTGCGCCAAGGCGGCGAACGTGCTGAAGATCCGCCCGCCCATCGTTTTCTCGCGCGAGAACGCGGATGAGCTGATCACAAAGCTCGACCTTGTCCTGCAGCGCCTGTCTTGAACCCATACCAGCTTTCCGGAGACAACCATGACTATCAAGACTATCGAAGCAATGCTGCCGGGCGTGATCTATCTTTCGTCCTCGCCGGATGCCGCGCCCTTCAAGACTGCTGGAGACCGGGTTGCAGCGGGCGAAACCGTGGCGCTGGTTGAGGTGATGAAGTCGTTCCTGCCGGTCGAGGCCGACGCCGACGGCATCTTCCTCGGCTATTCGGTCGAGAACGAGAGCAATATCGAGCCTGGCGAAACCGTTTGCCAGATTGAGGCCGTGTGATGACCGGTGCGATACGCAAACTGCTGATCGCGAACCGCGGCGAGATCGCGGTCCGCATCATCCACGCCGCGAAGAAACTGGGCATCTCCACCGTCCAGATCGTCAGCGAAGCCGATCGCGAGATGCTGGCGGCCCGGATAGCGGATGAGGTGATCGAAGTCGGTCCGCCGGCTGCGGCGAAATCCTACCTGAACGTCGGGAATGTGCTTGAGGCCTTGCGCCGCAGCGGTGCCGATGCCCTGCATCCGGGCTACGGCTTCCTTTCCGAGAACGCAGAATTCGCGCGGGCGGTTACAGATCTGGGTTGCATCTTCGTCGGTCCGGATGCCGAAACGATCGAACGTATGGGCGACAAGGTGAACGCCCGGCGGGCGGCGATCGAGGCGGGTGTTCCGGTCGTGCCCGGCAGCGATGGCCGTCTGGACGATCCACAGGCCGCACTGAAGCTGGCCGGGGAGATGGGGTATCCCGTTATGATCAAGGCTGCCGCCGGGGGCGGTGGGAGGGGCATTCGTGTCGTGCGCAATGCCGATGAGCTCGCTACCGCCGTGCCGCAGGCCATGGCCGAGGCCAGGGCCGCATTCGGGGACGATGGCCTGTATATGGAGGCCTATATCGAAGACGCGCGCCATATCGAGGTCCAGATTCTGGGAGACGGCGAAACGGTCGTGCATCTGTTCGAGCGGGAATGCTCGCTGCAGCGGCGACGGCAGAAAGTCTGGGAGGAGGCGCCGGCCGTCGCGCTTTCGGCAGAGATGCGCTCCGAGCTTTGCGCTTCGGCGGTTCGACTGGCGCAGTCAGTCAACTATCGTGGTGCCGGGACGATGGAGTACCTCTACGATCCCCTGCGCAAAGCGTTCTACTTCATCGAGATGAACACGCGCATCCAGGTCGAGCATCCGGTGACCGAGATGATCACCGGCATCGATCTTGTCCGCGAGATGCTGCTGATTGCCGGCGGGGCAAAGCTGTCGATGGCGCAGGAGCAGATCCACTGCGACGGTCACGCGATCGAGGTCAGAATTAATGCCGAGGATCCGGCGCGCAACTTCCTGCCGAGCCCTGGCCCGATCGACCGGCTGCAAATCCCGAACGGCGAGGCGGTCCGCTTCGACACGGGGTTCGACGCGGGCAGCCGTGTCCCGCCCTATTACGATTCGCTCATTGGCAAGCTGATCGTCAAGGGAGGCTCGCGTGCCGAGGCCATCGAGCGACTGGGACAGGCTCTCGAAGAGCTTGATGTTGGGCCAATTGCCACGACGATCCCGCTGTATCGCACATTGGCGCGCAATGCAGACATCCTGGACGGCAGCGTCTCGACGCAATGGCTCGAACGATGGCTGTCAGACAAAAAGTTGGCGCCCTAGGCGGCATTCCCAAACGGCTCAGCCTTTGTTTCCCCAACATGGCGGAGTTGGAGAACACCGCTCGCCACGGGTTGGTCAGGTTGATTGCGCCTTACGTTAGGGCGCAATTGGCTTGCACTCGAATCGCTTTCCGACGCCGTTCATCGCTTACGCAGTTTAGCTGTATTTCCGGTTCCGTTGAACTTGCAAGCAGCTAGGGGCGGTTAAGGCGACCTCTGCTCCGGGTTCGACTCGCTAAGCAGCGTCTCTTCGATCGCGTCACAGGTGGAGGCCTCAGTGACCCGTGTGTGCAGCAGTTCGGCCAAGCGCCGTGCATCGCCCAATCGAACGTCCCATTCGTCGACGACCTCGCCCAGATAGGCTCTGCGCGCATAGTCGAGCGTCGCGGCGTCTTGATCGGGAATTTGCGGGACTGCCCAAGCTGCCGCAGCGTCCTTCGCGACGAATTCAGCGGTTTTGGCGGTGTGCCACATTCTTGCAAGTGTGAGCAGGACGTTTCGCTCATCCCCTTGCAGCCCACAAAACAAGGCTGGAAGGGCTTCATGCATAGCCTGCCTAACTCGTTCCGGTGGAATCTCCGGTAGATGTTCGGCGGGGCGTCCACCGAAAAGAGAAATTGCTTGTGAACGGGCCTGCGCGAGAACCAACGTATATTCCGGATCGCGCGTAGGCATCGGTGTTTCACCCGCCTCAAACGCATCACGCAACCATTCGCCATAGGTAAAGTCTGAACGTGCCGGATAACTATTTGCAGACAGGTCAGATTGGACAAACACCATGACTTCGATACAGCGCGGTCCTCCCACCGCGGCGGGATGACGACCTGAAACCTGTAGTAAAGCCGCCAGCAAAGCACTGCGTTGATGGTCGGTCATGCTGCGGTCGATAACTGCCAAAAGGTCGATGTCACTTTGCGGACGCAGCCCGCCCGCCACGGCCGATCCATGCAAATACACGGCGAGAAGCGTATTCCCAAGAACCCTTCGCAACGTATCCGTCACTGTTCGCATCTGATCGGTTTGCTCTGACGCATTTGCCTGCATTGTTATCTCGAGCTTTCTCGCGGGAACGCGTACCACCAAATCCGGCGGTGAATCTACTGAACAAGGGAGCAACGACCAGCGGTAGTCGAAACCGATGCTCGCATACGCTCGTCAGTTGCAATTGCTGCCATTTTCAATGACATCTGCCAGGATTTGACGTTGGCCTTTATGGTCATATATTCATACCACCCACCGTTAGGCGCAATATCGTTGTCCTGCAGCACGCCAAAGAAGACGCCATGATAGACTACACGATTGAGCATCTCGCAGACCGCCCCGAACAAATTAGCTCATTGGCGCGCCTCCTGAATGCGGAGTGGGGGCATCTAGAACCTTGGCAGGACGTCGCTGAATTGCAGCGCGCTTTAACTGAGCGTTCTCAATCACAGGCCGCTCCCTTTACGCTGGTTGCGTTATCTGGCGACCGCTTGCTTGGTTCCGCGAGCATTAAGTTTCGCGAGCTTGCGCATTACCCGGACAGATTGTGGTGGATCGGCGATGTGATCGTCGCTCCGGACCAAAGGGCCCGGGGCATCGGGGGAGAACTGGCGAATGAGGCAGTCCGTCATGCCCAAGCGTCAGGGATCTTTGAACTGTTCCTCTACACGCCGGATAAGGAGGAATTCTATGCAAGGCGGGGCTGGGAGACTGTCGGGAGGGATTCGGCAAACGGCGAGAATAATATAGTTATGAGAATAGCATTGAACTAGCTGAGCTCCAAATAAGATGGCCAGAAAAACGCTTGCCACACGCCATAGGGAGTAGCAGTGGCTCCGGTCATCGGGAAAGTTTGCAAGCCTTCGTACGCGTCTCAACCCTCAGAAATCTCGTTACCCCGCCTCGTCTTCCAACGAGAGCAAGAGCTCAGAGAACGCAACAGGATCGGAATTGACATGCCTCATATCGCCGTAAAGATGTTTCCAGGTCGCACGGAAGAGCAGAAGCAGGAATTTGGTGGTCGAGGCCGCCAAATTGATATTCGGCTCGAGCGGTGAATCGCTATCGGTCGCGATCTTCGATGTCGATCCAGCGAACTGGGACGACGAGGTCTATAACCCCGAAATTCAGGCGAATGAAGACAAGCTGTACAAGCGCCCGGGGTATGGCGCACTAGCAAAGCCGTGAGATTTGATCCTGCAAATGGAGCGGGCTAGGCTGTGAGTTGCGGAGATCCGCATGCTCCGCGACGGCAATGAACTGAGCAAGGAAAATGAGCGTCTCCTTCCTGACAGGATATCACAATTTCCAGGCTGCGATGGCGAGTGCGCCGTCTTGCCAGCCCCAAGTCAGACGACTGGCGGTCTTTCGACGGGAACATCACGGGATCGAAGTACTGCAAGACCCGCTGATACCAGCACCGCCATCGTCGTGGCGTAACAGATCAAGGGCCACGCTGTGTCGCCATTTAGCAACGTCACTGCCAAGGTTCCGACGATGCTGACAATTAGGCTCTGGATGCAGAAGTAGAGCGCGACCGCTGATCCTGCGATGTCGTCGAACTGTGCCAAAGCGCCGTTCGCGGTAACAGACGCCGTGAAGACAATACCGACCGCCATAATCCACATCGGCATGATAAAACTAAAGAATGACGGCGATCCGAAGAGCTCGCCGATCCCTAATATGACAGCGCCGCAAACGAGTAACGCCATCCCGCGTCCCACGCATCCTGCGATGCCCCATCTCGCAGTAAAGAAGTTCGCGAACCGAGTTGTCACAATCATTACGAGCGCCACAGTCGCAAATGCCAGGCTGAAACCCATTTCAGAATAGTTGGCCTCGCCAATCAGCACGCGGGAGGCTGTCGAGAAGAAGACAAAGAAGGTGCCCATGCCGGCGCTAAAGGCGACCGTGTAAACCCAAAAGGGCGTGCTAGCGAAGATCGGCAAAACGGATCGGCGCGTCTTCGTCTCATCCAACGGCCGAGTTTCGTGCCACCTGAAACTGGCATTGACCAATGCGGGTAATGCGAGTGCAGCCAGGGTGACGAAAATCGCTCTCCATCCAAGAAATTCGCTAATCAACGCTCCAGCAATAGGGCCGAGGGCAGGGACGAAGACTAGTATTGAACTGAAAAGGCCGTAAATGACGACGCCCTCGTTCCGGCTGGCATAAACATCGCGAACCGTCGCGAACGTCGCGACCAGCGCGGCCGACGCGCCAAGTGCTTGAAGTAGACGGAAAGCGACGATGCCTGTAGCCGTTGACGACCACGCCGCACCTAGAGACGCAGCGAGGAAAATTGCGCCGCCAGCAAGCAGGACCGGCCGTCGCCCCATGCGATCCGAAATCGGCCCGAAGACCACTTGGCCCACGCCGAGCAACACCATGTAGAGGCTCAATGTGAGTTGGATCGTGGATGGCGTCGTATTCAAGATGCCGGGCATCGCTGGAACTACAGGGAGATAAATATCCATCGCAAGTGCAGCGAGGACGTCGAAGGGAGCCATCAACAGCAGAGCTGCCGGCAGCGTATAGGCCCATGTCGGGCGTGTGGTGGTCATGAGGAATCAACCGCTCAATCAAAGATACAGGGCGGTGTCTGCTCGTCAGCAATCAGATGAGATCGGTCTTACAGAGCGCCGCAACAACAATGCTCGTTGCTGCGGCCTACTTGGTTGCTGATTCTTCACTCGACACGTCAGCGACTCCATCAAAGATACGGACTTTCCTTTATCTAATGTTCTGGCATGTTACAACGGTTTGGTGGAGTAAGGCGGCAAGGTGTCCTTTTGGACATGCGATAGGCGCGTTGTGTGCGCACGATGCCGACGTTAGGTGAAGCAATGCTAGTTCGCACCGCAAGCAACGATGATCGAAGCGCGATCTGGAGGATTATTGGTCCTACAATCCGCGCGGGCGAGACCTACACCCTCGACCGCGATCTTAGCGAAAGCGATGCGCTGGATTACTGGATGAGTCCGGGCCGGGAAACGTTCGTCGCGGAAGAGAATGGCCTGATTTTGGGCACATACTACATCCAAGCGAACCGGGCGGGCGGCGGGCAACATGTTTGCAACTGCGGCTACATGACAGACGCGACGGCAAGTGGCCGAGGTGTGGCCCGCCAGATGCACGAGCACTCGCTCGCTCATGCTCGCGCGAAAGGTTTCCGGGCCATGCAATTCAACTTCGTCGTCAGCAGCAACGAACGCGCGGTGCAGCTGTGGCAGTCGCTCGGCTTTGAGATCGTCGGTCGGCTTCCGGAAGTGTTCCTTCACCCCACGCTCGGCTACGTCGACGCCTACGTGATGTTTCGCATGCTTTAAGCGGCCCATCCGCGGCCAACGGGCGATGTCGGCGGGATGTTCTAATTTGTGCAGTCTATTGCAGGCGAGGAGCCGGTAGAGAGTGAACTGCCAAGACGCGGATTTGGTTTTGTCTAAAGCGCCGCGACCAAGTGAGGCCACACTTCTATCGAGCCGCGATAAATCATGTGTAGGGCCACATAGAGGATAAGTGCGAGACCGACATACGCGATCCAGTGATATCGGCTCAGCAGCCGCGCAATGAAGTTTGCCGCGATACCCATCATGGCAATCGACAGCATCAAGCCGATGACAAGAACGGTCGGATGCTCGCGTGATGCACCGGCAACGGCCAGAACGTTGTCCAAAGACATGGAGACGTCCGCGATGACGATCTGTGTTGCGGCCTGAAAAATTGTCTTCCTGGGAGTGCTCGTCCCGTCTTCGAGTGCATCGTCGACACCGACCGCGGCGCGAAGCTCTCGCCAAATCTTCCAGCACACCCAAAGCAGGAGAATGCCACCTGCCAGAAGCAGTCCGATGATGTCGAGCAGTTGAACCGTGACGCTAGCAAGAGCGAGCGAAGGACGGTCGCGACAAGGATGCCCACAAGGATGGCCTTCTTGCGCTGCTCGGGGGGCAGGCCGGCAGCAGCGAGGCCGATGACCACAGCGTTGTCGCCCGCGAGCACCAAGTCAATCATAGCCACCTGCAGGAGAGCCAGCAGGCCGGCAGATGTGAAAATTTCCATGATTTGTGCCTTGTGAGGGGATGACCGGAGCAGCACTAGGGCCGGCTCAACGCTAGTGCAAGTAAGGTATTGCTACGATCTGCGGCCAGTTGTGAAGTCAGCCGGAAACATCACGTGCCGCGGTTTCAGGACGGACACAAGCCCAGCCAGCATCGCCCATTTCACCGCCAGAATTTCGACGCCTGCGGATCGCTTGGGGCATATGAACGCCACGTAGGAAAGATGAGGCGATTGAAAGCGAGAAGCGCATGTCTTCCTGAAGCACTAGCGGACGCGTTTGGGACGAGGTTGACATCGTCGGGATGTCGGCAGACCTCCCGACCTGTCCGTACACAGCCAGGCCTCAGTGCTATCGCCAGGCAGCTTAACGAACGTCCGAGAAAGACCTTGCTTTATCAAACCCCAGCGGAGAGGTTCGCAGAGTGTGTTGCTGCAATCAGTTGAACCCACCGCCAATAGCGGACTTCGGCGAACCGCGGCGGTCTGGCCGCTTTCGTCGCTTGCTTGCGGGAAGCAGTCAGACCGCAGGCGGTCCCAAACCGGATCTAATTTCCGCTTTGCGCCCCCATTGCGGTCATCCTTCCAAGCGTTCACCAATGTCCACTCCCGACCCCATTTCGATTATCCGAGCAGTTGCCTGTTTCCCCAGAAGCTGCCCTTGGACGAAAGCTAAGTGCGGGATAAACTTGGCAAACGAGCGAGGGCGATGCGTTCTTCGGCCTTCGTTGTGGGAACATCGGCGAGATCGATCGGTGGTTACTCGAAGTCATAATGCAGGTATTCGATTTCGACCGACCACTCGGGTTTGACGCGCCATTCGATGCCGGCGCCGGCGACCCAGCCGCCTTCGGTCCCACCGCCGGACACGTCCATTTCTCCGGGCGCCGCGAGGGTCGGCCGACTGTAGGCGCGCACGTCCACATTCGCGAGCGCGTAGCCACCGGTGGCATAAAACAGCAAATCGGAAGCGGCGATGCCGGCGCGAACTCGGGCACTCGTCGCCCAATCGATGTCAAAGCTGGTGTGGGTGTCGCTGCTGATGGCGGACGTACCGGTCGCGCCGAGGTTCATGAGCGAGAAATCGATGACACCGCCCAGCACCAAAGACGTGCCGTTGTAATCGAACTGACGGTCACAGCCAGCCTCTACTCCGCCCGCAATGCCGCTGTCATCGTTGGAAATGCGCTCATAGGGGTTGCCAGCACTGTTCCAGGAAAAGCCCGCCCCCGCGAAAGGGCCTTCCGTGAAGGGCGAATCCGTGGCGTCTGCATCGCCGTGCACCTAACCAGCATTTGCACCGAGGTAACAGCCGGACCACGGCGGCGGCACAGCAAGCGCCGGCACCAACGGGTCGGCCGCATCTGCCGGAAGCATGCCAGCCAACGTGAAGACGGCCGATGCTGCAGTCAAAAATCGATACTTCACGTCTGTTCCTCGGGTCGGAAAGATCAGCGAGACACTCGTTCAGGTACTTGAGATGGGAATCGAGAAATACAGAAGCGAGCGAATGGCAGCTAGTCAGAAAAGTAGCAAAATTCGCGTAGAAAGGTTTCAAACGGTCGCGACTGCGGCAGATTAATCACAAGATAGGTTCATCTCGAACGCATGCGAGAATTCGGCTGGACAGGTGGGTCACGCACAGGGCGGATTGGCGGTCGACTGGCGCGGGCGGTCCCGTGATCGGTCTCAGGGCCGATATGGAGTCGCTGCCATCCTACTCTCGACGCAGCCAAATATCTTCCCGCGACCCGGCGCTTGCCGGCCAGCGTCGCAGTGATTTTCCAGCCGGTGGGAGAAGGCGGCGGCGCCAACGAGATGGCCAAAGACGGCGTTCAAGAGAGGCTCGGCATCGCTGAAGTCTACGGTATGCACAACATGCCCAGTCGGCCGCCGGCACGTTCGCCATGCGCAAGGGACCGATCATGGCTCCGCTTGAGATCGACGGAAGCGCGGCCACATGACTGCATCGACCCAATCCATGTAGGCGCGCAGATCGTCAGTAATGCGTCGATCGTCTCGCGCAATGTCGGCCCACCACTGAGCGCGCCTCGTAGGACGCGGGCCCTCCGCTAATTTATTCCGGTTCGTGAGCGCACCATTTTTGACATTCCTCAAAAATTTGTTGCACCTGCCATTTCTGTATGCAAGTATCCCGGCACACACAGGCACTGGGGAGGTGGACCGTTGACTCTTTCCGCGGAGTTGAACGCCGGTTTGGAGAGGCAGCTGAGTTTGTGCTGCCGGCTTCGCTGAGTTGACTGGAATTCAAAGTGGGTCCTATTGCGGCGATGGCTGATGCCGGGTCTTTCCCGCGCGATCAAAGATCGCGTTAAAGAGGTGGCCTTCAAGCCCATCCGTCCAGGACATGCACCACATGATCGGCAGGTCTCGCTCCGGAACAACGGAACTCCGGTGGCTGGACGACTGTCGGCGATCCGACGGTTCCTTTCCATGGCCGACGTTTGCTCACAACACATACGCGTTGACAGCCGAGATGACCTTAAAACCAGGAGGAGATACCATGAATATTAAGTCCCTGCTTCTATCGTGCGGCGTGCTGCTCGCAGCCAGCCCCGCATTTGCACAGGCCAAAGAGATTACCGTTCAGATCTGGGGCTCGACGTGGGAAAACGGCTTGATGGCCATTTCACAGCAGTTCGAGGCTGAAACGGGTATCAAGGTCAATGCCGTCACCCAGTCGTCTTCGGGCGAGGGGCTGGTCAAGCTCCAGGTCGAGCGCGACAACCCGTCCGTGGATGTCTGGTTTGCAACCAGCACCATTGCAAGCGAGGCGGCGCAGGATCAGAAGCTGTTCGTCAAGATTCCGCAGGACAAGCTGAGCAACCGCGACCAGTTGATCAAGGGCGCTATGTCCGAGGATTGGGTCGGCATCTATTATTACCCGATGGGCATCGTCTATGACGCGGACGCCATAGATGTCCCGCCGACTTCCTGGGAAGACCTCTGGAAGCCTGAGTACAAGGGCAAGATCATTGCTCCGGCCATGTCGATCTACTCCGGCTCGCTGTTGACGGTTGCAAACACCATCAATGGCGGCACCTCGGAGAACTTCGACCCCGGATTTGAGGCTCTCAAGCGCCTCAATGAGAATGTCTCGCTCTACTACACCTCGGACTCCCAGGCTCGCCAGTCCGTCGTTCAGGGGGAGGGGAGCATCCTCATCGGACAGAGCTCGCACATGAATGCGGTTGCAGGCGAAGGCCTCAACATGAAGATGATCGCTCCGCGTCCGGCCCCGATGTATTTCGACGTCATGATGATGACGAACGGATCGCACCAGGAAGATGCAGCCAAGTTTATCGACTTCATCATCTCGAAGACTGCACAGGAAGAGATGCTGGCTAGGGTGAACATGGCTCCGGTCAACCGGAACGTAACGCTGCCGGCAGAACTCGCAGCGGCCCTGCCCGCTGAAGGCGACGGCATCGTGATGGATGGCGCTGTCGTCTTGAAAAACATCAGCGACTGGTCCGTCCGCTTCGACGAAATCGCGACCCACTAACCCCCACACCACCACCGCTCTACGGAGTTGAGATCGATCAGGTGGTGAGAGCCACCTGATCTTCTTTCCGACAAAGCTTCAAATCAAGACAGTGGGCGGCTGGCTCGTCTCGCTGGCCGACCCCTTGCGAGCCCATGACACTGTCCACCCCGATCGCCGCCATCAGACTTCCCGAGCTCATTGCCAAACCGCTGGCTCAGGTCGCAAAAGCGGTCGCAAAAGGTGAGGTCAGCTCCGTCGCGCTTACACAACACTATCTTGAGCGGATCGCGCGGTTGAACCCGTCGCTTCGGGCCTACATCACAGTCACTGCTGAAACAGCCCTCGCGCAGGCAGACGCAGCCGACCGGGCATTGGCTGAGGGCAGGACGCTTGGGGTCTTGCATGGCGTACCCATTGCGCTCAAGGATCTATGCGAAACTGATTTCGCGCCGACGTCCAACGGCATGGCGATTTTTCGCGATCGCAATACCGGCAGCAATGCAGCGATGGTGGGCAATCTTCTGGCGGCGGGCGCGGTTATTCTCGGCAAATTGGCCATGGCCGAGGGTGCCTGTTCCACCCACCATCCGAAAATGCCAGTTCCGGTAAACCCGTGGGGCCCATTGTTTCGCGTTGGTTCATCCTCGTCGGGCTCGGGTGTTGCGGTCGCTGCCGGCCTCGCAGCCGCAGCCGTGGGCAGCGACACTGGCGGGTCAATCCGCTTCCCTTCAGCCTATTGCGGGATAACAGGGCTCAAGCCCAGCCGCGGCCTTGTCAGCACCGATGGCATTTGCGCCATGGCCCCCAGTCTCGACCATATCGGTCCAATGGCATCCAATGCGGAAGGCTGCGCTCTGCTGCTGAAAGCGATGTCGGGCCATGACAATACGCAACCGGCGCAAGAAAAAATGCGCCGCTTCGGCTACCTTCCGATCCTGCTCAATGATGGGCTCGACCCCGAGGTTGCGGCAACCTATCGCTGCCTGCTTGATACAGCCGAGCGTATGGGCCTCGATCTCATCGCCTGCGACCTGCCGGACATCCCCTATCTGCACGAAACGTGGGAGCGGATCTGCGCTAGGGAGACGGCGCTTGGCCATGCCACCACCTATCCCGCGAAGAGCCAAGACTATGGTCAGGCGCTCGCTACATTGATCGAAAAGGGATTGGGCTTGTCGGATGACGACTATGCTGGCGCCCTGAAGCGGCAGGCCGAGATTACCATCCTGTGGGAAAAGCTGTTCGAAGAGATCGACTGGCTGGCCCTGCCGGTTCATGCAGCTATTCCGCCCCTGCTTGATAATGCGCTTGGCGCACCAAACAGGAGCGTCGGCAATCCATTGGAATACACTTCGGCTGCCAATCTTACCGGCCTGCCTGCGCTTGCACTTTCTGCAAGTCGCGATTCCCGCGGTTGCCCGATCGGCATGCAGATCATGGCCCCGATGCACGCCGACTTCGCGTTGCTGGAACTGGGCAGCCGCCTGCAGTCAAACGGCCTCCTTCCGCTCTCGCTTCTGAATGGAGAGATAGCGGGAGGGTGCTGGAGCAGCCCGCAGGTCCAGAAATAGCACTTGTTAAGTTTTTTGTTGCAAATTGCGCACAGGTATGTTTGTATCCCTGTATACAAACTTGGAGGCTATCGTGACCCTGGCTAATGAGTTTCGCAGCGTTTTTGCGGATCGTCTTGATGCAATGCTTGCAGACATTGCCGAGCTCGTCGCTATTGAGGCGGGATCCTATGATATTGAAGGTGTGACCCGCACATCACGCTGGATCGGCGAACGGTTGCAGGCGCTTGGCTTTGAGCTGCACTATGAGCGGGTGCACGAGCGCGGAGATCGCTTGCTGGCAGTACGCAACGGTGATGGCAAGGGTCGCTTGATGATCCTCGGCCATGCCGATACCGTTTGGCCGCGCGGCACTCTCGAGAACTGGCCTTTCGAGATCAAGGGCGAGCTTGCAACCGGCCCCGGCGTTGGTGACATGCGAGGCGGGCTTGTGTTGGCCGTCAATGCCATTGATGTTGCTTCAAAGGCGCGCCTCGCCGAGTTTGAAGAGATCAAGTTCCTTGTCGTCAGCGATGAAGAGCTCGGGAGTCCGCTCTCGCGCGGTTGGATCGAGGAGCACGCGAAGACCTCCGATTGGGTCCTGACCCTTGAGCCTGGTCGCCCCGGCGGTGGTTATTTTACCTCTCGCGGTGCTGTTGGTGCCTTCTTTATTGAGGCGACCGGGCAGACCGCGCATGCGGCAGCCAACTATCTCAAGGGCGCTTCCGCGATTCGTCCTCTTGCCATCCTCGTGCCCCAGATCGAGGCACTGACGAATCTCGAAAATGGCACCATCGTCAACGTCGGCGTGTTCCAGGGTGGCGATGCCCGGCAGGTCATTCCGGGCCACGCTAAGCTCCACGTTGATATGCGCGCTCGAACGCCTGACGAAGCTGAGAAGCTGCAAAAGGAAGTGGAGCGTCTGATTGCCGAGGTTTCGACCGACCGGGTTCGGGTGGTTCTGTCTGGTGGCTGGACGCGGCCTGCCTGGGCCTGCACGCCCGAGACCAAGGAGCTTTACGACATCGTTGCCAAGGCTTCCGAGAATATCGGCGCGCCCTGCTTTGAACTCACCAATATCTCAGGCGGCTCCGACGCGAGCTTCTGCGGCGCGCTCGGTGTGCCGACGATCGACGGCCTTGGTCCGATCTGCAACGACATCTGCTCTCGCGATGAAACGATTGTCGTTGACAGTCTCGTGGGGCGCGGCGCGGTATTTTCGACGCTGATCGCTGATCTCTCCAAGAACGGGAAGGTCCGGGACAAGGGATAACGTACAAACTAGTTGTCTGGGGACTGGCAGTCAACTTTTGATCGCGGCATAACCAAGGCATGTCAGTGAATATTATGGAAGCGAGATATCATGGATGCCGATGGAATTGACGATCTGGTTGGATTCCGGCTGGCTGCGGTTAGCTCTGCCGATGCTGTTTATGAGCTGTTGCGGTCGCTTATTCTGGATGGGAAGATCGAGGCGGGGCAGCGTTTGCGAGAAGTCGAGGTGGCCCAGCGGCTCGGGGTCAGCCGCACGCCCCTGCGCGAAGCCTTTACGCGGCTTATCTCCAACAGGCTGCTTGTGCGAACGTCTTCTGGTGTCGTTGTCGCGGATGTGAAGTCTGCGCTTAAGGGTATCCGTGCGATCAGAATTGCACTTGAGGGTTACGCGACGAGGCTCGCGGTGCCCCACCTCAACGAGGAAGACTTCAAGGTTCTTGAGGAGTCGATCAAATTGGCGCTAGCGCTGCCGGAAGAGGCACGCACCGAGCGCGTGCGCAACAACAATGTATTTCACGGGAGGATCTACAATGCATGCGGAGTTCCCGAACTACAGTCCGCGATAGACAACTACGCCGGCTTTTTCATGAGTGAAGCAAATCTTTCCGCTCTCAGCCGGGCGCAATCGCAGGAAGTGATCCAGGATCACGTCAAGCTTCTCGAGGCAATCAAAGCGCGGGATGCGGAGGGGGCCGAGCAATTGATGAGAGCTCACCTGATCCGCGGTTTCAATCAACCAGTGGGATAGAAATGAAGGACAGTGCGTATCATCCGATAGCATGTGCCATGCTTGGCAATTTCTGTCGGACCCGGATCGAGACGGTCCGGTGAACCACGCGCTTCTACGGTAGCGCGCTGACAGTTCCCCCAATTCAAATTCGACCGAATGTTCGAGCGGCCGGCCGCTCGAGCACTCCCCCAATTCTTCTCTGATGGAATGGCGACCATGAAACATCTGCAGAGCAGTACTTTGCAACTCAGGAATCTGACCAAGCGGTACAGCTCGTTCGTGGCGTTACGCGACCTCGATCTGGACGTGCCGAGCGGATCGCTCCTGACTCTTCTTGGACCATCCGGTTGCGGCAAGACCACCGTTCTCCGAATGATCGCGGGCTTTCTCAATGTGACATCCGGCGAGATCCTCGTCGATGGCAAGGACATCAGCAGGGTGGAGCCGAACTTTCGTGACATCGGCATGGTTTTCCAGAACTATGCCCTGTTCCCGCATATGACCGTCGAATCGAACGTTGCGTTCGGCCTCAAGATGCGCGGCGTATCAAGGCAAGAGCAGGTGACCCGCGTGCGCGAAGCGCTCGAGATGGTCCAGCTAACGCATCTGGCGGACCGCTATCCCAGCCAGTTATCCGGTGGCCAGCAGCAGCGCGTTGCCCTCGCGCGTGCCGTGGTCATCAAGCCCAAGCTCTTGCTTCTCGATGAGCCGCTTGGCGCTCTCGACCGGCACCTTCGCGAAGGGCTGCAGTCTGAGCTGCGCGAGCTTCAGCAGAAACTGGGCATCACATCGATCCTTGTGACGCACGATCAGGAAGAGGCTCTCTACCTCTCTGACTATATCGCCGTCATGAACCAAGGCCGCATTGAGCAGCTTGATTCTCCGATCGCGCTCTATGATCGACCCAGGAGCGAATTCGTCGCCAGGTTCCTCGGCGTGCCCAATATCTTTGATGCAAAAATTGTCGCCAGCAACGGCAGAGAGGCAACCCTATCGGTGGGCGGGCAGCTGATTTTTGTCAATGACGCCGAAGGCCAATCCGCAGGCGCAGATTGCAAGGTTTCGATCCGTCCCTCCCATATCGAGGTTGTCGGCGCCGATGATCCGCGAGAAGGGATCGCCGGAACCGTCAAGAACATGCACGAACTTGGCGAGCGGGTGGTCTATCGTACTGAGGTCAACGGCCTCCTGATCGAGGCCAATGCTCCGCGCAACAACAACCGTGACCGGTACGCCATCGGGAAGTCAGTCAAGCTGATCCTCGATCCGGCCCAGACAATTCTGTTGAGGGCATGATGGAGGCAACCAACGATCGCACGAAGTATCTGATTGCGCCTGCGCTGATTATCGGCCTCTTTATCGTTGCAGCGTACAGCTACTTCGGTCTCTCGAGCTTTTTCGTAAAGGGCCCTCCGGGATCGCAGTTCGTCGGGGCGTTCACACTCGACAATTATTGGCGCGTATTGTTCACCGGGACGAACCAGTCGGTGCTCGTAAGCACGCTCGGGGCTTCCTTTGTGATCTCGGTGATTACCGTCGCCATTTCCATTCCGATGGCGATGGCGATTGTGCGTTCCAAGCGACCGTGGATTGGCACCTTGATCATGCTCGCCATCGCCGTCACATTCCTGTCCGGTGGTGTGACGCGCGCATATTCCTGGCTTATTCTTCTGGGAAACAAGGGACTGATCAACCTCAGCCTGGTTGGGCTTGGCGTCATCGATAGGCCGATCCGGTTTCTCTACAACTGGTCCGGGGTTGGCATCGCAATCACCCATTACCTGCTGCCCTTCGCCGTCTTTACGCTCATCGGCGTCGTCCAGAACCTCAACGTTTCGGTCGAGGAAGCAGCGCGCAGCCTTGGCGCCAGCCGCACGACGACATTCTGGCGCATCACCATGCCGATGATGTTGCCGGGGCTCATGGTAACGCTGGTTCTCGTCTATTCAATCGCGCTTGCCTCATTCCTCTTCCCGTTGGTTCTGGGCGGCGGAAAAGTCCGGATGATCGCCAATCAGATCTATGACCGCATGTTCACCGAATATGATGTTCCATATGCCGCTGCTACTGCCGTCGTATTCCTCGTCAGTGCGTTCGCGTCGATCTGGCTGATCAACTTCATTGCCAAGAAAATCAAGAAGGCCGTTTCGTGATGTTTAGGCGTGATCTCGAAGCAAAGTTCGGCATCGTCGCTACTACCCTGGCGACAATCGCGGTCATCTTCCTGTTGCTGCCAGTGGTGTTCGTCGTGCTCCATTCGTTCAGCCCGACGCGCTATTTCCAGTGGCCGCCGACCGGGTTCTCGCTCGAATGGCACAAGAACTTCTACAGTTCGTCCATGTTCATGGATGCCGCGAAGAACTCGTTCACGATGGCCCTCATTGTAACGCCGCTGAGCCTTTTGATCGGCATTCCGGCCAGCTACGCGCTGGTGCGGGCCAATTTCAGCGGCAAGGAGCTGATCCAGCAGATCATTCTGTCGCCGCTGATCATCCCCGGCGTCGTGACGGGTGTCTCCCTGCTCTCACTGCTGTCGGCGGGCGGGATCCGTATTGGTCTGTTTGGCCTCTGCCTTGGCATGCTGGTCTTCGCACTGCCGTTTGCCATCCGTGCACTTTCAGCCAATCTGCTTGGACTTGATCCACGGATCGAAGAGGCGGCGCGCAACCTCGGCGCCGGGGTCTTCCGCACCTTCTTTGTCATTGTGCTTCCGCAGTTGAAGTCGGGAATTCTTGCCGCATCGGTGTTCATCTTCGTTGAGGCGCTCGACAACTTTTCAATCGCGGTGTTCCTGACCAATGACCACACCAAGGTGCTGCCGGTCGCGGCCTATCAGTACATCAAGGATTTCGACGATCCGACGGTTGCAGCCATGGCTACGGCACTGATCGGGCTCTCGGTGATTGCGGTCGCGTTGCTTGAAAAGCTCATGGGTTTCCAGAAGAGCCTGAGGCTCTAGCCTCAGGTCTTCCCGGAGAAGTTCTATAAATCAAAGGCCCTAAGGCGGCCGGAAAATTGGTGAAGTAGTATGATTGATGTAGTTCGCATTGAACGACTGAAGCGCACCTCGATGGTCTCCATCCACAACGGCATCGCCTATGTGGCGGGCATGTGCGGCAACAAGGGCGAGTCCATCCAGGACCAGACCCGTGTTGCGCTGCAAAAGGTTGACCGCTGGCTCAAGGAAGCCGGAACCGACAAGTCCAGGATTCTGCGCGCCACTGTCTGGATTTCCGACCAGAAGCATTTCGACGTCATGAATGAAGTTTGGGAAGAGTGGGTTGACCCGGAAAATCAGCCATCGCGCGCTGCCGGTGTCGTGCCGCCTGCGGCTCAAGGCTACGATGTCGAGATCATCGTCACTGCGGCAATCTGAGGGAACTGCCTCAAATGCAGACCAACAACAGCGGCAAGCTTTCCGTTGCAGTGATTGGCGCCGGCGTCGTGGGCCTTTCCACGGCGCTCTGGCTGCAGAAGAAGGGCTTGGATGTGGTCCTCGTTGACCCTACACCACCCTTGCAGGGCGTTTCGTTCCGCAACGCGGCGTCATTTGGCAATGCGGCGACGGTTGCGCCATCGGGAATCTTTCCCACTGCTGCTCCGGGTATTCTCTCGAAGGTTCCTGGAATGTTGTTGCGTCGCGACGGGCCGCTGACGCTCTATTGGCGTGATCTTCTCGATCTTACCCCATGGCTCGCGGCCTTCCTTACCGCTTCACTGCGCCGCCGGCAGAACGGGACCATCTCGGCGCTTGCCTCGCTGATGCGCGTGCTGGAAGAGGGCCATGCGCCCCTGATGGAAGAAGTCGGTGGCATTCGGCTCGGCCGCGGCAAGGGTTCCATTCACCTGTACCGTACGGAGGAAGAAGCCAAGGGCGCCAAGAGGTCCAATGAGCGTCGACGCGCTGAGGGCATCGAAGCGCAGTACCTGTCGCGTGACGAAATAGCTTACTTGGAGCCTAATCTCGCGCCGGGCTATGTTGGGGGAACGATTTTCCCCGGCTGCTTTGTCGTCGACAGCCCCGAGGCTTATTGCCGAAGTCTCGCCGCGGCAATCCAGAAGCGCGGCGGCCGTTTCGTTACGGCCAATGCCGAGCGGATCGAAAGCGGCTCCGATGGCGTGCGCGTCCATGCGGGCGGCCAGTTCATCACGGCCGACCGCCTCGTCATTTCGGCCGGTGCCTGGTCGCGCGGCCTGTCCAGGCAGGTTGGCGATCGCCTCAACATGAATACCGAGCGCGGTTACCACGTCGCTTTCGCGCGCGATGAGCCGCTGCTGACGCACCCGGTCATGTATCCCTCGGACGGGTTCTTCCTCACCCCGCTGTCGCATCAAATCCGCGCGGCGGGCACGGTGGACCTGGGCGGGCTCGACAAGCCTGCGCGCCAGTCGCGTCTAAATGTGCTTGAGAAGAAGGCCAGGCAGATGTTGCCCGCACTGGGCGAGCGTCAGGATACTTGGATGGGTTTCCGTCCCTCAACGCCGGACAGCCTACCTTTCATCGGCCCGTCGCCCAAGGATCCGCGCGTCATCTATGCCTGTGGTCACGGCCATCTGGGCCTGACGCTCGGCGGCATCACCGGCAAACTCGTATCAGAGGTCATGACGGGCGAGAAACCGAGCGTTGATCTCTCACCGTTCTCCCCGGCCAGAGCCATGTTGAGGCTGAACTGATGACTTTTTCGATCGCTCTTCGCTGTGCGAAAACGGGGCAATTCGGAATTGCCGGTGCGGCCTCATCGATGGCCATGGGCGCACGTTGCCTGTTCGTCAATCATGACGCCGGCGCTGTCATTACCCAGCACCGTACCGACCCACGTCTGGGCCCGTTGGCGCTGCGCCACCTTCGGCACGGGCTTTCCGCCCAGGAAACGCTCGACAAGATCGCAACTGCGCCCGGCATTGAGTGGCGCGAGCTTGCAATCGTCGATCGCAACGGGGCGACTGCGTTGCGGCAGGGCACCAATCAGGAGCCGATCCATGCGAACGCATCCGCTCCGGGGATCGTGGCCGTTGGCAATATCCTGAGGAACGACAGGGTGCCGGCGGCAATGGTGGCGGCAGCGCTTGAAACAAGCGGCAAGACAATCGCTGAGAGGTTGCTGGCTGCGCTTGATGCCGCGCTCGAAGCAGGCGGCGAGATCTTCCCCTTGTGCTCGGCTGCGCTGAAGGTCGCCGAGTACCCGGGTTTCTGTTCGGTTGACCTTCGCGTCGATCGCGGGGCGGAGCCTTTGGGTGAGTTGCGCCGCCTCTGGGAGGGCTATGAGCCGCAAATGGCCACCTTCGTCGAGCGTGTCCTGGACCCGGATACCGGTGGACGCGCAACCAACTCACTGGAAATTCTCTCATCTGAGGAGTCGAGACAATGAGAATCGCCGCAGTCCAAACGTTGATGGGTTTGTCGCCGGGCGTCACTGTGCCTGCAGCGGAAGCGGCGATGGAAACGGCAATGCAGGCGGCGGACCGGCCGGACTTCCTTATTCTCCCGGAGTATTTCAGCTATTACGGCCTCGACCAGAAGCACTCGGTCGAGCTTGCCCAGCCTCTGCATGAAACGCCCGCTTTTCGGATGGCGAAGGCCTTTGCCAAGCGCCACAAGGTCGGGCTCCAGGCCGGGACGATCCTTGCCAAGGTTCCCGGTGAAGAGCGTGTCGAGAACATCTCGGTCGTCTTTGACCGGCAGGGCGAGGAGATCGCCGTGTACCGGAAAATTCATTTGTTTGACATGGGCGACCTGGGCAGCGGTGCCTTCCGCGAATCCAACTATATCAAGCCAGGCGAGGCGATCGTCACCTGGGAGTTCGAGGGCTTAACCTTCGGCACGGCCATCTGCTTTGACGTCCGGTTCCCCGAGCTCTTCCGCGCGCTGCGGCTTAAGGGCGCCGAGGTCATCACGCTGCCGGCAGCCTACACCATGGTCACCGGGGAGGCGCACTGGGAACTTCTGGCGCGTGCGCGTGCCGCTGAAACACAGTGCCATTTCATTGCCTGCGGCCTTGGCGGCACCGTGGTTGTCGATGGTCAGGAAAAGGGCTGCTACGGCCATTCCGTCATCGTTGACGCCTGGGGGAAGGTCGTGGCGCGCGCCGGTCAAGGCGCCGAAATCATCTCAGCTAAATTGGATATGGAGAACCTCCACTCAGTTCGCAACAACATGCCGGTCATGAAGCAGCGTCGCCTCACGGGTGATGCGGTCACAGGTTTCTAGAGAATTCCAGACAAGTGGATGCCGGTTTTCGTCAGGAGTTGTTAAAAGAATAACAACTCGGATCATTTCAGCGTTTCCATGAATCACTGAAATGATCTGACGCTCAACTCAATAGCACTGGATTTTATCTGCCGCGATCCCTGAACGGTGCGGCGGGAGAGCGGATCTTTGCGCGCTTTTTTCCAGGCGACTGACATCACGGTTAGGGGCTACTCCCCTGAGAAAGGTTTAAGAGACAATGGAAAAGGTTAATACGGTAGTCGTGGGTGCGGGCCAGGCTGGCCTGTCGATGAGCGAGCACCTGAGCAATGCCAATATCAGCCACGTCGTTCTCGAAAAGGGACGCGTGGCCGAAAGCTGGCGCTCGCAGCGCTGGGACTCGCTGCGCGCCAACGGTCCGGCATGGCACGACCGGCTGCCGAGCATGCGGATCCCCGATATCGAGCAGGACGTTTTCACGCCTAAGGAGAAGCTGGTCGACTATCTCGCGAACTTTGCCGAGAAGATCAACGCACCGGTTCGCACCGGCGCCACTGTGCAGTCGGTTAAGAAGCTGCCCAAAAAGCAGGGCTTTCTCGTCTCCACTACGGCGGGTGATTTCGAGGCCATCAACGTGATTGCGGCGACCGGCCCGTTCCAGGTTCCGGTTACCCCCAGGATCGTCCCCGAAACGGCCGGCGTAGTGCAGATGCATTCGGTCGGCTACAAGAACCCGAGCCAGCTGCCAGAAGGCGCAGTGCTTGTCGTTGGCGCGGGCGCGTCAGGCGGCCAGATCGCTGAAGAACTGGTTGATACCGGCCGCAAGGTCTATCTGTCGCTGGGCCGTCATATACGCCCGCCACGCTTCTATCGCCAACGGGAAGGCGCATACTGGACCGGCGTGCTTGGCCGCTGGGATACGGTCAATCGTGACAAGAATGTCCAGCACATCGCTCTGGCCATCAGCGGCGTCCATACCAAAATGCCGATCGACTACCGTCTGCTGGCCTCAAAGGGAGCGATTCTAGTTGGCCGCACCGCAGGTTACAGCGATGGAAAGCTCACCTTCGCGGATGACCTCGCCAGGAACATCGAGGAAGGCAACCAGAGCTACCTCGATACGCTCGACCTGATCGACAGGCATATCGAGTATAACGGGCTCGACCTGCCGGTGTCCCCGGACGCACGCAACCTGCTTCCGGTCACCGAATACGAAAAGAACCCGATCCGCGAGCTTGATCTGGCCGACGCCAGCATCACGTCGATCATCTGGGCTTCGGGCTTCAGGCGCGACTATAGCTGGCTTGAGCTGGACATCTTCGATGAGGACGGCGATCCGGTCCACGAATCTGGTGTTTCCAAGGAGCCAGGCATCTATTTCCTGGGTCTGCCATTCCAGACGCGCCGGCGGTCCAGCTTCCTGTTCGGCGTCTGGTATGACGCGAAATACATCTCCGACTACATTGCCATGATGCAGGCGTATCACGATAAGTATAACACTTAATACCTGCTTATTTCTGGCGTTCTCTTGCGATTACTGGCCTCGAGAGAACGCCCTATATACCTCAGTCTCTGAATCGCCCAGACGGGGTCGAGCGATATTTCGCGAACGGCCTGAGACGATGCTGATGCTGGGAGGCCTTTCGCACAAGGCGAAGCTCCGAGAATTCGATCGTGTACCGAAGGAGTGGCGTAGCTTTGGAGCGTATCGTGCTTTCCGGGCGAGGCTGGGAACGGTCAGCTTGCCGCAGCCGGCAGGCTGATGAGCGATACCGCTTTTGCCGCGGCAGCGGGAATGTTGACGTCGAGAGCGGCGTCTTCTTTACGGCGGCGGGCGCAGTCACCCTGCTGCTTTCGACGAACTATTCATTCGGGTCGGCTGCACGTATGGGCCCGGGCTTTTTCCCGATCATCCTCAGCGCCTTGCTGATGCTGCTCGGCCTCGCGTTCCTGTTTTCCGGCTTACTGGTCGGTTCCAAGCACATGCACCCAGCTTCCGCCCTCAAAGCCGATGGGAGGCAAGAACTTGTCGGTGACGCTGAATTCGTGGGCGAGACGCCAAGCAATGAAGGCCCCAGGACCGACAACAGGATCAGCCCGAAGAAGACGATAAAGCCTATGCGAAACTCGGTCGTTCTCCAGGCATTGATGAACATTGTCGCCGAAAGCGAACGCTTACTACGGAGGGGGATGGGGCGACAGAGGTAGTGGAGACAAGCTCGGGCACGACTTCAGTGATGCAGTGCTAGGTGATGGCATCAGGCTATGGGATCGGCTGATTGGCGCGGGCCTCGCGACCTAGGAAAGTGCTCGTCCGCAGCGACGACGTGCAGGTCAATAATTAATACATTGTCTGCTGAGAAGGTTCGGCCATCCTCTCCGCCACTTGCCCTTGGGGTCTAGGAACGATGAAAGGTGAGGCCTCCAGCGAGCAGCGCGTCGACAATTGCCTGGCCAAGTTGCTCTACGAGAGCGCGTCTGGTGCCGGATTTTGGCGATCCGCAATGTCAGCGAAGCGCCCACGGATTGATGATGGTCAGGCCGAGTTCCTCGAAATCGGCGACATTACGGGTCGCCAGTGCGGCGCCGCGTGAAAGCGCGATGGCGGCAATCTGCGCATCGAACTGGCTGATCGGCCGGCCATTTTTGCGTCGATCCGTGGCGATGGTGCCATAGACATCCGCAGCCTCGCGGTCGAATGGCAGCACACGCCCGGCGAGATCGTCGGAAAAGATTGGAAGAATGGCTGCTTCGAGGTCGCGCCGGCGTCGACCGTCGGGAAGTAAACGCAGGCCGTGGAGAATTTCGGCCTCGGTGACCGCCGTGGTGAAGATTTGACCGGAACGCTGCTCAGCCAGCCAGTCCACGACACATGGCGTGGGCTTTGGAAGCAGCAATTCCGATATGACGTTCGTATCAAGAACGATCATGGTGGCTGAAATCCGGTGCGTCGCGGATCGGCTCGCGGGCGGGAATATCCAATGTCACGCCGCCGAGTGGCTGCAGTCGGGCGCTAATGGCGCTGGCGAGGTTTCCCGGTGCCGGCTCCTGGAGAGCGAGGACCGACTTCAGAATATCGCGCGCCTCATCTTCCATGGACCGGCCGTGCGTTGCCGCCCGAATACGAAGCTTCTGCTTAAGTCGGTCATCGATGTTGCGAATGGTCATGCTAGCCATCGGAATCCCCAATCATCAATGATTGCATATAATGCATTGCAGGGAGAACCTCAAGGCGGGTCAGTGGCTGGCACTCCTTAATATGAAACCGGGAGGTGCTAAAGTCCGGCGGGTGAGCGGTGAAGCGGCGGCTCGGCTGACATTTCCCCCGAGAGAACGGTTACTTCATCTCTGCTGAAGTCTCCGGCGCACAGAGAAGTGACTTTTGGTGCCGCCGGTATGCTTTTGCCCGCCGGAATGTCCAGCCGCCCTGCAGTGTGGCTGAATGGGGTGGATCTCGATGTCGGGGGGACGCCAGGTCAGACACCGCCCCACAGGATCGCCGGATGCCATCACTGCCGAGGAACGACAACATATTGCGTTAGTTAGACACCTTGAATTGATCCGGAAAATACGTATTTTACGGAAAACTGGAGGTGCAGAATGACATCCACCGTGACCGCCGCCGCCGTCTCGAAGAATTTTGGCGCCTATCAAGACGCTGCTGTGCGTGAGCCGGTCATTATCACGAAGAATGGCCGTCCACGCACGGTGCTCATTGCCTATGAGGACTATCTTCGCTTGGCCAGGCGTGACCGCCGCGTTGACGCCACGACGGCTTTGAGCGACGCCGACATCGCCGCAGTCGAGCAAGCCGAAATGGAACCGGGTCTCGATCATCTCAATGCCGAACTGCTGACGGACAAGAATGCTGCCGACTGAATCGAAGGTTGGCTGGATTTTCCGCTATTCCTATCTGTGGCATTGGCAGTATCTGGAGGGACGCGAGGAGGGAGACAAGGATCGCCCGGCGCTCGTTCTGGCTATCGTTGCCGCCCTGGACGACGGGACGTCGGTAGTCCGGGTTTTGCCGATCACGCATTCGCCGCCGTCCGATCCAACTGCCGCCATAGAGATCCCGGCAGCAACGAAGCGACGCCTCGGCCTTGATGATGAGCGCTCCTGGATCGTCCTGACGGAAAGCAACCGCTTCGTCTGGCCTGGGCCGGACATCCGCCCGATCGACACGGACAGTGGCTATGTTCGACGAGGTCAAACGCCGCTTTCTCGCGCTGGCGCGCAGCCAGCGGCATCGGGTGACCCCGCGCCCGGCGTTCCAGCGCCGTGGCGATATGATCGATCTTCGGCTCCGGATGGCGATCGAGCCGCGCCGCGCCGTAGGACCTGCAGGAACGACCGGAGGCTCTTACAGAGCTGCCCAGGCGGCATTGGCAGGCGCGGCAATTGGCGGCATGGTTGGCGTCGGCATAAGTGAAGGTTTGAACCTGCGACGGGGTGCCGTTGTAGGCTTCGAGCAGCTGGCTCCAAAGGTCGTAGGAATAGACGAAGTTGTAGCCGGGATCGGTGGCCAGCTTGGTGATCCGTCCGGTGTGTCGCGCGCAAAGGCACTGTAGAAAATGTTCGCGTCGGTGGTGGCCTCTCCCTCCACCGTGCTGCGACTTGGAGAGCGGTCGTATGAAGCTGAATCGAGCTGGCCGACACAAGGGAGAATCAGTATGGATTCTCAGTCACGGCCGCGAATTGGTAGGAAGTACCGGTGAAATACTGGTGACAGATTACAACAAATCCACCGCTGAGGTGGTGGATTTGTGGGCGCCGGAGAGGTTTTCCCTTCCTGGGAGGCTAGTCTACACATTGAAGCGAAAGCCTTTGTCTAGGCTTGATGGGTACGATATTTATCCAGGGCAATCTTCGGCTCCAATTGTCACTGAAAGACTCAAATGTGCACTTGAGGCGTTTTGTGAGCCAGAGGAAGTCGCCTTTCGCGAATGCGAAATTGTCAATGACCGTGGAGAGCGGCGGATAGCTTGGAATATATATCCGACGCAGGTCAAGCCGTGTGTCGATAGAAGTCTTTCCCTTGCCGTGTGGGGTCATTCAACGCAGAAGCCAGGGGTGAGTTGGATAGAGGAAGCTGAGAAGGTTGTTTTCCTGAAGGAATGTTTAGGAATGGCTAATATGGTCCGTGTTGATGAATATCCAAATTGGATTGCTTTCTCCACTCGCCTAAAAGAGATTATTGAAGCTTTCAATTCAAAAGGTATCGACTTTAGGAGCGATTCTATTGAAATACTTTCGATTACCTAGTGAAGTATTCTGCATTGGTTTTCGCGGCGAGGTCTGGATATTCTCGTCATAGTTCCCTAGAGCGGCAATATTGAGGATAGCGCTCGACGGTTCCATAAGCTAGATTACGCGACTAGCATATGTAGCCGGGTACATTCTATTTCCAAGTGCGACATGCCAATAAAAACAATGGTTTCGCATTGGAGATATTTCTCGTGTCGCTTTGCTATTC
>NZ_JAVDTM010000016.1:0-101477 GCF_031455855.1 Mycoplana sp. BE70
GCGGCTCTGGGACGACGGCATCGTCGATCCGCGCAAGAGCCGCGACGTGCTCGGGCTATCGCTCTCGGCCGCCCTCAACGCCCCGATCGAACCGAGCCGGTTCGGCCTGTTCCGCATGTAGGTTCCGGGCCTAATCCAACCCCTGACAAATCCAACCTCGTAAGTGACGGTGTACCTGCCGGAACGGCAGTATGCGACGCAGAGCCGGGAATCCGCAGCGAGGTACTGTGCGTCTTCGCCCCGGCGCGACGGAGCGCCATCTTCGACGATCGGTGGCTGCTCGAAGTGGAAGCGGTCGCCGCGCAATAACCGGGAGAAACGATGTTCAAGAAGATCCTGATTGCCAATCGCGGCGAAATCGCCTGCCGGATCATCCGTACGGCCCGCAAGCTCGGTGTAGCGACCGTCGCGGTCTATTCGGATGCGGATCGCGCCGCGCTGCATGTAGCGATGGCAGACGAGGCCTTTCACGTTGGCCCGCCGGAGGCGGCGCTGAGCTATCTGCACATCGGTGCGATCATCGCCGCGTGCAAGGCGAGCGGTGCTGAAGCCGTGCATCCGGGCTATGGCTTTCTTTCGGAAAACCCCGCCTTCGTCGAGGCTGTCGAGGCGGCGGGTCTTGTCTTCATTGGTCCCTCGGCGAGGGCCATCCGGGCCATGGGGTTGAAGGATGCCGCCAAGGCGTTGATGGAGGAGGCCGGCGTGCCCGTCGTGCCGGGCTACCACGGCGACGAACAGGAGGCAGGTTTCCTTGCCGCGCAGGCTGAGGCGGTCGGCTACCCGGTGCTGATCAAGGCCCGCGCCGGCGGCGGTGGTAAGGGCATGCGCAAGGTCGAGCGGCCGCAGGATTTTGCCGCAGCCCTTTCGAGCGCGCGACGCGAGGCCGAGGCGTCGTTTGGCGACGGACGCGTTCTGGTGGAAAAATACATGGCCAAGCCGCGCCACGTCGAGGTGCAGGTGTTCGGTGACAACCACGGCAACGTCGTGCATCTGTTTGAGCGCGACTGCTCGGCCCAGCGCCGGCACCAGAAGGTCATCGAGGAAGCGCCGGCGCCGGACATGAGCGCAGAGATGCGCGAGGCCATGGGCTCGGCGGCGGTGCGCGCCGCGCAGGCGATCGGCTACAGCGGTGCCGGCACGGTGGAGTTTATCGCCGATGTTTCCGACGGGCTGAGGGGCGACCGCTTCTTCTTCATGGAAATGAACACCCGCCTGCAGGTGGAGCACCCCGTCACGGAGGCGATCACCGGGCTCGATCTCGTCGAATGGCAGTTGCGCGTGGCGGCGGGCGAGCCGCTGCCGAAAAAACAGGACGAGCTTGCGATCGACGGCTGGGCCTTCGAAGCGCGCATCTATGCGGAAGATCCGGCCCGCGGTTTCCTGCCAGCAACCGGCCGGTTGGCGCGCTTCGACGTTCCAGACGGGGTTCGCGTCGATTCCGGCGTGCGCGCTGGCGACGAGATCACCGCCTTCTACGATCCGATGATCGCCAAGGTGATCGCCCATGGTGCGGACCGGACCGAGGCGCTCGGCCGGCTTGCCGGCGCGCTTGATCGATGCCGGATCGCCGGCCTGACGACCAATACGGGCTTTCTGGGTAGGCTGTGCCGCGAGCCGCAATTCGCTACAGGCGATGTCGACACCGGCCTGATCGAACGGGCGGGCGCCGCGCTGTCCAGCGAAGATGCCACTGACCCTCAGGCCTTCGGGCTTGCCGCGATGGTGGCGCTTGGCCTGCTGCACCCACCAGGCGGTCGCGACCCGTGGGATACGTTGCGCGGCTTCCGCCTGTGGCAGACGGCGAGGCAGGCGGTTGAGCTCGAATACCGTGGCGAGCGTCACGAGATTTTTCTCTCGATTGGCGAGAACGGCAGATGTTCGGTTGAATTCGATGGCTCGGTGTTCGATCTCTTGGTCCGGGTCGTTGGGGGCTGCGACGTTCAACTGGAGAGCGGGGGACGCACGACTCGTGCCACTGTGGTTTGCGATGAGGACGCCTTCTTTATTTTCCACAATGGGAAGAGCGCGGTTTTTCATTTGCATGAGCAAGATGGTGACGTGGCGGACTCAAACACAGGCGGCAACCGCCTTCTCGCACCAATGCCGGGTTTCATCCGGCTCGTGTTGGTCGCGCCGGGCGTCAGGGTTACCAAGGGCGATCCGCTCATTGTGATGGAAGCGATGAAGATGGAGCTTGCGCTTTCGGCGCCACGCTGCGGCGTGATTACCACGATTGCCGCTACCGCCGGCGACCAGGTGAGCGAAGGTATGGTGTTGCTGGAACTTGGCGTAGAGGAAGGCTGATGGGTGAATTCGTCGAAATCGTTGAAATGGCCGCGCGCGACGGCCTGCAAAATGAAAAGCGGATGATTCGGGCGGCCGAGAAAATTGGATTGATCGACCGGCTATCGGTCTGCGGTTTCCGCCGGGTCGAGGCGACCAGCTTCGTCAGCCCGAAATGGGTGCCGCAACTCGCCGATGGCGGAGAGGTGATGGCAGGGATCATCCGTCGCCCGGAAGTAAGCTTTTCGGTGCTTGTGCCGAACATGAAGGGCTATCAATCGGCACGGGCCGCGAGCGCCGACGAGGTGGCGATCTTCGTTTCCGCCTCGGAAGGCTTTTCACGTGCTAACATCAATTGCTCGATCGCGGAAAGCCTCTCCCGGCTGCAGCCGGTCGCCGTCGCGGCACGGGCTGACGGCATTCCATTGCGTGGCTACGTCAGCTGTGTCGTCGCCTGTCCCTATGACGGGCCGACTCCGCCCGCGATGGTCGCCGATGTGGCGGACAAGTTGTTCGCTCTCGGCTGTCATGAGGTGAGCCTCGGCGACACGATCGGGCGCGGAACACCGGAGGAGATCACGAAGATGCTCGATGCCGTGCTGGCGCGCGTGCCGGTAGACAAACTCGCTGGGCATTTTCACGACACCGGCGGCTGCGCGCTCGACAACATCCGCGTCAGTCTCGACAAGGGACTGCGGGTCTTCGATGCTACGGCCGGAGGCCTTGGCGGATGCCCCTACGCGCCAGGGGCGAAGGGCAATGTCGATACGGTTGCCGTCGCCCGGATGCTGGAAGCGATGGGGTATGCCACCGGTTTGGACATGGATTTGCTGGTGGACGCTGGGGCGTTTGCCGCGACCTTGTGAAGGTGCAGGAGGGGGCGTTCGGCGATGAATTTCGAGACGATTTCGGTTGCGGTGGATGAACGTGGTGTGGCGGTGCTGACGCTCGCCCGTCCAGACCAGCACAATGCCCTTTCGGGGCAAATGATTGGCGATTTGACGAGCGCTGCCGCGCGGCTTGGGGTCGATCCCAAGGTGCGGGTGGTTGTCCTCACCGGCGCGGGCACGAGCTTCTGCGCGGGTGCTGATCTCAAATGGATGAAGGAGCAGGTTAATGCCACCCGCGAGCAGCGCATCACCGAAGCGCGCAAGCTCGCCCTGATGCTGAAGGCGCTCCGCGAACTGCCAAAGCCGCTGATCGGCCGCGTGAATGGGCAGGCCTATGGCGGTGGCGTCGGCCTGATCACCGTCTGCGATGCAGCAATCGCCACAGCCGGGGCACGCTTCGGCCTGACGGAAACCCGCCTCGGCCTCATCCCTGCGACGATCAGCCCCTATGTGGTCGACCGGATCGGCACCGCCGCGGCCCTTCGCTATTTTTCTTCCGCACGGTTCTTCGCAGCGAGTGAGGCACGTTCCGTTGGTCTTGTGAGTGCCGTGGTAGAACAGGATGAACTGGATGCGGCGATCGAGGTCGAGATCGGCCCCTATTTCTCCACGGCACCGGGTGCGGTCGCTGCGGCAAAGGCGTTGGTCCGGGCCGTCGGTCAGCCGATCGAAGAGCAGGTAATCGAAATGACCCTGACGCGGCTTGCCGATACTTGGGAGACGGCAGAAGCGCGCGAAGGCCTTACGGCCTTTATCGAAAAGCGCCCGTCATCATGGAAAGCGCAAGCGAGCTAACGCCGCTCGGAACGTCTGGCCGGTTCTTGGCGCACATCATCGCACGCCGCGCGACCCTTTGCGCGCCAGCCGGCGTACAGCGTGGCCATTGAGGGGGCCAAGCAGTTTAGTCATGCGCGTTTCGATCTCGTGTGCCTCCTCAAGCAGCCAGGACGCAATGTTGGAGCGTCTTTCCGGGACCATCCGGCTGGTGATCGCCCCAACACCCAACGCAGCAACAGCTTCGCCATTGGCGCCGAGAACCGGGACACCGATCGCGGTCATGCCGGGGGCAACGCGGCCTGGATTGTAGGCGAAGCCCTGTTTGCGCGTCTCCTCGACGAAGCCGAAGACCTCGGTAGCGGAGATGTTCCAAGCCTTCATCGCAGTCGCATTGACCGCAATGGCGCGACTAACGAAGTCGTCCGGCTGAAACGCCAACAAAGCCAAACTACCGGCCCCAACTCCGAGCGGTCGCTTGTCCCCGACATCAAGAGTTAGCGTTTTGATCGGATAATCGCCCTCAAAACGTTCGATACACACCGATTCATAGTTCCGTCGGATCGACATATACACCGTGTCGCCGGTGCGCTCGGTCAAACGCTCCATCGAGGGATGGGCAATATCGCGCAAGCCGTAGCGGTTGGCGGCTATCGCACCGAAATAGCTTAGATCCATGCCAAGATAATAGGCGCCGGAAGCCTCATCCTGCTCGAGCAAACCCAGTTGTGCGAGCGCACCTAAAAAACGATGGGCGGTTGAGCGGCTGAGCCCGGTCGCTTCGGCTACATCGGCGAGCTTGGCACCGGATGGGCCGATTTCGGCGACCACGCGCAATGTCAGCATCGCCCGTTCGAGGCTTTGCATGCCCTGCAGCGGTTCTTTTTCTCGCATGTGTCGTTTGCCCTTGGTCTCAGTGACTGGGATCGCATATTGATTGTCAGGAAATCGAAGTCAAGCAAATGCGAGATGTCGATGCGGCCAAATTCACAACGATCCCTGCTTGACCGCGGGGATGCCAATTCTAACTCCTGCGATCGTACCAAGCCATTGAAATTGCTCGCGCGGGGTTATTGGGGTGCAAAGCGACAAGGATCTCTCAACGGAACGACGAATTGCCACTCGTGACTTGTGATCCGAGAAATTCAACTAGAATTCTGGGTACTGAACCAGGCAACTAGCTCAGCAGCATTGGTAAGACGCGCCGCCTTCATAAGTCTTGCTCGGTGAGATTCCACGGTTCGGACCGATATAGCAATTTCCTCGGCGATCTGTGCGCTCGTCTTTCCCTGGGCGACTAGCGTTGCTATCTGGCGCTGCCTGTCGGTCAGCCGGATCTTGCCGAGTACAACGGGGCGTGTAAGCGCCTGAAAACAATAGATTGCCTGCGCAAAGGGATCAGTCGGATGCCGGGTTCGACCATGGACCCGGCACCAGAATCGATGACCATCGCTCGCGGTCATTATACGTTCGTCATAGTATGTCTTCCCGCCCGGAAGATGAGCGCCCCACATGTGGCCCGTGCGGACGAAGTCGGCATGTTTAGGATAAAGGCGGGCGAAACTCCTGTCGACCAAGTCGGACCGACTGTATCCAAAGAGTTCGGAAAACTCTTCATTGCAATCCCTAATGATCCGGTGAGTCGCATACACCATCGGAACCGGCAGTTCCCTCAAATTGAAGCGCAGAACTGGGTCGTCCACGAGATACCTCAAATTCGGAATAACGCAGTATTTATACTGCTAACCGATTGGCGCCATCAAGCGCTACTGTTCGGCACTGCCGCTCGCGGCCCTGCTTTCGTGGAGGAAACAATTGCGTAAAATTATCGTGGACGCTTCGCAAGTGCTTGCCGAAGTGCTCACCGACGGCATGACGATCATGTCGGGCGGGTTTGGGCTGTGTGGAATCCCATCAACCCTCATCGAGGCGGTTCGTCTATCAGGCGTCCGCGACCTTACGTTCATCTCCAACAACGCCGGTGTTGACGGTTTTGGTCTTGGGATACTTTTGCGTACACGGCAGATCAAGAAGATGATCTCGTCTTATGTTGGTGAGAACAAGCTCTTCGCGGAACAGTTCCTTACAGGAGAGCTTGAACTCGAATTTAACCCACAGGGTACCCTCGCGGAGCGAATCCGCGCCGGCGGCGCGGGAATTCCTGCATTCTACACAAAAACGGGTGTCGGGACGCTAATCGCCGACGGTAAGGAGGTTCGCCGCTTTGGCGGAGAAGACTACGTGATGGAGACAGGCCTTGTTGCAGATATCGCGCTTGTCCATGCGTGGAAAGGTGATACCGAAGGCAATCTCGTTTATCGCAAGACGGCGCGCAACTTCAACCCGATGATGGCGACCGCTGCGAAGCTGACGATTGCCGAGGTTGAAAACCTTGTTTCCATAGGCGAGATCGATCCTGACTCCGTCCACACACCCGGTGTGTTTGTCCAAAAGATCCTACACGTGCCAAATCCGGAAAAGCGGATTGAGCAGAGGACAGTTCGCCCGACGATCCAGGTTGAGGTAGCTTGATATGGCATGGACACGTGAACAGATGGCTGCGCGCGCCGCACACGAAATCCGCGATGGTTTTTACGTGAATCTGGGTATCGGAATCCCGACTCTTGTCGCAAACTTTATCCCTGACGATATTGAAGTCACACTTCAAAGCGAAAATGGAATGCTCGGAATGGGGCCGTTCCCCTTTGAAGGGGAAGTGGACGCTGACCTCATTAATGCCGGCAAACAGACGATAACCGAGTTGAAGAAGACAAGCTATTTCTCCTCTGCCGACAGTTTCGCGATGATCCGAGGCGGTCATATCGACCTATCGATCCTCGGTGCCATGCAGGTGTCCGAATCTGGCGACCTCGCCAACTGGATGATACCTGGGAAGATGGTCAAGGGGATGGGCGGAGCGATGGACCTCGTTGCCGGCGTCAAGCGCGTTGTTGTCGTTATGGAGCACGAAGCGAAAGGCCAGCCCAAACTTATGAAGGAGTGCAACCTTCCTCTAACAGGTCGTCGCGTTACCGATATGGTGATCACGGATCTTGGCGTGATCAAGGTAGCACGCCATGGTGAGCCGAAAATGACTTTGATCGAGTTGGCTGATGGAGTTTCGGTCGACGAAGTCGTGGCAAAGACGGCCGCCAGAGTGTCCATCGATCTCAGATAATCGTATCACTGCCTTCCCAAAATTTCCTCACTAGCGGGAAGGACTTTAGGTTCTCTCGCATTCTCCAATCATCAATAAGTGGGATTGCAAACAATCGCTTAGACATCAATAGTCACCGCTAACGCCGCCGCGCCGCGGTCGGATCCTTCAACGGAGCCTTCGCCAACACGCCTCCGCATGAGCTTGGTGCCAGAGCCATTTCGGCGGTTCTGGAGCGCGCGGGGCGAAAGTGACGTCCAGGTGCTTGCAGACTGCCTGGAAGGCAGCCATCCCTGCGCGCCGTAGCGCTTGGTATGCAGTAGATCGCCACCGGCGATGCCAGCATCATCGTTGGAATCTATGTCCATGACACCACTCTGCGCACATCTGCGTGGCAGCGTGGGCGACTTAAGTTGTTCGACACGATGACCAAGGACGTGACCGACGCATTCTACCGCTACCATATGGCATAACGGCCGAGAACATCGCTAAACGGTGGCACCTCTCCCGCGGCGAACAGGATGCTTTCGCTAAGGGCGAAATCTTTCCCTTCACGATCAAGACACTATTATTGTCGACGGCGACGAGAACATCCGCAGGCGAGGTAAAGCGGGAAAAGAGGGCGAGACGCGGCCCACCTAAACTGGCCATCCGACGTGCGGTCATAGCCGCGCTCTCAAACCACCGTCCCCACAACGATGTCCACCTGCCGCATCCAAATCACCCCAAATCAATTCTGCCAAAGTAGGGCTAGTACGCAGAAGGAACTTCGCAAATTTCGGCAAACAACCACTCCAGAAATGCCATTGCTATCGAGGTTTTCTGGATTCCGTCTCGACAGACGATATATAGCGCCTTGGGGGCAGGAACTCGCAAGCCCAAAGGAGCCAACAGACGTCCGCTGCGGAGAGCGCCTTGAGCGTTAAGTTGGTCCCCCAACGCAACGCCATATCCATGGATCGTGGCTTCCAATGCGATGTGGGCGTCGGAAAGATACTCTTGCTGGTGGTGGAGTAAACCTCCGGCGCCAACGGCCCTGAACCAGGATTCCCATTCCAGGCCATCATCCGCGTGCAACAGTATGTGGTGCTTCAGATCCTCAGCGCAACGCAATGGAGAAGAAGTTGCCACCGATGGGCTGATGACTGGAAAGAGGAAGAGTTCTGAAAGCAGATGAACCCAGCAGTCCGGCCAATTCCCATCGCCATACCTTATCGCGATATCTATACCCGCGGTATAGATTTCAGGAGTGCTGTTGGATGGAGCCAAATGCACCCTTATACCCGGGATGCTCTGCCTTATCCGCCCCAGTCGCGGTATGAGCCAGTAAAACAAGAAAGCCGGAGTGCAGCTTAGGTGCAGGTCCCCTTCCGAGAGCGGCTTCTCGATTTTTGCGACTGCACCAGCGATCATTCCGAACGCTGTCGAAACCTCAGAGTAGAGGAGCGTGCCGGCTTCGTTCGGCAAAACCCTCCCGTGGCTCCTCTTCAGCAGCGGCATTCCCATTGAATCCTCGAGTATGCGCAACTGGTGACTAACCGCACTTTGCGTCACATGAAGCTCGGCAGCCGCTCCGGAGATCGCCTTATGCCGGACGACCGCCTCGAAGGTTTTTAGTGGGTTAAGAGGCGGAAGACGGCGGCGCGCGCTGCTCATTTATGAGTTTTTCTCTTATTTGATGCGAAAATTTTCTCATTTGTAATAAATTTTCTTTCCGCGCACAATCTCTTCAGCCGATGGAGGAATGTCTGATCCGAAAAATTGGACGAGCGGCGTAGTATTAGGAGGAAAAATATTGTGACTTGGAACGCGGAACGATTGTCCGCGCTGCGCGCGCAGTTTGGCGACCGGATGCTGACGCCGGAATACAAGCGCATAGCCGAAATTATTTCTGAACGTGGCCGGCGCGAGTTCCCGTATTCTGGCATGCCTACACTTCTCGACGCACCTGCTCGCATGATTGATCCCGACGGGCGTGACTTGGAAGGGCTTCAAGTCGCCCTGTTTGGCGTTCCTATGGATCTCGCCGTGACCAATCGGGCTGGCTCCCGTTTTGGTCCCCGGGCGCTGCGATCGATTGAACGCGTAGGACCCTACAACGACGCCCTCGGATGCGCGCCGGTCCATGAGATGGCCGTTGCCGACATCGGCGATGTGCCGTTCCGAAGCCGGTTCGACCTAACACAAAGCCATGAAGACATCGAGCACCACGTCGAGCAGATCGTGCAAGCCGGAGTCATTCCGCTTGCCGTGGGTGGCGACCACTCGATCACGCACCCGATCCTCAAGGCGCTGGGAAGGGACCACCCAGTCGGTTTGGTCCACATCGATGCCCATTGCGATACAGCTGGGCCTTACGATGGCGAAAAGTTCCATCATGGCGGGCCGTTCCGCAACGCCGTGCTCGACGGTGCACTCGATCCGACACGCACGATTCAGATCGGTATCCGTGGCTCGGCCGAGTATGTATGGGAGTTCTCCACGATCTCCGGAATGACGGTTGTGCATGCGAGAGACGTATCCAATTTGGGAATCCCAGCGATTGTCGCAAAGGTCCGTGAGGTCGTTGGTGATGGGCCGACCTATCTCTCCTTCGACATAGACAGCCTAGATCCCTCCTTCGCACCCGGAACCGGAACGCCGGAAGTTGGCGGATTGACCACGCGTGAGGCCTTGGCCCTTCTCCGCGGTATGAAGGGCCTCAATCTCGTAGGCGGCGATGTAGTGGAGGTTGCCCCGGCATATGATCCCACGACCAATACAGCACAGACCGGCGCGCAGGTACTCTTCGAGATTCTGAGCCTCCTGATGTTCAGTCCATCTCTTAAAAGGGAGGCAAAGGCATGAGGGGCGAACGCATCGCGCACCCGGCAGAAACGTCGTCGGACGCATTAGACCGTGCTGAGATGCGCATCCTGTCGGGTCGGGTTAACCACGGGGACGAAATGGATCAGAGCCAGATGAAGACTACTCACGGCGGCGCCATCGGTATGCGCAGCATCAAAAAGTGGTTCGGTAACTTCCAAGCCGTCGATGACGTGACATTGGATATTCGACCGAACGAGTTCTTCACGCTTCTCGGTCCATCCGGCTGCGGCAAGACCACGCTTTTGCGGATGATCGCCGGATTCGAGCTTCCGACCGAGGGCCAGGTCCTGCTCGATGGCAAGGATATTTCAAGCCTTCTGCCGAACCATCGCCCGGTCAACACGGTCTTCCAGAACTACGCGCTCTTCCCGCATCTCACTGTTGCTGAGAACATCGGCTTCGGCCTTAAGATGCTTGGCAAACCCAAGGGCGAGATTGAAACGGTCGTTGCGCGGATGCTCAAGCTCGTGCATCTCGAGGGACGCGGCACCAATCCGGTAACACAGCTTTCCGGTGGACAGCAGCAGCGTGTGGCGTTGGCTCGCGCACTCGCGCCACAGCCGAAAGTGCTGTTGCTCGACGAGCCGCTTTCGGCCCTTGACCTGAAGCTGCGTAAGTCGATGCAGATCGAGCTGAAGCGACTTCAGGCAGAAACAGGCATCACCTTCGTTTTCGTTACGCACGACCAAGAAGAAGCTCTGACGATGTCGGATCGTATCGCGGTCATGTCAAATGGTCAGGTACGTCAGGTCGGCAGCGCGCGTGAGATCTACGATCGTCCGGCGGACCGCTTTGTTGCCGACTTCATCGGCGAAACGAACTTCCTCGAGGGGAAGCTCGTCGGAACTGACGGGGCAGTCGCCTCGGTTCAGCTAAAGGCAGGCGGCACCATTCATGCAGGATTACCGCAGGGCGGTGCGCCGAAAGGGGAATTGAGCGTGGTGGTCCGTCCCGAACATGCGGAATTGGCAGCAGCCGGCGCGGGGACTTTCGACGGAACGCTGAGCGAAGTGATCTATTTCGGTACCGACACGCACTATCACGTCAAGCTCGATGACGGTGGCACCCTCATTATCCGCCAACAGAACACGCGTTCCGGGGCTTCGGCTCCCGAAGCGGGTGCTCGCGTCGGGATCCGGCTCGGCGAAAATGCCGCGCAAATTCTGAGGGACTAGACCATGGCTCTCAACGATACACGAGCCGGTGAGGCTCGTCAGAAAAAAGACGTTCGCGACCGGTGGCTGTTAAGCTCACCGGCACTCCTCCTCATCCTGGCGGCGGGCGTTGGTCCGCTCCTCATCATTATTCTTTATTCCTTCCTTGCGCCCGGCAATTACGGCGATGTGAAATGGGAGTTCTCGACCGAAGGCTGGTTCAACGTATTCTTCTCGCGTGACATCTTCGACGACACCGTCTCGCTCGCGAATGCGCATTTCGAGATCATCTGGCGGTCCGTCAAGCTTGCACTCGCGACGACGGCGCTGTGTGCCATCTGCGGGTTTCCGACTGCCTATTTCATCGCGACGCGTCCGCCCCATAACCGCTCGGTCTGGCTGTTCCTGATAACCATACCGTTCTGGACGAACATGCTGATCCGTGCCTTCGCGATCCAGGAACTGATCCGGATAGAGGGCATATTAAACGAGTTCCTGCTGACAATTGGTTTAATTTCTCAGCCGATCCAGATGCTGTATACAGACTTTTCTATTTTGCTCGGCATGACCTACGTGCACCTCCCGCTGATGGTGTTGCCGCTCTATGCGAGCATGGAGAAGCTGGATTTCCGGCTCATCGAGGCGTCTTATGATCTTTATGCCAGCCGCTGCAATGTGCTTCTCAAGGTTATCGTTCCGCTGGTCAAGCAAGGCCTGATCGCCGGTTCCATTTTGGTTTTCATTCCGGCGTTGTCGTCCTACGTCATCCCACGTGTTCTCGGCGGCGGAAAGAGCATGATGATCGGCAACCTGATCGAGCTGCAGTTCGGACAGGGGCGTAACTGGCCGCTTGGCTCGGCACTTTCGGTAACGCTTGTCATCATTGTCTTGTTTGCAATGTTGTACTACGTCCGCAATGCCGGAAAGTCCGGAGGCAGCGCCCATGGCTAAATCGTTTTCGATCAAGCGCCTGCCGGGCTTCTCGACCATCGCGATGATCTCCTTCTTCGCGTTGTACCTGCCGATAGCAACGCTTGTCGTCTATGCGTTCAACTCGGGTACCTCCATTGCGACATGGGAAGGCTTTTCTCTTCGCTGGTTTGAGTCAGCCTGGAACAACGATCTTGTTATCGAAGCATCGATCCGATCGCTTAAAATTGCATCGGTCGCCGCCGTGGTGGCAACGATCTGCGCGACCCTGGCTGCGTTGGCGACAACGCGCACAGCCGCGTATCGGGGCATGACGTTCAAGTATGCCTTCATCAATCTGCCACTGCTGGTCCCGGAGATCGTTACCGCGGTGGCGTTGCTGATCTTCTTCTCGTACATCAAAGTCTGGACCGGCTATTCCGGCCTCGGATACCTTATGATCTCGCATGCGGCCTTCTGCGTTCCGTTCGCTTACTTGCCGATCCGAGCACGTCTTGAAAGCATGGACCTCTCCCTCGAGCGAGCTGGGGCCGACCTCTACGCTACGCCGTTCAAGGCTTTTCGATACGTAACCTTGCCGCTCTTGTGGCCGGGCATTCTAGCGGGGCTCATGCTGGCTTTCGTAATCTCGCTCGATGACGTCGTTATCACCGAGTTCGTCAAGTCAGGCGGCCAGGATACGCTTCCGACCTACATGCTAGGCCAGCTCCGCCGTGTGGTGACGCCGGAGATGAACGCAATCTCGACCGTATTCCTGCTGATTTCGTTAGCGATTGTGACGGTCTTCTTCTTCCTTACCAGGAACCCTCAAAAGCATAACTACTAGTCAAAAAGGGAGAGCTGCAATGAAGCCTATACTGGGACTCGCAACTATTACTATGTGCCTCCTCACCGGGACGGCGTCCGCCCATGCCGAGGGTGAATTGAACATTTACAATTGGGGCAACTACACCAGCCCTGACCTGGTCAAGAAGTTCGAGGAAACGTACAGCGTGAAGGTCACCGTCACAGACTACGATTCCAGCGACACTGCGCTTGCTAAGGTACGCCAAGGCGGCCACGGCTTCGACCTTGTGATGGTGTCATCCAGTAGCGTAAGCGTCTGGATCAAAGAAGGACTGGTGCTGGAAACTCGTCCAGACCAGATGGAGAATTTCAAGAACATGGATCCGAAATGGGTCGATGTTCCCTTTGACTCGGGCCGGCATTATTCCATTCCATGGCAGTGGGGTACGACCGGGGTGAGCGTAAACACTTCCCTATATTCTGGCGATCCGAACACTTCGGCCATTTTCCTGAACCCTCCCGCGGAGCTGGTTGGCAAGATCAATGTCGTCCCTGAAATGAACGATGTGATGTACTTGGCGATCGCATATGAAGGCGGAGCACCATGTAGTGGCGACCGTGAAATTCTGAAGAAGGTACGTGACGCCCTAACGGCCGCCAAGCCCAAGTGGCTGTCGATGGATTATGGGACCAATGACCGTTTGGCTAAGGGGGACATCGCAGGCGGCGCCAATTTCAGCGGTTCCTCCTTCCGCTCTCGTCTAATGAACGACAAGATTACCTACGGCTATCCGAGGGAAGGCTTCCCGATCTGGATGGACAATGTGATGGTGTTGAAGGATGCCCGGAACGTCGAGAATGCCAAGCTCTTCCAGAACTTCATGATGGATCCGGAAAACGCCGCAATAAACTCTTCGTTCACCCGCTACGCCAACGCCATCAAGGGCTCGGAAAAATTCATGCCCGAGGACATGAGGGCGGCGCCGGAAGTGAACCCGCCTGCTGAGCTCCTCCAGAAGGGCAAGTTCCTGATGACCTGCCCCGCCGAGGTGCAGGAGATCTACACAAGAATTTGGACAGAACTGATGAAGTAGAAGGTCGGTATAATTACCATAAAGACCGAAAACAAAGTCTTTTTCTTTTTTCATTGGCGCGAAGCGATGTTCGAAAATGCAGCGCTTCGCACACTATAGTTGGATATCATGTGATGGAAGACCTCGAACTTTGCTATATGACCGCGACCGAATCACTGCGCCGCTTCCGAGCAAAGACTCTTTCGCCTGTGGAGCTCATGGCGGCGGTGATTGCACGCGCGGAAAAGACGAGCGCCAAGGTCAACGCGTTTACCTACACTCATTTCGACGAGGCGATGACGCTCGCTAAAAGGGCCGAGGCCAAATACGCTACGGGCGCTCGGACCAGCGCCTTGGAAGGTCTCCCAATCGGGGTCAAGGATGAGAGCGACATCAAGGGTAAGCCAACCTCAAGCGGATCTCTGATAACGCAGGATTACGTCGCCGATCGTTCCTCGACGATCAATGAGCGGATATTGAAGGCCGGCGGCATCGTGCATGCGCGCACGGCGACGCCGGAGTTTTGCTGCGCAGCCTACACCTGGTCACATCGTTGGGGGGTGACGCGCAACCCTTGGAATACTGAGTTCACGACGGGAGGCTCATCGGGCGGCACTGGCGCATCGCTCGCGTCCGGGACATCAGCGCTTGCCACCGGCTCGGATATAGGTGGCTCCATCCGCACTCCCGCTTCTGCCTGCGGCGTTGTTGGCTACAAGCCACCCTATGGCCGAAATCCCAATGATCCTCCTCTAAACCTCGATTTCTACTACCATTCCGGACCGCTGGCGCGGTCTGTTGAGGATGTAATCCTGCTGCAGAACGTCATGGCTGGTCCGAGCCCGCTCGACATAGCGTCGTTGCGACCAAAGCTGCGGCTGCCGAGAAGCTTTGGAGCGATCAGGGGCTGGAAGATCGGCTATTCGATCGATCTCGGGGGCTTCGAGGTTGATCCGGAGGTACGCAGAAATACGCTGGCTGCGCTTGATGTTTTGCGAGCGCTTGGTGCCGAGGTTCAGGAAGTCGATTTAGGCTGGGGTCCGGAGGTACTCGATGCTAGCGACGCATATTTGAACCACCTTTGCGGTGCGCTCCTCGCCGAATACGTGCCCGAGCAGGCCCACCTGATGACAAGTTACGCCCGAGCGTTTGCGGAGGGCAGCGCCAAATCGACGCCAGCGGACTTCGTTGCCAGTCTGGAAGTTGCTGGCAGGATGTATCTTACGCTCGGGCCGCTGCTCGAGAAATACAATGTGTTGATTTGTCCGACGACTGCGTTGCCGGCTGTGCCAGCCGAGTTCGACGAGACCAGGGATGAAATCAGGATCAACGGCAAGTTGGTTCATCCTGCGCTCGGCTGGGTGATGACAACGCCCTTTAATATGATGAGCCGCTGCCCCGTTCTATCTGTACCGTCTGGTCACGCATCCAACGGCGTGCCGACTGGCATGCAGATCATCGGTCGCACCTATTGCGATGCGGACGTGTTCAGAGCCGGCATGGCCTACGAAGAGGCCGTCGGCGGCTGGTACGGCGACAATGCCAGACGCCCGAAGCTGTAAATGCTTCGGTTGACGGCGAACCCTTCTTTGTCAACGTTTTGTGAGAATCCCATGCGTCCACTCAGCTCGAAAAATGCGATCGTCACAGGTTCGACCAGCGGCATCGGACTTGCGATTGCGCGCGCCTTCGCTGCCGAAGGTGCCAACATAACCCTCAATGGACTAGGCGATGCCGATGCCATTGAATTGGAGCGCGCCGGCATCGAAAGGGATTTCGGTGTCAAATGCCGATACTCAGCCGCCAACATGATGAATGGCCAGGAGGTTGCCGCGCTGGTGCGCGAAGCCGAAAAAACCTTCGGAACTCTCGACATTTTGGTCAACAATGCAGGCATACAGTATGTCGCGCCGATCGAGGAATTCCCCGAAGACAAATGGGACGCGATTATTCGCATTAACTTGACTGCGCCCTTTCACGCCATAAAGGCGGCGCTTCCCGGCATGAAGTCGCGCAATTGGGGTCGCATCATCAATATCGCCTCCGTGCACGCCTTGGTCGCCTCACCGTTCAAATCGGCCTATATATCCGCCAAGCATGGCCTCGCCGGACTGACCAAGACGGCCGCGCTTGAAGGGGCAGCCCACGGTGTAACGGTCAACGCTATCGCTCCTGGCTATGTGTGGACTTCGTTGGTCGAAAAGCAGATCCCCGATACGATGAAGGCGCGCAACATGACTGAGCAAGAGGTCAAGCGCGATGTTCTACTTGCTGCTCAGCCGACTAAGGGATTTGTGACAGTTGAGGAAATCGCCGCGCTCGCAGTCTTCCTCTGCTCGGATGCGGCAAAGCAGATGACCGGTGCGGTTCTACCCGTGGACGGCGGTTCAACGGCCGAGTAGCATGTCAGAGTTGCGCGAACAAGTCATGGCCCATGCTGGTGACCGGATGGAGATGGATAACTCCGTCGGACCTTCAGCGACCGCGGCAACTCTCGGCCTAGTCGAGAGACCCCTTGTCGACGTTGCGCAGCTGGACTCCGCTTCTGGCGTAATTCTCGCGCGAACGGAAGGGGTCGTCACGGCCGCACAATGCGACCTTAATGATCATCTCAATATGGCCGAATATCTAAAGATCATCGACAGTCTTTCAGGTCTGACTCTCGACGAGATCGGTGTCGGTGAGGCCTATGTCGCATCACAAAGGAAGTCGTTCTTTGCCAGCAGAGTGGCTATTCGCTATCTGCTGGAGATGACGTGCGGTGTTTCCTACGTGGCGGAAGCCAGGTTGCTTGCTTTTGATCGCCGCAGGCTGCTGACCTACTTCTGTCTCTACAACGGCGAAAACGGACAACTGGTTGCGAAAGCCCTGCTTGAATGGGCGCATGTAGATCTATCGTCCCGCCGAGCACTCGATCTTCCCGCTAGCCTGGCGAATACCTTCGATAGAGCCTCTCATCTGTTTGTTGAGAGGCTTCCTAAAATAACACTATGACCGCGCTGACGAGCGGTAAGATTCGGAGAAACCAATGGGTCGACCAGTTATAATCACCTGTGCGGTGACAGGCAGCGCGGACACCACAGCCAAAAGCCAGCACGTGCCTGTCACGCCGGAGCAAATCGCGGCAGCAGCAGTTGATGCGGCGCAGCGCGGTGCAGCAATCGTGCATTGTCACGTTCGTGATCCGCAGACTGGTGCGCCGTCTCGCGATCCTCGGCTCTTTACAGAGGTTACACGATTGATCCGGGCGCAGGATCAGAACGTCATCATAAACCTAACTACAGGCATCGGTGCGGACCTCTTCTTCGATGCCGACGCCAAGCCTCTTCCTGTTTCCGATTTTATATCTCCGAACGAGAGAACAAAGCATCTGCAGCTCTGCAGGCCGGAAATATGCAGCCTCGACGTCGGCACCACGAACTTTGGGACGGATGACAGCGTGTTTATCAATATCCCTGATCATGTGCGTGCGATCGCAACGATTGCTTCGTCCCTCGGTATCAAGCCGGAAATGGAAGTATTTGAGCTTGGGCATCTTCGATTCGCCCTGCGCATGGTCGAGGAAGGCTTGATCGCGTCACCTCCATATTTCCAAATCTGTTTGGGAATTCCCTGGGCCGCGCCTGCCGATACCGATGCCATGGCGAGCTTCGTTCGGCGGTTGCCGCCGAAAGCGGTATGGAGCGCGTTCGGCATAGGTGCTGCGCAATTTCCGATGGCGGCGCAGGCAGTCATTCTTGGTGGTCATGTACGCGTTGGTCTAGAGGATAATCTGTATCTCGATCGAGGTGTTCTTGCTTCGAACGGTGACCTTGTTGATCGAGCCGTCCAAATTGTGCGCTTGCTGAACGACGAAGTCGCCTCGCCCAAACAGGCACGCGAAATCCTCGGACTTAAAAACTGAGCGTTCCGACGTCCGACACCTTAGGCCTCGCCCAATGACCATCACAAGATGAAAGGACCCGGGTATGAGTACCCTAAATGCAGCACTTTCTGGCACGTTTCGGATCGGAGGTGACTTACCTGTCGTGCGGCTTGGTTACGGTGCCATGCGCATAACCGGAGCGGGGATATGGGGTCCCCCCACGGACAAAGCCGCGTCGATACGCACATTGAAGCGAGTACGCGAATTAGGCATTAACTTTATCGACACGGCTGATTCCTATGGTCCTGACATTTCGGAGGGACTCATTCGTGAGGCATTGCACCCATATGAAGGACTGATTATCGCCACCAAAGCTGGACAGATGCGAGCCGGTCCCGATCAGTGGAAGCCAAACGGGCGTCCAGAATATCTGATAAGCCAAGCTCGGAAGAGCCTCAAGAAAATAGGCGTCGAGCAAATTGACCTGTGGCAGCTCCATCGAATTGACCCGGAAGTGCCGCAGGATGAGCAGTTCGGCGCCGTAAAGCAGCTGATTGACGAAGGCGTCATTCGTTACGTAGGACTGAGCGAAGTGTCCGTCGAACAGATTGAAGCCGCAAGAAAGACATTTCCTGTCGCGACAGTCCAGAACAAGTACAACTTAGTAAACCGCGCGAGCGAGGCGGTGTTAAACTACTGTGAAGCTCACAACATTGGGTTCATCCCGTGGTATCCGCTCGCGGCCGGTAAGCTGGCTCGACCGGGATCCGTTTTGGATGGGATTGCAAAGGCTTCCGGCGCTAGTCCAAGCCAGGTCGCCCTTGCGTGGGTGTTAAAACGCAGTCCAGTTATGATACCGATCCCGGGCACGTCCAGAGTCCATCACCTGGAGGAAAACGTTGCCGCGGTCGGCATCAAACTCTCTGATGACGATTTTGAAACCCTAAGCCGTGAAGGGAGAGAATGAACTCGAATATTACTTGGCGACAGACTAGTGCGTGATCAAGGAACCTGCTGAGAAGCGGGACGGAGTGGCGATCAAAAAGCACGCATTGCATTAGACTCGTTTTATCCACAGTGAATAGCCGAGCGGCGCCGGCTCCAGGAACTTGTCGAGATCGGCGCACTCTCCTCGGAGCGAGCGAAACCTCGATTCCCGGCTCGGCCCCTACATGCCACAGCGACTGAAGCTTATGCGCAAGGGGCGAGATCTCCAGAGGTAATCGAGTTCCACAACCGCAAGGAGGAACTAATCGCAGACGCGAAGGCGTTCGTTGCCATTGGCGGCTACAACGGCGATGTCACGTTGTTTCATCAACGCCCGGACAAGGCGTTTGTCTGTGACCTCAGGCAGCTGCACCGGTCACGGCTTGCCACTGCGCCATTGCGCGGATCCGATGAATGTGGGTGGCGAGGGCCGAGCGTTTCTGGCGCGGTGCGACGAAAAGATTTCGAACTGCTGAAAAGACCGAGACGAAACGTTGCAAGCCGCCGACAGATCGAAATCCCTGCATCATCCATTCTCGTTTTCGAAGTGGCACGTGAGTTCCGCACGATTGTTCAGGCCCTTGTGCGATCGATGCTCGACCGCGGGCATCACGTCCCGTCTTGCCGCTCCGTATGAGCGCAGTTTGTCGGTGACGATGCGCTTCGGCGTCAGGCCTTGCCTCTTCAGCAGTCTGACCAGCAATCGCTTGGCAGCTTTGGTATCGCGGCGGGCTTGGACGATCTCATCGAGAACGTAACCGTCCTGGTCAACAGCACGCCAAAGCCAATGTTTTCGGCCGCCGATGGAAATCACGACCTCGTCCACGTGCCAGATATCCTTTCGCGACGGCTTCTTTCTGCGCAACCGCTTCGCGTATGCCGCCCCGAATTTGCGGCCCCATCGCCGTATCGTTTCGTAAGAAACGACAATGCCGCGCTCCAACAGCATCTCCTCAACCAGCCGCAGGCTCAAAGGGAACCGGAAATACAGCCAGACCGCACGGGCGATGATCTGCGGTGGAAAGCGGTGGTTCTTGTAACTGATAGTCGGCGAGTTCATGCCAGCCGAAATATCCCGTAACCTTTAAGCTGTAGACAACGTGACATCGCCCGGTTGCATTCAACCACTCTGCCACCTCTCCGCATCGCCGGTTGGCGCCAAAAGGCGCGGTCGGGCAGGTCGACAGCGCAGCCTACGACGTTGCCAAGGTCAACGTTCCGGAGATGGGAGTGGCCGGCGTGTGCCGGCAACATCGAATTTGTTCTGTTTCATTTAACCGGCACATCCCGCAGCCGCGCAGCTGCGTGCAGTCTCTCGTGGACGCCGTTTATCGCCGGCGCAATCATATAGCCACTCTCCAGGTCGCCGATCATGACCGATTGGTCGCGCGGCGCGACAAGCCAATGCAATCCGATGAGTCCACAGATCACGGCGTCCACCTTATCCTGGTCAGCCTTTCTCGGTGCCTCGGAGCTCGCTACCACCGAACACCATTCGTCCAGGTGCCGCAGTGAACTGAGCATGCCAAAACGCCTGACGGCCTCGGCGACTGCCTGCCAGTGGTTGATGTTGAAACGCTTCCGGTTGGCAGGATTGTATTTCGGGGCGGCAAGTCTCGAGCAGAACGCGTTCTCGATTGCGGCCAGTGCCAGCGCTGGGAAGACTTCGAGCAGGAAGGTGCCGCTCGATGCTGTTCGTGCCAACTCGGGATCTTCAATCGCTCCCAGCGCCTGCTTGAAGCGCCAAATGGGGGCTGCGTCATCGAACATACCCTTCTTCGACTGGCTGGCCGGCTGAACGCCGCCTCCGATCCAGGAAATCAGCGAGCCGGCTACCTTATCGACCGGACGCGAGCCAGTGAGGTTCGGAACGATTGTCGGCTGATCCAATGCCACGAGGCACTTTTGAGCGTCCTTTCCCTCGCTTCGGATGACGTCCAGAGCCTCCGCAAACGAGGCTAGCCGTGGCGCAAGATGTAAATGCGCGCCGTCCCCATCTAGGCGAATGACACAGATTGCTCCTGGCGCTTTCGGATTGTCAGTCCAGGCCGAGTCGAAGCCGACGATTGAGGTGAAGTTCGCGTGCAAGTTCATCCCGCCTCGTAAGCTTGACGCAGAAGGGGCTGCGCTTTCTCGAAATCCGCCATCGATTTGAGCGTCACCTGCAGATCACCACTGCCGAAATGCCCGACGTTGCGAACATCGCGGGTAACCCATCGTGCGCCGGTGGTCGGGTGCCGAGCATCAATGGCGTAATTGCGTTGCCTGGTTGTGATCACTTTGGAAGCGAAGCCCCTGTTCTCTAACCAGGCGCCTACCGCCTGTGCGACCTGGTTTTCGTCCAGTGGAAGTCCCTCTGCCCGCCGGCATCGGTCTGATCGAGCGCCGCGGCGACACGGTGCAGCTGTTCAAACAGCTTCAGTCTGAATAGTCGGGTATCCGCGGAACGACGATCCGAGCCGCGAGGCCCGGCCGACGGTTTTCAAGCGTGAAGGCACCGCCCGCCTCCTCGACGAAACTTTCGACGATGGAGAGCCCGAGGCCCGCACCGTCGCTCGTCGTATCCAGCCGACCCCCGCGCTTCAAGGCGAGGCCGATCTCGCTCTCCGGAATGCCGGGACCGTCGTCCACGACCTCGATGACGGCGACGCCATCCTCCTTGCGTCCCGTTAGGCAGACGGTCGTCGCCGCATAGCGCGCGGCATTTTCCGCGAGGCTGCCCAGGATTTCCGCAAGGTCTTCCGCGTCGAGGCGGAGGTAGAGCCCTGCATCGATTTCCTGCTGCCAGTCGAGTTTCGCGCCGTTTGGAGTGCGCGCCACGACGCTGACGACCTGGTCGGCAACCTTCGCGAGGTCGCTCCGCGCCGCATGCGCCCGCTCCGCCTGTCGCGCGCGGGCCATTTCGTGGTCCACATGGCGGCGCATGCGCTCGATGACCGCCTCGATATCTCGCGCGATCCCCTCCTCGCCGCGCTCTCTGAGCCGCAGCACGTCGCCCGAAAGGATCTGCAGCGGCGTCTTGAACCCGTGCGCCAGATCCGCCGCCCGGGACCGCGCCTTGCGGAGTTGCTCCTCGCGGGACTGAAGGAGCCCATCGACCTCGCCCGTCAGCGGCAACACCTCGTCCGGAAAGTCGCTGCCGAGCCGTTCCGCCCGCCCGGCGCGGATGGCGGAGAGCCGGCCGGTGAGTGTCGTGAGCGGTCGAAGGCCGACAACGATCTGGATGAGGCTTGCGGCCAGGAGAAGCGCGGCGAGAACTTGCAAATAGGGCAGGAGATCGCCCTCGAACTCCGCCGTCGCCTGCACGATGTCGCTGCGATCGATCGCGACGGCGATGCGAAGCGGCCGACCTCCGCGCTGCTGCGGCGTCACGATTTCCCGTTCCACCATCAGCAGGTCCACACCGCCCGGCCCGTTCACGGTTTCTGTATGAATCCCGCCGCGCGCAATGTCGGGAAGCGTCAGCACGCTGTCCCAGAGGGACCGGGAGCGCAGCCGCGTTCCCTCGCCCTCGATCTGCCAGTAGAGACCGGACAGCGGCCGCTCAAAGCGCGGGTCCACGGGTGGCTTCGTGAGCTGGAGCGTCGCGCCGGACTGCTCGGCAAGCCCGGCAATGATCTGGTTCAGGTGGAGCACCAGTTCGGCGGCGATGCGGCGCTCCACATGGCGCTCGAACAGCGTCGACAGGATGAAAAAGGCCGCGACGAGGGCGGCAACGATCGATGCGGCGCCGGCGAGCGCCAGTCTCAGCCGCAGCGAACGCCGCGTCATGGCGCGCTTTCGCCCATATAGTAGCCGAAGCCGCGCCGCGTTCCGATGGCGACGGCGCCGAGCTTCTTGCGCAACCGCGCGACGAGCGCTTCCAGCGCATTGGCATCCCGCGAGAAATCGTCGCCGTAGAGATGTTCCTGCAGCTCGGTCGGCGGGACGATCCGGTCGCGGTGGTGCCCGAGATAGCTGACAAGGCGATATTCGAGCGGGGTCAGCGCCTGCGGCACGCCGTTGACGCTGACCCGCATCGCCCGCGTGTCGATCGTCAGCGGCCCGACGGCGATGGTCGCCGCGCCATGGCCGACGGAGCGGCGAATGAGCGCGCGCACGCGGGCGAGCAGTTCCTCGAATTGGAAGGGTTTCGGCAGATAATCGTCCGCCCCCGCATCGATCCCCTCGACGCGCTCGGCCCAGCTGCCTCGCGCCGTGAGCACGAGAACTGGCATGTGCCGGCCGTTCGCCCGCCAACGCTTCAGGAGCGACATGCCGTCGAGCCCGGGCAGGCCGAGATCGAGCACGATGAGGTCGAAATCCTCGGTATCGCCGAGAAACCAGGCGTCCTTGCCGTCCGTCGCCGTCTCGACCGTATAGCCGGCGCCCGTCAGCACGGTGGCGACATCGGCGGCGATCCGGGCGTCGTCCTCGACAAGCAGAAGGCGCATCAATCGTCCTCGATGACCGCCATCGACTTGGCATCGATCTGAAGCTCGATGATCTGCCCCGACGGCTGGATGAGTTCCAGCTCGTATATATACCGGCCATCCTCGTGCTCAAGCTCGACTTCGATCAGGTCGCCCTGAACATGCTTGCGCGCTTCGAGGATGATCTCCTCCAGCGGGCGCACAAGCCCCTGCTCCAGCGCGCGCCGCGCCTCCTCATGCTCGACAGCATCGTCTTCGTCATCGGCCTGCGCTCCCTTATGCGAGGCGGCAGAGAAGGCGAGGAGGAAGGCGCAGGTGAGCGCAACGGGGGAAAGCAGCTTCTGGAACATGATCCCTTCTACGCGACCGAAGCTGACAGAACGCTGACAGGCCCTGTCAGGCAGGCGACAGGCCGGCCATGCGAAACCGCTCCGACATCACAGGAAAGGACAAAGCATGACAAGAACGCTTCCCCTCGTCGCCGCCGGCCTTCTCAGCCTCGCCGTCGCCGCGCCGGCCCTCGCCCAGGCGACCCAGGCGCCGGCCCGCAAGACGCTCGAGCAGGTCGTCACCGACCTCTCCGCCAAGGGCTACACGATCCGCGAAATCGAGATGGATGATGGTCATTTCGAGGCGACCGTGATCACGCCGGAAAAGGTCCGCAGCGAAGCCAAGATCGACGGCGTGACCGGCGAGATCCTACGTATCAAGCCCAAGGACTGACGCCTCCCTCTTTCCCACCAAACGCATATCGAAAGGACTTTTCTCATGGCCAGACTGATCGGGAATTCCAGCGCGAACACGCTGAAGGGCAAATCCGCGGCCGACGACATCTTCGGCTACGGCGGCAATGACAAGCTCTATGGCTACGGCGGCAACGACGAGCTGTCCGGCGGAAACGGCAACGACTGGCTCTATGGCGGCACCGGCCATGACGAACTGGAGGGCGGCGCCGGAAACGACTGGCTCTATGGTGGCAGCGGGAACGATGAACTCGAAGGCGGCAGCGGCAACGATCGCCTCGATGGCGGCTCGGGCCGCAACGAGCTCGAGGGCGGCTCCGGCCGCGATACCTTCGTCTTCAAGACGGGGATTACCGAGATCGAGGACTTCCAGCGCGGCTACGACAAGATCGAGATCGCGACGTCGCTGGGCGTCGACAGCTTCGCGGACCTGCGCGCCATCGCCCGCACGACCGATGGCGGCGAGGACCTCGTCTTCGACTTCGGCAAGCACGAACTGCGGCTGGAAGACACGAAGCTCTCGCAGCTTTCGGCCTCGGATTTCCTCTTCGTCTGACCCACAACCCAACAAAAAAGGGCGCGCCGGCCTCCCGGCGGGCCCTTTCGCGTGTCCCCAGCCCGCTTAGCGCGGCAGCGTGCTCACGCCCATCAGCGATTCGTCGACGGCGCGCTCATCGTGAAACCGGCCATGGGATGCTGAAAGTGCGCGGCATCGATCTGATCGCCGTCGACAGCTTCGTCGCCGACACGCCGACCGCGACGTTGATCCGGCAGGTGCTCGGCGCAGTCGCCGCCCGTCATGTTCGTCAGCACGTCGGCCATGGTGCGAGCGAGCGCGCGAGCGGCAAGCGTCGGCTGCTTGTCGGCGTGGCGGATGGTGAGGGAAGAGCCGGGAAGCGGCGGCAGGAACACGCCGGCGGGCGCGGCCCGTACGCCGCTACCGATATCGCCTTCCGTGACCACGGCCACTGCGAGGCCGGCGCGCACCACGGCGAAGACGCCCTGCAGGCTCGTGCAAGTCACGATGCATCTCCAGGGCATGCCGTTCTGCTCCAGGGCGGCAAGCGCCGCGCCGCGATAGGCACAGGGGCCGCGCACCAGCGCGAGCGGCACGACGCCGTCGCTTGGCGGCACCCAGTTCGGCGCGGTGATCCACACCAGGTTTTCGGTGCACAGCACGTCGCTGTCCTGCATCGCGGCAACATCGCAAATGACGGCGAGGTCGATGTTGCGCTGACGCAGGTCCCGCATCAGGTCGTTCGACAGGGCCGCCGCGGATCTCGACGCCCACGCGCGGCTTTTCCGCCATGAAGTTGTTGAGCGCTACCGTGAGCGGGACGAAGAGGTAGTGGTCGTCCGGAACGCCCACTACCAGCGGGCCAGTCAGGAGATCGGGCTTGAAGCACTGCTCCATCTCCTCGATGGAGCGGACCACGCGCGTCGCATGCTCGATCAGTTCCCGCCCGTCGGAGCTCAGCGTGCAGGTTCGCATCGTCCGCTCGAACAGCTGCTTACCGAGATGGGTCTCGAGGCGGGCGATCTTGTGGCTGACGGTGGACTGCGTGAGATTCAGCCTCTCGGCCGCCTCCGAACCACGTGTCAAAATGCGATTGCGCTTCGCTGTGTTGCTTCTCAGCCGTCAGTGGCTTCGGTCGGACGAGGGGATGACCGCTCTCCTCGTAGAGAACGATGCCGTCCTTGGCGATGTCGACGAAGAAGGGGGGCCGCGGGAAAGCTGGTCGTTGACGTCCTGCAATTTGTGCACGATCGGGACGACCGGTGTTTCAAGGCGGTGACCGATCTGCTCCTTCAGCAGCCGTTCTTCGATGCCTTCCCAGAGATCGCTCTCATGGCAAAGGACTTGAGGCCTTTACCGCTTATGTCAGCAAGGGAGGCTGCACCAGGGATCCTGTTGATGACTTTAAAATCAGATTGATGCTAGATTTGCCGCCGCGTCCCGAATACATTCGAGAAACGTGGCTTGCAGCCTGCTTGGCAACCAGTTCTCGCGCATGGTGATGCCAATGGTCCGCGACCCGAGCCGGCTTTGTACCTCCTTTGTAACGGGAACGCAGCTTAGGAGGTTTTCTCTTTCCTCGATGGCAATTTGCCGACGAGAGAGCATCGACAGGCGGTCGCTTTCCAGGATGATCGCACGTGTAAGAACGAGCGAGCTCGTCTCGATGCTGGCGCTCGGTGGCGTGCCGCTCCCCTCGAACAGCGCGTCGAATGCAGCCCGGATAGGAGTTCCAGGGCGTTGGGCGACCCACTCCTGCCTCGCAAGCTGGTCGAGCGTTGCGCCACTGCTGCTCGTGAGAAGAGGATGTCCGGGCCGTCCGACAATTGCATAAGGGTCTTCGAAGAGGGTCTCCGTCCTCAACCCGCCAAGATCGTTTCCCGATCGCAGCGCGCCGATCAGAATGTCGCTCGTGCCGATACGCAGTTGCTGCGACAGGAGCTCGTACGAACCGTCCATAACTTCCACGCGCGCGCTCGGGTGGGCCATCAGGAGTTGATTGACCGCACGCGCCAGCAGCAAGGTGCGCGCTAGCGGTAGGCTTGCGATCTTGATCCGCCCCTCCATTCGTCCTTCGATCTCGCGCAGTTCATCCACGGCCTGTTCCAACTCGGTGAGGGCGATCTGCCAGCGCGTCGCAAGACGGCGACCGAGCGCATTTGGCGCGACACCGCTCGCGCTGCGAACAAGGATCGCCCTGCCGATATTGGCCTGCAGATCATGGAGGGATCTGTGCAGTGCTGCCGCCGAGGTGCCTCCGCTCCGCGCCGCCTGGGTGATCGAGCCGCTACCGGCCAGTGTGATCAACGCTTCGATCTGCCGGAAGGTGACGCGTGCGAGCGACTTGGCGATGATGGTAGGGTCGCGCTGAGAACTCGAACCGAGCGCCTGGCCCAGTGCGGATGAAAGTTGATTTTCCATGCGGCGCAATCGCACCAGAAGAACTTCCCCCGCGGTCGTCGGCTGGCTGCCGGCGGCATAGCGGGTCAGAAGGATTGCCTCGAAGCGTTCTTCTATGCCGGCTAACGCAACCGAGAGGGAAGGCTGGGAAACATTCAGTTCGGCAGCGGCTCGATTGAGGCTTCCAAATTCGCAGACCCGCATGAAGGCCCGCAAGTGGCGAAGATTAAGGTCGGTTGCGGGCAAGGTGACTCCATCACGTGATTCGAGAAAAGTTATAACCAGACGCGGCTTTCGTATTAGCAGCCATGCCCTGATCGATGCCAGTGTGCCCGTCAGAAAGTGAAGGAGCATGGACATGCATCAGAAAACCGGACTCGTCGTCAGCGCACACTCGGCCGACTTCGTCTGGAGGGCAGGCGGGGCGATCGCGGCTCACGTAAAGCAGGGTTACAATGTCACCGTCGTGTGCCTGTCGTTCGGTGAACGAGGCGAGTCGGCAAAGCTCTGGCGCAAGCCCGGGATGACGCTCGACGCTGTGAAAGCCGACCGCCGCCGCGAAGCGGAAAACGCTGCTAAGGCGCTTGGTGTGCACGATATCCAATTCTACGACCTCGGCGACTATCCCATGCAGGTCACGCCGGAGGCCTTCGGCAGGCTGGTGGACCTCTACCGCGAGATCCGGCCGGAGTTCATGCTGACGCATTCCCGCCAGGACCCCTACAATTTCGACCATCCGATGGCGACCGATTTCGCACAGCATGCACGCGTCATCGCGCAGGCGCATGGACACAAGCCGGACGTACCGGTTCTCGGCGCGCCGCCGGTCTATCTTTTCGAGCCGCATCAGCCAGAGCAATGCAACTGGAAGCCCAATTTTCTTCTCGACATTAGCGAGGTCTGGGAGAGGAAGCTGGCCGCCATCAAGTGCATGGAAGGGCAGGAGCACCTTTGGGAATATTATACCCGGGTCGCCCTCCAGCGCGGCGTTCAGGCTTCGCGCAACTCCGATCACAAGATTACCTATGGAGAGGCCTACGAGGCCGTCTTCCCGCACGTCACAGGCACGCTGGGGCACGGAGCGCTGGCATGAGCGTCGTGCATCGGAACATCGAGCGCGCATCGCTCGACATCGTGAACGGCCTTGCAGAATGCGGCGTGGCAACAGTGCATGAGGCCATGGGACGTGTTGGCCTGATGCAGTCCCATATGCGCCCCATCTGGCGCGGCGCGCGGGTTGCGGGCGCGGCGGTTACGGTCTCGATCCCCCCGGCGGACAACTGGATGATCCATGTTGCAGTGGAGCAGTGCCAGGAAGGCGACTTTCTCGTTGTCGCCCCGACCTCGCCGTGCGATGCCGGCTATTTCGGCGAGCTGCTTGCCACATCGCTACAGGTGCGCGGCGTGCGCGGCCTGGTAATCGAAGCCGGTGTTCGCGACGTTGCGGAACTCGAGACGATGGGCTTTCCCGTCTGGTCGCGTTTCGTGTCCGCGCAGGGCACGGTCAAGGCGACGCTCGGCTCGGTCAACGTTCCGGTCGTCTGTGCCGGCGCCGCGATCGTGCCCGGCGACGTCATCATCGCCGATGACGACGGGGTGATGGTCGTGCCGAAGGCCAAGGCGGAGACCGCGCTGAAGGCATCGCGGACGCGGCTCGAGAAGGAGCAGCAGACCCGTGCGCGGCTCGCCGCCGGCGAACTCGGCCTCGACATTTACAAGATGCGCGAGGCGCTTGCCGCCAAGGGGCTGACCTACATCGATTGATCGAAGCCGGGAAAGGGGGAGGAACCTTTTCCGCAAGGGGGACGAATGACCACGATTGCTTTCATCGGCTACGGCGAAGCGGCGCAATCCATCGCCAGCGGTCTTGCCGGCCACAATGCCGCAAGGCTTGCCGCCTATGACCTTCGCTTTGCGGATCCGGCAGCCTCTGCCGACCTGCGCGACAAGGCCACGCAGCGCAGCGTGGAACCGCTCGGCGACATCGCGGGCATCGCCTCGGCGGATGTCGTCCTGTCGCTCGTCGTCGGTGCTGCGACGCAGGCCGTCGCGGCTTCGGCGGCACCGCACCTTTCGGAGGGAGCGATCTTTATCGATCTCAACTCCGTCGGTCCCGACACCAAGGCGCTTGCCGCCAGGGAAATCGCGACCGGCAGGGGAAGCTTCGTGGAAGGCGCCGTCATGGCCCGCGTCCCGCCCTATGCGGAGAAGGTGCCGATCCTTGTTGCCGGCGGGCGGGCGGGCGAGGCGGCTGAGCGGTTGAACGCGCTCGGCATGAACCTCGAAGTCGTCGGGGACACGCCGGGCCAGGCCTCGTCGTTGAAGATGATCCGCTCGGTGATGATCAAGGGTGTGGAAGCACTGCTGATCGAAGCGCTTTCCTCGGCGGAACGGGCGGGCGTGACCGAGCGCATCCTCGATTCCGTGCAGGAAACCTTTCCCGGGCTCGACTGGCGACAGGTGGCGGACTACTACCTGTCGCGAACCTTCGAGCACGGCGCGCGCCGAGTGACCGAGATGACCGAAGCGGCCGAGACGATCGAATCGTTCGGCCTCGAGGCCTCCATGTCGCGGGCCGCCTGCAAGACCATCGCCGCCGCCCATGCGGCGATGAAGGACCAGGGCCTTGCCGTAGTCGACGGATATCGCGGTTTCGTGCCCGTGATGGCGCACCGCATGGCAAAGGATCTCTGAGATGGACGGCATTCTCCAGTCGCTCGGCGTCATCTTCAGCTTCTCGGGCCTGGCAGTCCTCATCATCGGCGCCCTGCTCGGCATCGTCATTGGCGCCCTGCCGGGGCTTGGGCCGTCGATCGGGCTGAGCCTTCTCATCCCCTTCACCTACAATCTCGGCCCTGAGCTCAGCATGCTGATGATGATCTCGCTCTACACCTCGGCCGAATATGGCGGGTCGATTAGCGCGATCCTGCTCTCGACGCCCGGAACGGCGGCGGCCGCTGCCACCGCGATCGACGGCTATGCGATGGCGCGCAAGGGCAAGGCCAGCGAGGCGATCTCGATCTCGCTGACCGCATCGACCGTGGGCGGTGTCTTCGGCGGACTGGCCCTGCTGCTGCTGGCCATGCCTCTCGCCTCGCTCGCGCTCAAGTTCGGCCCAGCGGGATATTTCGCCGTCGGCGTCTTCGGCCTCACCTCAGTCGCCGCCCTGTCCGGCGGTTCGCTGGTAAAGGGCCTCGTCTGCGCCGCCTTTGGGCTTGCGCTCGCGACGATCGGGATCGACCCCATTGCCGGCACGCCGCGTTTCACCTTCGGCCTGTTCGAACTCTACGAGGGCGTCCCCTTCCTAGCCGCGCTCATCGGCCTCTTTGCCGTCTCCGAAGCGCTTGTCATGATGGAGAGCCGCGTTGCCGCAGCGCCCATCATCAAGGACAAGGTCGGCCATGTCTTTATGTCGGCAGCACTCTGGAAGGAGACTTGGCGCTCCATGCTGTCGGGCTCGGTCATCGGCACTTTGCTCGGCATCCTGCCCGGCGTCGGCGGCAACATCGCCTGCTGGGTGGCGCGGGACTATGCCCGTTCGCGCGACCCGCGCCCGGAAGAGTACGGCCATGGCTCGGCCAACGGCATTGCGGCCCCGGAAGCCTCCAATAATGCCACCGTCGGTGGCGCGCTCGTCCCGCTGCTTGCGCTCGGTGTGCCTGGCTCACCGACGACCGCCATTATGGTAGGCGCCTTGATCATGCATGGCCTTCACCCCGGCCCGCAGCTCTTCACCGAGGCGCCGTCGCTGGTCTATGCGATCCTCTTCGGCACGATCATCGCGTCGTTGGTGCAGTATGCCGCGGGTTCCCTGTTTCTGCCGTTGATGGCACGGGTGATGCGCCTGCCGGATGCGGTGATCGCCGTCGGCATCATGGCCTTTGCCGTGCTCGGCGCCTTTGCCATCCGCAACCTGATGTTCGATGTCTATCTGATGCTCGGCTTCGGCGTCGTCGGCTATCTCATGAAGAAGCTGCGCTTCCCCGTCGCGCCCATCATTCTCGCGATGGTGCTCGGCTACCTTGTGGAATCCAACTACCGGACTGCGCTGGTGTCCTCGCAGGGCGACTACATGATTTTCATCACCGATCCCGTCAGCCTGCTGTTCCTCGTCCTCAGCCTCGTCAGCCTGCTGACGCCGCTGTGGCGACAGCTCCAGGCGCGCCGCATGCAGCGATTGGGTGCCGACGAAGCGGCGAACGGCGCCCGCTAGGCAAAATTTCAACAGGAGGAGAAAACATATGACGATCAATAGAAGAACGTTCGGCACGCGCATTGCAGGGGTAGCTCTGGGCCTGGCGATTGCGCTTTCGAGCGTCTCCCTGCCGGGGCCTGCCGCGGCTGCCGGTTTCCCGGAAAAATCCGTGACGCTTGTGGTCTGGGCTGGTGCTGGGGGAGCGCTCGACACCTATGGCCGCAAGCTTGCCGAGCTTCTGGAAAAGGAATCCGGCTGGACAGTCAAGGTCGACAACCGGCCGGGCGGCAGCGGCGCGGTCGGCGTTTCGCAGATCATGACCCAGCCGGCAGACGGCCACAACATCCTCGTCTTCACGGGAACGCTGACCTTCGGTATCGCCCAGGGACTCATTCCCTTCGAGCTCAAGGACTTCCGCATGCTGCGCGCCATGCAGTCGGAGCCGTCCTCGCTGGCCGTCCTGTCCGACAGCCCGTACAAATCGGTCGACGACTTCGTAAAATACATGAAGGACAATCCGAGCGGGCTGAAGGTCGGCGGCCATGCGCCCGGCGGCTTCCACCAGTACATGCTCTATCAACTGATGAAGTCGGGCGGGTTCGAGAGCGGCTGGATCCCGCATGACGCCTCAGGCAAGGTGACGCTTGCCGTGCTCGGCAAGCACATCGACGCGGCGATGATGACGCCGTCGACTGGGCTGGCGCAGGTCAAGAGCGGTGATATTCGGCTGCTTGGCATCTCCACCGACAAGCGCAGCGACTTCCTGCCCGACGTGCCGACCTTCAAGGAACTCGGCTACGATATCGAGGGTGCGGTCTGGCGCGGCATCGCCGTGAAAGCGGGAACGCCGGACGACGTCGTCGACAGCATCCAGGCAGCCGTCGACAAGGTTACGGCCTCCGAGGACTGGAAGAAGTTCCAGGCCGAGCAGTTCCAGGACAGCCCCGACTGGAAGGAAGAGGAATTCACCAAGCGCGCTGAAAGCGATCTCGCCAACCAGCTCGAGTTCCTCAAGGCGAATGGATACGCCCAATGACGAACCAGGCTTCGGCTGTTCCGGGCCTGAACCTCTCCCCCGCATCGGGGGGAGAGGCGCCCCGCCGGCACTTCTGGCAGAACCTTCTGGCAGCCTGCGTCTCGCTTGCGTGGAATGCAGGCTTCCTCTTCATGAGCCTTGCGCTTCCGGCCGGCCATTCGCGTGGCGATGTCGGGCCGGGCTCGCTGCCCATGCAGGTGTCCGTCTTCGGCCTCGTCGTCTCGGCGGTTTATCTGGTGCAGGTGCTGCGTGGCGCTGATCTGGGTGGGTCGAGCGAGAAGATCGACGTGGCGCGTGTGACCGGTCTGCTCGGCCTCTTCGTCGCGGCGGTGCTCAGCGCGAATTGGCTTGGACTCGCCCCTTGCCTCGGAATCGGCACGGGCGTGGCGACGCTGCTCTTTCCCGGCGAAAAGCCGCTGGTGCGGGCGGTTGCGACAGGCGCCGGCTTTTGGCTGATCGCCTGGGGACTGTTCGGCAAGCTGCTCGAGCTTCCGCTTCCCTGACCGGAACCATAGATTGACAGGAGTGACGGACATGACGCCGGATGGCATCCCTTGCATGATGATGAGAGGCGGCACGTCGAAGGGGGCCTATTTCCTCGCCGACGACCTGCCTTCGGACCCGGCGCAACGCGACCGGCTCCTGCTGCGCATCATGGGCTCGCCCGACCCTCGCCAGATCGACGGCATCGGTGGAGCGGACCCGCTGACCAGCAAGGTGGCCGTCGTGCAGGCCTCGACGCGACCAGGTTTCGACGTCGATTTTCTTTTCCTTCAGGTCTTTGTGGATCAAGCGCTGGTGAGCGACAGCCAGAACTGCGGTAACATACTGGCCGGCGTCGGCGCCTTTGCCGTCGAGCGCGGGCTGGTGCGGGCCGGCGAGGGCGAAACTGCCATCCGCATCTACATGGAAAACACGGCGCAATCCGCTGTGGCGCGCATCCGCACGAAGGATGGTCGGCCCGACTATGCCGGCGAGGCGCACATCGACGGCGTGCCGGGATCGGCAGCACCCGTGTACCTTGCCTTTACGGATGCCGCCGGCTCGAGCTGCGGCGCGCTACTGCCGACCGGCTCGGCCGCAACCGAAATCGAGGGTGTGACCTGCACGTTGATCGACAACGGCATGCCCGTCGTCGTGATGCGCGCGGCAGATTTCGGCCTGACGGGCTATGAAAGCCGCGAGGAACTGGAGTCGAACGACACCGTCAAGGCTCGTATCGAACGCATTCGGCTTGCCGCCGGACCGTTGATGAACCTTGGTGATGTCGCAAAGAAGTCCGTGCCCAAAATGACGCTGGTCGCTCCACCGATGGCAGGCGGCGCAATCATGACCCGCAGCCTCATACCGCATCGAGTACACGCCTCCATCGGCGTCTTCGGTGCACTCAGCGTGGCGACGGCGTGCATGTTTCCCGACAGCCCTGCCGCTTCGATGGCTGTGCTCCCCGAGGGTGAGGACAAAACCGTTTCTGTCGAACACCCAACTGGAAGCATGGAAATTCTGCTGCGCCTCAACGGCATCAGCCCGGGTATGCTAGCTGAGTGCTCTTTCCTACGGACTGCGCGAAAACTCGTTGATGGTCGCGTGTTCGTGTGATCATTGCATTCTTGTTACGAGGCATCGATCTGGTCGCCGGCGCGAACGAGCACTTCGGCGATCGTGCATTCCTTTTCGGCATGCAGCGCCGTCTCCATCTTCATCGCCTCGACCGCAACTGTCGAGACCACGCCCGGCATCGGCGCGCCAAGATGCGCGGCGTTGCCCGCCTCCGCCTTGCGGCGGGCGGCGCTCGATGCGCCGCGGTTGCGGTCCGGCACCTTGATCGGGCGCGGCTGGCCGTTCAGCTCGAAGAACACTTTGACCATGCCCTTCTCGATGTCGCCGAAGAGTTCCTCACCCGAGGCCATGCCGTAAAAGTAGGCGTGCGTCGGCAAGACATGGGCGCCTTCGTCCTTGAGGTGGATGAACCTTGAGGCGACGAGTGGATGCGTGGGTGCTGATGGCGGTCCGCTGTTGGTGCTTAACTGAGTGAAGCCATGGGCTCATCGGAGCGTTGGTGCTTGGATTGATTGACCACGTAACTGGCGATTCCTTAGTTCACCGGCGCTCCTCGTGTAGGTGCCATTTGTCAGGACGAAGCGGCTGAAGGGCCGCCGCGCTCCTTTCGTGAGCCAGGTTCTCCCGTGCCCCATAGAGCCTGCTGCCGATCATCGACCAATCAGGGTAGATATTTAAGATTAGACCCAACAGATCCAGCGGCAACGCCCATTCGCCCTTGGCCCAACCCGATCCGCTTAGGCGGCGGCAGCAAATAACCGCCGCACGCCGTCCGATCAGATCGCGCGAACGTTTTCCGCCTTCGACTTGCCGGTCTTCCGGTCCTGGCCAAGGTCATAGCTGACCTTCGAGCCGTCCCGCAGCGGGCCACCCGACAGCACTCCCGAGACATGGACAAATACATCCTGCCCGCCATCGTCGGGCGTGATGAAACCAAAGCCCTTGTCCTGATTGAAAAATTTAACAGTGCCCGTCGCCATATGATCCTCGTGAACTGAGCGGCCTGTGCCGCCGGCGCAGCATATTCAGCATGCCGGGCGCCTGCAACCAAGCATCTGCGATCAACGACGAATGGCAAATTCCGATCGCTGCTTGGTCGGTGTTCATCGCGGCGATCATTTCGTGTATGTCGGTCGTGTCGGTAGACGCTACGGTGCCAAAAGGTCGAGACGCTTCTACCGGAGCTGAAAGCGATTGAAGCGGACAAGTCTCCCTTTACCGGCGTAGGGGAGCCGAAGAAGGAAAAGAAGGTCGTTTGGCTGAAGCCCGAGCTGGTCGCCGAAATCGAGTTCGCTGGCTGGAGTGCGGATGGCCCGGTCCGCCAGGCGGCGTTCAAGGGCCTGCGGGAAGACAAGCCGGCGGAAGAGGTCGAGGCCGAAAGGCCGAGGTCATAGGTGTTGGTCTCGAACAACACTACGAACCAGCTTCGGCTGTGCCCGCTCCTGCGCACGATTTCCTTGATGGAAATGCCTTCGCTGACGAATCCACGGTGCGCACGGCGTCGCCATTGTGTAGAGCAAGGATGGCAGCCGCCTCTTCGAGAAGCGGCGCTTCTTTGGCCGCGGCGGTCATTGCAAGGGCAATCGCAGCTGTGTGCCCTTGCGCAGGACGTAGACTGGCGGCGGTATGACGCGCGATCCGTCGGCCAAACTAGGCCGCGTCAGCTGCCAGGGTCTCGTCGTTCACCTTGGCGACCAGCGACATCAATGGGATCTGGACCGTGCGTTCGCTCGATCCAGATCCGCGGTTGGTCAACGCTCTCCAGAAACGTCGAGTCCCACTTTGCACCGTGGTGTCGCTGGTGTTGGCGACGGCAGATTTGCTAAGCATTGAAATGCGAATACTGCCCTTATCGGTGACGGTAGTCCAATTCCTCTTCAATAGCGGCCGATTTTTTCATTCACATTCGTTACCGTGTATCAGCCTCCTGCCTCCTAGCGGCCATGGCCGTGACTTCGACAAGCATGCCCTTCGTCGCCAATGCGGTGACACCGATGGCGCAGCGAACAGGGTAGGGCTTCTTGAAGAAGCGGCGGTATACTTCATTGAAGGCCGGGCGGTCGGCCATGTCGGTGAAGTAGATCGTCAGATGAAGGACAGACTCGAGGCCGCTGCCGCATTTTTCGAGGGAGGCCTTGAGGCTCGCCAAAGTGCACTCGCTTTGCGCCTCGATATCGCCGAGTTCGAGGGAACCATCTGGGCGCAGGGGGATCTGGCTGGTCATCAGCAGGTCGCCAAACCCAGTGACGTCCGCCGAAAGGGCGTCCTCGTCCGTGTCTGCAAGGAAGAAAATGCCGGGGTGATTTGTCATGTCTGTCTCCGTGATTTGCCGATATTAGTTGCCGCGAGCTAGTGGCGACCGAGCAAGGGCCAATTTTCGATGTGTTTGCCGGACACGGCGACGTAGTGCCCGTAAAGGTTGACGGTTGGGTCGCAATGGCTGGCAGCGAGAAGCATGCGGCTTCCGATACGTGGCGGCTCACTGTCTGGGGGAAAGCGCACGATCCCGTGCTCGTCGCCAGCGAAACCGTAGGTGGCTCCACTCGGGGCGCCAAGGATCAGGTCTGGTGCAGGTCCATTGAATGCAAGAGCTTTCGTTCCCGCGTCGACGGTAACCTGCCCTGCATGACTGGCTGAAACGACTGTCGCAAAAATGAACAGTGACTGCTCGAACGGTAACGCAGAAGTATCTGCGTCTATCACGCGCCGATAGTCCGCATCCATGAATACATAGGATCCGACCTGCACCTCGTTGAACGGGCCCCGGCAATCGAAACTGAAAGTCCCTGTTCCTCCCCCTGTCACGATATCCGCTGCCATGCCTCGGTGACGAAGCCCGGTGATCGCCTCTCTTAAGGTATCCGCTACCTGCTGGGCGCCGTGTTCGCGGGAATGGTAGTCCATGATGTGCTGCACCTGCCCCGCAAAGCCCTGGATGCCGCGAAAACGAACTGATTTGGACGCAACGACGCGTTCGGCGAGCGAGATAGCGGCTGCAACCGAGCTCGTCCCTGACCGGCCTTGCCCTACATCGAGTTCGACGAGAACCGATATAGGCCGGTCGTCGCCGCGGTGCTTGGCCTCGATCTGCGCAAGATGATCGATATGATCGATGGTGAGGATAAGTTCTGCACGGTCGGCAAGCCGCATCGCGCGCCCGTATTTTTCCTGACCGGCAAGGGGCGAAGTGATCATCAAGCGGTCGATCCCGGCATGTGCAAGGGCCTCTGCCTCGCCGATGGTGGCGCAAGCAATGCCCGCCGCACCCGTGGCGAGCTGCAGGCGGGCGATCTCCGCGCACTTGTGGGTTTTCGCGTGGGGGCGCAACGCGATGCCAGCCTGCCGAGCGCGGTCCGCCATGGTGTCGATGTTTCGCTTCAACGCATCGACGTCGATGATGGCACAGGGCGTCGGCAGGACCACCAAGCGTGGGTCGTCTAGGCGAAGTGCGGACACGTTTGTCTCCTGCCAGTATTGGTTCGTGTGAGGTCAGCCGCAGCGAAAGCGCGAAATGCTGAAAGGGTGGGGGTCCACGATCGGATTGTCGTTGGCGACGAGATCGGCTGTCAGCCGACCGGCACCTGGTCCAAGGCCGAAGCCATGTCCCGAATAGCCGGTGGACACCATAAGCCCCGGTACGGCATCGACACGGGAAATCACGGGTACCCCATCCGGTGTGACGTCGATCATGCCGGCCCACTGTTCAGCGATCCGAGCGTTCCGGAAGCCCGGAAAAGTCGTTTGGAGGTTACGCCACGCCTTCGCAAGATCGCTACGGATCGGAGCCGGGTCGAGTACCTTGTTCGCTTGCGGACGGTTAAACTGGCGCGGGGACAGGAAGCTTTCGGCAGACCGGCGTCCCACGCGAAGACGGATCGATCGCCACTCTTCCCGCATCAGTCCAAGGAAATCCGGTAAAAACCTAAAGCTATCGGCGACGATTTCTGCCATCATCGTGCTGCCGAAGCCGACGGTGTAGCCGCCGTCGAGCCGCTTGCGAATGGAAAAGCCGCCGCCCTTGATTGAAATGTCAGGTCCACCGTCGAAGGCCTCGGTTCGCAGCGTGGATTCCGTGACGGCAAGCTGCGGCAATCGAATACCAAGGGGGCGGAGCAGGGCACTCGACCAGGCGCCACCTGCAACCACAACCTGGCTGCAGGCCAGTCGTCCATGGTCCAGGACAACACCAGACACTCGCCCGCCGGAAAGCTCGATGCCCCTAACGCTCGTGTGTGTGTAAATTCGCGCGCCGGCCTGCATGGCTCTTTCGGCGATGGCGGGCGTTGCTAGACTAGGCTCCGCGCGTCCGTCTGTCGGCGCGTAGAGTGCTTCGCGCCATTTGCCCTGATGTCCTGGAACGAGCCGCCCGACTTCGGCGGAAGAAAGCATCCTGCAGTCGACCTCGTAGTCGCGGGCCTGCTCAAGCCAACGATGGCCGCCGTCGACGGCATGGTTATTTGTGAAGACATTCAGCGTTCCACATACTTTAAAGCCCATCTTTCCGCCAAGCTGCGCGTCGAGCTGCTGCCAAAGCCGCATGCTTTCGAGGATCAGGGGGATTTCGCGAACATCTCTGCCCTGTGTGCGGCACCAGCCCCAATTTCGGCTCGACTGCTCGCAAGCAATCTCAGCCTTCTCGAGAAGAACGGTCGAGATACCGCGCTCAGCGAGAAACAGCGCTGTGCTGCAGCCGATGATTCCGCCACCGATGATGACGACGTCGGCGCCTTCGCCGGTCCATTCGGACGCAGCGATACTGTTCACCCTTGGTGCCATTCCAATACCTTTCCTCGTATGTGGGGCCTGGGGTACGGCTAGAGGCGCCGTTGCGCCCGGATGCGGTAGAAAGCAATGCCAAGCAGTGGCAGTCCTACGGTAATAGCGACCATGACGGTCCCCAGGGCGTTGATTTCCGGGCTCACAGAATCCCGCAGCATGCTGTAGATCTGCGTTGGCAGCGTTTCGGTGCCCACAGGCCGCCAGAAGATGGAAGCGGTCACGTTGTCGAAGGAGAGCGTGAACGCAAGAAGCAGCCCTGCGACGACCGCCGGCATCAGCAATGGCAGAGTCACCTCGCGAAAGACTTGGAACCGGTTTGCCCCAAGCGTCGCAGCCGCCTCCTCATACGATTTTTGGATCGTCGCAAGCCGAGCGTGCACCACCAGAACCACATAGGGCAATGCGAGCATGATATGTCCCATCAGCAGAAGGCCGAGGCTGCGTGGCTGCTTGAACCATTGAAGGAAGAGCAGAAGGCCGACTGCAAGCACCGTTTCCGGCACCAGGAGCGGCGTCAGCAGGAAGGTGTTAATGAGCCTCTTGCCAGGAAAGTCGTAGCGGGCAAGGGCAATGGCTGCGAGGACCCCGACGACCCCGCATATGACGGCGGTGAGAATGCCCAGGATGAGTGAAGTCTTCAGCGCGCGCATCACTGTCTGATTTTGGAATAGCTCCCCGAACCAGTACAGCCCGAACCCCTTGATCGGGAAGGAGCCGTAATCTGCGCTGTTGAAGGAAAGAATGATCACCACCAGGACCGGACCGAACAGGAATAGGTAGACGAGGGCGGTGAAGAGCTTCAGCGGCCAGCTCACGCCGTTTTCGCCAGCAGTCATCGCGTCAAGCCTTTCGTGATGGAGCCAATGCCCAGATAGCGACTGTAGACGGCAGTCACGGCAAGCAGGAGGAGGGTCAGGGCCAGCGAGAGGACTGCCCCCATCGGCCAGTTAAGCTCGTGATTGATGGTATCGCCGATGATGTTGCCGAACATGTAGTCGTCAGGTCCTCCAAGCAGGGCCGGTGTAATGTAGGTGCCAGCGGCCAAGACCAGTGAGAGCAAGATGCCGGAGCAGAGGCCCGGAAGCGACAATGGCAAGGTGATTTCCAGAAAGGCCTGCCATGACGTGCATCCGAGCGTCCGGGCCGCATGAAGCAGGTTGCGGTCTATTCCGTCGAGGCTCACGTAGATGTTGAGGATCAGGTAGGGCAGCACGAAGCTCAATATGCCCAGGATCACTGAGAACTCGGTGTAGAGCAGGGTCAGCGGAGTATCGATCACACCTAGCCACATCAGAAGGGCATTGATTGCCCCCCTTTCGCCCAGGATATTTATCCAGGCAAGGTTTCGGATGATGAAGCTGATCCAGAAGGGCAGGACCAGCAAAAACAGCAGCAGCGGTCGCAATACAGTCTTGCTAAAGGCAATCGTGTAGGCGACCGGATAGCCGATGAAGACGGCAATGACAGTGGTCGTCAGGGCGATGCGCATCGTTTTGACGAGACCGAAGTAGTAGTAGGGATCCGAAAAGAGCAGCGACCAGTTCTCGAAACTGAAAGCCGCAGCGTCGCGGCCGCCACCGATATAGGTGTTAAAGCTGTAGCGCACCATCATGGCGGTCGGCGCAACGATCAGCAGCGCAAGCAGGATGAGTGCCGGGGCCAAAAGAATAAGGATGCGCAGCTTGTCGCCGCGCTCGAGAGGCACTGTTGCCATGTCATGCTCTCCCGTCGATCGGCAGGTGACTGCCGGACGCGTCGAGAAGCGTGATGCGCGCTGGATCGAACGTCAGCTCCGCCGGATCCCCTACCTGCAGGGGTTGTAGGTCGTCTGCGGCGGAGGCGGTGATCCGAATGCCGTCAAGGTCGAGTGTGTAGGCCGTCTTGTCGCCGAGAAAGGTACGTTCTACCACCCGTGCTCTGCGTGTATGAGACTGGCCCGGAGCGGTGACGCGGACATGCGGTGAACGTATGACCGCATCGATGGCGTCGCCGGGCCTTGCCGCAACGCGTCCGTCGATCCGTGCCCGGATACCTGCTACATCGACAATGGTGTGCGCGGTGCCGCTCTCTGTAACCGTTCCCCTCAGCACGTTGGCATGTCCCAGAAACTCAGCGACGAAACGCGTTTTTGGCGTGCGATAAATCTCTTCAGGGGCGCCAGTCTGTATGACACGCCCGTCTTTCATGACAACCACCACGTCGGCCATCGCGAGCGCCTCTTCCTGATCGTGCGTCACGAAGACCGTGGTGATGCCGGTTCGCTGCTGAAGCGAACGGATTTCGCTGCGCATGTCGGCGCGAAGGTTGGCGTCGAGCGCCGAAAGTGGTTCGTCAAGCAACAACACGTCGGGTTTGGTTATGATGGCGCGGGCAATGGCGATGCGTTGCTGCTGCCCCCCCGAGAGCTGCGAGGGATATCGTCTGGCGGCTGCCGGAAGCTGCACCATATCGAGTGCCTCCTTGACCTGCCGGGCGATCTCAGACTTTGGCAGTCCGCGGTGTTTCAGGCCAAAGGCGATGTTTTCGAACACCGTCTTGTGTGGAAACAGTGCATAGTTCTGGAAGACGAGGCCGACATTGCGCTTGTGAACCGGAACGTCTGTCACCGATCGGCCATTGATCAGTATTTCGCCACTTATCGTGCCGGCAAGGCCGGCAACAGAGCGCAGCAGGGTGGTCTTGCCGCAGCCGGATGGGCCGAGCAGCGCAACGAAGCCACCGGTATCGACGTTCAGATTGACATCGTGGACGGCAATGAAGGAGCCGTAACTCAGCGTTACAGAGCGAAATTCCAACATGATCTGGCGGCGTTCCTATGTGGATGAAGCAATGGAAAAGTGGGACACACGGCCCTCGGGGCGCGTGTGTCCCATGGAGTCTCAGGCGCCCTTGGCGATGCGCCGCCACTGGGTTTCAAACCGGTCGAGGTTTTCCGCCCAGTAGCTTCCGTCGGGAATGCTGAAGCCTGCAAAAGTGCCACTCGGATCGTACCCGGCCTGGCTCTTCAACTGCTCGGGGAAGGGTACCTGGTTCGGGTCAAGCGAGGAGCCGTTGTTGGTGCGCTGGCAATAGTCGAAGTTGACCTCCGGCTTCAGCAGATAGTCGAGCAGCTTTTCGCATGGCTCCATCGGCGAACCCTTGAGGACGAAGAGGTTCTGCATCCAGGCCAGGCATTGCTCCGGCTCAAGATACTCGATGGGATATCCCTGCTTTTTGAGCGCCGTCGCACGCGTTGACCAGATGTCGGCGACGATGACCTCTTCCTTGGCGAGGAGATCCATGACTTCCGCCCCCGACTCCCAATATTTTTTGACGAGAGGGCGCTGCTCGCGGAGCGCGCTGAAGACGGTGTCGGTGTCGCTCAAGTCGTTCGGGTTCTGCCCGGTGAAGACCGCTGCCGCCCAGATGCGCTCCATTGCATTGTTGCTGATGGCGAGCTTACCGGCGAAGCGCTGATCCCAAAGGAGCTTGAAACCGAGTTTCTGAGCTTCCTCACGGGATATGTGCTTGGTGTTGTACGCAATTCCGGTTGTGCCGTAGTTGTAAGGAACACCCGAGAGAACGCCGTTTGGTGTCAGTTCGCGCAACTTGCCGAGAAGTACGGGAGAGACAAACTTGAGATTTGGAATGTTGGCTTCGTTGAGTTCGGAGTTGGCCTGGAGATCAACATATCGCTTGTACATTTCGAAGCCGGAGTTAGCGAAGACATTCAAATCGCCGGTGCCCCCCGACTTGATGCGAGTGATCACTTCGGTCTCGTCGCCGAACGTCCCTTCGACCACCTCGATGCCCGTCGCCGCGCTGAAGGGCGCAAGACCGGCCTCGTTCATTGCTTTCTGGGTCAAGCCTCCGAAGCCGTAGTAAGTAATCGTTTCGCCGGCCGCCCAGGACGGGGCAGAGCGAAGCGCAACGAGCGCCGCCACCGATGCGAGGCTCGCGCGATTGAAGACGCGTCTGGTGATAGGCTTGCCCAGTTTGCTTCCGTAATTTTCAGACATGATATCCCCTTTTGTTGGATTTCGGAATTATCGGACGTAAGAGCGCTTGGGTGAGAACGGCGCCAGATCAGGGGCCGGTATCTGCCCGGAAACGAGATCGGCAACGACCTGGCCCGTCGCGGGTCCAAGCGTGAGGCCAATGTGGTTGTGGCCAAAGGCCAGAATGACGTTTGGATGGCCGGGCGCAGGCCCGAGAACAGGAAGCGAGTCGGGCAACGAGGGGCGCAAGCCTAGCCATTCGCTCTGCGGTTCGCCTGCAAGCGACGGCAGCATGGTACGCGCATGGGCGAGAAGTCGGTGTGCACGCCCATAGTCTGGTGGCGCGTCTCTTCCGGCATACTCAACGCCTACGGTCATCCGCAGGCCTTCTTCCATGGGGCAGAGATTGATGTATCGTTCGGCCCATACCGTAGGGCGCCGAAGCGTTTGGGCCGGCTGCGGCAGCAGCAGGTGATAGCCGCGCTCCGATTCGAGCGGGACCGAAAAGCCAAGGCTCTGGCAGAGTGGCTCCGACCAAGCGCCTGAAGCGACGACAATCTTGTCAAAAGGAAATGTGCCTGCGTCGGTGACAATTGCGCAGCCTCTTTCACGGCTTTCAATGCGCACAACCGCTGAAGGGCGAAATGCGCCTCCCTGTGCCAAGACGTGGGCGACGCATGCATCTACCAGTCGCTTGGGATTGCTGACAAAGCGCGAATGTGGCTGCAAAACGCCCTTGCAAAAAATCGGCGCGAGATGCGGCTCAATGTCGTGTATGGCCGCCTCGTCGAGTATGTCGAGCGACATCCCGTGATCGGTGGCAAAGCGTCTTGATGCCGCGCCTGCTGCAAAGCCTGCCTCTGTGGAGTACACCGAAAGCCTGCCCACGTCATGGATGACATCGCGAGCCGGCACGATATCCAGCAAAGAGTCGTAGGCTTTCAGGGCATTTTGGCTGAGCGAAAGAAGTGCGCGGGCGGTTGTTTCGATTTTGCTCCAGCGCGTTGCAAGCACAAGCCGCATCAACCACGGCAGTGCGGCCGGAAAGTAGCTCGGTCGAATAATAACCGGTCCGTTCTTGTCGAGAAGCATGGAGGGGATTTCCCGAAGGATCCCAGGTGTCGCGATCGGGAGGCAGCTCGAGGCCTCGACGATTCCCGCATTGCCGTATGAGGCGCCGCCAGCCGGTCCGCGCGGGTCCCAGAGCGTCACCTTGTGGCCGGCCGCCTGCAGGAATACCGCAGAAGACGCGCCGACGATACCCGCACCGATGACCGCAACCGAGTGCGATGTTCCGCGGATCTGGGAATTCTGCGTTGGTATAAAATCGACCATCAATGGTTTTAACCGCAGAGCGGCTCCTCCATAAAACCATACAGTGAGGAGAATAAATTCATACAAAAACGGTTTTGTCCACGCCAAAAAATGGCTCCAAAACCGTTTTTATCTGGTTTCTTGATTCAACTAATATATGGGTTTATGGTAGCAAAAAGCGGCCGTTAGAGGCTAAGTACGGAAAATATAGGCATTTTTGAAGCCTGATGGGGAATGAATGTCGATGGCCGAGGGGCAGGCAATGAGAATTGATAAGCCAGACAAAGAGCCAGCATATTCGGCAATTGCCACACAGCTCCAGGCAGAGATCGCAGCCGGCATTTACGCACCGGGTACGGCGCTTCCGACGCAGCGCGATCTGGCGAACCAGCTAGGGGTCAATGTTTCGACGATCCTCAGGGCCTATCAGGAACTTCAGGCGCGTGGATTGGTAACGGGCCGCAAACGACTAGGGACGATCGTAGCTCCACTGTCGTTCGCGCCTACAGACGCGACAGAGGCGGTAGCCGAGCTTGCGGATCTCACCTACAACTCCCCACCGGTTTCGGATTTCATCCGAGCGTATGCGTTGGAACTTGATCGCATCGACGGTGACAGCCGGTTCAAGGAAGTCCAAAACTACTCCTCGGCTAGTGGCTCTTTTTGGGCTCGGGCAGCTGGTTGCCAGTGGATTGCTGAGGGGGGATTGATAACCACGCCCGAGCGCGTTGTTGTCACCAGCGGCGCCCAGCATGCGCTCTTTTCGGCGCTTGCAACCTTCATCAAGCCCGGCGATGTCATACTAACCGATAGGCTGACCTATTTTGGACTGCGTGCGTTAGCCGCTACCCTTCAATTTTCTCTTGTTTGCGTCGATTCGGATGAAGATGGTATTCTTCCCAATTCGATTGAAGCAATTTGCCGAAGTCAAAGGGTGACGGGTCTGTTCGTTGTGCCGACGTTGCACAATCCAACCGCAAAAACACTCGACGCTGAGCGACGCCAGCAGATTGCCACCTTGGCTCGGACGTTCGATTTCATTGTCGTAGAAGACGATGTTTATTCGCTCCTTGCCGACAACGGGCTGAAACCAATTTCGGCACTGTGTCCTGAACGCGCGTTTTATATTACCACCACGTCAAAGGCGCTCGCCCCCAGCCTTTGCCTCGGTTATCTGGTGGCACCCGCAGAGCACGTCGGTGTTGCGGCGGAATCCGCTCGGCTGACGGGCTCGATGGCTACGCCGGTGTCGGCACTCGTCATGACCCGGTGGGTCGAAGATGGTACGGCACGAAAGCTTCTTGATGCCAACAGGCGGGAAATCAATTTGCGCCAAATGATGGTGGACGAAGTCTTCAATGGGTTGGATTACAGATCGGCGCCATATTCGATGTTTCTATGGCTGCGCTTGCCAGAGCCATGGCGCGCTATCGATTTTGCGGCCGGATGCCGTCGCCGCGGTGTTAAGCTCTTACCGTCTCCCGATTTCGCCGCCGACAACAAGGAAATCGAACAAGGCGTGCGAATAAACATTTCCGGCACTATCGGGATTGACCGTTTGCGCCAGGCTCTCGAGACCCTCCGGCAGCTCTGCGAAGACAGACCCCGCGCAGTTCATGGAACGGTCTAGCTTTTGACAGGTCTCCGAGGCTGCTGAAGTAAGCGAAATCGAGACGGCGGCAATCGCGGTGCAAGGCCCGGCCGAACCGCGTGACTTTTTCGTCGTCTCTTCGGAGATAAGTCCCGAAATGAAGAATCTGGGAAACAGCGTCCCAATCCCAGCGAGCTCTGGATGCGTGGTTCAAGCCGGCACGCTTAACTTGAACTGCCGCCAGTTCTTGTCGCAATTCAGGACCATCGAGCAGGACCGCCAACGCTTCGAGACTAATATGAAACTGGCGTTGAGCAATGTAGTCACAGTGCAGGCCGATATTTGGAGAATTGCGAGGGCATCGTGGATGGAATGCCCAGCGACGCGTTCGCCATAGTGCGCGGCTTTGACCCGATCGATCTTGGCGAGGACGGTTCGTCAGGCGCCCTCGGAACCCTGAAAGGGATTGAGGATAACTTCGAAGTCGTTCGGGTCATTTCAACGGAAGGTTGGCTTGGAGCGTTGTGCTCGTTGAGCGCTTTTTGATCAAAGATTCGTTGAGAGCGTTGTTTTCACAGATACATTGCTAGCTTAAGACTTTGGGAGCTTTGGTTTTTTTCGGATTCCGGAGTTTTCAGCGTTCTTCATCGGTTCAATTTTGAGGCCGGTGCGTCCACCGGCGTATCGATGTGGATACGCGATTGTTGGCCGCGCGAATCGCCAGCTTGTACGGAAATCTACGCTGATGACATCATTCACGGGCTGACCTCTGACGCGGTCACGACGCGTAATGTGACTCCAAATCCCGTTTATGACGATAGTTCGCGAGGTGTTCCGCATGAAAAATCTGATGCAGGCACAATGTCCGCACTCCAGGTGGCCAGTAGCGGCAATGCCTCATTCGATCCGCGGCAACTGCGCCAGAAGAACGGCGCTCTCCGACTGGCGGCAAGGAATGCCGTACGGCATTCTTCCGTAGTTCGGCTGCCACAAAGCGCTGCGATGCATGTCCGCCTAGCTTTTTTGTATTTGGCACCACCCATGGACGGCCAGACGTTAGAGAGAGCGTGAAGCGCTTCGTCCGGAGAGCGTACCAGCAGCGACATTCCGCGGGGGGGTTTTCACACAGATCGGCACTTCCCAAGGTTTGCGGGATTTTGCTCATTCTCATTCATGAGACGGATCCCGTCAGTCTATGTTCGCGTCTCGGCATGCTCCCATGAAGGTGTATCGAGCTTCCTCCAGGGTTTTGGATCTGGAAAGCGCTGCGAGGCATGCTCGCTTTGCTTGACTGAAGTGCTCATCGTCGGCTTCCGGCCACACCTGGGGGAGCACTGCGAGAGCCTCTTCCGGACCTCGGATGACCTCGATCGTGCCTTCTGGGGTAGTGATGCGGACTGGCGATTTCCAGTGGTGTTGATCATTATCGCCCATGACGTGGTCCCAGTAGAAACAAAAAAGAGAAACTGGAAGCGGCGCCCAAAGTTCCGCATTTCTGCATGATGTCGAGGCGAATCCATGAAGGGTTCGCAGGCGATGCAAGGCTGGCAATCAGTGGTTGACTCGCGTGTCTACTGTATCTGCGAGGAGTACGGCGTGACCATCGTCGATGGCCGCTCCTACCCTGGCATTCGCGAGACGCGCGCCGTCGTGACACTCGATCGAATCCTCGCGGCAAAAGGCGAGGATCATTTCCGTCTCGTTCTGTCCACGGTTGCTGAAACGGAGAACAATCAGGGGTATATCGACAATCACCTGCTTCTGGCCGTCAGCGACCTTGTGGAGACGTACAGGGCTATTGTGGAGCCAAGATCCCTCTGGATGGCTCGAATGCTTCGACAGGGCTCCTATGGGCGAATGTCTCCGGCACCAACGGTTCGCCCTGATGGGCATGTTGGCCGAGAGAGTAGTGCGTAGGTTTGGCCCGAACGCGGGACAGGGCGATCTCTTCGACGAAAGGCGGGCGGCATGAACAAGGCTGAAATCGCGAATTTCTTCATCAAGGCGGCATTCATCGACAGTCGCTTACCGATCGATGCGCGGCCGAAGCGGATGAAAGGATCGTGGGTTTCCACACCGAGGACGAGATCAAGGAGCGCCGTGTAACAGGCATCACGCGGGGCAAGCAGAAGGAGCACCTTCTACCCGGCGACGACCCCTTGAATGAATGGCGATATGAGTTCTGGCAGAACATGGAGAACCGCATCAGCCGCAACGATGTTGGCCTGTGGGAAGTGGCGAACGAACTAATCGCGCTTGTCGCGGACGGAGGGTAACCGCCGCGCGCTGTGGGCGTGGGCCATGGCCAAATCCGGGACGCTAAAGGCGCACGAAGACAAGACCCGCAAGACGCGGAAGTTCGGCGAGGTGAAACTGCACAAGCGGACCAGCAAGGGCGTGTTCTTCGTCGCATGGTGCCAGTCGGAAGGCATCCACGAAATGACCGGCGGACGCCGCAGAGATCTAGAGATTGCGGTTATAGAACAGCATCTTATTCGGGGCGGCTCACCCAATGCACAAACCGGCAATTTTCGGCTGCCTGTTGACCCTGTTTTCGAGCACATTTCGGATAACATCGCAGCCGACGCTTCGAAGGGTAAAGGGAGGACATTCGAGCGGGACCGGGACACGGTTTTCGCGAAGGAAGCAACGCTTTCGGTGTGGGGTCAGTATCGTGCTGCCAAACGCCGCCGCGCCCGCGAGGCCAAGAAGCGAGAGGCGGCATAGTTTCGGGGCGCCGTCACACTCCCCGGGTTACTCATGTGGCGTTTCCGGTAACTCGCTGCATGGGGCCACTGAAAATCGGCAGGCAAGGCGCTAAAAAAGGAGGCCGCAAGCCTGATAGTGAGACGCGGAACGGATTAAACTAATGTAGCCTAAAGCCGAACTTGTTGCGATTGAACACGCCTCTAAGTTCGATTGCATCGGCCTCTCGCAATCCTGTTACCTGCCGGCTTCCCAATTCCACTGGTTTGCCGGTGTCGCTGGCAAAGACTGTCCAGGTTCCATCACATTCTTCTCGGTGGCCGTAGGGCTCAGCCGCAGATCGCTGAACATAAGTCGTCTCGGGATGCAAGGCATCGAAAACGGACAGCACGAGCGAAGAACGTTTGCGGAAGGAACCGTTGATCGGCTCCAGTTTAGACGTGACGTAGCCGGCTCGATGTAACATCTCGCGCATTAGCGCCGCGTCGGACGGTGAAGAAAGATAGATGTTGGGGCGCATGGATTCTGCCTCGCTTGGGGCCAGGGTAGCCAACCCTCAAACAGCAGAGCCCGTGAGATGACTGCTGAAGCACTGATAATGGGCGCTCCTGTGCCAAATAGCAAAGGGTCAATTAAGGTCACTTCGAGTAAGGTCACTTCGAGGTGATGCCTCACGAGATGCGCCGCAGTGGTCAACTTTTGACGGGTAGGACCTCCGGAGGTAATCTAAAAGAGCCTACCGGGTGGAACACGCTGGTCATGGCGACTGTGGGGTGATCGCGCTTTGCTGCGACAGGCACGGTAAGGTCGGTGCGGTTTCGCCCCGGCCTTTTTTGTTGACGGCCACCGAAGCCGGCGCCAAGCGAATGGCCGTCCCGGGCAAAACGACGGAAGGCAACGTAGCGATCAACTGGCTGTCATCAGAAGCGTGACCCACGCGATGAATACTAGCGAGAGGATGAGTGCCCACTGACCTAGAACTTCATCGTGGAGCAGGGTAAGTGCAAGAGCACGTGTGTTCAGGTAGGTGAGGCGTAAGGTTTCGGAGAACATGGCGTCCTCCTTTCGGATCGGGGCCAGGGTAGCCAGCCCTCAAGCAGCAGCGCCCGTGATATTGTCTGCTGAAGTGAGATTATGGGCTCTTCTGTGCCTATTAGCAAACGGTCAATTGAGATCGCTTCGAGGCTGAATCGGCAACGAGAGATGGGCTGTCGTACGGTGCCGACGCAATTTACTGCGTTGATACCGGCTGCCGCAATGTCGCCGGGCTAAGTCGTACGTAAAACCATCACGACTGAAAACAGTACGAGCAAAGCACAGATCAACGATCGACTAGACATCGTCGCTCACCCCAGGGCACCTTCATTTTCCCATGCTCACAGGTCCATGCTTAAGCAGCGAAGCCCGTAACTTGGATGCTGAAGTAGAAACAATGCGCGTTTTTGCAGACGCTAGCAAGCGATCAATGGCCAGCTCGAGTTGCAAGGGAAACAGGGCGGCGGACAAGGCAAAAACCCGTTAGGCAACGGAGGGGAGCGGGAGGGCAGCGTAGCGCTGCGGTTGGTCCTGACTATCCTGCGGTATCAGCGAGCCATCGTCCGGTGACGTAATTGGCTGACGGATATCAAGTAGCGCTATGCTAAGCACGATGACGACCAAGGCGCATAGCAGCAGCACGAAGGTGAGGCCTGACTTCTCCATGGCTGCACTATAGCACGGCTGATCGGATACCGCCCGCCGCCGTCAGTGCGGGGTAAGCCGTTGTTGCTCGCCAACGATCATGTTCTCAATCTCCTGGGGTGTCTCGACCACGTGATAGGTGGCGAGGCCATCGCGAGATGCGGCGAGCGTAGCAACCTGAGTGAATTCAGCCCCATCGTATCGCCGAAAGTTGACCACATTGTCCATGTTGACGTGTAGGGCTCCGCTCGTGTCGTGAAGTTCAAGCCACATTTCTGTGCCCCTCAGGGTTGATCCATGCTCGTCCTAAAAAGCGCCTGGCATGGGAGCAGACCAGCAAAAGCGGAAGGATACCACAAGCTGTACCAGGACTCACGATGGCCCGTAACGCCTACGACCGATCTAAGCACTGGCGAGCGCTGAAGAAAGCGACCCACGAGCGGGACGGCTGGCGCTGCGTCGTGCCAGCCTGCCAGACACCGACACACCGTCTCACTTGCGATCATATCAAGCAGCGAGGCGAAGCGGCGGACAGTGTTCCTGTCGCTCGACCTGTCGAAGAAGAACGACCTGACGGCGCTTGGCATCGGCTTTCGCGACGACGACGTTCTTCACGCGAGGGTTTGCTACTGGAAGCCCGAGTATAAACTCGCCGAGCGCGCAGGAGGACCACGCCCAATATGTCGAGTGGGCAACCGCGAAGCTGACTATCGGCGCACTCGCGGCGCTCGTCGGCGGCAGCTATGCCCTCGTACTTGATTTCGCCGATGGCAGCCTACCGACGCCGGACAGCTTCACCGCGCAGATCGCTGTGATCGGTGGGGCGGCGCTGACGCTTTACGGTCGCTGGGTGGCTCGCCGGCCGATCGGGGGCTGATATGACGAGCGACATCGATACGCGAGACCGGGTAATCAGGATGGAAACCGAACTGAAGGCGCTGAAAGACGATGTCGAGGACATGCGCGTGAAAGTGGGCGCAATTCACACGCTCCTGACCGAGGCAAAGGGCGCCCAGAAAGCTGTCCGCTTCCTGATCTGGTTGGCGCGGCTCGGTGTCCTCGGTGGTGCGGTGGCCGGCTGGCAATGGCTATCCGGCGCACGCGGCGGTGGTTCGAGCGGGCTGTTATGAGGGCGCAAAGCGGAAATTGTTTCCGCCTTGGGGCCGGGTGTGCTGGTGGCGAATGAGGGCTTCCATAGCTCGGCGATTGGCCATTAGCCACGCAAGAGCGATTTGCGAGGGTGTCGCGCCCTTCGTTGCGGCATAGCCCGTAAGCCACTCGATGATCGGCATATTGAGAGGCATGAATTCCTTCGAGAAGCGAGGAAAGCCTGCGCGGAAGTCCGTCTTCGCATCGCTACATTCGCATTACATGGCGAAGTTGCGTCAAAAGCGCGTGTACGGATGGCGCTCCTTGATCCCCATGCGCGCGTTCCAGTCGGTGGCGACCACGACAAGCCGCGGATAGAGCGCGGTGCGCAAGCCGGCGATGAGGTCCGGCAGCGGATATCTGATGCACGCCAACTGCCTGCGACACTTCCGAGAACCGTCACGCCAGGCTCCAGCGTCGCTGCAACCAGCCGCTCCTTCTCCGCCCGCGGCCAGCGCCGACGACGCTGCACCGATCCGATCACCTCCACGCGCGACATCGTCATAGGACTACTCCCAGGATTAGTCGCAGGACTTGCGATGTTCGCCCTGTCTCGGCAAGGCGGCCATCACCGGACGGTTACATAGCTACATCCGCCGCAAATAATTGATGCTACCCAGGGCGCTATTCGGGTAATGTGCTCGGGGTGACACTCTCCGCCCGCGATCACCTGAATGTGGCGAGTGTCCTTAGTGGAGAATGACTAGCTCTCCTTGCCGCGCAGGCGGCCGGAAAGTCTCACCAAGGGAGGAACATGTGCTTACGAAATTCCGTTTCGTCACGATAGGCGCTGTCGCCGGTGTGATTGCTCTCGGCGCCATCAGCCTGGGCTCGGCAACGGCCGACAGCCCGATCATTATTGGTCTGATCACCAAAGATGTGACCAATCCCTTCTTCACCAAGATGAAGGAAGGTGCCAACGCCAAGGCCAAGGAACTTGGCGCGGAGCTGCGCGCCTTTGCCGGCAAGAGCGCCGCCGACAACCAGGGTCAGGTCGATGCCGTTGAGAATCTAATCGCCGCCGGCGCCAAGGGCATCTTGCTGACCCCGTCCGATACCAGGGCGATGGTGGCGCCGGTCAAGGCGGCGCGCGACAAGGGCGTCCTAGTGATCGCACTCGATACGGCACTCGACCCGATCGAGGCGGCTGATGCCACTTTCGGCACCGACAACTTCCAGGCCGGACTCCTGATCGGCCAATGGGCGAAGGCCACGCTGGGCGACAAAGCTGAGGACGCCCATGTCACCTTCATTGACGAGAACATCAATCAGGCCACGGTCGACGTTGCCCGCGACCAAGGCTTCATGACGGGCTTCGGCATCGATACCAAGGACCCGACCAAGATCGGCGACGAAACCGATCCGCGGATTTCCGGCCATGGCCTCGGCAACGGCCAGGCAGAGTCGTCGCGCACGGCAATGGAGAATCTTCTCCAGAAGGACCCGGCCATTAACGTGGTCTACACAATCAACGAACCGTCGGCGGCGGGTGCGTATGAGGCGATCAAGGCTGCCGGCATGGCCGACGGCCATATCTTGATCGTGTCGGTTGACGGCGGTTGCCCGGGTGTTAAGAACGTCGCAGCCGGCGTCATCGGGGCGACCTCAATGCAGTTCCCACTGCTGATGGCCGCCGAAGGTGTCGAGGCGGTGGTGGAATTCGCCAAGAGCGGCAAGAAGCCCGAGCCGTCGCCGGGCCTAAAGTTCTTCAATACCGGCGTCAAGCTCATCACCGACAAGCCGGTGGCGGGCGTGGAGTCGACCGATACGACCGAGGGCCTCAAGCTCTGCTGGGGTTGATGGGCAGCCCCATTTCCGTCTTGAGCAAAGTTGAAGAGGGAGAGTGGTAGAGGACCGTTCTCCCAATCTTTCTCCTCATCGCTTGACGAGTGTTTGGTACCGGCTCGGTGCTTCCCAGTCTTGACCGTGCGACCTGCTCTCGCTCCGCCCTTTTTCGGCACTGCGATATGCTCGCGGTTCGATGCGCTCTCGGGTGTCAATGATGAACAGCACCACCGAAACGACTAATCAGAGCAGCAAGATGATCCGACCGGCGGCAGCCGGCGAGATGCCAGCAGAGTTCGACGAAGAACAGCCGTCGCTGTTCCGGCGTGGCCAGCATTTCCTCCATGGCCATCCGACGATGATACCTGCTCTGGTGCTGGTGCTGGGGATCGCCGGTTTCAGCCTAGTGGCTGGCGACCGCTTCTACACCCCCTATAATTTCTCCCTAATCCTTCAACAGGTTACGATCATTGGAACCATCGGCGTTGGCCAGACGCTGATCGTGCTCACGGCCGGCATCGACCTATCGGTCGGCGCGATCATGGTCATCACATCGGTGATAATGGGACGGGTAGCGGTCGATTTCGGCGTGCCGGTCTACTTGGCGATGGCCCTCGGGTTTCTCGCCGGCACAGTCGCCGGAGGAATCAATGGCATTCTGGTGACACTTTTCCGGATGCCGCCTTTCATCGTTACGCTCGGCACATGGAGCGTCTATCTGTCGATGGATCTCTATTTCTCGGAGAGCAAGACCATCCGCTCGCAGGACGTGGAAGCAGTAGCGCCGCTTCTCCAATGGCTGGGAACTCCATTCGATTTCTACGGGGCCCGGCCGACCTACGGTTCGATCGCCATGATCCTGCTCTTCGTCCTGTTCTGGTACATCCTGAACCAGACTGCATTCGGCCGGCACATATACGCGACAGGCGATGACGAAGACGCCGCCCGGCTCGCCGGCGTACAGACGAACCGGGTTCTGATCAGCGCCTACAGCATTTCCGGCCTGATCTGTGCGTTCGGCGGCTGGCAATTGATCGGGCGCGTGCAGTCGGTCACGCCGCTTGCCGCCGGCACCACCAATCTCGACTCGATCACCGCGGTGGTGATCGGCGGTACGAGCCTTTTCGGTGGACGCGGATCGATATTCGGCACACTGGCCGGCGCGCTGATCGTCGGCGTGTTCCGCAACGGTCTGGTGCTGGCCGGCGCCGACGTGCTCTGGCAGGAATTCACGATCGGGCTCCTGATCATCGCGGCCGTCGCCATCGACCAGTGGATCAGGAGGGTGGCAGCGTGACGCCCCGCGAAGCTCAGGCGATCCTGCGGGCGCGCGACCTGGTCAAGCGCTTCGGCCGCGTCTTTCAATTGAAGGTCTGAGTAGGCGCAACGCGTTCGCTCGACAGTAACCGTCCGGTGAGGGCCGCGATCAGGCTGTCAATCGGCGCGCAAAGTTCACTCCTGCCCTTCTTCACCGACAATTTCTGCAGGATCTCGCAGCACATCGGCGAATCCACGAACTGCAGCTTCAGCCCCATTCCACACCAAGCTTTTCGGCGGCTGTACGAGATGCGGCGCCCGGGAAAGCGTTTCGCGCTCATGATCGCGTCGGGAGGGGAGGGAACGAAAGCCATGGTTGCACGTTTCTGCCGCAATTATGGAGGGGCCAAAATGGCTGACAGCACGGATATCGAAGCGCAGGTGCGCGAACTCCGCGAGCAGTTTGACGCTTTGAAGAAGTCCCTTACCGAACAAAGCGCGAATGCCGCAAAACGCGTCCGCGGAGGCGTTGCCGCCGCTCGTAACAGTGCATACCAAATTGCGGACGACGCAATCGAATATGCCAAGGGCGAAGCTGCATCCGTTGGTGACGCAGTACGTCAACATCCGACCGCGACATCCACAGCCCTGGTTACGGCAGTGGTTCTGGGATGTGTGATTGGCTACTTGGCCGGAACGATGTCAACAAATTCGCGTTGACCCCATCGTGCCAACCGCATCAACGAAACAAGAAACTTAACCGGCGACACTGACAGCATGTGCTTGGAGCTAGCTAAATAACTTCAGACTCAGATTCAGTTGCCATTCGACCCGTGACCCCATCCACCTCTATGAAAAAGAACACTGGCTTAGAGGCAGCGCTTTGAGGCCGTGGTTCGTACCCCCCGGGCTCCCACCAGTTTGACGCATCCACGAAATTTTTTGGCCAAGCATTGAGAAGTTGTAAATTCGCTTCCCTGCCAGCACGAATTGAATCGGGACGACGTAGGGCTTTCCGCCGAGGGTGCATCCGAGCCGGGCACATGTTCTTCGGCTGGCAAGGCTAAGCACTGATCGGTGGTCATCTCTTGGATGAGCATAGCATTCACCTCTTACCTATGTGCTTGCAGAGGGGGTAGTGGTGATATTTAGCCATGATTCTTGGGTTTTTTGCAGCGAAATTCAAAACGCAAAGCTATGGGCAGTTGGTTGCGGGAACTGCACCAGTCGCGGGTCTATGCGGTAGAGTCGTTGATCGCAAATTCCGCGGAGACGCCCAAGGCAAAAGGGTCCCACCTCGGCGTCGCCAGAACTCATGTCCGCTTCGGGCCAATAGCGGACGAGCGACTTCAGCTTCGCGCCATTAGCAGTCATGCGGGCAGGCGTGCTTCATGCAGCAATCTACTTCTTCGGTCACTCACTTACTACTTAGTGGATGCACAACCGGCAAAATGCGGTACCACCTGTGCGCTATCCGCAAAATGAATTTTGGATCCGTAAGGACTAAGTACAATTTGATGGGCTGGTGCCCATTGGATTACCGTAACGTTAGGACTGCCTATATTAGCCTTGTGCACTAAAGGAATATCTTGAGGGAGTTTGTCGCTGGGAAGCCTCAGCGTTCTCAACCTAAGCCAACTGGAGCATTGAACGATGAAGACGCGCGCCTACGTAGCGGTGCTTGCCGCTGGCTTCGTTTCAATCTTTCCCGCTGCCGCCCAGCAAGTCACCGGTGCACCCGGCTCACCAAGCGCCACATCTACGATCGATGGTCAGTCGCTACCCGCCGCGCCACCGCCGTTCGGCGGGGTGATCAATCTCGATGCCCAGGACTCAACCCCCTGGTGGCCCCCAACAGTGGTGCCGCCAAAGGGCGCCCCGAACGTGCTACTGATCATGACCGACGACGCGGGTTACGGCGTTTCCGGGACCTTTGGCGGTGTCATCCCCACACCCACACTGGACCGGATCGCGGCCGATGGGCTGCGTTTTACCCAATTCCATTCGACTGCGCTGTGCTCACCCTCGCGCGCAGCGCTGATCACCGGGCGCAATCATCATTCGGCAGGTTTCGGGGTGATCGCCGAGCAGTCCACGGGCTTTCCGGGCTACGATTCGATCATCGGACCGAACAACGGGACGATTGGCACGATCCTCAAGGACCACGGCTACGCCACCTCGTGGATGGGCAAAAACCACAATACTCCCACATACGCAATTTCCACATCGGGCCCGTTCAACCAATGGCCATCCGGGATGGGCTTCGACTATTTCTACGGCTTCATGGGCGGGGAAACCGACCAGTGGACACCCTGGCTTTTCCGCAATCACAGCCAGATCTTTCCATGGAATGAGAATCCCAACTACAACATGATCACTGGCATGGCGGATGACGCCATCAACTATCTGCGCGAAGTCAACGCAGCGACGCCGGATAAACCATTCTTTATGTACTATGTCCCCGGCGCTACTCACGCGCCGCACCAACCAACCGAGGAATGGATCAAAAAGTTCGAAGGCAAGTTCGACATGGGCTGGAACGCCATGCGCGACGTGATCTTCGCCAACCAGAAGCGGCTCGGCGTAATCCCGGAGAACACCAAGCTCACCCCTTGGCCCGACGATCTGCCGCAGTGGGATACGCTGACCCCAGACGATAAGAAGATGTTCGCCCGCCAAGCCGAAGTCTATGCCGCCTACGTTGCCTACGCGGATCATGAGATCGGCCGGGTGATTGACGAGGTCAGCAAACAGGGCAAGCTGGACAACACTCTTATTATCTACATTGAGGGCGATAACGGTACCAGCGCCGAGGGGTCGACCATCGGCACCGCCTTCGACCTTGCGGCGATACAGGGCATCAACATGCCGGTCGCGGACCAACTGAAATTCTATGACGTGTGGGGCGGTCCGACGACCCAGCCGCATATGTCGGTCGCCTGGTCCTGGGCTTTCGACACGCCGTTCAAGTGGACGAAACAGATAGCGTCGCACTTCGGGGGCACCCGGCAGGGTATGGCTATGTCCTAGCCGGGGCATATTACCGACAAGGGCGGCATTCGCAGTCAGTTCCATCACATGATCGACATAGTGCCAACGATTCTGGAGGCGACTGGCATCGAAGCACCACAGACAGTGAATGGTATTGCGCAAAAGCCGATCGAGGGCGTCAGCATGGCCTATACCTGGTCGAAGGAGGGCAAGGACGTGCCTTCCGCGCGGAAGACGCAATATTTCGAGATGTTCGGCGATCGTGCAATCTACCACGACGGATGGATCGCCTCCACGACGCCGCCGGCCGGGCCTTGGCTGATGGGACTGGGCAAGCTGCCAAACGTGATCGACGGCTATAACTGGGAACTTTATGACCTTACCGACGACTACTCCCAGTTCAACGATCTCGCTGACAAGGAGCCGGCCAAGCTGAAGGAGTTGCAGGACCTCTTTCTCGTTGAGGCTGCGAAATACCAGGTATTACCGCTGGATAACTCCGTCGCCGCGCGCCTACTAGCGCCGCGGCCGAGTGCGACCGCCGGACGCGATGTCTTCGTATATTCTGGCGAGCTGTCCGGCCTGCCGGCGGCCTCCGCCCCCAGCCCACTCAGCCGGTCTTACACGATTACCGCCGAGGTCGAGGTTCCGGAGGGTGGCGGAGAAGGGATGCTCGCAACATTGGGCGGTCGCTTCGGCGGTTATGGTCTCTACCTGCTGAAGGGCAAACCGGTCTTCACCTACAATCTGCTCGCGTTGGAGCGGTTCCGCTGGGAAGGCGCGGAGGCGTTGACGCCGGGAAAACACAGCATCGTGTTCGACTTCACCTATGCAGGACCTGGGTTTGGCAAGGGCGGTAAGGGTGTGTTGAGCGTCGACGGTGCAACAGTCGCCGAGCAATCGATTCCACATACGATCCCCTTCCTGGTGACGATCGACGAATCGTTCGACGTGGGCATCGATACCCGCACCCCGGTTGATGACAAGGACTACCAAGTGCCGTTCCGCTTCACGGGTACGCTTGACAAGCTGACGGTGAAGGTCGGCCCGCCGCAGGGGTAGGCGCCGGCTTCGGCCATATTCCGCCAGGAGTCCGCGACGGCTTGATTGGTGATCGCCGGCTATATCTCCGGTCAAACAATTGGTGACGTCCGCTTTGGGGCCGTCAGCGGACCGGCAGCTTTCAGGAAATCGCCAAGGCTACCTGAGCGACCGCTAGCTGCAGATAGGATGTCCGCTTCTGCCCGTTCGCCATCCAGAAGCGGTCGGGCAGAAATCCACCCCGTCATCGCCGATCGGCTATTGAAGAGGTGAAAATCAGGAGAAAGAACAGAAACGTGCTCGCCGATCGGGCAGGCCGCTGAAGCTTGCGCTCAACCGAGCCGCTCGCGATCCCGGCCGTTCGCTCTTCGCATGGCTGTGAGCCCCGCTTGATCGGCCCGGCAGGGATGCTCGGCCGCAGTTGCACCGGCCCGCCCGCTCCGCGGGCCGGGGGATGTCTTCGGGAAGAAGACAGAAAGGATCGGCCAGAGGTCGACGTAGTCAAGGAGCGGCCCGAGATCGGCTCGGTCCTGGTTCTCGACCGTGCCAGTGATGATGCCGAGCTGGTCTATCTAGCCCGGCATCGTGGAGGTGCGGAGGAATGGCTGAGCCGGGACGGTTATCCGAATGCCGTATTGCAGGAAGTAACAGCCGACGACCGCGCGGCCGATACCCTCGAGGGGAGGGCTGCGGCATGACAATGGCAACTTCCCGGACAGGAGATGACGAAACCGCCGGATATCCGGATCGACGGCTGGCCCCTTCAAGGCCGCTGGCGCGCCGCGGAGCGGCCGGGACGCAGCCGATCTCGGCAAGGCTGACCCGCGTTCTGCGCAGGGACCAGCGAAAAACTGCCCCGCTAGTCCGCAAGCCAGCCACGCTCGCCTAGCAGGTCCCGGACCCTGAAGCGTCCTGCTTCCGCCGGTTCCTTTCGACCGCACCCGCAGGGAAGACCGGCAAGGGCCGGATCACCTGAAGGGCATCGCTGGAAAGGAATTGCTAATATCCAGTTCAACTCGCTCCACCAAGCCCAACGCCCGCGTCGTCCAGCTCCGCAGGGGCACGACCCTTCGTGATGCGCCGAGCTGAATTGACCCATTATGCCGTAAGCTTGACTATGCCGCATGACCGAGTTTGGCGGCTGATATGCCTGCTTTCGGCTATACAGCGTTTGCATTATCAGACCCATCAGGAACGGCGAGTATGGGGTGGTTGTCTGCCCGTCCGCTTCGGATCGCGAACGGGCAGAAGCGGACATCCTATCTGCAGCTAGCGGTCGCTCTTGATCACCTTCTGCCAATGGTCGTGAAGTGCGCTCACGGTGGGGCTCGTGAGGATCGGCATCGCCTTGTGGAGTTGCTCCTCGGTCCAATCCCACCACTTCAGTTCTAGCAGCATGGCGACATCAGCCTCATCGAAGCGTTTGCGGATCACCTTGGCAGGATTGCCCCCAACGATGGCATAGGGTTCCACGTCCCGGGTCACTAGGGCACGCGTGCCGATCACTGCGCCGTCGCCGATCTTCACGCCGGGCATGACAATCGCCTCGGAGCCGATCCACACGTCATTGCCGACGATGGTATCCCCTGCAGGTTGGTACCCGTTCTCCGCACCCGCGAAGGCTGGCACTTCCGCCATCCAGAAGAAGGGAAAGGTGCTAATCCAGTCGTTCCGATGGCCCTGGTTGCCTGCCATGATGAAGGCCGCGCCTGATCCTATCGAACAGAAGCTGCCGATGACGAGCCTGTCGGCACCTTCGTCCGGGAGAAGGAACCGGGCGCAGTCATCGAAGCTGTGACCGTGGTAGTAGCCCGAGTAGTAGCTGTAGCGACCGACGACGAGGTTCGGATTTGTGACCTGCTGGTCGAGCGTAATGCCCTTGAAGGGACTTTCGAAGAAGTTTTTCATGAAAGTTACCACTGAATTTTAGCCGCGTGTGCGACGCCGTTTCGCATGCGATGATGCATACGAACGCGAACCAGCAAGTTGATTGAACATGCCGGCATAGAAGCTTCTCGCGCCGAAACGCGGAAGCAAATTCAGATGGTACAGTCTGCGGATTTCATACGAACAACATACGCTGGATACCTGCATTAATGCAAGGGAGCGACCGGCAGCTTCGAATACGCGCGCAAGATGGTCGTTCTTCCTACGAGTGGAAGTGAAGGCGATTGAGCAGCGAGTTCTCCAACCGCGAGAGGAATCCGCATACTAACTAAGGCCGAGATTACGACCGGGATCAGCCGCCAGACGCGGTGGCGGTGTTCCACGAGGTTGAGCGTCCCAAGCTGAAAACCGAAACGCCAGAGCGTCGCCCTGGCGTTTCGACTCATGCCACCAGACCTTTTGTCAGTTCCAGCGCCTGCCGCTCGAACAGTCGGCGATAGATGCCGTCACTCAGCCGGATCAGAGCGTGGTGGTCGCCCTCTTCGATGATCGTCCCCTTGTCGAAGACTAGCAGTCGGTCCAGCGCCCGCACCGTGGACAACCGATGCGCAATCACCAGCGTGGTGCGGCCGTTCATCAGGCGCTCCATTGCCTGTTGTATCTGGACTTCGCTCTCGCTGTCGAGACTTGAGGTCGCCTCGTCCAGAATCAGCACCGGCGCATCCGCCAGGAAAGCACGAGCAATGGCGACACGCTGCCGCTCCCCGCCCGACAGCTTGACCCCGCGTTCGCCCACCATTGTTTCATATCCCTTGGGAAGATCCATGATGAAGTCGTGCGCGCTGGCCTGTTTCGCAGCCTGCTCGATTTGACGCCGCGAGGCGTTCGGCCGACCATAGGCGATGTTTTCGGCCAGCGTGCGGTGGAACAGGATTGGTTCCTGCTGCACGATGGCGATCTGGCCGCGAAGGCTCGACTGGCTGACTTGGGCGATATCCTGCCCGTCGATGAGGATCGAACCCGAGTTCACGTCGTAGAGGCGCTGGATAAGCTTGACGAAGGTCGTTTTGCCCGAACCCGAGTGCCCCACCAGTCCCACACGCTCGCCCGGCTTGATGGTTACCGAAAAATCCTCGTAAAGCGGGCTGGGATGAGCGCCATATTGGAACGTAACGCGATCGAAGACGATCTGGCCCCTATCGATCTCGATGGGTGTGGCGTCTGTCCTGTCCTCGATACCCAGCTGCATCTTTTCGAGGAGCACCAGCTCTTCCATGTCGTTGACGGCCCGCTGCAGATTACGGATGTCCTGGCCGACATTGCGCAGATATCCCTGCAGGACGAAAAACATCGCCAAGACGAAGGTGATGTCGCCCGGCGAAGCCACCCCCTGCTGCCACATTAAGAGGCCGGTTCCCAGAATCCCTGCTTGCATGGAAACCATCATGAACCCCTGGATCGTGCCGCTCAATGTTCCGCGCTTCCACGTCCGCCGCGTGCGGTTGTCCCATCTGGCCAACACGTTTCCCAGTCGCGTCTCTTCCCGGTCTTCGGCCCCGAAGGCTTTGACAACCGAATTGCAACTGATGGCATCCGCCAGCGCGCCGCCGAGCTTGGTATCCCAGGCATTGGCGAGCCTTGCCGCCGGCGAAACGAACCCCATCGAAAGCGTCACCGTCACGCCGATATAGATCAGCGACCCCGCGCCGACGATCAGACCCATGATCGGCCAGTAGCTGCCGAGCACGACAGTCGCGCCCACCAGCATGACGAGCGACGGCAGCAGCGCGACCAGTAGCAGGTCGTTGAGCGAGTCGAGCGCCCACATACCGCGAGTGATCTTGCGGACCGTCGAACCGGCAAAGCTGTTGGCGTGCCAATCGGTTGAGAAGCGCTGCACCTTGTGGAAGCCGTCATTTGTCACGTCCACCATCGTGCGCAGCGTCAGCCTGATGATGCCGTTGAAGATGAACCAGCGCAAAGCCACGCTGGCCAAGCCCAATATCACAACGATGACGAAGGCATGCAGGGCACGATCAGCTGCATTGCCGCCCGCAATGGCGTCGACGATCTGGCCGGAAAACACCGGCACCATCACTTCAGCCAGCGTGCTGGCAATCACCAACAGGATGATGATGCCGACCAATCCGCGCCGATGTCTCCAATGATGAAAAACAAAGCCGAGTACGTTGCGATAGGCCTCGGCACGGAAATCGAGCTTCTTGCGAGTCATTTTATCCAGTCTCGGCCCCGTGTTTCGGCAGCCGGTCCTCAAAATCGGGAGTTGAATGGCGCAGCCCGAGCGGGAGACGAAATGATCCCGTCAGATCAATCGGGCTATGAAGGAAGAGAAAGCCGCAGATCGCGCTCGCTCCGGCGAGCCGCGAATGGAGATGACCTAGTGTCGGTTCATTCCACGCGGGAGGATTCTGATGAATGCTGGTGTCATGCAACGCCTCCCCTATGTTCGATCTAAAGCGGTGAGTCTTTTTGTATCTAACCTGTTCGCCGTTGCCAACCGTGAAAATGCAACCTCACGGAAGGTGATGCAAGAACGACACAATCTTGGAACAGCAGGGGCTACGGTACGCGTGCCGATGGCTCGGTCGATCCATTGTTCTTTCCGGACTTCACGTCAGCGAACACCTTGATCGCGTCCGTGTGTCGGAACGCAGTGATTTCGTCTATAGAAATTGTCCCTGGTGCAGGCAGTCTATCACTTCGGTGACATGGGGGCAGATTTCACGAACGAAAGGCGACGCGGCGGTGTTAGCCGGGCCATCTCCCTGGAATGCAGGTGACACATACATGGTCGTGTTCCTTCCTCCTACCGCGCAAACCGCTTGGCACCGGCCACGCACATGATGACGGCAACCGTCACGGCAAGCATGCCCCAGGTGACAGATTCGTGCAGGAGTGTCGCCGCCAGGGCAAGACCGAAGAATGGCTGGAGAAGCTGCAATTGGCCTACCGCGGCAATGCCTCCCTGCGACAGGCCGCGGTACCAGAACACAAAGCCGACAAGCATGCTGAACAGCGATACATAGGCCAAACCGAAAAAGGCGGGCGCATCAATGCCGGAGAATGTCGCAGGCATATAGACGATGGTGGCGATCATCATCAGCGGCAGGGACAAGACGAGCGCCCAGGAAATGACCTGCCACCCGCCCAGCGTACGTGACAGCGTGCCACCTTCGGCGTAACCCAATCCGCATACCATGATGGCGGCCAGCATCAGGAGATCGCCGACTGGCGACGCAGCAAGCCCCCGAAACAGCGCAAACCCGGCAACGAGCGCGCTTCCGAGAATGGAAAACAGCCAGAAAGCCGGCTTCGGCCTTTCTCCCCCTCGGATCACGCCGAAGATTGCCGTGGCAAGCGGAAGCAGGCCGATGAAGACGATCGAGTGTGCGGACGTCACATGCTGAAGGGCCAAGGCCGTCAGGAGAGGAAAGCCGACCACCACACCCGCCGCCACGATTACTAGCGACGCGAGTTCGCTGTGGGATGGCCGTTTCTGTCTCAGCACTAGCAGCAGGGCCAATGCCAGAATGCCTGCGATTGCCGCACGCGCGACTGTCAGAAAGACCGGATCGAACTGCATTACCGCAACGCGCGTGGCCGGAAGCGACCCACTGAAGATGACCACGCCGATAAAGCCGTTCATCCAGCCTGCAGTTGTCCGGTCCATGATCCGCTCCATCATCAATCCCGCTCCTTATCAGGCAACGGCATTGGCGGGACCAGCTACAGTCTGATACGGTTCGTCAAAACTGTTATGGCTCACAGGGCAATACGGATGAACGAGAGCGCTACGGGACAAACCCGAGTTTCAATGGTCATGGAGACAATCCGGCAACGGATTGCGGGTCGATCTCTGACCCCCGGAGCGAAGCTGCCATCCGTAAGAAGTATGGCCTCGACCTTGAAGGTGTCGATATCGACTGTCGTCGAAGCCTACGACCGTCTGGTTGCGGAAGGCGCAATCCTGTCCCGTCCCGGCTCGGGTTTCTACGTTGCCAATCAGGCAGCCCCTTTCACCCTGACGGAAGTCGGGCCGAAAGTGGATCGTGCCGTCGATCCCTTCTGGGTCTCGCGCCAATCCCTTGAAGCAGGTGACGACAATCTCAAGCCCGGATGCGGATGGCTACCGCCATCATGGCTCCCCGAAGAGGGCGTTCGGCGGGCTCTGCGGACACTTTCACGTGCCGAGGGGGCCACATTGGTCGATTACGGCTCGCCGCTCGGATTGCCGGCACTTCGCCAGCTCGTTTCCCGGCGCATGGCCGAAAGGGGGATCGAAGCCTCTCCCGATCAGATCATACTCACCGAATCCAGCACGCAATCCATCGATCTGCTTTGCCGCTTTTTGCTGGAAACGGGCGACACGGTGCTGGTCGACGACCCCTGCTATTTCAATTTCCATGCGCTCCTTCGAGCCCATCGGGCAAAGATCGTCAGCGTACCCTACACGCCGTCTGGCCCCGATTTCGAAGCGTTCGCCCGGGCTGTCGCAGAAAATCGACCACGTCTCTACATCACGAATTCCGGAATTCACAATCCGACCGGAGCGACGCTTTCTCCGGTGATTGCCCACAGGGTGCTCAAGATAGCCGATCAGTTCGACCTGACGATTGTCGAGGATGACATCTTCGCCGATTTCGAGCACACGCCCGCGCCGCGCCTTGCGGCATTCGACGGGCTGGACCGCGTCATCCACATAGGCAGCTTCTCGAAAACTCTGTCGGCCTCGGCACGCTGCGGTTTCGTTGCCGCCAGACCGCAATGGGTCGAGGGTCTTACCGACCTCAAGATCGCGACTTCGTTCGGCGGCGGCCGGATGACGGCGGAACTGGTCTTGAGTGTTTTAAGCGACGGGAGCTATCGGAAGCATCTGGAGGCGACGCGCACACGGTTGTCTCAGGCGATGAGCCGGGTTTCCGCGAAATTGAGAAATCTGGGAGTGACGCCGTGGATCGAGCCCCAGGCTGGCATGTTTCTATGGTGTCAATTGCCGAACGGGATAGATGCCGCAAATGTCGCGCGTGCTGCATTGGAACGAAAGGTCGTGATGGCACCAGGCAACGCGTTCAGCCTATCGCAGTCGGCCACAAATTTCATGCGCTTCAATGTTTCCCAGACACTGGATGTCCGGGTGTTTGACACCCTCGGTGAAGTTCTGAAGGAGCAGACCTAGATCGCCAACCAGGTCGCGTCGCACAACGCGCATGGCGTTAAACTGGGGGTCCTGATATCCGAGAAATACAACACGCTGGTTGAACTGCTCAATGCGTGGTTCGGCGGCGCTTTTACGACCCTCGTGGCCGCGATCACTGGTCGGCTTATGTGGCACACCGCCTTGCAGGAGCGTGAGCAGTTTTTCCCGTTCGTCCCCTTGCAGAACGGTGTCGTCCTTCCTTGCGACAAGGACCGATGGCTCGCGCCACAGGGGGCGGACCTCGAAGTCGCTCCACTGTCCGTCGCCGAAACGGATGTCGACATCCACGCTTGCCGAGGTATCGGCCCATACCGCGGCCAGAAGCCTGATCTTGATATGCGGGAAAAGGGCGTAGAACTTCGGAAGCAGCGGCGCCACGAAGTGACATCCGCCCTCGATCAGCTATGCAAGCGTCAGCTACCGGCTCTTTGTAGCGATCCCGATCGATGCTGATGGTTTTCATTGGGTTCAATGACGAAGCAGATGCGCTGCAGTTTGCAGCAGGGACAATAAACTCATCTGCCCTTATCGCTGAACGGCCGCACTACACGGAGCGATCCTACGAGTGGAAGTGAAGGCGATTGAGCAGCAGGCTAGAACCGCCCAATACGGAACCACGACGGAACCACGCGTTGCGCTTGCCTTGACAAGGATCGGCAGGCGCGATGCAGCCGAGTGATGGAGGGCGTCCGAGATGTCAGTCGGCAACCTGTTCGGCATACCGTCGTAATGCCAAGGGATTCCGGACCGTTATGGAGCGATAGCCGGCTCGATCCACCCAGCGTACCGCTGTCCCGCGGATTGCCAATCAGGAGTTGACACGTGACGACCGCCACATTTCTTCTTCCGGAAGAATTCAAGTAGATCCGTGACAGTGCCTCAGGGCTCGAAGCCGTCATTGCACTCCACTCGACCGCGCTCGGTCCAGCAGCGGGCGGCTGCCGGCTTTGGAGCTACTCCGATGAGCACCGAATGAAGGTTGACGCCCTTCGCCTCGCGCAAGGAATGAGTTACAAGAACGCCTTGGCAGGTCTTCCCACGGGCGGCGGAAAGGCGGTCATCCGCTGCCCGAATAGAGACTTCGACCGGGAGGAACTTTTCAAGGCTTTCGCTCGCGCCGTTGCTTCTTTGGATGGCCGTTACGTTACCGCTGAGGATGTTGGAACATCTGTAGAAGACATGCTCGCAATCGCAACTGAGACCCGTTTCGTGGCGGGTTTGCCGGCATCAGTGAAAAAGCCTGGCGGAGACCCGTCGCCCTGGACAGCCCGCGGCGTCTTCTTGTCGATCGGAACATCGGTGCGGGCGCCAGACTTGGTCGCGAACTGAAAGGATGCGTCGTAGCCGTTCAAGGGCTCGGCCACGTTGGTGCCGAACTAACCCGCATGCTCCATGCGGCGGGCGCTAAACTCATCATCGCCGACATTTCAAAACAACGATTGGATGCCCTAGTCGCAGTGACGGATGCCAAAAGGCGGTGCATGTCGATGATATCGTTAGTTCGAACGCCGACGTCCTTGCTCCCTGCGCACTGGGTGCCATCCTGAACGCTCGAAGCATCGGCGCCCTCCGGTTGTTATCTATCTGGGCGGTTATCACGTTTCCCATCCGACCCTATTGTGCCGAAAAAGGCTCTCGTCAACTGTTGAAGTTGGATTGGTAGACTGCGTCCATGTTCGAACAGACGCGGTATCGGCATGAGGCCAGCGCGGCCCACTCTTGCGCCGAGAGGTGCGGCCGCTTGGCGCCCTCGTCTTTTCTCTTTTCCAGTTCTTCACGCGCTAAGGAGGCGCACGGTCACGCTCAATCAGATTCTCAATGGTTCGCTATATGTGCCAGACAACTAGCTCCGGCATCACGCATGAAAGCTTACATTCGGTTTGCGGCCCCAGGTCGGAAATAGTTTCTGCACCCTCATCTCGGAGGTTAGAGGTGGTGGCTATGGCATCAACAGCATCGGCCCCCGCCAATGCCCAATGGGCTGGCGCCGCCGGACATTTTTGTTCAGAATGCATTCCATAGCGACAAAACGCGGAGCGCGATTGCCGTCGATTTTGTGATGCAAGCTTGAAGCTTGAACGCGGAGGCGGTGAAGTGAATGAACCGTCACACCGATCGCCGGTCGCCGGGCAGAGCCCGACCAATGGGACAAGCGCGCCAGGCGGCGCCGGGCCAACAGAAAAATCCGGCGTCGCGACCGACGCGGACAAACCAACCTCGTCCGTCGAAGCGGAGACGACCAGGCCGACGCTAGATGACCAGATCGAACCGTCGCCGATAGCTGCGCCACCGGCCGAGAAGGGCAGGGCGCCGGTCGCTGCAGCCACCATCGTTGCCATCAGCACGGCTGTGATCGTGGGGTTGTCGCTGTGGTATCTGGTGCAGTCGCAGCCTCTGCTGGTGCAGGGCGAGGCTGATGCCACGCGTATAGACATTGCCGCGCGCGTCGATGGCCGCATCGGTCAGCGGCCCGTGTCTCGGGGTGACAATGTGAAGGCCGGACAATTGCTCGTCTCGATCGACAATCCGGAGCTGCGGATGAAGTTGAATGAGGCCGAAGCAGCGCGGTTGGTCGCGGTTGCCGATCTCACGCGCGTCGAGGTCGGCACCCGCGCCGAAGTCGTCGCCGAGCGCAAGGCGGCCGTCGCCGCCGGTGAGGCCAGCCTGACGCTTGCGCAACAGACCTATGACCGCACCGTGCAGTTGACGAAGAGCGAAACTGCATCGCTGCAGCGGCTGGACGAAGCGACGGCATCGCTCGACGTCGCCAAACGATCTTTGGAGCAGACCAGGCTCGCCTTTGACGAGGCAGTCGCCGGATATACCGCCGAGGAACGCGGTGTTGCAAAAGCTGCCGTAGCCAAGGCCGAAGCAGCGATCGTCACCCTCAAGGCACAGGTTTCGGAACTGACGGTAAGCGCCCCCGTTTCGGCGCAGATTTACCAGGTCGCAGCCGAACCGGGGGAATATGTCTCGCCTGGCATTCCCTTGCTTTCGCTCATCGACCTCGGCGACGTCTGGCTGCGTTTCGACCTTCGCGAAGACCTGCTCAAGGGGTTGAAGGTCGGCGATCGGTTCTCGGCAAAGATCCCAGCGCTTGGCGACGTCCCGATGGAGGTCGAGGTGCGGACAATTGCGACGCGGGGCGAATATGCCGGCTGGCGGGCGACCCGGGCAACCGGGGACTTCGATCTGCGCACCTTTGAGGTGAGGGCCTATCCGGTCAAGAGGGTCGACGCGTTGAGGCCGGGAATGAGCGCCTACGTCGACTGGCGGGCACGATAATGCCGACCCGCCCTCGCTCCGGAATCGTCCGTGTGGCGACGCGCGAGGTAGCCTGGATCTGGCGGGACAAGGTGGCGCTGCTGCTCGTCGTCGGTATTCCTTTGCTCGCCTTCGCACTACTCGCTGCGACCTTCAGCAATGCCGTCATCCGGAACCTTCGTGTCGATGTCGTCGATCAGGACCGCTCGAAGACCTCGATGACCTTCGTTCATGCGATCAGCGCCGCACCCGGCGTGGATGTCGACAGGCGGTCGGACGATCTCAACGATGCAATGCATGCGGTCCGATCCGGGAAAGCCATTGCCGCGGTCTACCTTCCCAAGGATCTCGAGCGAGACATTCAGGGGGGGCGGCGGCCGCGGATCGTGATCTTCTTCAACAAGCAGTTCTTCACTCCCGGCAATGTTGCATCCGGTGCACTTCAGGGGGCCGTCGCGGCCGCCGTCGCCGACCTGCCACCCGGTCCACGCCCGACATCGTTTCGGCCCGGCCCGCTGATCGTCGAACAATACGTGCTCACCAATCCTGCCCTGAATTATGCGCAGTTTCTGCTGCGTGCGATCTTGCCGACGGTCCTCCACGTCGTGATCGCCATCGCTGCCGGCTATGCCGTCGGCTCGGAGTTCGGGTCACGCAACATGGGGGAATGGCTGGAGACGGCTGGAGGAAGCAGCCTGACCGCGCTTGTCGGCAAGCTCTTGCCCTACTTCATCATTTTCCAGCTCATGATGGTCGTAGGGCTCGGCATCATTCACGGCCTGTTTGAGATTCCGTTTCGTGGCAACGCGGCGCTTGTGGGCGTCTCGGCCTCTCTGCTGATCATCGCCTATCTATCCATAGGGTCACTGCTACAACTGCTGGTCCGGAACCTTGCCTTCGGGCTGAGCCTGACGGGCATCGTCTGCTCCCCGGCTTTCGGATACGCGGGCGTGGGGTTCCCGGTTCTTGCCATGGGCGTGTTTGCGCGTGGCTGGGGCGCTCTCCTGCCGCTGCGCTGGTACATACAGGTTCTGTTCGACCAGGCGGCACGCGGCGTTCCCGCGCAGGACTCGGTCATGCCTTTCATGATGCTCGGCGGCCTGGCCATCGCCTATTTCGGCCTAGCCTGGTTGAGGCTGCGCTCTGTGTCCCAGCGCCCGGTGCGCATTCCGGCGGAAGAGCCAGTCCCTCCCGGCTCGAACCGGATCGGTGTCGTGCGTGCCTTCACCGACGAATACGGCCGCATCCTTCGGGACCGCGGCGCCTTCAGCCTGATCGTGCTCGCGCCAATTATCTATGGGCTGTTCTATCCGCAGCCCTACCTTGGTCAGCTCATCAAGGATGTTCCCGTGGCGGTCGTCGACGACGACCGGTCAAACGTCAGCCTGACCATCACCCAGGCCCTCGATGCACACGAAAATCTAAAGGTCGCGCTTCGGCCAACCACTCTGGCAGAAGCGCAGAGGGCCTGGGCGCGGCGCGAGATTTTCGGAATCCTGAGTATTCCGGCTGGCACGGAGCGCGACATTCTGAAGGGTGGTGGCGCAAGGTTGCCCGCTTTCGTCGACTCCGCCTATTTTCTGCTCTACAACCGCACACTGCAGGGCATTCAGGAATCGGTGGCGGCAGTCCGCGCCGATCTTGCAGCCCGCAGCGCGCGACCGGATGGCAGCCTCTACCGCGCCGCGCTGGCTGGCAGCGCGCCCGTCGAGATCCTCAACCAGCCCCTTTTCAACCCTACCGGTGGTTATGGCAGCTACATTGTGCCGGCCGCTTTCGTCCTGATCCTGCAACAAACGCTCCTGATGGGGGTGGCCACGGTTGGCGGCGCAACGTTCGAGGGCGGCGGCCACGCCGCGCGCCGCAATCGCAACGCTTTGATGGCGGTGATCGGCCAGAGCCTTACTCACCTGCTGCTCTCGCTGCCGGGTTACACGCTCTTCCTGGTCGTCCTTCCGAGAGTCTACGGTTTTTCCGCGAACGAACACGTCTTCGAAATCCTGGCGCTTGCCATTCCCTTCATCCTGTCAGTCAGCTTCCTTGGCCAGTTTACCGGAAGCTGGTTCAAGCGCCGTGAGACCGCGGTGCTGCTGTTCATCGCGATCAGCCTGCCGCTCTTCTTCCTTGTCGGCGTGGCCTGGCCACCCGAAGCAATCCCTGCCGGGCTGCGCACCGCCAGCATGATCCTGCCAAGCACATCGGGGATCGACGCGCTGGTGCGCGTCAACCAGATGGGCGCCTCGCTGTTTGACGTTTTCGACGATTGGATGAGACTCTGGGCGCTGGCGGGCGCATATGCGCTCCTGGCGGTTGTCAGTACCCAGATTGCATCTGCCTGGAGAGGCTAGAATGGATGCTGGATCGAAACGTCGTCTGTTGATCGCTCTGGCCGTCGCGGCCGTAACAGGCCTCACTTTGGCGACGACGAGGGGCGGCGCACGCGCGCAAGACGCGGAGCGGTCGTTCCCCGGCATGGTCCGCCGGACCGAGATTCGGATCGCACCCGAGATCTCCGGGCGGTTGGGGTCGATTGCGGTATCGCCCGGTGAAAAGGTCCGGAAAGGCGACTTGCTTGCCGTTATCGACAATCCGGATCTCGTTGCTCTCGTTGGCGAAGCCAGGGCTGCGGCGGCGAGCGCGCGAGCTGACCGCGACAGAGTCCTGTCGGGAGTCAGGAGCGAAGAAGTGGCCATCGCCGACGAAAGCGTGCGCACGGCCGAGGCGAATCTCGTTCTTGCCCAACAGCAATACACGCGGACCAGCGCCCTTCTGACCAGAAACGTCGCCAGCCGCCAAGCCGCGGACGAAACTGCCGCTTCGCTGGCAAAGGCCCAGGCCGACCTCGACCTGAAGCGGGCTCGGGCGGCGGCGGCAGGCGCTGGCCCCACGGTGGAAGAACGTGCACTGGCCGAGGCCAGGGTTGCACTGGCCGAGGCGACGGTCGCCCAGCTCGGAGCGCGCCTTGGCAAGACGAAGCTGACCGCGCCGTCCGATGGAACGGTGCGCATACGGGTGGCCGAACCGGGGGAGATCATGGGGCCGGGAAAGCCGGTCATGACGTTGGAGCCCGACGAACGCCCGTGGTTTGCCTTCACATTGCGCGAGGACCAACTGCATAATATCGCACTTGGCGCTGCGGTGACGCTGGTCGCTCAGGATGGACGCCGCATCGCCGCCCGCGTCACGGAACTGCGTCCGCTGGGCGAGTTCGCCACCTGGCGCGCTGCCCGGGCCGTTGGCGATCATGATCTCAACAGCTTCCGAGTGCGGTTCGACGCTGCCGAAGCCGTAGACAATCTGGAACCCGGAATGACTGTTTGGCTCGCGCGTCCATAGGAGCGCAAGGGTTGAGCAATATATTGAACATCATCGTCGATCCGATCGTCCAGACAGGCATACTCGCCGCCGTCGGAGCGCTGATCACCCGCGTGTTGCTGCGTCATCATCCGAAGCGCCGCCTGATCGGCCAGCTCGGGTTCTTCTTGGCGCTGACGGCCTTGCTTCTCTATCACGGCATAATTCCCTACAAATCGGGACCGTCCGGGGCGCCTGTCCTCCAGCGGGTCTCTATCGCCATCGCCAAGATCATTTGGTGGACGAACGCGGCTTGGTCGCTGATCAGCATCGTCCGTGTTTTTCTGATTATTGAGCGGCAACCGAATGAGGTGCGCCTTCTGCAGGATCTGATTGTCGGCGTGATCTATGTCGGCGCGATCCTGTCCGTCATCGCTTATGTTTTCGACGCCCCGGTCGGTACGCTGATCGCTACCTCGGGTGCGATCGCGATTGTCCTTGGCCTTGCGCTGCAAAGCACCCTCAGCGACGTGTTTTCAGGAATCGCGCTCAACCTCGCCAGGCCTTACGGGATTGGCGACTGGCTCGTGCTCGGTGACGGGTTCGAAGGGAAAGTGGTGGAAACCAATTGGCGGGCAACGCATCTTGTCACCGGCGCGAATGATCTGATCATCGTTCCCAACAGTGACCTCGCGAAGGCGAGGCTGACCAATCTCAGCAGTCCGGCGCGAAGCCACGGCGTAACGCTCACCGTGAGGTTCCGCCCGACCACACTGCCGTCAGCCATGGTTGAGGTGATGGATTCGGTGTTGATCAACAGCAACTCGATTTTGATGGATCCGCAACCGAGCGCACAGGTGACGTCCTTGGATGCGAACGCCGCTCAACTGGAATTGACTTTCAGTGTTGCTGATGTCCGGCTTGTGGGAAAAGCAAGGACAGAGATCTTCGACCTGATCTACCGTCACGCAAAAGCGAGTGGGCTCGTCCTTGCTCAGCCGCCCGAGGCCGCCGGAGCCGCAATCGTCGCCACTACCGACGACGCAAGCGCGTTCGCCCAACACAGCACGCCGCGGCGCCTTCTCGATGCGATCACGCTGTTTGCTTCTCTGACCGACGACGAGAAAGAAGCCCTCACATCGACGATGGTTCGCCGGACGTTCCGAAAAGAGGAGATTCTGGTCGAACAGGGTGCCGTCCTCAATTCGCTGATGATCATTCGTAACGGCATCGTCGCAATCACGCGTCGCGAGGAGGCAAGGCTCACGGAACTCGTTCGGTTGGCACCGGGCGAGTTCTTCGGCGAAGCTGGGCTGCTGACAGGAGCCGGTGAATTTGGGACTATCAAGGCGCTGACTTTTGTTGTGGTCTACGAGATCACCCAGGAGAGCCTCGCTGGTCTAATGCGCGACCGCCCTGCAATTTGCGAAGAACTTGGCTCCATGTTGTCGAAGCGGGCCGCCACGGAACTGGTTCGGCTAAATGAATATCACGACGATGCTGGTTCCAAGTCTGCACCGCGCCTGACGGCACGTATCAGACAGTTGTTCAATATCTGATAGCTCCCGCTTGCCTGTCTCGCCTGATCGGCAATTGTCTTTGGAGACTCGTTGGAGATTCTAACAGCATGAGCGAACCATCCAGCGGACAGCGCTCGATCGCAAGAACGCGCATTTTGCAGGACATGGCGCGGAGGCGAGAACTGGGCCACCGCCGCCTCACTCGTCGAAACCTGCAATCTCAACGCCGTTGATCCGCAGACCCATCTACTCGCCGGCCACAAGCAGTGCCGGATTGGGGAACTCCTACCGTGGAAATATCCGATGGACTAACGCGCGCCCAAAGACTGCAGTTGGTTCCGATGCGGCCATATGAAGTTTGAATAGCCACTAGACGGTTTTGCGCCACAAGCGGTCATGCCAGAGGAATAAGATTACCAAACACTACGCAGCATCATCTCTGCGCCAAGTAGCGCAAGTGCGATCAGAAAGCAGCGTTTGAACACGGCGGGGCTGACCGCTCGTCTGATGTACTGCCCCGCCCACATCCCGACCAATGCCGGCACAACGGCGAACGCCGAGAGCGATAGTCCGTCAATTTGGAATGCCCCACGTGATGCGAGGCCGAATGCAAGTGCTACGGTAGAAACCGTGAAGGAAAGGCCGAGTGCCTGAACGAGATCATCCTTCTCAAAACCGAGCGCCTGGACATATGGCACAGCCGGAATCACGAATACGCCTGTTGCACCCGAGATTAAGCCCGTGATCAACCCGATCCCGGGCGAGAGCCAGCATTCATGTCTTGGGTTGATGTGGTAGGGCTTTGCAAGCAGGGTGTAGACGGCGTACACAGTGAGCGCGAGGCCGAGCATAAGGGTACTTAGGCTGGTATCGCCGCCTGTCAGCATTGACGTACTGGCCAGCGTCCCCGCAAAGACCCCGGCCATCATTGTCCAAAGCCGCCGCACGATGCCCTTAAAGCTCGGGCCAGCAAGCAGTTGCCAGAAGTTCGTCACGAACGACGGGATGATGAGCAACGACGTTGCCGCTAGCGGTGACAGCAGGCCGGCGAGGATGCCCATTGCGACTGTCGGGAGGCCCATGCCGGCCACCCCTTTGACGGTGCCGGCGGCAAAGAATGTAGCTACGACAGCGAGTAGCATAAAGATTGATAGGTCATTCATGACCTTCTCATACGCGCTACGACATCATCCACAATGCGGCATTCCCGTATCCAGCCTTCGCCTAGACCGAAGGCTGGATCAGTTGTAACCTTAGACGATGCGCTTCGACTTCACTGACCTACGTCTTTTCCTCGCCGTCGCTGACGCTGGCAGCATCACCCACGGCGCGGCGGACGTCGGGCTCTCTCTTGCTGCGGCCAGTGATCGACTCCGGGAGATGGAGGCAACTGGGCAAGTTCGACTATTGGAAAGAGGTCGCCGGGGTGTGACTCTGACGGAAGCGGGTGAGGCACTTTCCCATCATGCCCGCGAAATCCTTCATCAAGCCGCTCTCATGCGTGGAGAGCTGGGGCGCTACGCGAAGGGGATACGGGCGAGCATCCGTGTTGTTGCCAACACAGCGGCCATCGTGGAAGTTCTTCCAACACGACTGTCGCCATGGCTTGCCGCGCATCCGCAAGTCGATGTTGATCTTCGAGAGCGCCAAAGTCATGAGATCGCTCGAAGCATAGCTGCCGGGTTTGCCGACATCGGCATATTATCGGATGCAGCCGTCAACGAGGAACTGCTTCTTAAACCCTTTGCAGTGAGCAAGCTCGTAGTGGTGTCGGCTCAGACACATTCGCTCGCGGCTGAAAAAGAAGTCCGGTTTTCCGACCTCACCGAAGAATATTTCGTGGGACTGGAAGGTGGTGCATTACAGGATCATATCGACGTTCAAGCTGACAGGCTCGGCGTAAAACTCCGATACCGGATCAGGCTGCGCACGTTCGAATCCATATGCTCAGCGGCAAGTGATGGTGTTGGCGTCGCGATTGTTCCGGAGACGGTGGCCCGCCGGTGCAAGCGAACGTTTCCCATTTCGATTACGCCGGTGAAGGACGCATGGGCGCGGCGACAGCTCTCGGTGTGCGTCGCCGCTAGCCTTGATTTAACACCAACTGCTCGAGACCTTTTCGACCACCTGACGAGTGTATGATCTAACGTCCGCTTTGGGCGTAAGTTAGCGGCCGCTTGCGTGAAGGTCCGTTCCCGCCCCATTTGTGGTCACTTACAACTGGCGAGAATCGTTTCCTTTAATTACACGGACGTTGATTATCCTCTTCTTGCAATTCTATGAGGCTGGAATGAACAATCGTTACGGGACACTAGCTTCTTGGGTCTATAATTTAGATAAACCGGTCGGGCGTTCATTCGGAGATGTGGAATATTATCAGCAACGTCTTGGGGAATCTGAGGGTCCGATCCTGGAGCCTGCTGTCGGCAACGGTCGTATTTTTGTGCCGCTGCTCGAGTCCGGGTTCTCGATAGAGGGGTTCGATGCGTCTGACGAGATGCTTGGTTACTGCCAGGATGAATGCAGGAAGCGGAGCCTTTCCGCAAGCGTGACACGACAGACGTTCGAAGAGTTCTCCTATGGCAAAAGCTTTGCGGCCATCATAATCCCGGCGGGGTCGTTTCAGTTGCTCACGGATGCGACATCGGCGACCGCTGTGCTGAGGCGGTTTTATGATTATCTGGTTCCCGGCGCAAAATTGATCATAGACCTCGATCCCATAGGCAGTTTCCTTGGCCCGACCGGTTCGGTTCGGCGTTGGAAGACAGAGGACGGAGATCTGCTCACACTCACAGATCAGCGGGTTGAAACCGACTATGTCGCGCAGACCACACTAGCCCATCTCCGCTATGAACACTGGCGGGATGGAAACCTTGTGAAATCCGAACTCGATTTGTTTAAGTTGCGGTGGTGGGGTGTCGAAGAGTTCTTGATGGCGCTACATCGCACGGGCTTCGTGGATGTAGTGGTGTCAGGCAACTACCAGCATGGAAGAGCACCGCATAAGGACGACGAGATCATCAGTTTCGAGGCGCGGCGTCCCAAATAAACTGAGATGCGCTTTTCAGTTGCCCTGGGACTTGAATGTCAGCAATGGGCCAATCGCAGACATCGGCGGCAAGAACTCCGATGTCCGCTCTTCGTGTTGGGTGTCCCAGCAGCGGACGGTCGGCCATCGGCTCCATTGCGGACATAGGCAACCGCCTTCGGCCGAGCTTTTAGAAACCGGACAGATAGAACAAAATGCCAAAGTGCAATGCGTCCGCTATCATGCCCTCGTACATGCCGCGATTGATCAACATGCCGAGCGCGACCGCGACAAATGTCGGCCCCAGTCCGCCGTTGATGCTGGAGATGCAAACGAGACCGCTGATACGGACGAGGCAGGGCTGCTAAGAGACGCGCCTCACTACCCGTCACTCAGCCCCCGCGAATTGGAAACGCTTGCGTTGCTTGCTGACGGTGCCTCGAACAAGGTGATCGCCCGCCAGCTCAAAATCTCGGTGCATACCGCGAAATTCCACGTCGCTGCTGTGCTCGCCAAGCTTCATGCGCAGAACCGCGCCGACGCTGTCGCCATGGCGCTGCGGCAAGGGCTGCTTTACGTATAACGCTCAGCCAATAAGTGTGAAAAAACCACGACGCAGCACCAGATGCCTTCGGGGCATAGGGTGGCGTCGCCCACCAGCGACGGCTGATGAGTCTCATACCGAAGCTTGCGAGTGAAGCGCGCTATGCCAGTCCGTCCACGAGAATGAACCGATGGCCCCTCGAACACGCTTCGATACGCGCTGTGACCTTGTAGACATCGCGCAACATCTCGGAATTGACGACTTCTGCAGTTGGGCCGCTGATAACCATTTCACCGTTAGCAATGACGATAACCTGCTCGCAGTAGCGCAGGACATGGTTCAGGTCATGCAGGGCCACCAGGACAATCATTCCGGTCTTGCGGGCAAGTTCCCTGACGAAATCCAGTACCTCGATCTGTCGGTGCAGGTCGAGCGCCGAGGTCGGCTCGTCCATCAGCAGTACTGCTTGCGGACCAATGCCTGCGCGAGGGAGACAAGCTGCCGCTGGCCGCCCGACAATTCACCCAAACCGCGGAAGCCAGGTCCTCGATCCGTAGCGCTTTCAGGATCGCATCGATCTCAAAGAGCTCGTCGTCGTGGCCCCGCCAGCCGCCGCCTTGCTTGGCGGACAGCAGGATGGATTCGTAGACGGTCAGGACGGCATTCGCTCCCGTATCCTGCGGCATGTAACAGATGGCGCGATCACCGCGCTTGGTATCTGACAAATGCACGACACCAGGCCCTGAAATCAGCCCGGCGATGCGCCTGAACGGGACCGGGTTCTCCGCTGGACTGTTTTCGCGCTGGCGGCATCATCGGGAAAGTCCCCGGTAACCCAGTCGCTAATTCCTCTGAGACCTGGCGCAAACCAATGTTCAGGATGGATGATCTCGGCCGCTCACCCGACCTTGACGAGATTCTGGTTCGGGAGAGGGCCGCCGGGAAATTGAGCGAGCTTACCGCCGACCGCCAGTGAGCCGAGATCGATCCCGGCGAAGCCGATCCGCTCGATCAGGGAGGCGACCTCCGCCTTCGCCGCGCTGTCATTGCTGGAATAGAACAGCACGCGCCGCCCGCCATCGGAGCGCGGATCGGTGGCCAGCAACTCTGCGCGGAGGTGGTTGAACGCCTTCACGACGCGGGCTCCGGGCACGAGATTGGCGAACACCTCGCTCGACGCACGGCCGCCGAGGTCGACCGGCTTGAACAGCGGCGCCTCGATCGTATTGTTGGCATCGATCACGATGCGCCCTTTCCAGTCCGGCAAGCCCGCCATCGCGGCCGGGAGCTTTGTCCAGTTCACTGCCACGAAGACGATATCGGCGCGGGCCGCTTCCTCGCGCGTGCCTGCCTTGATCGTGGGGCCAAGGTCATGCTCCAGCTCCTGCAGGGAGTCCGGTTCACGGCTGTTGGAGATCACGGCCTCGATCCCTGCGCGCACCAACGTGCGCGCGAAGGCTGTGCCGATAGCGCCTGATCCGATGATTCCGATGGTCATATGATGTCCTTTCGGGATGAGCGGGCGCGGTTGCCGACCGTGGTCGACATGGCGCCTGCGGGTCAAAGTTTCGGCGTCAGTGCGCCGAGCTGCTGCATGAGTGAGAAGAGATTGGCTACGCCCCAGTGATCGGTGATCTTGCCGTCGCGCACCCGCATGACATCGACGGTCTCGAATTGAATTTCGCGGCCCGTCGGCGCGATGCCGAAGAATTCTCCGCGGTGCGTCCCGTGATAGGTCTTGTAGGTCGTCACACGGTCTCCATCGGCAAGCTGCCAATGGATGTCGGCATGGAAGTCGGGGAATGCGGCGCGAAGGACTTTGTAAAGCTCGCGCGCGCCGTTCTTGTCTGGCGTGCGGCCCGGCTGCGGCGTGTGATCGAGGAAGTCGTCCGCGAACAACTCCTCGAACACCTGAAAATTGCCGCCGCCTTGGACTTCTTCGGTATTGCGGCGAATGACGGCCTTTGCCGCTTCGCCGATATCGTTGATGGTCATGACGTGCTCCGGAAAAAACGGCCGAGATGTTTGCAGCACTATTTCGGGCTCAGGCCCCGATGCCCGCCTTCTGGCCTAGAAGCTGAAGCTCCCACGCAAATGATGTACCCGTTGCGCCGGTGTGCGGCAGGACCGCGTCGCCAAGCGCCGCCGCTGATTCCTGACGCGCCCAGTCGCGCTGCCATTCGCTTGCGACCGCCAGCCAGTTCATCGGCACGACGCCAGCCATCATCATACGGCGCACGCCCATCTCGTGAGCTTCGACGCTGACGCCGCCCGACGCATCGGTGACCGCGTAAATTTCATAACCGTCGCCGGCCGCCTGTATCGCGGGCATCGCGAGACAGATTTCAGTCCAGAGCGCGGCCATGACGACCTTCTTGCGTCCGGTCTTCTTCACCGCGTCGACGACCCGCGCATCTTCCCAGGTGTTGATCCAGGTGCGGTCGATCGGCTTCTGGTCGGGGAATACGTCCTGCAATCCCTGAATGAGCTTGCCGCCGCGATCCTCGACAACGGTGGTCAGGATGGTCGGGACGTTGAAGACCTTGGCTGCCTTCGCGAGGCCGATGACGTTGTTCACGATCATCATCGGCTCGTGGCTGTGCAGGTTGGCGAATTGGAGCTGGTGGTCGATCAGGACCAGCACGGACTCTTCCGGGGTCAGCAGGGCGTTGAGGCCGTTCTTGAGGAATGTGGACTGGGTCATTGGCGGTCGCTCCGGTTTTGGTTGGCGGTGTTTCCGAAGCCGATATCGCCATGTTTGTTGCTGGATGATTAGGCGGTAAAAGCTAATATTACTTCCAAGCGATGCTTGAAGGTCGACTATGGAAACCCTTGCGAACCTCGAATCCTTTGTCCGCAGCGCCGAAACGGGCGGGTTTTCTGCGGCCGCTCGTCGGTTGTCGCTCACGCCTGCTGCGGTGAGCCGCAACGTCGCGACACTCGAACGCAACCTCGGTGTCCGGCTGTTTCATCGCAGTACGCGCAAGCTGACGCTCACGGACGCGGGCGAGTTTCCTGCTGGAGATCACGGAAAATCTCGAAGGGCTCCAGAACGCCATTTCGAGCGTGGCGACGGACGGCGAAGAGCCGGCGGGCGTGCTCAAGGTGAGCATGGGCCTCAACTTCGGAGCTGACTACATTCTCCCGATGCTGCCCGCGTTCCTGGCCCGCTATCCCGGCATCCGGCCCGATTGGCAATTCACGACGCGTCAGACTGATCTGATCGCCGAGGGCTTCGATGCCGCAATTGGCGGCGGCATCGAATGGGGTCCCGGCGTCGTCTCGCGCACGCTCGCGCCGCTGCATCTTATCGCGGTTGCTTCGCCCGAATACATGAAGAAGCGCAGACAGCCGACCGACCCCACGCAGCTCTCTGCTTTCGATGGGATCGCATGGCGCTCATCCCGGACGGGCCGGGTCCGCGAACGCATCATGCGCAACGTCGAAGGCGCCGCAGTACCGGTGAAGCTCAAGGAGACCATCGTCCTTGACGACCCGGAAGCGACCTGTCGCGCGGCGGTGCTTGGTCTTGGTGTGACCCTGAATGCCGTGTGCCACGTCCTGCCGCATCTGGAGAGCGGCGCGCTCGTCCGCCTGATGCCCCAGTGGTACATCGACGAAGGGCCGATCTCGATCTACTACGCGAGCCGCACGCTGCTCCCGTCAAAGACCCGGGTCTTTGTCGATTTCGTCGCGGACGCGTTTCGACGCCAGCAACTCGCTGAGAGATTTGCCGGCAGTATTGGCTAGGCATCAGTGCGGCGCGTGCTCGCGACGTGTCGGGTCACCTGGTCAGCGTCTGCGAGTATCTTAGTTCTCACGAGGCTTGGATCGGTTCGAAACCATGTCCGCGACAGTGGGATTGTGCCAACCTCCCGGCGGTGAGAGGTGATGGATTTCTGGAGGCCCCCAGGTGCCGGCATCGTATTCGTAGACCGGCGGATTTGCCGCCAGCCCTGGGTCCACAATCCGCCACGCTTCCTCCACGTAGTCCTCGCGCGCAAAGAGCGTCGCATCGCCAACCATCGCATCCCCAAGAACCCGCTCGTAAGCATCCATCTCACCGGCGCGGGGAAGCTGGCTGGCAACCAGTTCGACCGGCAGGCCGACGAGATCCTGTTCCGGCGACAACACCATCATGCCGATCGCAATCGAGACATCCGGGCTGATCCGAAACCTTACATGGTTGGGCACCTGGTTGGCCGCAGTGTACACGCTGGGCGGTTGTCGCAGGCGGACGAAAACCTCGGTGCAGGTCACCGGCAGGCATTTTCCAGCGCGGATGTAGAACGGCACGCCCTGCCAGCGCCAGGAATCGATGCTGAGCCGCAACGCGGAAAACGTCTCGGCCGTCGACTTCGCCGCGACACCGGGCTCGTTCCGGTATCCACGAAACTGTCCCCGCAAGATGCAGTTCTCATCGAGAGCGGCGATCGCCTTGAGCACCTTCACCTTTTCGTCGCGAACCGACTCGCTGTCGGTCCTTACCGGCGGCTCCATGGTCAAATTGGTCAGTACCTGAAACAGGTGGTTCTGGACCACGTCGCGGGTGGTGCCCGTTCCGTCGTAGAACGCTCCGCGCCCCTGGACACCAAAATCCTCCGCCATTGTAATTTGCACGCTTTCGATATGGTTGCGGTTCCAGAATGGCTCAAGAAAGGCGTTTGCAAAGCGGAAGTGGAGCATGCTGCGCACCGGCCCCTTGCCAAGGTAGTGGTCGATACGAAATATCCGCGCCTCGTCGAAGGTCTTGAGCAGGATGGCATTCAGCGCGCGGGCTGACTGGAGATCGCGCCCAAAGGGCTTTTCGATGATCACTCGCGCGCCTTTGGTGCATTCTGCCTTTACCAACTGCTCGACCACCAGCCCGAACAAGGCGGGCGGGATCGCGAGGTAAAAGGCGGGGTGCTCCGCATTCGCGAGTTCCCTTCTGACCGCAAGGAAGGTTGCCGGATCGGCGTAGTCCCCGTCGACGTAACGAAGCAGTGCGACCAGCTTCCGGAAGGCCGAGGTGTCCAGGCCGCCATGTTTCTCAAGGCTGTCCCGCGCCCGATCACGAAACTGGTCGAGGTTCCAACCGGACTTGGCCACGCCGATCACCGGTACATCGAGGTGGCCTCGTTTCACCATCGCCTGTAATGCGGGGAAAATCTTCTTGTACGCCAGGTCACCAGTGGCACCGAAGAATACCAGGGCGTCGGATTTGACCTCGCTCACTGTGACCTCCGTTTGCGATCATCACTTGCCGGCCACTTTTTCCAGATGGCCGCCAAATTCGTAGCGCATCGCCGACATGAGCTTGTTCTGGAATTCGGCCTCTCCGCGCGAACTGAAGCGCGCGTAAAGAGCGGCCGAAAGGACCGGCGCGGGTATCGCTTCATCGAGCGCCGCCTTGATGGTCCATCGCCCTTCGCCCGAATCCGAAACCCGGCCGGCAAACTTGGTGAGCGCCGGGTCTTCGACGAGCGCCGCCGCCGTCAGGTCCAGAAGCCATGAGGCGATCACGCTGCCGCGCCGCCATAGCTCGGCAATATCGGCCAGGTCGAGGTTGTACCGATACAGCTCAGGGTCCCGGAGCGGCGTCGTCTCGGCATCCGTCTCGCTTTCCTTCGTGCCGACGTCCGCGGCGCGCAGGATGCTCAGTCCCTCCGCGTACGCGGCCATGAGCCCATACTCGATGCCGTTGTGGACCATCTTGACGAAGTGACCGGCACCGCTCGGACCGCAATGCAGGTAGCCCATCTCGGCAGTACCGGCGAGCGTCTCCCGTCCGGCGGTGCGGACGATCTCGCCGGGGCCCGGAGCCAGCGTTCTGAAGACCGGATCGAGGCGTTCCACTGCAGCCTGCGGCCCGCCAATCATCATGCAGTAGCCGCGTTCGAGGCCCCAAATGCCGCCGCTGGTGCCTACGTCGACATAATCGATCTGCATCGCGGCGAGCTCCTTGGCTCGTCTTATGTCGTCCACGTAGTAGGAATTGCCGCCGTCGATCAGCATGTCGCCGGCCTCCAGATGCGGCACGAGATCGGCTATCGCCTTGTCGACCACGGCCGCTGGCACCATGAGCCAAACTGCCCGCGGCTTGGCCAGTTTTTTCACCAGGTCGGCCAGCGAACCGACGCCGTCCGCCCCTACGTGCGTCAGCGCCTGAACAGCCTGCGGCGCCCTGTCGAACACAACGCAGTGATGGCCATTCTTGAGTAGCCGCCGCGCCATGTTCGCGCCCATGCGGCCGAGTCCGATCATTCCGAGTTGCATGACACTTCCTCGCGCTGTTTAAATCGAGGCTAGCCAAAGGCAGCGCCAACAAGCGCATTTATCGAACCCTCGTGCTGTCGCGTGGGCTCCTCGATCGATCGACTGGAGCTCCGACCTTCCACCAAGGTCCTGGCTGCACAGTTCTTTCTGCGATTGGTGGACGAATCCTACCACGAAACCGCGGTCGATATGACCGTCGAATCCTGTCGCACAGGGCGCTCGCGCAAAACGGTCATTGGCGCACCGACGCGGTCTCATTCCACAACCGGATCACCGGATCGGACAGGTCATGTTCGAAGCCGAGGATACTGACCGAGGCCGTGCTTAACTGAAAATATCTGCCCGCCGCAGGGTCGAGCCCGAGCCAGCGGGCAGTGAGCGTGCGCAGGAAGTGGCCGCTGGAAAACAGCAGCACATCCCCATTGATGGCGCGCATGCGCGCGAGCACGCGATCCGCCCTCGCGCCAACATCCGCCGGCGATTCGCCGCCGGGGCAGCCATCGCGAAAAAGCCGCCAGTCGGGCCTCTCCTTGCGGATGTCGCCGGTGCGGCGCCCTTCATAGGCGCCGTAATTCCATTCCAGAAGGTCGCGCTCGACTTCGGCCACTGATCCGAAACCGGCGATGTCGCACGTCTGAATGGCACGCTGCAGCGGACTGGTGCAGACTTTCGCAAACTGAAGCCCGCTCAACCGTTCACGCAGTTGGCAGGCGTTCTCGGTGCCCCGCTGCGTGAGCGGCAGATCAGTCAGTCCGGTGTGCTGGCCGGAGAGACTCCAGGCCGTTTCGCCATGTCTGGCCAGATAGATCGATGAGAGCTTTTCCGTCATTGCTTCATCGCAGTGCTGTGACAGCCACCGTGCACCCCTGGTTTGGGGCCATGCCAACGACGCGGCAAGTTGAAGGTGGGGTATACACCGTTCAATCGGGCTTGTCATGAAGCGTGCGTAGGACCGGCGAGAAGCGGGCGAGGACTCGCCTTCCACTGTTCGCTTCAGCGCGCCAAGGCCAGCTTCACCGCATCGGATCCCGCCGGATAGTGCAGCCGCTCCGAGGCGTCGGTGACCGCTTGCCACACGGCTTCGGCAACGTCGCTCTCCTTTGTTGTCAGCGCTGGATTGGCGAATTCGGCAAAGATCGGCCGCGCGTATTCCTGATAGGCTTCGGGAATAAGATCCGCGACAGCTATGTCGGTGTTCTGCGCGAACTGTGTCGTCGGCGCATAGCCGGGCTCGACCAGTTTGACCCGCACGTCGAAGGCCGCCAGTTCATGGGCCAGCGAGCCGGTGAAGCCCTCGATCGCCTGCTTGCTAGCGGTGTAAGCGGCTGCCAATGGCATCGGGGCCAGCGTCACGCTGGAGGTAACGTTCACAATCACTCCGGACCGGCGCATTCTCATCGGTTCGATCACGGCCTGGGTCATTGCCATGACGCCGAAGGTGTTGGTCTCGAATACCTTGCGTACATGCGTCATCGGCGTCGCCTCGAAAGCCCCGACCACGCCGATGCCGGCATTGTTGACCAGCGCGTCGATCGGTCCGGCCGCTTCTAGTGCGGCGGTAATGCTGTCGGGCTTGGTGACGTCCAACGGCAGGATGCGGATGCGCTCCGAGCTGGGAAACAGATCGTTCCGTGGATTGCGCATGGTGGCAACGACAGTCCAGTCATGCCTATGAAAGTGGCGCGCCGTTTCCAGGCCGTAGCCGGACGAGCAGCCCGTGATGAAGACGGTCTTCATGTCGGTCTCCTGTGTTCGATGTTGACACGAAAGGAGTAACCGGATTGAATTGGACTATCATCAATTGAAAGTCCATATTTCTTTTGCGATAGTCCGAAATGGCCGACCCACTGTCTCAGGTGATAGAGCTTCTGCGCCCCCGCGCCGTGTTTTCCAAAGGGATCAGCGGTGCTGGTCGCTGGGCGGTGCGCTATGCCGAGTTCGGTCAACCGGGCTTTGCGGCTGTGACCGAAGGGCGTTGCCGCCTCGCTGTCGATGGCGAGGAGCAGGTCGTTCTCGAAGAGGGGGACTTTGTCCTGCTGCCGGCGACCCCGGCCTTCACCATGTCGGGTTTCGAGCCGGTCTCCCCTGAGTTCATTGACCCGAAGACCGCCCCAGGAGTTGCCACGGAAGTCCGCTATGGTCGTCCGGATGGGCCGCCGGATGTCCGGCAGTTCGGTGGCTACTTCAGCTTTGAATCGCCCGATGCCGCGATGGTCGTATCTCTGCTGCCGCGGATGGTTCACGTCCGCAGTGTTCCGAGACTGACCCAACTGGTGCGGCTTGTGGGTGAGGAAGCGGAAAGAGAGAACCTTGGCCGCGACCTCATCCTGGCGCGCCTAGTGGAAATCTTGCTTATCGAGGCTCTGCGGGCGGTGTCGCTGCATACGTCACAGCCAGGCATCTTGCGTGGCCTGTCGGATCCCCGGATCGCTGTCGCCCTGCGGAAGATGCACAGCGACATCCAGCGATCATGGACGGCTGCTGATCTCGCGCGAGAGGCCGGAATGTCCCGGTCGTCTTTCTTCGAGCGCTTCATCCGTACGGTCGGGACAAGCCCGATGGAGTATCTTTTGGGCTGGCGTATTGCCGTCGCCAAGAGCCTGCTGCGTAGCGGAGCGATCTCGCTCGAGGAAGTAGCCGGGCGGATCGGCTATGGCTCGGCAAGCACGTTTTGCACGGCCTTCACTCGCCAGGAGGGGCAGTCGCCCGGCCGTTTCATGCGAACACTCATTTCAGCTCACGCCAAGCTGTGAACCAGGGGACCGAGGTGAGGATCACGACGAGGTGCTGTGCATGCCGCTTCGCAGTTTCTGCACCTTCTCGTTCAAGTCGACCATTTCGCCCACCGAGAAGCCGGATCGCCGCAACAACGTCTCGGTCAGGCAGCCGGTTTTCGCATGCAGATCCTTTCCTTTCGCAGTCAGAAAGACCTGTACCAGCCGTTCGTCATTCTTGTTCCGATGGCGTTCGAGGTAGCCAGCGACCTCGAGACGTTTGACCGCCGGCGTTATGGTACTCGGCTCGAGCCACAGTCGCTCGGCGATAGCCGAAATGGTCAAGCCGTCCTGTTCCCACAATGTGCTGAGGACCAGATACTGGGTGTAGGTAACGCCGAGTTCGTCTAGCATGGGCTTGTAGACCCGGTTGATCGCAATCGCGGTCGAGTAGATGGAAAAGCAGAGCTGTCTGTCCAACGGCAGAAGGGGTGGGGCTTTCGACATGGGCGCTTCCTGGTTCACGGGATGTCGTCACATTACCACAAAAATCATTATCGCGATAAAAAGTTCTGGACAGGCAAATCAGGATCAGTTAATTAATGATTATTGCGATAATGATTATCGCGCCAATGACAAGGAGATACCGAAATGACCAGGAATTCTCTGCTCGGCGCCGCTGCGTCCATCGTCATCGCTGCAACCGGCTCCACCGTTGCTCAGGCTGAGCCGACCGGCATCAAGAACATCGTCCTCGTCCATGGCGGCTTCGTCGACGGCGCTGGCTGGAAGGGCGTCTATGACCTGCTCAGGAAGGATGGCTACAATGTCACGATCGTCCAGAACCCGACGGTCTCGCTCGCCGGCGATGTCGCCGTCACCAAGCGGGCCATTGCTGAGCTCGACGGTCCCGCAGTCCTGGTAGGCCACTCCTACGGCGGCGTCGTCATCAGCGAAGCCGGCACCGATGAAAGGGTGAAATCGCTTGTCTATGTCGCCGCGTTCGCACCCGACAAGGGCGAGTCGATCCAGACGCTGATCGCCAATCCGCCGAAAGGCGCGCCGGTGCCGCCGATCCTGCCTCCGGTCGATGGGTTCCTGCTCCTCGACAAGGCCAAGTTCGCCGACGCCTTCGCGGCCGACGTCGATCCGGGCACCGCGGCCTTCATGGCCGACTCGCAGGTTCGGTGGGGCGTCGAGGCTCTTGCCGGTGCCGTGACAGAACCCGCCTGGAAGAGCAAGCCGAGCTACTATCTCGTCGCCAGTGATGACCGAATGATCCCGCCGCCTGCGCAGCGCATGATGGCCAAGCGCGCCGGTGCCACGGTCGAAGAAGTGCCTGGCAGCCACGCAATCTACGTCTCGAACCCCAGGGCCGTTGCTGACCTCATCGAGAAGGCTGCAACCGAGACCAAGTGACGGAACGGTTGGGCAGGGCGCGCCTCGACTTGACGGCTTACCGCCCCATAAACAGTTTTGAGCGTTGGGCGACAATGCACGAAGGTTCCCGTGTTAAAGTCACCTGAACACGACTGGCCCGCTTCTGCGGGCCATTCTTCGCTTGTATTAGTCACCTGAGGCGACCGTCGGCTCGGATGTTCCGCTGCTCTCTGTAGGCGTGTCGGCCTTTGTCTTGTTCTTGACCTTCATCGAGTTTCGCTTTTGACCTTCAGCAGATGCGTCACGCGCTGGCGGTTGTCCGTCGAAGCGTCGCATTCGTTCATTGATCGCCAACGCAAGGACTGCCTGCATTACATTTCTGTCCCGCACACGCGAATCCTTCAGAACGCCCAATGACGCACGGATTATCTTCTTGCTGGAAGTGCCAGGACGATGGTTGAGCACGAAGTTGTAAAGTTCCGTATCGGTCAGACCTTCGGTAGCACCGTCAACCAGCGCCGCATAAACCTTTTTGCGCTTCTCGCCCATCCGCATAACCCTCTCTGCTGCCTCGGCAGACAATCCGTCATGGAACTGTCATAAACAAGGCCAGTTCTCTGGCGGTCTGGGCGTCGCACATCGGCACAAGGCGTCATGACTTAGCGCGTCTCAATCGACTGCAACTCGACTGTTCGCGGCGGCTGGATCGAGCGAAACCGCCTCGGAAGGCACGGCTCGTGAAGACCACGAAGCGCGAGGCGGCGTAGAGATGTATGGAAGCCGATCCATAAGGGCTTGTCGCTTGAGCGCTTCCACGAGTTCTGGACGGAGTCCATCACCGCGCTCCGCGGCGAGGATATGAAGTGCCAGCATAGATGACATATCAAGTTCCTCAGTTGTGGGAACTGCATGGTCCGCCCGGAGGTCTTTGGAAGCCACCCGTTTCCCAAACTTGCAGGCGGAAGCCATTTGGCGTCCATCGCCGCAAATGAGGTGATGCATCCGCTTTTAAGGGCGGCAAAAAGCCCGGTCGGCGGGTTTGGTCGGCCGGGCAAAGGTCAGCTATTTTGTGGCGTGTATGACTATCTTGCCCAGAGAAATTTTCGGAGCATCTACGGCGATGTGTGATGCGTTTTTCGCAATCCAGTCCTTGGCCATGCTGGTACTCTCATCGATGCCTGCCTTGTCCTGGCATACGGTCATCGATAGCCCACCGTCACTTTCACTGCTCCGGGCCAGAGTGTAGCTTACAAAGCCCTTGGTCGAGCGCAAAAGCTTTTCAATCTCTGCCTTGCGTTCCTCCAGCAACGAAAACAGCTCTTTCGCGCCCTTGCCTGTGTAAGTTCTTACAACGACGTCCATAACGGTTTCCCCCTGTGGGTAGGCGTTCACCATGTGAGCGGGTTATGGCCAGCATCGATCCAAGCCAAAAGCTCCAGTCCTGCTGGCCAGCGTGCGTCGCATGCCTTTTATAGCCCATTCGCAGGTCTCTTGCTTCCGAAAACCACTCTATTGAGGTGCAACATCCAGCCGTTGGGCTGTCACCTCTTTGCGGCGCTGACACGATTGATGGCGGGATTTGCTGGATATATGACATTTGAGACGTACCCGTTTGGACCTAGTATCGGGGCTCCAAATCCAACGGAACGGAGCCCGTCATGACCCAGCATTCGAAAGGTACCGCGCTGATTACCGGCGCATCCTCGGGCATTGGTGCCATCTATGCCGATCGGTTGGCGCGCAGGGGATATGATCTGATCCTGGTGGCGCGCAACCAGGCCCGCCTCAACGACTTGGCCAAGCGCCTTACAGACGGCACCGGCCGCGCCGTCGAGGTGGTCGCGGCTGATCTCGGCAACAAGGCCGATCTTGGCCGCGTCGAGCAGATCCTTCAGACCGACGCCAGCATAACCCTGCTTGTCAACAATGCGGGCGTCGGCGCGACTGCCCCGTTGCTGGCGTCCAATGTCGACAAGATGGAAGAGATGATCACGCTGAACGTCGCCGCGCTGACGCGACTGACTTACGCGGTGGTGCCAGGCTTCGTTGCCCGCGCGACCGGTGCGATCATCAACATCGCATCGATCGTCGCTATCGCGCCGGAAGCGCTGAATGGCGTCTACGGTGGCAGCAAGGCCTTCGTGCTCGCCTTCACGCTCTCGCTCCAAAAGGAGCTCGCCGAAAAGAACATCCGCATCCAGGCTGTCCTCCCTGGCGCGACGGATACCGATTTCTGGGGTATAGCCGGGACGCCCGTACAGCATCTCCCGAGTGAAATCGTCATGTCCGCGGAGGACATGGTGGACGCTGCGCTCGCCGGCTTTGATCTCGGCGAGGCGATCACCATTCCGGCGCTGCCAGAACTTGCCGATTGGGAGGCTTACGAGGTGGCGCGTCAGAAGCTCATGCCGCAGCTTTCCCGCAGCGCTCCTGCCGCCCGCTACCGGGCCGTGGCGGGTTAGCGGGTCTAGCGACCCAAGTCGGACCTGGTACCGCTACAATCGGGGCTGGCGAGGGCCGTTAGTTCGGTTGCAGGCCCAGAAAGCAGATATCCCGATGGCGAAGCGGTGAGGGGCGTCCCGTCCTCACAGCAATCAGGGTTTATGCCATGTCGCAAATGCCGTATATACAGCAATTCCAGTCAGGGATTTGTGCCATGCATCGGATCGGCTTTGTGGTCTTTCCCAGATTCCAGCTCATGGGCTTCGCGGCGGTGACCGCGTTCGAGATGGCGAACGTCGCCGTTGGGGAGACGGTTTACGAGATTGACCTGCTTTCGGAGAACGGCGGCGAGGTAAAGTCGTCCGCCGGCTTCGGCGTCCTTACGAAGGCGTTCGACGACACGGCGTACGACACGGTCATGTTCGGCGCCAGCTCTACGATCGAGCCGATGACACCGGGATTGATCAATTTCGCGCGACGCGCGACCGAAACGGCGCGGCGGGTGGCAGCGCCGTGTACCGGCGCCTTCGTCCTTGCCGAAGCCCGCTTGCTGGATGGGCGCAGGGCCACGACCCACTGGGCCTTCGCGCGCCTGCTGCAGGAGCGCTTCCCCGCCGTGAAGGTCGAGGAGGACCGCATCTTCATCGTCGACGGCAGTGTCTGGACGTCCGCCGGGATGACGGCGGGCATCGACCTTGCGCTTGCGATGATCGAAAAGGACCACGGCCAGGACATCGCCCGCTCCGTCGCCCGCAAGCTCGTCGTCTATCACCGACGCGCCGGTGGCCAGTCACAGTTCTCCGCGCTGCTCGAGCTCGAGCCGAAATCCGACCGGATCCAACGATCGATCGACTATGCCAAGGCGAACCTTCGCGGCGTTCTGTCGGTGGAAGAGCTCGCGGATGCGGCGGGCTTAAGCGCGCGGCAGTTCAGCCGGGCGTTCCGAACCGAAACGGGACAGTCGCCCGCCAAGGCGGTGGAGAATCTCCGCGTGGAGACAGCCCGGCTGATGATGGAGCAGGGGCGGCACTCCATGGACGTGATCGCCGAGGAAACCGGCTTTGCCGATCGTGATCGCATGCGCCGCGCCTTTCTTCGCACCCTTGGACAGCCGCCCCAGACGATCCGGCGGAATGCGCGCGAAAGCGCATAGGCGGCAGGTGGGCGCGCCTGCATCTGCGACTGTCTTCAAATAGTCGGGAGAGAAATCAATGACAGAGGAAATCAACCAGCCGCGGCGGCACTTCATGGGAATGGCGTTGGCGGTTGCTGGCGCGCAGCTCGGCATGACGCGTGTCGGTCAGGCGCAATCAGCCCCCAACATTCCGGCGACCGCGCCCAGGACGGACACAACTTTCGGCTCGCTCAGGCAGATCGATGCAGGCGTCCTGAATGTCGGCTATGCCGAGCTCGGCGCGAGCGGTGCGCCTGTGGTGATTCTTCTGCATGGCTGGCCCTATGACATCCACACCTATGTCGATGTGGCGCCGTTGCTGGCCGCGGCCGGCTACCGGGTGATCGTTCCATATCTGCGTGGCTACGGCACCACGCGCTTCCTGTCGCCCGACACGCCGCGCAATGGCCAGCAGTCGGCGATAGCCGCCGACATCATCGGTCTGATGGATGCGCTTGGGATCGAAAAGGCGATCATTGCGGGCTGCGATTGGGGAGCGCGAACCGCCAACATCATCGCCGCCCTGTGGCCGGAGCGCTGCAAGGCCATGGTTTCGGTAAGCGGCTATTTGATCGGCAGCCGCGCAGCCAACAAGAAGCCCTTGCCGCCGAAAGCCGAGCTTGCCTGGTGGTATCAGTTCTACTTCGCTACGGACCGCGGGCGTGCCGGCTACCAGCAATACCGGAATGAGTTTGCGAGACTCATCTGGCAGCTCGCATCGCCGCAATGGAATTTCGACGACGTCACCTTCAACCGCAGCGCGGCGGCTTTAGTGAACCCGGATCACGTCGCCATCACGATTCACAACTACCGATGGCGGATCAGCCTTGCGGAGGGCGAGCGGAAGTACGATGATCTGGAGGAGAGGCTCGCCAAATTCCCGCCCATCGGCGTGCCGACGATCACGCTTGAGGGCGATGCCAACGGCGCGCCACATCCTGAGCCCGCTGCTTACGCCAAGAAGTTTTCGGGCAAATATGAACATCGGCTGATCACCGGCGGGATCGGCCACAATCTGCCGCAGGAAGCGCCACAGGCCTTTGCCCAGGCCGTCGTCGACGTCGATCGTATCTGATTTCAGAGCGATCGGACGGGCGGCCGGCGCACGGTACGGCACTCCCCACCGAGGGGATGCCGAAGTGATCTTCGCGTTGGCGTGAGCCTGCTGTGACTGAAAATGCCGTATATATGGCATTTGAGACATGGCGGCTTGGTCTTAATGTTGTTGCTCGAAGTCAATGGGGTAGCTCATGCCGTCCGCACCTTTCACATCGCGGAGCCACAACAGCGGCTTCCGGTCGCCCCCCATACAGAAAAGGAGAATGATCATGTCCAGACTCCATTCCCTGATGGGCAAGCGCTATCACCTTGCGGCTTCCGCATTGGTTGGAGCGACTGGTCTTCTTGCGGCGGTCGCCGCGCACGGCGAAACCACGTCGCCCGCTCCGAGCCCCCAAATCGTCGCGCAGGGTTCCGCAGCCGGTGCGACCGAAACCAAGCCGGCCGTCGACGAGTCCATACGTCCGTTCCAGTTCCATGCAACGGACGAGGCCCTTGCCGACCTGAAGCAGCGCGTCGCCGCAACCAAATGGCCGGACCGGGAGCTGGTGGACGACAGAACCCAGGGCGTCCAGCTCGCCACGATGCAGAAGCTCGCAGATTACTGGTCGACGGGCTACGACTGGCGCAAATTCGAAACGAGGCTCAATGTCTTGCCGCAGTTCGTCACAAACATTGACGGGGTCGACATTCATTTCATTCACGTGCGTTCAAAGCACAACAACGCCATGCCGGTGATCGTCACGCATGGATGGCCCGGCTCGATTGTCGAGCAGATGAAGATCATCGATCCCCTGACGAACCCCACGGCTCATGGCGGCACCGAGGCAGACGCTTTCGACGTCGTCATACCATCACTGCCCGGCCATGGATTTTCGGGGAAGCCTGCCGATCTCGGTTGGGATCCGGTGCGGATCGCTCGTGCCTGGACGGTTCTGATGAAGCGCCTGGGCTATGACAGATATGTCGCGCAGGGCGGCGATTGGGGTGACGCGGTAACGGAGCAGATGGCGTTGTTGGCACCACCCGAACTCATCGGCATTCATACAAACATGCCGGCAACCGTGCCGGACGAGATCCAAAAGGCGCTCAACGCCGGCGGCCCGCCGCCGTCCGGGCTGTCGCCCGACGAGCGTCAAGCCTATGACCAGCTCGACTTCTTCTACAAGAATGGGCTCTCCTACGCCCTGGAGATGAGCAAGCGTCCGCAGACGCTGTACGGTATCGATGACTCGCCGATCGGACTGGCCGGCTGGATGCTCGACCACGATGACCGCAGCTACGCTCTTATAGCACGCGTATTCGACGGTCAGAGCGAAGGCCTCACGCGAGACGACGTACTCGACAATGTTACAGTCTACTGGCTGACAAACACGGGCGTTTCCTCGGCGCGCCTCTATTGGGAAAACAAGCTCGCCTTCTTTGCTCCAAAGGGCGTTGCAATCCCGGTTGCCGTCAGTGCCTTTCCAGACGAGCTCTACCAGGCACCGCGATCATGGGCCGAGAAGGCGTTTCCCAAGCTCATTTATTACAACCGGCTCAACAAGGGCGGGCACTTTGCAGCGTGGGAGCAGCCGGAGGTCCTCACACAGGAACTCAGAGCCGCATTCGAGTCGCTGCGTTAGCCGGTCAACAAAGCAGACGGCGTGCGTCGCCCGTCCAGCCAAGGAGAAAACCATGACAGCAGCACCCAGCATCGACAGAGCGCCGACGGTCGACTTGAAGCTCGAGGTCGTCGTTATCCCTGTTTCCGACGTCGATCGCGCCAAGCGGTTCTACGGCGGCCTCGGTTGGCGGCTCGACGCGGACTTCGCTGTCGGCGACGGCTTCCGCGTCGTGCAGTTCACGCCTCCAGGTTCACCGAGCTCGATCCACTTCGGCAAGGGGATCACGTCGGCCGCGCCCGGCACGGCAAGCGGGGCCTTTCTCGTCGTGTCGGACATCGAGGCCGCGCGCGCCGAACTCATCGATCGCGGGGCCGAGGTGAGCGAGATCTCCCACCGTGAAGGGCCGGGACAGCCGCCGATCAGCGGGCGAGATCCGCAGCGGCGCAGCTACCGCTCCTACGCTACATTCAGCGATCCGGATGGCAACGGCTGGCTGCTCCAGGAGGTCACGGAACGCCTGCCCGGACGCGTCGACGCGGGCGCCACGACGTTTACCTCGGCGGCAGATCTCGCTGGTGCGCTCCGCCGTACGGAGGCCGCACACGGCGCATTCGAGAAGGAACTCGGTCACCGTGACGAGGACTGGCCCACCTGGTACGCCGCGTACATGTTCCAGGAGCAGACCGGCCAGCCACAGTCGCGATGAGCGGCTGCCCTGTTTTCTTAGGCCGCCCCATCGGCGGAGGGCAAGGACATCATCGGGCGATCCTCGGGACCACCCGTCATGGAAAGGGAAGCATCATGGCCTTCACCATCGAAATCAACGGGAAGCCGCACAGCGTCGATGTCGACGACGACACGCCATTGCTATGGGTCCTGCGCGATGTGATTGGCATGACCGGCACCAAGTTCGGTTGTGGAATGGCGCTGTGCGGCGCGTGCACCGTACATATCGACGGCGTGGCGACCAGATCCTGCATCACGACGATCGACAGCATCGGCCAGTCGAAGGTGACCACCATCGAAGCCATCGGCGCGACCCCGGCCGGGGCGGCAATCCAGAAAGCCTGGCTCGATCATCAGGTCGTGCAATGCGGCTATTGCCAGTCCGGTCAGATCATGTCGGCGGCGGCACTTCTTGAGAGCAATCCACATCCGACCGATGCCGACATCGACGACGCGATGAGCGGCAATATCTGCCGTTGCGGGACCTATGTCCGCATACGCGAGGCGATCAAGCTCGCCGCGCAAGCCGGCAATCAAGGAGGCTGACCATGTCCCCCGCTCACATCCCATCCCCCGGCTTCCATCTTTCCCGTCGCAACTTCCTCGTGACCAGCGCCGCCGCCGGCGGCGGGCTGATACTGGGTCTCGCTCTACCGTTCGGCCGGAGCGAGGCCGCTGATCCGGCCGACTTCACGCCGAATGCGTTTATTCGTATCGGCCGCGATGGCGAAGTCGTCATGACCATGCCCTATGTCGAGATGGGGCAGGGCACCTATACCGCGATCCCAATGCTGATCGCTGAAGAGCTGGAAGTGAACTTGGCGCAGGTTCGTCTGGAGCATGCCCCGCCGAACGAAAAGCTCTACGCCAATCCGTTGCTGGGAGTGCAGGCGACCGGCAATTCCAATGCGATGCGAGGGGCATGGAAGCCCCTGCGGGAGGCCGGGGCGACTGCGAGGATGATGCTGGTCGCGGCTGCGGCCCAGCGCTGGGGCGTTGATCCGGCGGCTTGCCGCGCGCAAAACGGCGAGGTGATCCATGAGCCGACTGGCCAGCGCGCCAGCTACGGTGACCTGACCGCTGAGGCATCAAAGGTGCCGATTCCGGAAAGCGTGTCGCTCAAGTCACCCCAAGATTTCAAGCTTATCGGCACCTCGGCCAAACGATTGGATGCGGCTGCCAAGGTCAACGGGACGGCGGTCTATGGGATAGACGCCCGCCCGGCGGGTGTGAAGATTGCAACCCTTGCGCAGTCGCCGGCCTTCGGCGGCCGCGTGAAGAGCGTCGACGATGCGGCGGCGATGGCCGTCAAAGGCGTGCACAAGATCGTCCGGCTCGACGACGCGGTTGCCGTCGTCGCCGATCACATGGGCGCCGCGAAGAAAGGCCTGGAAGCGCTCAAAATCGAATGGGATGACGGCCCTAACGCCGCGCTCGACACCGAAAAGATCGCCCGTGAGCTCGAAGTGGCGACGCTCGGCTCCGGCGCGGTGGCGCAGAACATCGGCGATGTCGAAATGGCGATGGCGAGCGCCGTGACAAGGCTCGAAGCCAGTTACGAGGTGCCCTTTCTGGCGCACGCCGCGCTCGAACCGATGAACTGCACGGTGCATTTTCGCAAGGAGGAATGCGAGATCTGGATCGGTAGCCAGGCCGTGGCTCGTGTCCAGGCGATGACCGCCCAGGCCTTGGGCTTGCCGCAGGACAAGGTCATCGTCCACAACCATCTGATCGGCGGCGGCTTTGGCCGTCGGCTGGAGGCTGATGGCGCTCTCCGCGCCGTCGAGATCGCCAGGCATGTCGACGGCCCCGTGAAGGTGGTGTGGACCCGCGAGGAAGATATCCAGCACGACATGTACCGACCTTACTGGTTCGATCGAATTTCCGCGGGACTGGATGGGGAGGGCAGGCCAGTTGCCTGGTCCAACCGCTTTGCCGGTTCCTCGGTCATCGCGCGTTGGCTACCCCCCGGGTTCCATGACGGCCTCGACCCCGACTCGACGGAAGGCGCTATAAATCTGGCCTATGATCTGCCGAACTTCCATGTTGAATGTGTGCGCGTGGAACCGCCGGGCATCCCGACGGCCTTCTGGCGCAGCGTTGGTCCCTCGCACAACGTCTTCGTCACCGAGAGCTTTATCGATGAAATGGCGGCTGCAGCAAAGCAGGACCCGGTGGCCTTTCGCAGGGCTCTTCTCCCCAAATCGCTGCGCGCGAAGGCGGTCCTCGACCTCGCAACAGAAAAGGCGGGATGGGGACAGGCAATGCCGACGGGAAGAGGGCGGGGGGTTGCGCTGCAATCCGTGTTCGGCAGCTACCTCGCGCTGGTCGCCGACGTCGAGGTGTCGGAGGACGGCGCGGTTCGTGTTCATCGGGCGGTCTGCGCCGTTGACACCGGCACCGCGGTCAATCCCGACACCGTGCAGGCGCAGGTGCAAGGCGGGATCATATTCGGCACGACAGCGGCGCTGTATGGCGAAATCACATTGAAGAATGGACGCGTCGAGCAGGCCAATTTCGACACCTACCAGATGCTTCGAATGAACGAAGTCCCGGCTGTTGAAGTGCATGTTGTCAAAAGCGAGGAGCCGCCCGGGGGATTGGGCGAGGCCGGAACCTCATTGGTCGTCCCGGCGATCGCCAATGCAGTCTTTGCCGCCACCGGCACGCGGCTGCGCAAACTGCCGATCGGAACCGCATTGGCGAAGCAGGGCAACTGACCCGCACGAGGCGAAAGGAACTGCGATGAACGATTTGCGGGCAGATCCGAACACCTTGAGCAATGCGCGCCGAGCAATGATCCAGCGTGTTTCCGCCTACATGTATGCTCTCTGTCTCGCCTTGGCCCTCAGCCTGGCGGCTTCGGTATCGTATGGTGGTGTCGATCCGTTCCCGGCCGAATTCCACTCCGACCAGATCGCGACCAATGGCACGAGCCTTCACGTCCGTATCGGCGGCCAGGGGCCGGCTGTCCTCATGCTGCATGGCTTCGGCGACACCGGTGACATGTGGGCGCCGCTGGCGGCCGTGCTGGCAAAGGACCACACGGTTATCGTTCCTGACCTGCGCGGCATGGGCCTCTCGGCGCATCCGGACGCAGGTTACACCAAGAAGAACCAGGGTGTGGACATTGCCGGCGTGCTCGATTACCTGAAGATCGAAAAGGCCGATCTCGTTACCCATGATATCGGGAATATGGTCGGCTACGCCTTCGCCGCACAGTATCCAGATCGCGTGACGCGCTGGGTCGTCATGGATGCCCCGCTGCCTGGCATCGGCGACTGGGACAATATCATACGTGATCCGCGCCTGTGGCACTTCAACTTCCGCGGCCCGGACGTCGAACGGCTGGTCGCGGGGCGTGAGCGCATCTATCTGGACCGCTTCTACAACGAACTTTCCGCCAATCCCGCCGCGATCGATGAGGCGACCCGCAACCACTACGCCGAACTCTATGCGCGGCCGCGAGGGATGCATGATGCATTCGAGCAGTTCGGCGCCTTTACCCAGGATGCTGCGGATAACAAGGCGCTGCTTTCCAAAACCGGGAAGTTGGCCATGCCGGTTCTCGCGATCGGTGCTGAAAAGTCGTTCAACACCGCGATGGCCGACGACATCCGTTTCGTTGCCACGAATGTGACCGGCGTGGTGATTCCCAACTCCGGCCATTGGCTGATGGAGGAACAGCCCGCGGCCACAGTCGCCACCATCCGCGATTTTCTGGAAAGGAAATGAGTCACCGTACGTGAGATCAGATAATATCCGATCATTGTTCGTATGAAGCCTTAGGCCAGGCGCGCCGCTTGCACGACGGAGGCGCGCGTGACCGCCTTCGCGAACGTGAATACCGCAGGTACGCGCGACGTGCTATAGTTCACTGGGTAGGCCTCGTACTGAAGGGGGCGCATGCAACTTGCACGCCGCGAAATGATAGCCGGGCTCGGTTGCGCGGCAGTGTGCCCGATGTTTCGCGTGCGCCGCACCGAATAAAACATTGGTGCATCACCTGCACCATTTGCAAGACGATTTAGGCGCTTCGCGAAGGGCTGAGGACAGTCGGATAACACCGGAGGAACCTCATGAGTCAGCTCGAGCCTACCACACAAGCCTTCATCGACAGCCTTGCCGGCGCAACGCCGATCTACACGCTCTCACCCGAGACGGCTCGTAACGTTCTCGCCGACGCCCAGAAGTCGGTGTCGGTAAAGCTCGTGTCCGCGAGCAGCGAGGATCGTGTCCTCAATGTCGGCCCCAAGGGGCGCACCGACATCCGGATCTATCGGCCGGAGAACGCCAAAGGCCCGCTGCCGGTGGTGATCTACACCCACGGCGGCGGCTGGGTGCTGGGCGACCGCGAGACGCATGATCGGCTGGTCCGCGAGCTGACCATTGGAGCAAACGCAGTCGTGGTGTTCGTGGACTATGATCGCTCGCCCGAAAGCCGCTATCCTGTCGCGGTCGAAGAAAGTTATGCAGTGCTTAAGTACGTAGCCGAGCATCCCGACGAGTTCGGCGCAGATGCCAGCCGAATTGCGATCGCAGGCGATAGTGTTGGCGGTAACATGACGGCCGCGGTCGCATTTCTCGCCAAAGAGCGCAACGGCCCTGACGTGAAGGCACAGCTTCTCTTCTATCCGGTCACTGACGCCTCGACGTCGACCGGCTCCTACAAGGAGTTTGCCGAGGGGCCGTGGCTGACCCGAAAAGGGATGGAATGGTTCTGGGATCAATATCTGCCCGAAGCCTCCAAGCGCGCCGACATTCATGTCTCTCCGATCAACGCCAGTTCGGCGCAGCTCACGGGCCTGCCGCAGACGCTGCTGTTGGTCGACGAGAACGATGTGCTGCGCGACGAGGGCGAGGCGTATGGCCGGAAGCTGGCAGCGGCTGGCGTTCCGGTCACGTCGGTCCGCTACAATGGCACGATCCACGACTTCATGCTGCTCAACCCGATCGCGAGCACGCCCGCGGTGCGGGGTGCCGTCGATCAGGCGACGCAATATCTGCGTGCGGTGTTCGCCGGCCGATGACCGGAGGCCACAAGAGCCGCAGCCAGCCCCGCCATTGCTTCGACCAGAGCAAGCTGGCCGGAATAGACGCGGTGGCCCGTTGGTAGTCATGACGACCCTTTGACCAGACGCACGTGATCAAGCGCCACTTTCCCTGAGCGACTCAACTCCTCCCTGTTTTTGTATCCGCGCACGAGAAGTTACTATGTTATCACCGCCGCCAGATTCAAGCAGCACATATTCGTAATTGTCTGCCACACCGCTTCCGACGGGTCTAAAGCCATTGTTACGGTAGAACGCTAGAGCAGCATTATTGAGGGAGACACACTTCAACCGATAAGGTTTGGTGTACCAGCCCGGCAGCGCATGGAGGAGCGCCCGTCCGATGCCTCGGCGCAAGAACTGCGGATGAACGTGTAGATGATGAATGAAGTCGTCAGCCTCCCAAATCGAAATAAATCCGATCAAGCGCTTACCATCGAGAGCCACCATCTGCCGTTCACCCTCGGTCTCGCTGTCAAAATCAAGAAGCGTACGCGCCGATGCCAGCTCCCAATTGAACGCCGCCTGTCGCGATTGCAGGAACAGTTCGCGAAGGGCTGGCATATCGATGGGTGTGGAAGGACGAATTAACATGAAAGGTATTCCTGTGGCTCGGACACGGCACGCGGCGGCTGAACGGCGAAACAAGAGTCTCAATGTACCGCCCGAACTTTTAGCCCATCTCTCTCCTCTCGGCCAGGCGCGCATCCTGTTGACCGGCGACAACCGAAGGGAACTGCCGGTGCCGGTGAAAAAAGTACGACAGCATTCACACAGGCGCGTCCTATGCCGGCGATCCTCACCCGCAATACGCGGCAGAAGGTGAAGCGATGCGCAGGGCAGTCATCCGCGTCTACTCCCAGGGCCAGCACAGTCCGATCGTTATCAAGGCGATGCTCCTGCCGTGATACACACGGCGTTCCGGCTGCTGAAACGTAGACCGCATGCTAATCGCTCGACGGCCAGGCGGGGCGTATCCGGCGCGACTTTACAGGCCGGGCGCCTCACGGAGGCCCAGGAAGCGCATCAGCCGTTGAATCCAGAGTTCCTGCGGCTTAACCGGGCTTATCTCCCAGTCCTCTTTTCGATAACTGGCTGCAAAGCCTCTGTAATGCAGTCATCAAGCAAGGCCCGCAGGTTTTGGGCGCCAAGGATAGACATCCTCACCCGTGTCGAGACCTCGGCGATCCCAGGATTGTCGTATTCGTAGATGCTGCAGCCGAAGGAGAGATGGACAATGCCGTCGGCATATCTGGCCTCGGTAACGAGATCGACAAACCGCACCCCGTCGCTTCGATCGACGATCTCAAGTTGCTCGTTGCCCTCGAATAGAACCTTCGCCGACTCTGTGACCAAATCGTCGCTGGTGCCCATGCAACTGACTCCCGAACTTGAACTTCGTGAGAGCTCAACGTCCCCGGTGTCTTTTTGTTTCGCAGCTGATCGAGCCGGCGGCAGAACTCTCATGGACGGCCCGTCTCCTTCCTGCCCACCCCAAATGGGTGAGGCGCCGCTTTCGGAAGGTCGGGTTCGCCCCGGTCTTTTTAGTAGTTAGAATGAGCGCCGGATCAAAACTCATCCTCGCATTCTCACTTCTTCCGTATGAGGATTCCCGCTTCCTCAGCAGCGCGAATGAAGGCATCGCGGGCGATTTGTGAAGGCGCTTCATGTTTCAGAACAGCCCGGCAGACTCGCTTGGCTTCTTTGTAGGCCGCGCCCTGTTGCTACGCGGCCAATGCGAAAGGGCGGTGGCCGCCTGATGCGTGCTCCGCACAATTTCAACCTGCGCTAGGCCTCCCAACTCCAACTCTACGCTTTTGGTCCAGTACCTCGGGTCCATTCGCCTCGCTCCTCAGTAGATCAATGGATCGGGACGAGGATATCGGCTTCTTCCGCCGCTGCCCTGAAGGCTTCACGAGCGCCGCGATCGTCAGCGCCGCCCTCCAGGGCAGTTGCACAAACAACCAGGGCACGGTGGAACGCGACACCATCCAACGTGGGCCAAAGCTCCATAAGGCATTCCGCGGCCTCGCGGGTGTTGTCGACCTGAAGAACCGCAAACTCCTCTTCAAACTCGATCTCCACGAGAACGGCTTTCGACCACTTCTGGGATTTCTGTGAGGGCATCGGCATCTCCTCCGCTGCGTAAACAGCTAGCAGCGCAGGGAGTTCCCGATGTGACAGGAGGTACGGTATGAACGACACGTCGGTCTGCGGGACGGGTGCTGGCTTGGGTCCGCCTCTGCGTTGGCCCAGGTCGACTTCTTCAAATGCCGTCGTAACTACCTATCTTTCACTGGACTAGCCATGGGAGCCTCGGAAGCGGCCAATGTCTCGTAGTGGATTCATCTGCAGCGCTTTTGCGACACTCGCATTCATCGGGACGTTTTGCAGTGTCGGCACCGCGCGCG
>NZ_JAVDTM010000017.1:0-75157 GCF_031455855.1 Mycoplana sp. BE70
GTCGGCTGGGTGCATGAACTTACCCATGTCCGGCAGTATCAAGACTGGGGAGTGCAGGGCTTCGCCGTCAGATACATTCGCAGCCATAGCTCGGTCGAACGGGAAGCCCACGACGAAGAAGCGCGCTATCTAGCATGGGTCGACCGGGAATAATCAACCATCATCTTGTTTGGCGACGCTCTTCCTGGCCGCCCGCATGAATCGCTGCGCCTGGCTGCGGGTAATACGAGGCATAATTGGTTCAGGATCACTCAGAACGAGCGCGGCACCTCTTCCCGCGCACTAGCACGGTAGGTCGGGGAAACGCGGCCTTTTCTGTTGTCTCCGGTTCCGGAACAGCGGTCGCGCATGTGCGTTCTCGCTAAAATTCGGGAGCTTGAAGGAAAGCGCGACATGCCTCTGAAGTTGGATTGGCCGAAGGGTGTTGCGATCGACCTGAAGGGGGCCGGCGGCTTTGCAGTAGTCCGCAGCACGCACGAAGCGGCCGTCTATCTGACCAATTGCTGGCCGATCGTGAAAGGGCCCGCCTTCAATCGGGCATTGGATTTAGTCCGCAAGAACTTCGATGAGGAAATAGACGACGAGACGGTGCGCTTGGCGTTTGTGGCCGCAGCCGAGGAGGCGGAAGTTTCGGTTCAACTGCATTGATGCAGTGGGTGACTCGCAGACACCTCAACTGGAGGTCGGTGATGACGGCTAACAGGCTATCCACGGATCAAAAGCCCAAGGAGATTTACAGCACCGCGTGGTTCTCCAAGGCGGTTCGAGCGTTCCAACCGGAGGGCTCCCGACGAGCCCAGCCGAAAGCGAGTCAGGCGTCGAACCGCGCCAGCAACAGCCGTCGCAGAGCGGCGCGGGTGATCTTGCTCGGTCCCTGAAGGACGACCTGCAAGACCTCGGGCAAGTCGCAAAAGAGCAGACGCAGCAGGTCAAGGAGGCAGCAAGCAAGATCGCCGCCGACGAAAGGAATTTTGCCGCGACAAAGGTCAGCGGAATTGCAACGGCGATATCGAAGATCGGCGCCGAAATGGAGCAGAGCGATCAACCGGAGGTCGGGCGCTATGCAAAGCGGATCGGCAGTTCCCTTCAGAACTTCGCTGGCGAGATCAAGGATCGCGATCTCCGCGAGGTAGCCAATATGGCCGAGGATTTCGGTTTCGTGACCAGCCGCTTTCTGATGGCATCGCCGCCACGGCGAACGGGAAAGTCCGCTCCATTCGTTGGGTGCAGGCGGATTTGGCTGCCAGGATCGCATTCCACTTGTTCTTGGACAAAGTGCTTCTGCAGCAATTGTATTGGAATGGGACATTGAGTCACGCGGTGGCAGAGTGGTGTTGGAAAAAGATGCTCGAAATAGACCTGTTGATGCTGACTTTGTCACTCGCGAGGGCTGGTTTATGGACGGTGTGGAATTGCGTGAGTTTCTGGCCTTGCGCGCCAAAAGGATGATCCGATCGATTGGCGGCGGCCCCTGCGGGCCGCCGGGTGTGACAAGCCATTTAGACCTCGCCGCTGCCGTATCGTTTGACGATGGGCACACCTATCGCTAGACAAGGCCGCGCTCCAGATTGTGCTGGCAAAAAAGCTCTGAAACCTGCCAGTGCGCCAATCCCCGCAAAGAAGATCGTAAGAACCCAGTTTCTGATAAACTGCATGTAGTCGCCCCCTCAAGATGCAACAACGTACAATGGAGGAGGGCTCAATCAAAACGGCAGGGTTACCTCTTCCCCTATTTCCTTCCAACCGGTCCTGAGACAGTCCGTAAGACGGTCCTTGGCATCGTCTGTTAGCATGGCGGCACCTGTCCGGATACCTTCCTTCCACGCTTCACCGCGTTCCCATGCCTCATTGTACGCGAGCGCCAGGTCAGAGCTTCGGCGGGTCTGGAGGAGGGCTTCGAATAGGATCCCGGCCTGTTTGACATCCTTGTCCCTCTTTATCGCGCTCTGACCGTCGTTGTGGCGGCGAGAGGCCACGATGAGCTTGTGAACGGCATATCGCTCCGGGGCAGGGACAGTCACAGGGACACCGGACTTGTGCAGCACAACAGTTCTGATCGGGTCGCGAATGAGAAAATCGAGGAATCGTAGAGGATCCGCGCTCGCGCCTCCCAGCGCCGGCATCTTGGCAGGCTGATCCATGTAGTCGTCAGAGCCGCGGTTTGAGGTTAGGAACTCGACTTTGTAGCCGTCCTTGTTCTGGAAGCTCGAGGAGGCCGCCTGTCCCGATCGATGTGGGATTGGTCGAAAGGTGGAATCGACGGAGCGCAGGAGCTCAAGGATCGGCGGTAGGCTGTCTTCGACTTCATGGCTGATCGCGAAGTCCTGCGCGATGTCCGCGTCACCAGTCATGATGGTGGGACCGGGGAGGCGGACCGATAGGATCCCTGCATAGGTCTGGAATGCGGTCGTGCCTATCAGAACGCCGCGAAGGCGAAACAGGCCTCCGGCCGCCAGTGCCTCGATGATGTCGCCTGACATCCGATCTGGCGAGACCATGCCGCCTTCGCGGGTGAGTGTGGTCACGATGCGACGGCGGGCGCGGAGATCATCCTTCTGAATCTGGAATTCCTCGACGCGTTTCGCGATCTCGGGATCGTCTCCAGGACCGACATAGCGACGTGTCCTGCCGCCTTGCCCATCGGGAATATCGAAATACCAGTATCTCTTTTGCTTCACCGTGACGGGCGTGAAGCGGCCCTCCGGAGGGAAGTCGGCTGTCCATGCCGCGTCGAGCGAGCGTTGGCCCAGTTCCGCGAGCATCGTCTGATACATGAGATCGATTTGCTTCAGCATGGGCGAATCCCTGTCGTTATACCTGTTTTGAAAAAAGGTATAACAGCTCGAGGGAATTGGGAAGGGAGGGGACCGTCGTACCACGCGATCGCAAAGTTGAAGCCACCAGCGGTGCTCGCGCAGTTGGTCGAGCTTCGGCTTGTCGAGCCAAGGAGGCTGCGAAAGCCGTTGATTGGTGGCTCCAGGCCGGCCTGTGTGAACTTCTGACGGAGACGGCGAACGACCGCGTCGAGAGCGCGGTTCTCGGGCCCCGGTATTCCGTAATCGAGCAATTCCAAAAACGTTTTGGCGCGAAACAGCCTCGCCATGCCGCCAGCGAAATCGATGTAGTCGATGCTGGCCTCGGCTTGAAGCTTGCCGAGGTGAAGCATCATATGGGCCGTTTCATTCGTGGCGTACGTGCGGGTGAGGGGACCGGCCTTGGTTTGCCGATTGTTGAAATGGCCGTGCAAAAGCTTGATGGCCGCCTATTTTGAGCAGCGTAGAAGTGGCTTTGCGGTGCGAATGACGTTTCCGCTTTGATGAAGGATGCTTCGGATTTTTTGTTTCCCGCCTCGCCCGCACACGTGCACGACGTCCAAACTTAGGCACGCAGGCGATCACGTGGGGCATACGGAGCGTGCGCGGCAGCTCAGGGCCTCGCGCAGGCGCGTTCTCTCACCTTCCTCCGCCAGATAGATCCGTTCGTGACCGGGTGGTCTCGTGCGGCACCCAGCTCGCCGGATCAACACCGGCCGCGACAGCCACACGCCGGCATTTCGCGGCGCCGAACTTTAACGCGACATCACGCTGAAGGGCCCGGGCGCCACGCCTGGTCACGTTTGGCTGAGCCTGCGCAACGCGTTCTGGCACGCCTCTACGTGGTTGAACTCAACACGTCCAAGTCTGGCGGGCGACGCGGACAAAGTTTCCGCCCAAAATGGCCTTGATGTCCTCGCCAGAGTATCCGGCCCGGTCCATCGCCTCGGCAATATCGGGGAGCCGCTCGGGAGGCATGGTGCTCATGTTCTTGAAGTCATAGCCATATGAGGCAGGCCACCACTGTTCCATTTTCTCTCCGGGCGGCAGCTCTCCGGAGCCGCTCAAGAACGAGAAGTCAAGACCGAAGCCGATATGGCTGCAGCCGACGCGCTCGGCGAGATAATCGACATGGCGCAGCAGGGTCTCAACGCGAATATCGTCGTCCCCAAGGAAGATTCCGATACCAGAGAGCCCGATCACGCCGCCTGTGCGAGCGCAAGCCTCGATTTGCTCGTAATCGATATTGCGGGGATGGTCTTTCAACGCTCTCACATTCGCATGCGAGAAAATCACGGGTTTGGTGGAAAACTCCATGATGTCCATCGACGTCGTCTTTGAGGAATGGGAGCAGTCCATCAGCATGCCGACTGCGTTGATTTCGGCAACCACGGCTCGGCCAAGCTCCGTCAAGCCGCGCTCAACGTCGTGGCAGCCCCCGGCGATCGAATTGTTGCGATTGTAAGCGAGATGAATCTGGCGAACGCCCAGGTCTCGAAACAACGCCAACATGGCGAGGTCGTTTTCTAGCATGACCGATCCCTCGAGGTCGAAGGCCACGGCGAGTTTGCCCGCATGGCGCGCCTGCAGGACATCGTCGACCGATCGCGCCAGAACAAAACGGTCACTGTTTCGCGCCAGCCAGTCCCTGTAGCCTGCGATGACGCGCATGATGTGGGACAACGGATTGAAGTCCATCCGGACATTGATCGAGACGAAGCTTGCCCCGATTTGCCGATACCGTTCGAGAGACGACAAGTCCTGGTTGGGCCGGATCGGCATGCAGGCATGGGCGTCCCAGATGACCGAGTTGGCGGCTAGATGTTGTGTCGCTGTTGTGTGCATTATGTTTTTACTCGTAGCTGTGCGTTTTAAGTTGTTTGCCAGGAACCGCCGCAAGCAGCGCCCTGGTGTACTCCGATCGCGGACTTGAAAAGACGGAAGCCGTTTCGCCAACCTCGACCATCTTGCCGTGCTGCATCACTGCGACCCGATCGCAGATCTGCGCGGCGACGCGGAGGTCGTGGGTGATGAAGATGAGCGACAGTGACAGGCGATCCTTCAAGTCGGCTATCAGCCTTAACACCTGCGCCTGCACCGACACGTCGAGGGCCGAAACGGGCTCGTCGGCGACGATCACTTTCGGATCGAGCGCCAAGGCGCGCGCGAGGTCGATGCGCTGGCGCTGACCACCGGAAAACTCGCGCGGATAGCGATGAAGCGCGCCGGCGTTAAGGCCTACCAGTTCAAGAAGCTCTGCGGCGCGCGCCGTCGCCTTGCGCGGGTCCGCCCCATGGGCGATCGGACCGTCCGTGATGATGTTGCCAACGGTTCGCTGCGGATTGAGCGATGCGAACGGGTCCTGGAAGACCATCTGGATGCACTTGCGAAACGGCTTGAGATGCCGCGTACTCAGGGCACGGATGTCGACGCCATCGATGTGGATCGTGCCATGGTCGGCGTCCGCGAGACGCATGACGCAGCGGCCAAGCGTCGACTTGCCGGAACCAGGACCTGCCGAAGATCGTCTGGCCGTAGCCGACCGGGTGGCCGAGGCGTGAGGGCGCCTCAGGCGACGGGAATCAAGGCGAGGACCAGACCCGTCCGACAGCGCGATAACACAACCGTCGCACCCGTACCCTGCAGGGCGGATCAGGGATTACGTCGTGAGTTCGTAGAAATGGTAAATCTGCAGCCGGTTTCTCCGTCTCCTACATCGCCTGAGCCCGCGGCGCGCTTTCTTTATCTGCAGCGGCTCGCTCTCGGTGGGAAGGTCTCCGGCCGCAACTTCGTCGTCGAGTAGGGACCCCCGCGCCTTCCGCAGCCGTATCGGCGACACCGTGCCGCCGATACGGCGGATCGTCCCATCTCGGTCACGCGTCCAGTTGCCCAGGAGCTGGACCTGCAGAGCGACACGCAAACCAAGTGCCGCATCCGTAGTATATCTAAAGGGAATGAGATGACAAATCACAACACAGCACGCCGGCGAGGCCGACCGTCACGAGCAGCACGAATAAAAATGGATGGTGGTAGCAAGACGCCAAAGGTTGAGCGGCGCTCGGTGGTGAACGCCGCTCTACTAAGCTTAGGACCCACACTCGTGTGCCGATTTCATCGCATGTTCGGCGTCCGCCTTCGTCTTGAAGGCTTGGCCTACCTGCATCTCAGCCTTGCCGTCCGGCTTATGCTCCGAGATATTGCACTTTCCACCGGCCTTGTGCTGCACATAGTATTGGGTCGCGGCGAAGGTTTGGCCTGCACTGAGGATCATACAAGCTGCCAACACAATCCTGAACATGACGCTCTCCTTGTCTAGGATTGCCGCATGCTACGGCAGCAAATATCATAAGCTCCTTCGCCGCCGGGAAAACTTACAACTCTGTAATCTCGATCACGTTACGTGGCATCGGAACTGATCGGGTGGTGGTGATCAACCCACCTTTGCCGCGGCGCGTGGTGGCTCGAAGTACCAAGAGGCCAGAGCAAGCAGCAATCCGGCAAGCTCCGCCGGTTGCTGCCCGCCCGGACCGACGGCACCTTCCCTTTACAGGATGAAGTCCGTCTTGCTCATGGCAAGGCTGAGATCGAGCATGATCGAGAAGTCGGCCTTTCCATCGCCATTCACGTCGCCCTTAATGAATGTGTCGCCGGACTTGATCTCGTAACGCAGTTCGCCGGCCGTCTTGTGGAAGGTCTCCGCGCCGATGAGGGTGAAGGCCTGGTCGCCGCCGACCTTCGTGCTGGCGTCGACGAAGGTATCGGCCCCCGACCCGCCATAGAGCTTGTCGGCCCCGACGCCGCCAAAAAGCAGGTCGTTGCCGGCTTCGCCCTTCAGCGTGTTGATGCCGGAGGTCCCCTTGATGACGTTGGCAAGGGTATTGCCGGTGCCGTTGATGTTGCCCGTTCCTGTCAACGTCGGGTTTTCGACATTGACCGAAAGGGTGGCGTTGACGGATGCCTTGACGAGATCGACGACTTCGTTCGCCTTCTCCACTATGGCATCGGCCAGGTTGTCGACGATATAGGTGTCGTTGCCCTTGGCCCCTGCATCCTGTCGGCGCCGGCCTTCCGTCGAGCACGTTGTCGGCGGCATTGCCGACGAGGACGTTAGCCAGGCTATTGCCGGTGCCGTTGATCTTCGCCGCACCCGTCAGCGTCAAATTCTCGACGTTTGCTCCAAGGGTGTAGGTAAGTGCAGTTTGGACAAGATCGGTGCCTTCGTCGGCGCTCTTGTCACCAAGACTGTTGACGACACACTGTGCCGCCCAACATGATGTCCGCGCCGACGCCGCGGCGGCGGGATTGCCAGATACCGCGGACCCGACTTCCCTCTCGCGCAGCCGCGCCAGTGACTTCGGTACGGCGACCCGGTCGACGGGCAACACTTCGGCGATCTGGCAACAGGCGCACCGCTCTTTCGGCCCGGAAATGCCGTCGGTCTCGCCGGGGTTGTAGCCAAGCGCGGTCAGGCGCCGCTGCAGGTCTGCACGGTCGTATCCATGTGCCTGATTTGTCGAAGCTTTCGCTGCTGGCTATCGCCGAACGGAAGGCAGCATGCCGGCGAGGGGGGATATCGCCGGCATGGCGGGCTTCACGTCCGCGCCCAAGCAGAGGCTTTGAGGGGGATGAATGGCTTGGGCCCGACATAAAAACGTCTGGTAGCAACAAATGTTCCCTCAGCCACTGAGGACTTCTTCTGCTTGGGTCCAAGCCGTCTGTGTACTTCGTCCAACGGATCGTCATGCGCTGGATGAACCGCAAGCCGAAGAAGCGCCTTGAGATGATCCCGTCCGCGGTAACGAACAATGGGTGCAACAGGTGTCATCGCCGGTATCGTCCCGTCTTCGAACAGACGCGTGACTTCGGCAAAATTTGAAAACGCTTCGTGATTGCCATCTTCGAGCAGCAGTGTCTCAGCGGGAGCACCCTCGGCCATGATCACTTCGTGGCGGTCGAGCAAGATATGGTAGTACTCGACTGTCTCCCGCCCATCGGGAAGGGCTGTGGCGATGGTCGTGCCGTTGACGAGATCCTTGGCTCTGATCAGCACGCCGTCGAGCAGCAGGGCATGATGCGGCGAGACGTAAAGATCGGTATGGGGTGTGTTGCTGTCGAGGGCGTGGCGGGAAATGCGGACAGGCAGTACCTCGCGGTTCCGAACGCCGAAAGATTGCCGGCCGATCCACCTGATCGGCATCGCCTGACCGCCCGCGGTTCGAACGAGATCACCAGCTTGCAGGGCTTCGACAGCGCGTTCCCCCGCTGGCGTCGCAATCATCGTCCCACGCAGAAAGCAGCGGTGGCCCTTTCCCCTGCCTCGTCCTTTCCCGTTCCCACCTTTGTGGGCCGAGGCGGTCCCGGCGATCAGGGACGCAACTCCACCAACCGTGGCGATCTTGGCGCCAGCTGATGCAGCAAGCCCCATAAAATGGCGTCTGGCGCGATTGAATCTCGATGGTGGCAACATCTCGCTCTCCTTAGATCGGTTTACCCCCCCATCCATCGATTATCGCGTCAACAAGGTGTGCGTCTCAACCACCCCGATCGCACCTGAGTGGTCGAAAAAATAGGTAGGAAGCTAGCCCAAAGCGGTAGATTGCTTGCCGTGCATCACTGCGGATCAGGGTGAGCTTGGAGCGCACTCGCCGCTCGCTCCCACTATTTACGCGATTAGTTCTTTCCGGTTATCGCAAAAAGAGTGGCAGGAGCGCTATCTTATCTGTGGCGACCCCAACCGCCATCTCTGTATCGCCAATCCCACCTTGCCCGGCCGTGCCGATCGGCACGAGACGCTCGCGACAGGCTGCTTCAACACCGCGCAGCCCCTCATGTTGCTTTTGCCCCCTTCATCCACCAACCGATCCGGAAGTGATTACAGTCGGACTTGCCTACGCAGATACGTAGCAGAATTCACAGCTATCGGTTCCGCCGACACGCCGAACGACATCACCAAGGCTCAGCCGCGGCCGGGTGGCGCGTTTGGTCCTGCGGGACAAATGGCGTCCCTCGCGAGTGATGGTCCCTGCGCTGAGCGCGACGCTGCTTATCAAGATCGCGTCGGTCGGATGGAGGGCGGCTGGCCGACGGTGCAGTCTGCCTTCGACCAGCCGATCGAAGAGATGTCGAATTGTTACGGGATGGCGATAACCGCTTCGATCTCTACCTTGGCACCCTTGGGCAAGGCGGCGACCTGGTAACACGCACGGGCCGGGTAGGGTTTTCCGAAGAACGTGGCGTAGGCTTTATTGATCTCGGCGAAGCAGCCAAGATCGCTCAGAAGGACTGTGGTCTTTACGGTGTTGGCGAGATCGGTTTTGCCAGCCTGGGCAATTGCCGCGATGTTTCGAAGGCACTGCTCGGCCTGGGCAACAGGGTCGTCGCTGTTGAACTCCCCCGTCGCCGGATCGATCGGGAGCGCACCCGATACGAACAACAGGTTCCCCACGCGGATGGCCTGGGAGAACGGGCCAACGGCCCCGGGAGCTTCATCGGTCTGGATTTCGGTCAACATGCAATTTTCTCCTACTACTGAGTTCGTGTGTGATTTCAGGAGTAACGGGCGACCGCCAGGTCGGTCGCGTCGATGTCGGGCGTGCGGCCGCTGACCAGATCTGCGATCACGCGCGCCGACCCGGAACTCATCGTCCAGCCGAGCGTGCCGTGGCCAGTGTTGAGGTAGAGGCCGCCGATCTTCGTCGCACCTATTACCGGCGTGCCGTCCGGGGTCATGGGTCTGAGGCCCGACCAGAAAGTGGAGCGAGAGACGTCGCCACCGGGGAACAGATCGGTGACGGAGTGCTCGAGCGTGTCCCGCCGCGCCGGATGCAGATCGTTGGTGTATCCCGAGATTTCGGCCACGCCGCCGACCCGGATCCGGTTGCCAAGCCGCGTGATCGCGATCTTGTAGGTTTCGTCCATCACGGTCGACTCGGGGGCGCGGGCTGCATCCGTGATCGGGATCGTCAGAGAGTATCCTTTCACCGGGTACACCGGGAGGCGAACCCCAAGCGGCTTCATCAGAAGCGGGGAATAACTACCCAGTGCCACGACGACCACATCGGCGGGGACGCGACCCTTGTCGGTGATGACGGCGCGAACCCGCCCGCCCTCGACGTCGAGACCATTGATTCCCGTCAAATAGGAAAAACGTACTCCCAGGTCGGTTGCCTTCCGGGCGAGCGCGTCGGCGAATTTGAAGCAGTCCCCGGTTTCGTCCTTGGGAGTTAGCAGGCCCCCAACGATCTTTTCCCTGACGTGCGCCAAGGCGGGTTCAGCGCGTATGCAGCCATCCCTGTCCAGGACCTCGTAGGGAATGCCGTCGGCTGCGAGCGCCGCAACATCCTTCCCGGACGCATCCAGCTGCTGCTGTGTCCGAAAAAGCTGCAGTGTTCCCTGCATGCGCTCGTCATAGGCAATGCCGGTCTCTTCGCGAAGAGCGGCGATCGAGGCACGGCTATAGTCGGCCAGCCTTAGCATGCGGCTCTTGTTGATGGCGTAGCGCTTGGCGTTGCAGTTGGCCAGCATCTTGACGAGCCAAGAGAGCATCGCCCGATCCAGCTTCGGTCGCAGGATCAGCGGAGCGTGCTTCATGAACAGCCACTTCATCGCCTTCAGGGGAATGCCGGCCGCGGCCCAGGGCGAGCAGTAACCGAACGACACCTCCCCTGCGTTGGCAAAGCTGGTTTCAAGGGCAGGGGCCTGCTGCCTGTCGATGACGATTACCTCGTGACCCGCTTTGGCAAGCTGGTAGGCCGACGTCACGCCGATTATTCCGGCACCGAGAACTATGACTTTCATGTACGCCCCTGTTTCGACCGGAAGCCCGGATCAGACTTCCTGACGCTTTAAGTTCCTGTGGTTGAGTTTAGGTCAGCCCATGCGTTCCGAGGCATACGAGCCCGGAGAAGGCGGGAAGACCACGGTCTTATTTCCGTTGATGAAGACACGGCCATGGATGTGAGCGTGGATGGCGCGCGCGAGGACCTGGCTTTCCACGTCGCGACCCAGACTGACATAATCTTCGGCGCTCTGAGCATGGGTCACGCGCACGATGTCCTGCTCGATGATCGGGCCTTCGTCGAGATCCGCGGTCACATAGTGTGACGTGGCACCGATGAGCTTCACGCCGCGTTCGAACGCCTGCTTGTAGGGATTTGCGCCTTTAAAGCTGGGGAGGAACGAGTGGTGGATGTTGATGATCCTACCGGACATCTTCCGGCAGATGTCGTCTGAGAGAACCTGCATGTAGCGCGCCAGAACGATGAGTTCGGCACCACTGTCCTCCACGATCTGCATTTGCTCCGCCTCGGCAGCCGGTTTGTTCTCCTTGGTCACCTTAATCCAATGGAACGGGATGTCGTGGTTCACGACCACGCGCTGGTAATCCATGTGGTTGGAGACGACGCCGACGATATCGATCGGCAGCGCGCCGATTCGCCAGCGATAAAGAAGGTCATTCAGGCAATGGCCGAAGCGCGATACCATCAGGATCACCTTCTTCTTCACGGTCTCGTCGAAGAATTCGGCGTTCGCCTCGTACTTGGCCGCGATTGCCGCGAAGCCGCCACGAAGGTCGTCAAGCGAGCGGCCTTCCTCGGATTGGAAGCTGACACGCATGAAATAGCGGCCCGTATCCCCGTCGTCGAACTGGGCGCTGTCGGAAATGTTGCACCCATTTTCCGAGAGGTAGGACGCAATGGCGGCGGTCACGCCGCGGATGGATGGGCAGGCGACGCGCAGTGCGTAGCGAGGCTTGTTGGTCATAGCTTGAGTTCCTGTTCTATTTGATCAAGCGGGAAGGCCCTGCTGACGGCGGAAGGCCGTGAGTGTGTTGGACAGGAGGCAAGCGATCGTCATGGGGCCGACCCCTCCCGGAACGGGAGTGATGGCAGCGGCATGTCCCGCTTCGACGTACGCGACGTCGCCGACAATGCGCGGCTTGCCTTCTTCTTCGACGATGCGGTTGATACCTACGTCGATGACCACCGCTCCTGGCTTAATCCAGTCTCCGCGGACCAGCCCCGGCCTGCCGACGGCGACAACGAGGATATCGGCTGCCCGGCACAGGTCCGCGGTGTTTCGCGTCTTGGAATGAGCGATCGTTACGGTGCAGTTGGCGTTCATGAGGAGCTGCGCCATCGGCTTTCCGACGATGTTGGACTTGCCGACCACCACGGCGTTCAAGCCAGCGAGGTCTTCGCCCAGACGATCTTTGAGCAGCATCATGCAGCCAAGTGGTGTGCAAGGAACCAACGCGGACTGGCCCGTGGCGAGCCGTCCGGCGTTCGAAATGTGGAAGCCGTCGACGTCCTTGTCCGGATTGATCGCCTGGATGACCGCATTGGGGTCGAGGTGACGCGGCAATGGCAGTTGCACCAGGATGCCGTGGACTTCCGGGTCGTGGTTGAGGCGGTCGATCAGGGCCATCAGATGGTCCTGAGTGGTCTCGGCAGGAAGTCTGTGTTCGAACGACTTCATACCCGCAGCGACGGTCTGGCGGTGCTTGGACGCAACGTACACCGTGCTTGCCGGGTCGTCTCCCACGAGTACGACGGCGAGGCCGGGGACAGCACCGGTCTGGGCAAGCGATCCAACGTCAGCCCTGATCTTTTCCAGCATGCCGTTGGCGAAAGCTTTTCCGTCAATCACGTCAGCTCGTTGCAGTCTATCCATTCCCATCTCGTTGGCTCTCCTATGGATCGGAATTCTCCTCTCGCCCTACAGGTATGAAGATGCCGCGCGTAGGTTGGTCCGCGCGGCATATTCAAGCGTCCGGGCGATGGAGGTTCAGCTCAGTGCCCGTAGACCGGGAACCGACCGGTGAGGCCGGCGACTACAGCCTTGGCACCTTCCACGACGTCATCAGCCGTTCCGGCGGCCTCCGCCTCGATGAGGTCGGCAATGACCTCGCCCAGCGCCCTGAAGTCTTCTTCCTTCAGGCCGCGGGTCGTGGCCGCGGAGGTACCGAGACGCATGCCGACCCACTCGGCCGGGCGCGGGCTGTCACCCGGGATCGGGTTCTTGTTCGAGGTGATGTTGGCGCGGGCCAGCACATCTTCGACTTGCTTCCCATTGAGGCCCTTGCTCGAGAGGTCGAGCAGCACGATGTGCGTATCGGTGCCGCCGGATACGATGCGGATACCGCGGTTTGCTAGGGTCTCGGCGAGGGCCTTCGCGTTGGCCTTAACCTGGTGGGCATAGACCTTGAAGTCGTCGCGAAGTGCTTCACCAAGGCAGATCGCCTTGGCAGCGAGAACGTTGCTGTGAAGCGAGCCCTGAACACCGGGGAACACCGCAGCCTGCAGCTTCTTGAACCACTCCTCGTTGTTCGTGAGGATAAGGCCGCCACGCGGACCGCGAAGGGTCTTGGTGGTGGTGCAGGTGACGATGTCGGCATGGGGGAACGGCGAGGGGTGAGCGCCGCCGGCCACCAAGCCCGCGATATGCGCCATGTCCACCATGAAGTACGCGCCGACTTTCTTGGCGATCTTCGACATACGTTCGAAGTCGAGTTCGCGCGGATAAGCCGAGCCGCCCGTGATCAGGAGCTTGGGACGGACTTCTTCTGCGATGCGCTCCATGTCGTCGTAATCGATGACTTCGTTCTGCGCGTTCACATTGTAGTTGTGCGCTTCGAACCAGCGGCCTGACAGGTTGCCCTTCATGCCGTGCGAGAGGTGTCCGCCGGCAGCAAGGTCGAGCGAAAGGACCTTTTCGCCAGGCTTCAACAGCAGGAAGAAGACTGCCAGGTTTGCCTGGGTACCGGAGTGCGGCTGAACGTTGGCGTAGCCACAGCCGAAGAGTTCCTTGGCGCGGTCGATCGCGGCCTGTTCGACGATGTCGACGAACGCGCCGCCGCCATGGAAACGGTTCCCCGGATAGCCTTCCAGAGTCTTGTTCGTCATCTCGTGTCCGAGCGCGTCCAGAACCGCGCGGCTGACGATGTTTTCCGACGCAATCAGCTCGATCTGGTTCTGCTGGCGGGCGCGCTCACTTGCGAGTGCATTTGCGACGAGCGGATCGCGCTCTTCGACGTGAGTTTCGAAAAAGGCCTTCGCCACGTTTTCCATTTTACTCTCCGATATCGGTATTGATTTCGTTGGAGGGGAACGTAGTTGCCGTCACGATCCAGAAAAAGTTAATAATATTTGCTTATATCATAAGATGTGCTAAACAATCGCGCGGTGATACGGAGGATGATATGGACATTGGACGTTTGCGCGCGCTCAGGGAGCTCTCGATTAGAAAGACGATGGTGGCAGTTGCTGAAGCTCTCTATGTCTCGCCCTCCGCTGTATCGCAACAGATAGCGCTTCTGGAGGAGGAGGTCGGCATTAAGCTGATCGAACGTCGGGGGCGGGGGGTCGTCATGACCTTGGCGGGCCAAAAGCTCGTGGAGCGAACCGAGAACATTCTGTCGGAGATCGAGTCCGCGCGAGCAGATATCTCGGAACTGAAGAGCGTGATTTCGGGGGAGCTGCGGGTCGCCGCCTTCCCATCCGTGGCGGCGGCGTTGATACCGAACGTGGTGCACCAGCTAGCCGAGTTGCATCCGCATCTGACCATCCAGTTCGACGAAATGGAGCCTGCGGAGAGCGTGGCGGCATTGCGAAGCTGGCAGACCGACGTTGCCATCATCGACGACCTGAATATGCCAACAGGAGCCCTGGACCCCAACATCGAAGCCATCTTTCTGATGGAAGACGTGTTCAACGTCATGGTCTCCCGGGACCATAGGCTGGCTGAAAGACCGACAGTCAAACTCAAGGAATTGCGCGACGAGCGCTGGGCTATCGACACCGCGTCCGAGACGTACAACACCATGCTTGCAGACGCGTGTCAGGCGGTTGGTTTCAAGCCTAATATCGTCGCGCGCTGTAAGGGGTTCGAGGTGACGATCGCTCTGATCAGGCAAAACTGCGGCATCTCGATGCTGCCGGGGCTACGAGCCAGTCACGACCTCGAGGACGTCTGGGTCTGCAAGGTGGTCCCAGAAATTCGTCGTAAAATCTTCCTGGCATTTCGCAAATCCGAAAAGCGGAGCCCAGCGATGCAGGTGTTTATCGATCAGATCACTCACAAGCAGGGTGCGGGTTAGCTGATCTGCAGCCGAATGGCCATGCCGGTTCGCCGTTCTGGGGCCCGGCTTCCTCTATGCCAAGCGACCGCGCGGGCGGAGCCGCTGCGGGCGCAGAACGTGCGCTGTCCTGACCCCTCCGTACCGGAGCTCAGACTGTCGAATCAACATTTTTGCTAATGTATCAATCAAGGAGAATTAAGTAGATTTGAATGAATGGCATCCCTATCGTCCTGCTGCCGATCGACGGGCGCGACTTTTGGCGACATCCGCCAGCGGCGGGAAAATGCTTCAGAACGGCAAGAGCCGCTGTTGACAGCACCAATGTCAAGTTTTTACCAGTGCCCCCGTCGGTAGGCGTGCAACTCGCGAGAGCGATCCGAAAGGGGAACTGAGATGAAATTGATGAAAGCACTGACGGCGGGGGTTTTCGCCGGACTGGCCTTCGCAGCTACCAATGCGTCCGCATCCGTGCTGGATACGGTAAAGGAACGGGACGTTCTGAACTGCGGTACCGACAACACCGCGCCGGGTTTTGGCTATCTAAACACCACCACGGGTGAGATGGAAGGACTCGACGTCGATTTCTGCAAGGCCGTTGCAGCCGCCGTTCTCGGCGACGCGGCGAAGGTCAAGTTCATCACCGTAACCGACAAGAGCCGCTTCGATGCCGTCCTCACGAACCAGGTGGACGTGGTCTTTGCCCATACGACCATCAAGCCGGCCCGCGAATCCGCCATCTCCATCGACTTTTTGCCGATCAATTTCTATGACGGCAATGGCGTCATGGTGAAGGTCGAGTCGGGCGTACAGCAATTCAGCGACCTAGAGGGCGCTACCATCTGCACTACGCAGGGTTCCTCCACCGAAATGGTTCTTACGAACGCCTTCAAGGCTCGCGGCTGGACCACATCCAAGGTGCTGACTTACGAGAACCTCGAGAAGCTGTTCGCCGCACTGAACTCCGGCCGTTGCAACGCAATGAGCACCGACAAGTCCGCGCTCGCCGCCTGGGCTGGCAACTCCCCGAAGCCCGCCGACTATCTGATCCTTCCCGACACTCTCGACAAGTCTCCGTTCGGCGGCTTCGTTGTTGCCAACGACTCCAAGTGGCGGAACGCCCTGCGCTGGGTGCACTACGGTCTCTTCCAGGCTGAAGAATCCGAAATCACCCAGGCGAACCTCGACGAAAAAATGAAGAGCGAAGATCCCTTCGTTCAAAAGTTCCTCGGCGTGGGCGGCGGCTACGGCAAGGATTTTGGCCTCTCTGACGACTTCGTAGCGCAGGCCGTCAAGGCCGTCGGAAACTTCGGTGAGATCTACGACCGGAACCTCGGCCCCAACACCAAGATGTACCTGGAGCGCAAGGGCACCTCGAACGCCCTTTGGACCCAGGGTGGCGCGATCTACTCCCCGCTCTGGAATTGATCCTGAGAATGGGCTGGAGCGACGGTGGTCGCTCCAACCCGCAACGGCGCTTGGAGTCCGGATATGACCATCAGTGAAACGAACCGGGCACCGCGTGCCGTCGGTCGCGACCAACAGCAGGCGAGGCGGTTCCGTAACCGGTTGCGCCACGACTCCGCACAAGTGGCAATAGTGGCGGTGGCGTTGGCGCTTGTCGCCTTGCTCGCTTATGCGGTGAAGGAAGGGCTTGCCCAGAAAGGGATCAAGTTCAGTTTCGCCTTTCTCGCAAATGCGGCCGGCTTCGAAATCAGCGAAGGGAAGACCCTTTCGTTCATCGACGGGTTCCTGCCCTCATTCGAGACTTTCACTTCGGACAGATCGAACGGAGCAGCCTTTGTCACGGGCATGTTGAACACCGTAAAGGTCGCGGTCCTCGCCATCATCTTCAGCACAATACTCGGCACGCTGCTCGGGGTCGGCCGTCTTTCGACGAACTGGGTTGTGCGAACCCTATCGTTCTGGATCGTGGAGTTCGTGCGGAACACGCCGCTGCTGATCCAACTGGTGTTCTGGTATTTCGCAGTCGTACTGCAGTTCCCGCCTCTGGCATCTGCCGCTAAGCTTTATGGTGGTCTCATAGTAAGCCAGCAGGGTCTATACCTCCCAGCCCTCTCTTGGGAGGGCGACGGCTCCGCTGTCTCGATCGGTCTTGCTACCGCCACATGGGTTGCGGTTGCCGGAGCGATCCTGGACCCAGTTAAGGGAATGCGTCGCGCCTGTACGGTCGCGATCGTGATCCTCATCGGCCTATTTTTCGCGACAGGAAGGATCTCGATCGATTACCCGGTCGCAACTAGGTTCCAGGCGAGCGGCGGGACAGGCCTCAGCCCCGAGATGGCCGCGCTTTTGTTGGCCATCGTCGTGAACAGCGCTTCCTACATCGCCGAAATCGTCCGTGGTGCGATCGACGCACTGCCCAAAGGCCAATGGGAGGCCGCCGGTTCGCTCGGTCTGAGCCGCCGCAACACGGTCAATGACATCATCCTCCCGCAGGTGTTCCGCGTCGTCCTTCCGTCGTTCGGAAATCAGTACATCAGCCTTGCAAAGAACACCGCTCTCGGTATCGCGATCGGGTACCCGGACCTCTTTAACGTCTATGGCACCGTAGCCAATCAGACGGGTCACAGCCTCGAGGGCATCGTCATCGTCATGATTTCTTACCTGATGCTGAGCTGGATCATCAGCGCAATCGTCTCGTGGGCCGATAGACGCCTGAACCAAAAGGGAGCGTCCCGATGATTGCTTACGCATTCAAGTGGTCCCGTCACAACCTGTTCGCCAAACCCTTCGACGCGGTCCTTTCGATCGTAGTGATCCCGGGAACGCTCTGGCTGGTATACTCCGCACTCCATTGGGCGCTCACAGCTGCGCAATGGGATGTTATTCCGCAGAGCATGCGCGTTCTGATGATCGGCATCTTTCCTGCGGACCAGGCCTGGCGGGCCTGGACGGCCGTCGGGATCATCGGCGGCCTCCTCGGCGCAGGTCTGGGATGCGTTTTCGGTTTCCGCAAACACCATGCGCTTTTCCTTGCCTTGGTTCCCGTGGTCCTGTTGATCGTCGGCGGAGGGTGGCAAGTCCCTGCCTTGACCACCCTGGTCATGGCAATCCTCGCATGCGGTTGGGTGTTGACTTCCTATCTGCCGCTCGCAAGGCATGTCCTCTTGCCAGCCGCGGTCACGGGGTTCATCGCGGTCTTCGCTGTGATGGCACCTCCCGGAGTGGGGCTTTGGGGTGGATTGCTCCTAAGCGTCCTGCTAACGCTGGTGACGGCTGTTCTGTCCCTTCCGATCGGTATTCTCCTCGCATTCGGTCGCCGCAGTCGATTCTCCAGTGTCCGCCTCATCTGCACGGGCTATATCGAGACCATGCGGTCGCTTCCGCTGATCCTGGTCGTCTACTGGATTTGGATTCTCATGCCCGTGCTGGCCACAGGATGGGGCCTCGCCGATGTCGCCCGCGGCATGATCGGTTTCACCATCTTCTATTCGGCCTATGTGGCTGAATATGTCAGGAGCGGACTTCAGGCGGTACCCAAGGGTCAGACAGAGGCGGCCCGGTCCCTTGGCATGAGCGAGTTCGACATCAACCGCTCGATCGTACTTCCGCAGGCGCTGCGGGTTGTGGTGCCGCCGCTCGTCGGGAACGTGCTCGACATCTTCAACGCCGCGCCGCTCGTGTTCATTATTGGCCTGACCGATTTTCTCCGGGCTGGCCAGATGATACTCGCGAACCCGCAAAATGGGGACCGCACCTACGAAGTCTATTCATTTCTGCTGCTGAGCTATTTCCTCGTCGGATCGATGATTACGTACGCCGCGCGGAAGCTCGAAGCGCATATGGCCGCTGGCAGTCGCTAAGCAGGCAAACATGGAGTCAGAGCGATGAACACCATCGTTGAAATGAAAAGCATAAACAAATTCTACGGCTCACATCACGTGCTGAAGGATATCGACCTAACGGTGACGCGCGGCGAGGTCATGGTCGTCCTTGGGGCCAGCGGTTCAGGGAAGTCCACGTTGATCCGGTGCGTGAACGGTCTGGAGATGTACCAGAACGGAAGTCTCGTCGTGGACGGTTACCAGATGCCTGTCGAAGAAGATCGTCGGCTCGGCGGCGAAAGCGAGTTGGCGGAGATTAGGAAGGGCGTGGGCATGGTGTTTCAGCAGTTCAACCTGTTCCCCCACAAGACCGTCATCGAGAACATCACGATCGCACCGATCCGCGTTCGGAAGAAATCCACGGCGGAGGCAGAAGCCGCAGCGATCAAGCTCCTGGAGCGTGTGGGCTTGAAGGATCATGCCCACAAGTACCCCGGACAGCTGTCCGGTGGCCAGCAGCAGCGCGTTGCTATCGCGCGGTCCTTGGCGATGGAGCCTTACCTGATGCTCTTTGACGAGCCGACCAGCGCACTCGACCCGGAAATGGTGGGCGAGGTTCTGGACGTCATGCGCGAGCTTGCCGCCGAGGGCATGACGATGATGATTGTTACCCACGAGATGGGTTTCGCTCGCGAAGTCGCAGATCGCGTCGTCTACATCGACCAGGGTTCGATTCTCGAAATCGCCAAACCGGACGCGTTCTTCGATAACCCTCAGAACGACCGTGCTCGCTCGTTCCTGGCTCGCGTGCTGAAACACTGATCCAGGATTTGGGAAATCGACTTCACAATTCCCGCATGCTGGGATCTCCGTCCAGCGTGCCGGACTAGGTCACAGCGATCGCTTTGTTGCACGACGTGATGAAATTTAGGAGTTCGCAATGACCTACAAACTTCCGGATACCACTCTCGGCCAGGAGATCGCCGCCGGGCAGCCCACGCTGTGGGTAAATCCGTCATATCGATTGGGAGCCATCGACAGTTCTGACCTGCCGGTGAGCCCGGCGGACGTTGTCGAAGCCAAACAGAACTGGGAAAGGCTCGCGCCACTCCTGCAGGCATGCTTCGAAGAACTGCGGGAGACAGGAGGCGCGATCCGTTCGAACCTCGTCGAACTCCAAGGTCTCAGAGATGCCATCGGATACGATTCGCTCGACTATGGTCGTCTGTTCATCAAGGCGGATAGCGACCTGCCCGTTGCCGGTTCGATCAAGGCGAGGGGAGGCGTATATGAGGTCTTCCTTTTCGCAGAGAATTTGGCTCGTGAGAACGGGCTGCTTGGAGAGGATGACGATGTCCGAAAGCTCGCCGGCGACGAAGCACGAGCGTTCTTTTCGAAATACACGGTCGCTGTCGGCAGCACGGGCAATCTCGGCTTGAGTGTCGGCATCGCGGCACGGGCCCTTGGCTTCAAGGCAACCGTCCATATGTCGTCGGACGCGAAGCAGTGGAAGGTGGACCGCCTCGTCCGCATGGGTGTCGAGGTCGTCAAGCATGAAGCGGACTACACCACCGCCGTCGAGAACGCCCGCGTCGTGGCCGAGGGTGACCCGACCATTTACTTTGTCGACGACGAGAAGTCCCGCCACTTGTTCCTTGGGTACAGCGTCGCCGCATTTGAGCTGGCCGAGCAGCTTAAGGCGGCGGGCGTTACCGTTGACGAGCAGAACCCGCTGTTTCTTTACCTTCCTTGTGGCATCGGCGGTGCTCCGGGCGGTGTAACCTTTGGCGCGAAGGCCGTATTCGGTGACAACGTGCACCCCTTCTTCGTGGAGCCTGCGCAATCGCCATGCGCGCTCGTGCACATGATGTCGGGTTCGGAAGAACTGGTGTCCGTCTATGACGTCGGTCTGACGAACAAGACCGAGGCCGATGGAATGGCAGTGGCGAGGATGTCCGCCTTCGTCGCCACGGTCATGCGGGAGATGTTGGCAGGGGTCTACACTGTCGCCGACGACGATTTGCTTAGAATGCTACTGGCAGCCCACGAAACCGAGGGATGGCGTTTCGAGCCCTCCGCCACAGCGGCGCTCCTCGGGCCAGAGTTCATCGTACGCCACCCGCACGGGGAGGAATTCACCGCGCAGCACGGCATTCAGGACAAGCTGGGTGACGCTACACATATACTTTGGGCGACGGGTGGCTCTTTCGTGCCCGACGAGCAGTTCCAGAATTTCCTGACCGAGGCTAAGAGTACATGAACCGGTTGCCCACGGAACTTTCCGGTGGCAGAAGCAGCGCATAGGAATCGCGCGCGCTTGCTGCGGAACCCAAGCTGATCATTTGCGACGAAGTGACATCCGCACTCAATCAGCTTGTGGCTGCCGGCATACTGAAATTGCTGGCGAAGATCCCAAGCGATCGTCAGGTTGACGGTGAGGCTTTAGGGACCGGTAAGGTTCTGGCTTGCCACGCAATCCGGCGGAGGAAGGAAAGCCGGTCTGTCTCGCGGTTCATTCTTTGCTCGGCGAGCTTACGCCGCCTTGCCATTTCAACGCGGCGAGCCTCGACGCCTTGGCGTTGTGCTTCTACTTCATTTCAATAAAAATGGATGATCAGCAAGCTATCGATGATCTGGTGCAATTCCCCTTTTATCGGCTTGCTATCCGTGTCGATCCAGTTTTTTCGAACATAATCGGCACGACAGTGGATGGTGAGTTCTAAACGGCCGAACGGTGCAGGCGATTTTTCGAGAATCCGTGTCGCGTGCTTCCGTCGATCAGAGCCGGGGGAATCGAGCAACTCCGCCGGCTTTCGTCAACAAGCTCCCAACACAACTATTGCAAAGGAAGCCCGCCGGAGCGGGCTAGTTGCTCTGGGAGGAAGCGCGTACCCTGTACTCGTCGCGCCTCAAAGTGCGGAGCGCCCGTTGGGTAAAGAGCAAATTAAGACGGCGCTCTCTCGAGGCTGCGGAGGAGGTCGGTGTGGTTCGGCCCCGCCTCCAGCCTAGCCGCCAGCTACTTGGTCGGCCTAACGAGTGTAATGACCCTCGGTGTTGATGGCGCATCTAGCCATTCGATCCACTTATCTCGTTCTTCGATCGTGTCGAAGAACCGCCAGAGCCGGTACTCCTCTTCGGTGGTCTCCAGCATCTCTCCGATGGATACGAGCTCCAAGGGTAGCGTCACCTCGTTTCCGTCGAAGCGAACGAGGTACACGCCATCGGTGGCAAGACGAATAACCTGGCCAGTGCCGTAGGTGCCGTCGGCGGCGTCGAGCGTGAAGTACATGCCAGTCAGAGTGTCGAGGATGCTGTCGTTCATGGTTTTTGATTGCCGGTCCGAGATGCGAGACTTGAGAGCGTGGCGTAAGCGCGCCGGAGGGAAGTCGGGCAGATCTATCCGTAAGCCGGTAGGCAGGCAAGTGTTCCAAACCCGTCGCCTCACCGCGGCGAGTTTCCCGTGGCTGGAGTATCAGCGTTGTTTTCGTTTTTCAAACCAGCCGCGTCCACCGCATGCCAGACACACCGTGGAACCATCGCGCCCGGTTGCATAGCAGGTGGGACATTCCAGCCAGTCGTCATTGCTCGTTCGCCGCTTACCGTTGCAGCGCATCAATCCATCTTTGCGGCGGCAGGGCTTATCGATCGCGTCCGCATCATACTGGATGTGGGCGCACGTTGCACAAACAGCCACCGGTAGCGGCCTCTTGTTCATCGCCGGTATCTCCGAAGATGGCTCGCTAACAGCCTCCTCCATCTCTCTTCCAAACTTACGTCCGAGAGCCTGGCGAGGCTATTGCAGATCGGCCGCCGTAAGAGTCGGCATACTCCCGTCTCGCGCTGCTCTGTCAGTCGCTCTACTGAGGGCGCGTTGTCGGGCGCTCACGGGAAAATGGCGCATGGTCTTCAGCGCGGATCCCGTCACTCGAAAGTGACCGCAGGTCCGGCAGACGAACTCAACATTGTCGCCGATCCGCGGGTCCATCTCCCGAGCCGGCTCGTCGGTGACAGGGCATGTTGCATTGCTCCAGATCATTTGCGTCTCCGAAAAAGGTTGACCATGCCAGTCCTGAAGAACGCACGACATGAGAGTAGAACAGCAGAAGCAGAGGGATGCCGCAAGCTGTACCAGGACGCCTTCGAACTGCGCAAAGATCAAAACGTTGCGACACCTGCCACTGGAGGAACTTTCGATCTCCAGCTGGATTGATCCCGCTGGAAGGAGATCAATCATGGGCATGAACAATCCAAAAGACGGTGCGCCAGGCACTACCGATCAGTCGCCGCGCTGGGAAGGTCCGAAGGAGAACCGCCCCCGAGGTTATCTTCCTGCCAAGGATAATCCCGACGTAGACCGAGACGCTGTGGGAGAGAACAACAGAGATCCTGAGCGCAATCGACCTTCGGACGCTCTAAAAACAAGAGACACGGCAGATCCCGAAAAGGATGCCGAGGGCCAATTCGCAGAGTCACGCGCTGATCGAAAAAGCGATGGCGTAGCAAGCGCCAAACCTACCGTCGTAACGGGCTCTGAAGATGCCACGGTTCATCGAAACCCACCGGGGTCTACGGAACCGGACGAGGATTGGGACATCAATTTTGACGAAACCGACCCGGATCGTTCGCGTTGAACTGAGCGATGTCAGCCGCTTTTCCCGGCCCACTTGGGGCAGCCCTGGCAAGCGGTGTCCTGAACGGTGCCCGAATCGTTCACCAAGAGTTCCGGTCGAGCAAACGCTCAGTTACCCACAGCCCGTCGCCTAACCGCGGCGGGTTTTCGTTTGTCCACCAGCCCGAAGTAACCCGCATGCGAATGCTCCGAAGTCTTGCCTATCCGGCCTCGCGAGGATGGCCGTGGTCCTGTGCGCCGCTGCGCCGGCCGCTGCCGTGCCGATTGATCCCGGGATTAGTGCCTCCGTGACCAGCCATGAAGCCTACGGGCGCCCGTGACGATCAATGTCACCGACGAGGCGGCTATCCAGGTGAGCGAGCAGCCGGCCATGACCGCGCCGACAGTCGAAGTTGCGGCGCCGATGAGCGCATGACCGTTGCTGCCTCTTCCTTCAACCCGCCGGCGTACAAGCACATCGATCCCGACATCGCCGGCTGATCACCATAGAGGAGGCGTTACCTACTGCGGCGCGGACCAATACTGATGAGCGTTGTAGGACGTGATCGCCAATTGGTCCCAACGTTGAGCCACGTCTGATCGGCTTTGAAGCATGCAGACGGCTGCATCTCGTAGATCCTGGAGCCTGGGGCGAAGGCTCTAACCCGATCCAAATTGTCAAACCCGAAGTATGATTGCAGGTGAGACGGTGCGCCGGGGAAAATGCTCTACGGACATACTCGAAAACCAGTCCGATCGGGTTGAGAGCAACAATGTTCCCGGCAAATTCCGTACTGTTCGCAAATCCCAACCGTGGATAGAGAGCCCGTCCGGGAACATCAGAGAGATCTGCCGAAGTGAAATCCTCACCGGTGGGAATGCACGGATTGCTGTGGGAACGGCGATGACGCCATCAAGAGCAATGGCCCATGCGGATACATCCCCAGTGGTTGCCTTTCCAAAGCGAAACAATGACAACAAAAAAGGCGGGCTAACCCGACCTTCCGTATCACCCGCTGCCAGTACATCCGTGGTCAACGTGTGAAGACAAATATGCAGATGGTGTTCAGTCCATCCGCTTGGCCGGCGGAATTACCCAGGAACCGCTGAGGATCGACGGATCGCTCTCGTCGGGCCAATAGAGGCGCATCATCAGGTAGAACTTTCCATTGGGCGCAGGGAGCCAGTTCGACTCCTTGTTCGCGCCGGGCGAGTTGTTTTGGATGAGGATGTCGACGGAGCCGTCAGGATTAACTTTAAGGTCCTGGCGCGCACTGATCGAGTAACGGTTGATGGGATTGTCGACGAAGAAATAGTTCTCGTCATACATGGTGATCGACCAGAAGCCCTTGACCGGCGGAAGCTGCCCCTTCTTGAAGGTCAAGACATAGTCGTTGGAACCGTCATAGCTGCGGGCGAAAACCCCTTTGCCATCCTTCAGGGAGGTTGGATAAACGGCATCCTGTGGCCGGTTGGCGCCAAGCCCAATGGCGGTAACAAGAGCCCGCTGGATGTAGTTCGTGCCATAGAGCCCGGTCTTCGTCGTGAAGCCCCAGCCATTGATGTTTTGAACGTCGCCGTCGCTCATCTTAAAGTGCAGCATGATATGAGCGAAGCCGATCTCCGGGACTCGTTTCTCAAAAGCCGGCTCGAACTTCGACTTGTCGAAGGGCTCACCCGCAACAATGCCGATCGCAGCAAACCTTTCCAGCGCCGCAGCGTCGGCTTCCGCAGGCGGATTGCGCTTGATGAGATCACAGAGCAGCGTGAAATACTCGACCGCTGTCATACGATTTACCTGCTCGCGCACCGCCGTCTTCATGTCTTGGGACGGGTCGACCTTCCCAGCGGGCGGCGTGTAGTCCTTGCCCCAGGTTGAGAGCGGCTGCAGCTTGCAGGCGTCCTGGATCTTATGTACCGCGGCATAGTCCTCCGGCGTACCGGTGCAGTAGATGCGGCCGAGCAGCCAGACGATTGCAGTCGGCGACTTATACTCCGTCACACCATCCGGCAACGAGCCGGACCAGCCAGGTCCGGTGATGGCGAAGGTTTGGGCCTGCTCGCCTGTGGTTCGTGACCCGGGCACCTGGAAGACATTCGTCCAGCCGTCGAGCATTGGAAAAAGGAAATACCGGTCACCCATGTCGGGAAAAGAGAAAACCCATGGTTCCTCGCCGACATCGACAAACGCGGTGGTGTAGAGCGTGTCAGCGTTCGGTGCCGTTACGTCTTTGAAGGAGGCATTTGGGTATTCTCTCAACTTGATCAGTTGACCCATCGGCGCCTTGCTGCCTTCCGGCTTTTCGACATTGGTGAGGACACGGCGGGTCATCTCCATGGTCACAAGTGGATAGCCGTAGATATAGGCGTCGACAGCCGTCCAGAATTCATCGGAACCGGTGACCAGGTCGGCGAGAGGGCCGTCGACGGCGTTCGCAGGCGAGACGGCAGTGGAGGCCAGAAGGCCGATGCCGCCGATCGTTGCGGCGCGGCGAGTGATGTTCATGGTGGATCTCCAGCGTTGCGATTAGTAGGGCGCGTAGGGGTGGTAATAGGCGAGGGGAGGACGGTAGCCATAAGCGGCACCTGCGGCGGCACCGGCATAAAACGCCCCGCGATAGGCCGTGCGCCTGGCAACGCCGGCAAACGATCCGGGAGTCAACGGCATTCCGATGATGTCGATAAAGACCGATGCGGGACCATCTGCATCGGCCGGGATCTCGCCTTCGAGCACGACGACGTCAAAGGTAATGTCGCTGCCCTCGGCCTTGGGCGAGTCCAGCGTTACCACTGCGTCTTTCACGACGGAGCCATTCTTTGCGAACACCGAGACAGTCGCATTGGGCGGGTCCTTTGCGAAGCTGTCGGAACCCACGCCCCATTCCTCGAGCAAATGTGCGGTGAGTGCATGACCGGCAGCCCGAACCGGCCGGTCCGCGAAGACAATCGAATTCGGCGCGGCGCCGATAAGGGTTAGTTTGCTGCCCTCAAGCTTTGCACCAGCCGCGTTCATCACGATTAGGGACGGCTCGATTTGCGGCTTTTGCGTGCCGCCAATCGTCTTCTGAGCCGGTGCCCGAATTGCATCCTGCGCAAGCACTGGTACCGCTGCCATCGCGCACAAAAGTGCGGTGAGGCCCATCATCGTCAATTTCATACTGCGCTCCTCTTTGTGTTGACCGTCACCGCCCAGGTCCTGACCGCAAACGGCAGGGCTAACGTGATGCCATTACAGTCGGTTTTATAGGGTGAGGTTGCACAACTTCTACGTATTCTTACGCGAGGTTCGGGGTAGGAAACGCCAGAGCTAGACCGAGAAGCGCCCACATGAGCTCATTGCTTCGACCATGATGCCGCGACAACGCCTTGATCGTATCCAAGTTGGGCTTTGCGGGCATGAACACCGCAGCGGCTGCGGGCGTCGCCGAGAGCCAGTGTCTCGCTCTTGCTATGCCCCACTTGCCCGCTATATCGGGGCCATCGAACCTTGCTAGCGAGTTTTGTCCGCGCCGTCACAGCTCCTTCAGATTTCCCTTCATTTTCGAGTTAACCGGTCGGTCAACGCGGCCGCGCCCCACCAGCGATTGAAAGGATTTGTCATGAGTACAGGAACCGTAAAGTGGTTCAACAGCACCAAGGGTTTTGGCTTCATCCAGCCCGATGACGGCGGCCAGGACGTTTTCGTGCATGTCTCGGCCGTTGAACGAGCCGGCATGCGGGGTCTGAGCGACGGGCAAAAGATCCGTTACGACATCGTCCAGGACAAGCGTTCGGGCAAGAGTTCCGCGGACAACCTGCAGGCAGTCTAAATTTCGTTGCCGCCGTGACCACGGATGTACCGGCACGGCGACGGCAATAGTCTCGAGGTCGGGAGCAGTCCTGTTTTTTAGCAGCGCACCGCCGCATAAGGAGGACCTTTGCAAGTACTCGTCAGGGATAACAACGTCGACCAAGCTCTCCGCGTATTGAAGAAAAAGATGCAGCGCGAAGGCATCTTCAGGGAAATGCGGGCGCGGGGCGCCTATGAGAAACCCTCCGAAAAACGTGCACGCGAAAAGGCAGAGGCCATCCGTCGCTCTCGCAAGTTGGCCCGAAAGAAAATGGTGCGCGAAGGGCTATTGCCAGCGCCAAAGAAGAAGGTCGTCCAGTCGCGGCTCCAGCAGAACACGCTAGCTGCCCGGATGCTCCCGCGCATGAGGCGAGCGGCGGCTGCTTATTGTCGTCCGGGGCCGGTTACGGTAGAAGGCCGACCGGCTCGACGTTCCTATTCCAGCATAGGCTCGCGAGGCCGGGGAGGTCCGTTGGAACGATTAATCCTTCCGCCCTCTCCGATAGCTCTCGCTTTTCGATCTCACAGCAAGCCAGGCACAGCCGTCAATCCGGCGCATACACTTCGCCCTTCACGACATGCTCCCCGATTTTCAGGGTGACATCCGAAAGCTTGCGAAGGGAGGCATTAGAGAGACGAATACCAAGCAGTCCCGAATAGCAGCTGAAGGCCACGGAGCCGATCAGGACGGCGCGCATCGTCCGCGAACCGATCCGGCGAGGCCATGCCGCCGCTACGGAGAAGCATGGCGACCGGCCGGCGGCGCTCACGGAGGTCGTCTTTGACTTCCCGATGGGCTTTGATACGCGCGGTGATCTCTTCATCGGATTCCGGCCCGACACAACGCCGCTCCTCGGGTGTCGGGTATTCGAAATACCAGTAGCTCTTGCTCTTCACCTTGCAAACGCGGGAACCGCGATCGCGCTCAAGTGCGCCTTTGGGGAACGGATTTTTCAAAAGTAGCCCAATGGGTCCCTATGTTGGCGGGGTAGTAACTTACTAACGGGATAGCGAAACATGAGGACAAGCCTTGTTTTGAAACCCGATCAAGCCCGCCTCCTAGAGCAAGTCGGAGCAGCCCGCATGATGCGGGGAACGATGCAGACCGCGTCAGTCTCGGAAGTCATCCGACAGCTCATCACCGAAAAGAAGACGCTTTGCGGGCAGAGATCGCAGGGAGCATAAACGGATGACCAAACACGACCGAAATCTAGTCCCAGCCGGGGCAGAACAGGCGATGGATGGCACGACAACCGAGGGGGAAACGTCCGGGGCGACCGATAGCCAGGTGCAGACCGAAGAATAGCCAGACGGCATCAATCCGGGTGGAATGTGGCCTAGGGATAGCATCAAGTCCCCGGCCGCGGAGTCATTCGGAAGCACACTGTGCGACAGTAGCCTTGACTCAAAAGCATACCGGCGATCGGGGTTTCGCGGGCATGGCGGGGTTTTACGTCCGCGCCCAAGCAGAGGCTTTGGGGGGGTGGGGCAGAAGCTTGGGCCCAAACGGCTGTGTAAACCATTAGTCGGTTACCTGAATTTAGCAGCTGACAGCGGTCGTCTTGGAGCCCAGTCGTGAACCCTTCTTCGGTCGAACACCGATTATCCCAGCGGAAACGAACCCTTCTTGGGGCGAAGATCGTCTTCAATGACGGAACCTCGGTCTACGAATGTGTCATAAGAAATATGTCTGATACAGGCGCTCTGGTTCAGAGCGAAAACTCTCTAGCCGCCCCGCCAACGTTCAGTTTGCAGCTTACGGATGGCCGTGTCTTCGCATGTGAGGTGATCTGGCGAAAAGCGAGCAGCTTAGGCGTTAAGTATAGGGTCCGCGGCTGAGGCGGGAGCAGGCATGAGCACGCACAACATCGAAAATTCGCGCCTCGACACTATGGCCAAAACACTGGGTGAGTTGATCAGACTCGCAGAGCAGGAGCGGGCGCGACCGGTGAAGTTAATTAATCTGTTGGGCAGCGCCCTTGCAGAGGTGCTTGAGCTTAAGCATCAAGACATATTGAAGCAGGAGCGCCCCCGGCAGTCCCATCCGCTCCGTTGTGACATGCACCACAACTCCTCGCGAGTCAGTGTTGTCGACAAGCCGCTGCAGGTGGTTTCGACGTGCTGAAGACAGCCACACAGACGCGAAGCAGAATCTTCAAGGGGTAGCCCGCTTGCCGACGGGCGTTCGACGAGGTCTTTCTGACGAACGCTGTGCCGTTCAGCTTCAAGGATGTGGCGCCTGACCATATCCGCCTCAGTCTCTCCGGCGCGCATGAAGCACCGCCACGGCGCCGGAAAGCTGCGATACAATACGGGCCATCACATCGCCGACTGCGGCCTGCTGTTGGGGGGCGCCGAGGACAAAGGCGCCGCTGTTACCGGCAATCCTGCTTCAAGGCAGGCGGCAACAAAGGCTTCGCGCGCAACCGCGAGCGGCGTCGCAAGGTTCAGCGCTCCGCGGCAGAGCCGAAGGGCCCTCTCGTACTTTTGGCCACGACGCAGCGGCCATTCGTTCTCCAGGAAGTCGAGAGCTTCGTAGGGCCCGGAAAAAATATGATGGATGCCATTTTGAAGGCGAACATTAAGCGGAACCGACCAAGTCAAATCCGGAGTGCGCATATCCATTCTCCTTTCTCGTACAGACCGGATGAACCGAAGGGAGATTGATATTGGAATTGCATTTCGACAGTTCAAGTTCCTAGGCATAGACTCAGCGGGAGTCGCGATTTAGCGCGGTCCCACCACCAGCGACCAATTGGCGGTCGAGCGACCATGCCGGCGACCGTCGTGACAACAGGCATGCCGAACGGCCTTCGAGCCAGGATGAACGTTTTCCGATATCGTCTTCAATTCCAAGCAGGAAGATCGAGTTCCACTCTCGTCCGAAAGGCTGGAACCACCCTTGCTATTCCTCTTGACGGGACGCCTTTGAATTCCCATTTCATTCGTGCCGACGCCCAACGGGTCGGCTTTGTCAGGGAGCGCCGGGCTTCTTGGCGGTCCCTCGCTATGTTGCTCAACGGAGGATGTAGCTATGAGAACAAATCTCGACTTTTCCCCCTTCTACCGGTCAAGCATTGGCTTTGACCGCATGTTCGACCTGCTTGGAAACACGAGCCTCAACGCCGACGACTGGCCGCCCTATAACATCGTCAAGCTTGGCAACGATGCGTATCGCATCGCCATAGCGGTAGCTGGTTTTGCTGAGAAAGATCTGACGATCACCCACGAGGCGAACATGCTTGTGGTTCATGGCGCGAAATCGGAGGATGAGGATGCCCAGTATCTGCATCAGGGGCTGGCGATAAGGCCGTTTGCGCGCAGATTTGAACTGGCTGACCATGTCATCGTTGAGGGCGCAAAGCTCGAAAACGGCCTTCTGCTTATCAACCTCAAGCGGGAAATCCCTGAAGAGATGAAGCCGCGTCGGGTTGCCATCGAAACCGAGGCGGCGAAGTCCGCAGCTAATCAGATCGAAGGCGAAAAGGCAGCCTAGCTGCTCGAGTTGTGCCGGGCCGCTCCGGCTGCTTGCCAGCGCCGGCGAGCTGAACAGGGTGGGTAGGGTGGGGCACAGAAAAAGCCCCACCCAGTCCCCATTTCCTTACATGCGCGGCCGCTCAGCGGCGGCACAGCCGGCTCGGGGCAGCGAGACAGGTGCTGAAAATGGGCGTAGAATGATAACACGGACGTGTCGCCGCCAATGGGTGATTCTCTCCTGACCCCCTTGGAACTGTTTGAGCCACTGCGGCACGTCCGCCCACCCATGCTTCGGCTAGGGCACCCAGCTTGCGCACGCTGCCGCTGGCACGTCGTACCTTCGTCCCGCGCCAAAAATTTATCATGGTCCGGAACCTTTCCACTGCAACCGTATTTTAGCGACGACTTGAATGTCGCTGCAGACTGGGCGTGGTCCGATCCATTGCCCGCCTTTCTTGCATGGGCAAGCAGGTTGCGCACCGGGCCTTCATGGGGAATTGCTCCCTCACGGAGGCCCTTCTTCTGCGCAGATGTCCCCCGGGATCACATTGGACGTGAAATGCATTTGGCACCATTGAGACGAGGAGTAGCATTCATGTCGGCGGCTTGTGAGTGGGCTTTTACAGTTCCGGTCGACCTTAAGGGCGGGGGCGGCTTCTCCGCGGTGCGAACCACATTGCAGGCGGCAGTGCTTCTGACGAGCTGTTGGCCTGTTAGTAAGGGGCCGGCTTTCATCCAGGCCGTCACCTTGGTACCCTACGCTTTTCGGGGAGAAATCGCAGGCGAGGCGATGCGGGTCGCTTTCACCGCCGCTGCCAAGGAGGCAGGTGTCCTAGTTCAACTGCACTAGCGGCAGTGTTTGAATTCGCCGCTGCTCGGATCAAGCGCATTGAACAGGCCGATTGTCACCCATGTTTCTTGTCCTCATCGTCTGGTCGCCTCGGTAGGGTAGCGTAAACGTGGCAGGCTGCGCGTCGGAGGCCAGCCTAGCCAAGCGGAGCGCACCAACAGCCTCCACGCTCGCTTGGCGGCTTTCCTGCGCTAATTGGATCACCATTTTTGATGGGTTGCTGATTTAGACGAGGCGATCATATTTGCGTCCGCACATTGGAGGCTTCATGCACGTATATGGGTTTCAGATTACGCCGGGATCGGATGACGCACTCGGCTACTGCCATGACTCGGCCGCAGCTTATCAGAAGGCGCTCGATCATCGTCGGGAGATCAAGCGCGTTGCCGCGCCCAGTCGCCTCGATCCCACCGCTGTCTATGAAGTAGCGCTCGCCGAAGTCACCGCAGAAACCCTTGTCGCCGTGCTTAATGCACGCGAGTCGGCGAGCGATGTTCTGGTTTTGTCAAAGCGACTGCTGGGTCTTTTGACCGAGGACTGACCGGATTCACCTGCTACCCGCAGGCATGCCGGCGCCGCGAGAGGAGTCGACGCCGGCACGGCGGGCCGATTGGTTTACCCGCGCTCAGGCAAGGTCGTGGGCCTGACTTGAGCCTGATCCACGAACATCGTTCGGACTGAAATTGATTTCCGATGACGACGCGAGAACGCACCACATCAACCATCTGGGGTAGTAGTCGTGAATGACGCGGAACAACCCGCGCCCCGAGACCCGACCCGGTGCTTCGACGACAGATAAACGACCGTGAACATCATCGGCATCGTGATCGGGGCTGTCCACAATCGATGCCGAACCTAGCGCCCGCGCTGGCAGCCGTGAACAGACGTGAGATCGGGAAGGCGAGAGGTGTCCATTCGGTTGTCGCAAGGGACGGTGATGGGATCTGCGCCCTTCGCAAACATCACGTTCGGGGCTATTTCATAGCTCGGCTCCTCGAGAGCAACCCGGCCTCCCGGATCACAAGCACCGCGCATATCTGGGATCGCCCACGATGGCGATCTGGGCGACATCGCATGCAGCGCCACCGGCTCGCCAGAGGTAGCGTTGCAGGGCTACTCGCGACGTCAGCGATGGAATACGAGGGTCATCCCATGCGACCCGCCATAACCATCGCCGGATGTTGCGGTTCCCATTGCTGCAGATGTAGCTGGGCCAACGATCGTCAACCGTTGGCCCTCCACTCAAGCGGCTTTGACGTTGGCCGCTTTCAACGCGAGTTGAGTCAGCTTCTTATCAGTAGCCTCTTCCTCTTGTAGGCTTTGCTTTAGCAGCGGTACTGCATCCTTCAGACCGAGCTGATTGGCCCACGCAATCAGCGTACCATAGCGAGCGATTTCATAATGCTCTACGGCTTGAGCTGATGAGATCAACCCTGCGTCGAGGGCAGGGGAGCCCTTGAACTCGTCAATAATTTCCTCGCCTTCGGCCAATATTCCCTGGATCGCTTCACAGGTCTTGCCGCGCGCGGGCTTGCTCAGCATCTCAAAGACTTGCTCGAGGCGTTCAACTTGCCCTTGGGTCTCGTCACGATGCTGAAGAAAACCAGCCTTGCCTTCTTCCGACTGCGCGGCACGGGCCATTTTGGGTAGAGCCTTCAAAATCTGTTTCTCTGCAAAATATATGTCCTTGAGGGTGTCCAAGAACAGATCGTCCAGTGTCTTCTGGCTGGGCATGACTTCCTCCTGTTGCCGAAAAATGATGCGCCGAACTAACACTGAGGACAGTGTCCTTGTTCCCCATCACGTATTCAAGGAACTCCGATAGGCCGCCGTAGTTTCATCGAAAGAGACTGCGTCAATCTGGGAGGCTGGTGGAAATGCAACCGGGAAGATGGGCACACCTCTGCATAGACATGCAGCGCATGTTCGCAGAAGACACGCCGTGGAAGGTCGCCTGGATGCCAAAGGTGGCTGACGAAATCGCAGAGGTGGCGTCTCGCTATCCCGAGCGCACCGTATTCACCCGTTTCATTCCTCCCTCATCACCTGACGAACTGCCGGGGGCGTGGCGCGCGTACTATGAAAAGTGGCCCATGATGACGAGGAGCCGCGTTAATCCGGAACTCCTGGATCTTGTTCCCACCCTCAAGGCGCTTGTGCCACCGGCACGCGTCTTCGACAAAGTGACGTACTCCCCCTGGGTCGACGGAAGGTTGCATAGCGCCTTGCTGCATCATGAGATCGGTACTCTGGTCCTCACTGGAGGCGAAACCGATGTTTGCGTGCTGGCGGCGGCCCTGGGTGCAATCGATCTCGGATACAAGGTAATTCTGCTCAAAGATGCCGTTTGTAGCACTACCAACGAGTCCCACGATGCCGCCCTAGAGCTCTTGAGAATGCGGTTCTCAGTTCAATTGGAGGTAGTGCAAACCGAACAATGGCTTTCTTCCGCTACGCCCTGAGGGCAGCCGTTCCAGTCCACCGCGTGCCTCGCGCCGAACGCCCGCTTCCTAGGAGAAGCTCATGCCCGAAAGTTCGTACGAAATGTTGGACTGCGCCGTCATAGGTGGCGGGCCAGCTGGATCGACTGCAGCAATATATCTGGCTCGCTATCACCTCAGTGTCACAGTTTTCGACGACGACACTAGCCGGGCGGCGAGCATCCCGCTCACACGCAATCATCCCGGTTTCCCGGAGGGAATAAGTGGAGTTGACCTTCTTACCAGAATGCGGACGCAGGCCCGAAAGTACGGCGCGACCATCTCCAATCGGCAGGTGACCGCCCTACGAAAGATAGGCGACACATTCGTCATCTCGTTTGCGAACGGAGCTGCCCGCGCAAGACGTGTTATTGTCGCCACCGGTACCGTGAATAGAAAGCCTCCGATGTCGGTCGGGCGACATGATTCCGCGGTGGCGCGGGGTTTGCTTCGTTACTGTCCTGTTTGCGATGGCTACGAAGTCACAGACGCCGCTGTCGGGATTATTGGCAATGGGACAAGAGCCTTCAGGGAGGCAGTGTTTTTGCGAAGCTACACCAAGGACGTGACATTGATATCACTGGACAGTGCACATGGACTGCATGGCGGAGAGCTAGAGCAGTTGAGCAGACTGGGCATACGTCTCGAACTAGGGCCACTGACTGCTATCGAACCTGAAGAGGATGCAGTCCATGTGGTTACGCCAGCGGGAACACGTACCTTTCGGTCTGTTTATCCGGCGCTCGGCTCTGATGCCAGGTCTGAATTGGCATCGGCGGCAGGTGCAAAATTGTCAGAAGATGGGTGCATAGTCGTGGACGCTCACCAGAGAACCAGTGTTGCCGGACTGTATGCGGCAGGGGACGTGGTAATCGGACTGGATCAAATCAGCCAGGCTATGGGACAAGCAGGGGTCGCGGCCACCGCAGTCCGCAACGATATTTGTGAACGCTCCCCCCTGGTTCGTTGATCTCTGCTGATTAATTGGTGCGGCTCATGAGGAAGGAATCGCCACAGTTAAGGATCAGCACTCGCCTCTTCACTCTGGCACTTTCATTCCTCCGCTGGGTGGATTTGTCTTTGGCTGCCGAAAATCGTCACGCCCTCTGACCCCGTTCGACGGAGAGGTCATGCGGTGGACAAGGCATTTCTCGATTGTGAACCCTTGGCCTTACATCCTGTTCGAGGTTCTCATCGACGTGACGAGCGAGGCCGGGTTCGCAGGAAGCTAAAACGCTTTCTGCCGCGAAATCGCCAAGCGCATAATCGCAGATTTTCCTCGCTTCCGAAAACGTCAGTTCGCCCCGGACGGACCGGTTCGACGTCAAGGCTTCCCTATGGTAGAGGACGCAGAAGTTCGTCTTCCGGCTGGACACGTCGGGCCAGTGACGCCAGTGGCCCGGGCTTCAGGACAGCCACCTGCCGATCATGTATGGGGGCGACATCGGGTCCTGGTTCCGTTGTCAGCAGCGCGAACGACGGGGGCTGATTTCCTTTACCGTCACGCCACAGACCTGCTATCACCAGGAACGTCGATCGCCTGGGCGTGAACCGATGTTTCGCTTTCGGGTACTTCTTGCCCGTCGAGTTCGCTCTCGTGCGAGGGGATTCCGAGCGCAGGTCCTGCATCATCTTGCAGTATTCGGCGTAGAGAATGTGCTGTTCGTAGTCGTTAGCCATCATCATGGCTGGCGCCTTTTTGAATAGCCGCACAAGCGGACGGGCCGATGCTGAAGAAGAATAGGCCGCGCGAAACCAAGAAGGCGAGGGGCGTAGAAGATGAGATTAACAAAATGGATGGGCAACGCCACAGCCGCTGCGATGCCCTGGTTAAATCGTTATGAAAACCGGCCTGCGCTTTTAAAAAGCCCGGCGTGTGCAGGCGCTGGGCAAGCGCCCTTGGGAGTGGCGGAGGGGCCACCACAACCAAATTTGTTATGGCTACAAGCTTTTGGCGGGCGTCATATTCCGAACGTCACGAGAAGCACGAATAGAACGGCGATAGCCAGAAGCGAAAGCTCGACAAAACCATCAGGCACGACGGCATCCTCCAGTCAGGATCGCCGATATCGTCCAGGTTACTCACTCGTTCCAACCAAGGCCCACCAAGAGTCGGCCGCGCGGGATCTGCAGCGGCACTTGATCGCGCTCAGCTACAAGCCTGGTGAGGCCCACGGCATTTGCCGGGCCAAAGACCGACGGGCCGTCCGGCTATTCCAGATTGCCGAAGGTGTGGCAGTCGACGTGACCCCGCTGCACCTCCAACAGCGGAGCCAGCCGAGGCCCTTTTTTCCGACGCCCGGAACATCTCGACCGCAACCATGTTTTAGCGATTGCTGTATCGCACACTCGGGCGGCGGTTTCCTCGTTTTCCCGTTGCCCGCCTTTCCTTGCTATGCACGCAGGTTGCGCCACGGGGGCTTCATGAAAGGCGACCTCATGGAGGCCCCCTTTTGACAGCCACGAAAAATTTCTGATCCGTCCGGAACATCCCGACCCAAACCGTGTTTTAGCAGTCGCTTGCACTTCAAGGGCGGCGGATTCCCCCGCCGTCGCCCGCCCAACAGGCAAGCAGATTGCGCATAAGGGCCTTCGTGAAAAATTGCTGCCATCACGGAGGCCCTTCGCCCTGTCCTTGAACAGAAACTCGCGGCGTTGGAACATTTTCAATGGCAGCGTGTTTGTGGCTCGCTTGAACGTCACCAGAGCGGCAAACGAGACCCCGTCTAGCCGCTCCTCTCCGGGATGACGTTCAAGCACCTCTATGAAGCGCGGGGGCGGCCCTCGATTTCTTGCCGCCGCCAGCGATGCAGCCGCAAAAACTTATTCAAGATGTAGAGAAGCTCGGCTGCTTCGGTTGTCGAACTGTGGTGCAGTTGCAGCAGATTTATCAGGTACTCTTGACGCCGCATGAAAAAGCGGCAGTGCACCGGAGCGCATTAGCCGTTGCTCAAATAGCTATCCTCGTCCAAAGCACCCAAGACCGTGTGGGCCGACCATTTCGAATGCTTAGAATTTCTGAGGACTGGCAGGGTCAACCCATTAGCGCGACAAGACAGGGGTAGCATCAAGCCCCCGGCCGCGGCCCTTCTTAGGACGCACACTGCGACAGTAGCCTCTCAGGAGGTCGGAGTTGTGACATGCACCGCAATTCCCCGCAAGTTAGCTGTTGTCGGCAAGCCGCTGCAGGTGGTTTCGATGTTGCTGAAGACAGTCATACATCACGCGAAGCAAGTCCACCGCGTGTTCCAGCGGTAGCTCGCTTGCCGACAGGCGTGCGATGAGGTCTTTCTGACGAACGATGTGCCGTTCAGCTTGAAGGATGTGGCGCCTGACCATATCCGCCTCCGTCTCTCCGGCGCGCATGAAGCATTATACCACGGCGCCGGAAAGTTGGGCACATACGCACGAGGGCTTCGCTCACAACCGCCAGCGGCGTCGCGCGGTTCAGTGATCCGCGGCAGAGCCGAACCGGCCTCTCGTACTTCGGGCCATGGCGCAGCCGGGCATTCTTTCTCAGCAAGTCAAGAGCTTCCTAGCCGCCCGGAACGTCCGCGCGGTCGGCTCACCTCGCCAACCCTTGAGCCAGCTCCAGATGGTGCTGCAGGGCTGGAAGCGTATTTGACGCCCATGCTTTGAGATCCGGATTTTCACCGCCTTCGGCATAGCGCTTGAACAGATCGACGGCGTCTTCATGCGCGTCAACCTGGTCCTCTTGGTACTGCTTGGTAAAACCGTCGCCCTGGAGGCCTTGAAGTTTCTTCAAGGTGCTTTGCTGAGCGTCCGACATCGTGTCCGCCGGGGTGGCTTCGACTTTACCGGCATTGACCAGTTGCTTCAGCTCATTCGTCGTTTTTTGGTGATCCTGCACCATCTGCTGGGCGAAGCTTTTCGTCGCTGCATCGGCCCGCTCGATCGCGAGCTGGCTGGATGTGATTTCGAACACATCACTCATGGACGCTTCTTTCACAAAGTCATCTGTCTTCGGCGCCACTCCCAGCAGAGAGTTGATGCCGGTTTTCTCGGTGGTCGATTGCGCTAGGGCAGAGGTCGCCACGATCATCACCGCGAACGTCAAAGTAATCGTTTTCATAGTCTGTCTCCTTTGCGAGCGGTCCAACCAAGAAGATCTAGAAATGTTCCAGGACTGCTTCGGGGAGAGTCGGGCGCGCTCGCCTGCGGGCAGTATAAAAGGGAAGGGCTGCTTGCCAGCGCCGGCGCGCTCAAACATCGCCGACTGCATCGACCCGCCTGTCGTACCTGTGGTCCCTGGCGTGGTGCTGGACGTGGTCTCGTTGCTGACCCCTCCCGTGCTGCCATTGGCTCCGCTGGCCAGTTGGTCGGTACCGCTGCCGGTCGTGCTGCCAGTGCCCGTCGAAGAGAAGCTCTGGCAATCAGACCTGACCCGCGCCTGCTCTTGCTCGCTTAGCGAGCGCCAATTTTTTCTGATCTCACTTGCCGAGCGTGCAGTGGCGCCATTCTTATCGCTGAAAAATGCGCTTCCGATGCTGTCGGAGCCGTTAGGCATCATTGTGGTCGCACCGGCTCCGCCACCGGACATTCCAGTTGCGCCGCTACCGGTTCCCATGCTCCCTGACCCGCTGGATGCGCCTCCACTCATTCCCGAAGCGACGGCCCCGCCGCTAGCTGCGCCACCGCCGGCTCCCGATCCGCCGGAACCGCCACCGCCGCCGCTCTGGGCGAAAGCCGCCGCGCCGAGACATACGACGAGCGCAGTTTCATCGCTTTTCTCCTTCGGTAAGTGCCGCAGTTTGGCGGCAGGGCACCCAACCTGCCGCGGCTCCACTGGTTCCACGGGAAGGCTGATGAATTTTCTCAGCCGTGATGTTGCAGCTGAGAGTAGGACAAACATACCCCGCTATGCAGTGATAGCTGTCATGCACGTCCCTCGGCGGAACCAAACCAATGCATTGGTGTTGGGCCGGAGATCTAGCCTTCTGAAGGGTGTCAAAATGACAGAAGAAACCGCAATCATGGCGTTGTTCGCGATCTGGATCGTGATTTTGGTGACAGGCACTGCCCTGCAACTCGTCTTGCAATGATAACTAATTGTTGCAGCGATCCCTGCGCTAGAAACTTTGAGAAACTCCAGTTTGGCGGGGCGAACGGCGAACTGGCGGCTGCAATGCAGTATTCGATCCAGGGGCTTAATCGCGAAGACCCAGCTCGCAAGGATCTACTGATGGATATTGGCACCGAGGAACTGAGCCACCTGGAAGTTGTCGGCACCCTGGCGCGCATGCATCTCAAGCCGTTAAAGAGCATCAGAGACGAAGCCGAAGGCGGCGGCGGTGTGAATCTTTTCAACTCCTTGGGAAACCCGTGGACAGCCGACTATCTTAAAATCACCGGCGAACTCGACGCCGATTTGCGCAGCAACATAGCAGCGGAAGCACGAGCAAGATCGTCTACGAGCGTCTGATCAATTTCTGCCACGACACCGGAAGCAAGGATGCACTGCAGTTTCTCATGACGCGCGAGATCGCACACATGCGGTCGTTCTCGCTCGCTCTGGAAAGCATGGGTAAGCCGCCCCTCAGCATCGGAAAAATTGCTCCGACATCCAAGCTCGCGGATCAGTTCTTCAACGATTCGACCGGAGAGGGTGACCACGGTGAAGTGGACATGCGTGGTCCCTGGAATGAAGGCGAGCCTTGGGAGTTTGTTGAGGCGTCTGCGTTCGATGGCTCGAAAAAGAACGGTGAATTGGCCACCATTCGCTCGAAGAGCGCACCCGAGGAGTGATCCGAGGCACTCGAGGAGGTGCTCGTTGATGAGCTTCGAGACCTGCTGCATGCAGAGAAACAGCTTCTCAAGGCGCTGCCAAAGATGGCGAAGGTTGCACGTTCGCAGCAGCTGGTGACCCTACTGGAAACCCATCTAGAGACTGATGTCCAGGTTGAACGCCTTGGTGAATGCCTCAAGGTCCTCGGTGCGCCTGCTCGTGCCAAACCCTGCCGGGCCATGGCTGGCCTGGTGGAGGAAGGCGAGGAGGTGATGACCGAAGGCAAGGAAAAAGAGGACGCCCCTGCGGATATCGCGCTGATCGGCGCAGCACTCCGCGTCGAGCACTATGAAATCGCGGCATACACAACAGCCCGAAATCTGGCCTTGCAGTTGTCGCAACCGCGCGTCGCCCAGCTGCTCACGCTTTCCATGGGCGAGGAGCAGAATGCAGGACAGCTTCTTGATCAGGTCGCGCAGCCGTTGATGTCGATGGCTCGTGAGAACTGCGAGGCTAGACGGAGCATTTGGCGACAGGGCGGCGGACCTGGCACATCTCTGGGTTCACATCGCCCCGCAAGGCAGCGTATCCAACTGCACTTGCCGCGGTTGGTTCCAAAGCCAGAGCCGCCCGCTGGCCGCTGCTTCCCCAAGTCGCCTGCCGGAAATCCTGCCAGTTCGCCCATGATGCCTATGGAAAGCCAGAGCAGGAGTACCACCGCCTGATGCTGAACCTCTTCTGAAGGGATCAGTGCCTGGCAGCTGGTCGCATTTGGTGGAAGATGCGTTATTTTTTCAATATTCGACCGACGGACGGTGTCATACTCGACGAGGAAGGCGGAGAATTCGCCGATCTCCACCAAGCTCACACGAGCGCACTCGCTGCAGTACGCGAGTTGGCGGCAGCCAAAATCAAATCTGGCGAAGCCATTCCTGACCAGCGCATGGAGGTTCGAGACGAAGACAACGCGTTGCGGGTGAAGCTCTCTTTTCATGAGGTGGTGCAGGCACTGCTGCTTAAACGCTGAGGGTTCGGACTGGTGTGAATCTCGCCCGCTGCAAAGCCATTCGGTCAAGGTCCGCAAACGGGCGCGTCATCTCGGACCCCAGAACGATATTGATCCCGCGTCGGAGATGCCATGAAGAAATTGCTCGAGATTTCGCTTGGAATCGTGACCAGCGTCGGTGGTTTTTTGGAGACAGGGTCGATTGCGACCTCCGCCCAGGCCGGGGCGGCCTACGGCTTCGCACTCATCTGGGCCGTTGTCCTCGGAACGGGATGTCTGATCGTTCTCGTGGAGATGTCCGGACGGTTCGCCATCGCTAGTCACTATACGATCGCTGATGGCATCCGGGACCGCTTCGGCTCCAATCTTTTTATCCTCATCTTCGTCGTGATTTCCATCGTGAATCTGATGGTGCTCGCCGCCGAAATCGGCGGTGTGGCGCTCGGCCTTCAGTTTCTGACCGGGTGGAGCTTTCAATGGTGGGCGTTGCCCGTCGCCTTCGCCGCCTGGCTGCTTTTGTGGCGCGGCACATTCGGAACGATCGAAAAGGGAGTATCGGCGCTCGGGCTGATCTCACTCTCGTTCGTCGTCGCCATGTGCGTCATGGGGCCGCCGTGGCGCGAAGTGGCGAGGGGCGCACTCCCGTCTCTTCCCGACAAGGACGGATCACATTACGCTTTCATCGCAGTCAGCATCCTCGGAGCGACGATCTCCAACTATCTGTTCTTCTTCTATTCGTCCGGGGCCATCGAAGAAAAGTGGGACAAATCGTATTTTGGAATCAACAGGATCACCGCGACGCTCGGCATGGCGTTTGGGGGCGCGCTCTCCGTCGCCATCATCGTCCTGGCTGCTATGGTCTACCCGCCCCGCGGCATCGAGGACATCGAAAGCTACGAACAGATCGCGATGATCCTGACCCCGGCCCTCGGCACCTGGGGCATCTACATCTTTTCCCTCTCGCTTCTGATCACCTGTTTTGGCGCGGCGCTGGAACTGAGCCTCGCCCAAGCCTATATCACCGCCCAGGGGTTTGGCTGGAACTGGTCCGAGGACGCAAAACCGAAAACCGATCCCGCCTTCAGCCTCGTCTACACGGTCGCCATCGTTATCGCCGTCATTCCCATTGCCGCCGGTCTCGATCCCCTGCGGGTCACCATCTTTTCCATGGCGGTCACCGCAATAAGCCTTCCTCTCGGCGTCATACCGTTTCTGTTCCTGATGAACGATAGGGCGTTCGTTGGCGACCATACCAATGGCTGGATAGGCAACGCGGTCGTCCTGTTCATCATTGGCCTGACCTTCGTGCTCGCGATCGTCACCGTACCGCTGCAAGTTTGGGGAGGCTGACGTGCACCTGGTGCGAGACGTTCTCGACAAGCAGCTCGTCGACAAGGCAAGGGTTCGCGTCGGAAGGGTCGACGGCATCGTTCTGCGCCTCGACGAGTTCGGGCGGCCGAAGGTTGACGCGGTCGAGCTCGGCACCTCGACGGTGGCCAGGCGGCTACTGATCGGCGTGGGCCTTCGCACACTCGCCCGCGAGCGGGGCGGCGGATATCGGCTCGTCTGGTCCCACGTCGCCGACGTCGGTGTCGACATAACCGTCGATGTCGAGCGCTCGGAACTGCCGTTGGAGCGTTGGCAGCAATGGCTCCGTCGACACGTTCTGCGCTGGATTCCGGGCGGGCTGTCATGAGCGAGCTGTTTCTCGAGGATTTGCTGGGCGTACGGGTGTTAGGGCCGGACAATGCAGTGGTCGGACGCATCGAGGAAGTCGTCGCGGAGGCGCAGAGCGGCGAACTCCTCATCGTCGAATATCACCTCGGGAGCTTTGCGCTTCTTGAGAGCCTGGCTTCGTCTTCACTCGCGCGCGCCGTCCTCGGAGCTGTCGGCCTGCGCTCAGGTGAAGTACTGGCTGTTCCCTGGGAGCAACTCGATCTTTCTAACGCAGATTCACCGAAATTGCTTTGTGACCCGCGGCGACTGGAGCCGCCTCGTCGCTCGTCTACAATCGGCTAGAATGGTCTTGATGTCAGTCCCCCCGTAATGTCCATCGCGATTCAGGCCACTCTAGTTTTTTTGTTCCCGGTCGCGACAAAAGCCTCGTAGGATCTAAGGTGGTCCGATTCGACCTGGAAAAACCCTGCGGCCCTCAGCGGACTGTCAACTTTCAGGAAATCGCAAAGGCGACCTGAATGCCGGCCTTGGCGGCGTGTTTCGGTCGTGGCTACTTCAGCGAAGCGGTGGGGACGACCAAAAACGGGCATCCTCGCTGCGCGCCGCCAAGCAGATCGTTGCGCGAGGGCGGCGTGGCCCGGATCGCGTCGTTTCTGACCCACCATGATACCCTTGTGACCCTTACCACCGTCGAGCCGGTCGTTGCCCAGCGCAGCGCGCGGGCGGTTTCGTTTTTAAGTCCGCAACGGTCGAGCGCGCCCAGCTGTTCATCCGAGGTTCAGGCCAGGTAGTTCAAGATGCAAGCCTAAGAGGATGCGTCGATGATGAAGCAGCTATTGTCCTCACTTGCAGCCGGAGTGCTGGCTGCATCTTTTGCCTTACCGCTAAACGCCGCGCCAACCCTCGTGCCGAATGCAGAGCAAGTGCGGACCGGCGATGTCGAGCAGGTCAGACACCGAAGCCATCGTCATTGGTATGGTGATCGTTACTGGAATCACCGCTACGCCTATGGTTCCTGCGGTTACTACCGCAGGTGTTACAACCGCTATCCCGGCTATTACCGCTATCCCGGCTATTACGGCTATCGTGATCCCTATTATCGCCGGTCAGGAGTGACAATCTATTTTGAGTTCTAGCCGGCGACGCACCCCGCTGAGTGACCCCCCGCCGCACTCATGTGCTTTGCCTATTGTCTTCGTCATGGTCCAGGCTTAAATCACGAACAAAGGCAGAACGGGAATAGGGCGGCGACATGAAGGCATCCGAAACGCCATGCCGCCCCTTTGACGCCGGACGGGGCGAGCAGCAACAGGTTTGATGAATTGACGAGACGAGCGGGCAGTGCTGATCTGCCATTGCATGGCGGCAGGGTCCCAAGGTGGCTTGGGGACCGAATGACCCGCATAGGCGCAGTCATTACTCAGGCGATCGTCCATCACTACGGGCGCGATGAATATCTGCGCAGGCTGGCCAATCCGTTCTGGTTTCAATCCTTCGGTGCGGTGATGGGGATGGACTGGCATTCGTCCGGTATCACGACCAGTGTCATCGGCGCGCTGAAGCGAGGTGTATCGCCGCTTTCCGGGGAACTGGGGATTCATGTCTGTGGCGGCCGCGGTGCTCAATCGCGAAGGACGCCGCAAGAGCTCATATCGATCGGCGACCGCGTAGGCCTTGACGGAGTTCAGCTTTCCACCACCAGCCGGCTCGTCGCTAAGGTGGATAGTGCGGCGGTCCAGGACGGATTCGATCTCTACTTGCACGGATTCGTTGTCGCGAATGACGGCAAATGGGTTGTCGTCCAACAAGGAATGAATGGCGAGAAGCGCCAGGCGCGGCGATATCATTGGCTGTCCGAAGGACTGGCCAGTTTCCTGGATTCACCGCATGCTGCCATCGAGGGCAAAAGCCAGGGACAGATTGTCAATTTGGCTGACGCACGCGCCAACCCGTCCCGCAAAGGACAACTCGACTTGCTCGCGTCGCTGGGACCGGACAAAATCGTTCGCGAACTTGCGCTGTTGGAGAGAGAACCGCCCAACACTGCAGAGGGGCAAGAGCAGTTCGAATTGCCGCATCTTGTAATGCCTTCTCACCATGACGTCCGCCCGGCTGACGTTAACATGCGTCGTCTTCATGGCAATCTGGCCGCCGCCGCCGATCGGGGTCCGGTGGATTTCGAGAATCTTCTGCTAACGCCGGGTGTTGGAGCAAGAACCGTGCAGGCACTGGCGATGGTGGCGGAAGTCGTCCATGGCGCTCCCTATCGTTTCTCCGACCCTGCCCGTTTTTCGCTCGCGCATGGGGGGAAAGATCGCCATCCATTTCCTGTCCCGCTGAAAGTTTACGACGAGACGATCGGCGTCATGAAATCTGCCGTACAGAAGGCCAGGCTGGGGCTGGACGAGGAACTGCAAGCGTTGAAACGGCTGGACGACCAGAGCCGGCGGCTCGAGCGGTACGCGACGGGCCCCGATCTAAAGGAAATCGTGGCCGGAGAATTCCAACGATCCAGTCAGTTCGGCGGCCGAAACGTGTTCGGCTGGGAACCACATTCTGCGTCAGAAGACCAAATCGAAAATGGATATCGACGCTGATGCATGCGGACTTCTTCCTGCGAGACGCGGTCGCGGTTGCTGCCGATCTTCTTGGTGCCCACCTGCTGGTTGACGGCGTCGGTGGCGTGATCGTCGAAACCGAAGCCTATCGACAGGACGACGAGGCATCTCACAGCTATCGGGGGCAAACGCTTGCCAACGCACCTATGTTTGGTGAGGCAGCCCGAGCCTACGTTTATCGGTCTTATGGACTGCACTGGTGCGTGAATTTTGTCTGCGAGAGGGGTAGCGCGGTCCTGGTTCGCGCGCTCGAGCCAACGCATGCGGTCGATGCGATGATGGCACGACGCGGGACGGATAACCCATACAAGCTATGCGCGGGGCCTGGAAATGTTTGCAAAGCGCTCAGCGTGACTGGCGAAATGAATGGACTTCCAATTCACGAACCACCCTTTTCGCTGGCACTTCCCATAGTTCCCACCCCGGTGGCCAGGGGCGTTCGGATTGGGATCACAAAAGCGGTTGAGCGACCTTGGCGATTTGCCGTGCAAGGCTCGCGCTACCTAAGCAAGCCCATTTAAAGTCCCAGGGTCGGCTCTCTTTGGCTACTTCTCGCGTTCAATCGGATCGAGATCGCTTCTCCTTCGAGCAGCGATCCGAACCGTCCCGCTTTAGGCCACTTTGATAAAGGCGGTCTCAGGCTGCGAGAACGCCCTGGCAAGGCGACCGAGGTGGGTTTCAGGACGAGCGCGCACCTCTTCCCGCGCACAGAACGGTAGGTCGGGGAAACCCGGCCTTTTCTGTTGTCTCCGGTTCCGGAACAGCGGTCGCGCATGTGCGTTTTCGCTTAAATTCGGGAGCTTGAAGGAAAAGCGCGACATGCCTCTGAAGTTGGATTGGCCGAAGGGTGTTGCGATCGACCTGAAGGGGGCCGGCGGCTTTGCAGTAGTCCGCAGCACGCACGAAGCGGCCGTCTATCTGACCAATTGCTGGCCGGGCCTGCCTTCAATCGGGCATTGGGTTTAGTCGGCAGAAACTTCGATGAGGAGATAGACGACGAAACCGTGCGCTTGGCGTTTGTGGCCACAGCCGAGGAGGCGGAAGTTTCGGTTCAACTCATTGAAGTAAGGGGCGGCTTGCAGACGCCCTCAACTGGAGGCACGGCGATGACGCCTGACAAGTTATACGCGGACCAAAAGCCCAAGGAGATTAACAGTACCGCGTGGGCAATTATCGCAGCCGAGACCGCTGCACGGCAGGAGAAAACCAAGAAACTCCGCGCCCGTTTGGCGCACCCCGTGCCTGGATCACCAAAAAGGAAGCCGGGAAAATGAGCGGGCGGAGGTTAATGATGCTGAAGAGGCCGCAGCTGCGCGCTTATTTGATTTCAGCCGAGGCGTCGCCTCCCTCCATGCCTACCGGGTCGATCCCAGTAAATCGCACCTCGCGCAGGAATACGCTACACTCTGCCTGGAGCTTGAAGAGGAGATCCAGAAGCGGCTCCTTGAGCCCTGAACCCGAGGCAGCTTTAGCCTTCGCCAATCGGCATGCCGTTCGGCTTTCTTGGATTTCCAGGCGGCGGCTCTGGCCTGTCCTTCAGCGCTTCGGAGATGTCGATCGGCTCGACAGGCTGGCCCGTTTCCATCCGCTGTGCCCTATCGGCGAGCGCACCGCTGAGATTGCGGAGTTCCTTTTCCTCCAACCGCTCGACGCCGACGAAGCAATTTTCCGCAGCTTTGCTGGTGAGGATCAGTTCGTCCAACTTTGCCTGCACGGCCTTGCCGTCGCGATTCTGTGTGTTCTGCAGGATGAACACCATTAGGAAGGTGATGATGGTGGTGGAGGTGTTTATCACCAGCTGCCAGGTTTCCGAGTAACCGAACATCGGCCCGGTAACCGCCCAGGCGACCACTCCGGCGAACGCGAGCATGAAGGTTACCGGCTTTCCGGAAAGATCCGAAACGCGGTTTGCAAAGGCGGTGAATAGGTGGCGAAGGCCCGGCATCGTCGTTCTCCTGCGTAATGCCGGAAGAACTTCGCATTTACCGAAAAGTTTCGCCGCGTCGACATCAGTCCTCAATTGCAAAGGCTAACAGGCATTCTGATATTTGGACACGGCATCATCCCGCGGCCTTTTTTGTTGCCGGCATGTACGGCCACTCAGCAGACGCTACCGCGTGCGTGATCGCGAGTAGTTCCAAGCTGCGTAGAATTGCGAAATAGCCAAAACGGTCGATTGTCGTAGAAGGCGTCAAGCGAATCCCTGCTGTGATGGCGCGATGGCGCCAGACGCCTAAGCGATCGATGGGGCACCCCTCGTCATCTGGGCATTGTACCCCAAGAAAACTCACCCCTGAAATTTGAGGGGTTAGTGGGGCGCCCATCAACCGCCGGAGGCACGTTGCCGCCGTGCCCCCAACGCATCCAGTGCTTAGGACAACGCATCGTCGCCCGTCGACGATCACATTTTGGCGAGAACATAGTCAGTTGCGGGAAACCTTGGAACCAGTCCTTACGCGGGAGGTTTAGTGACCTGCCGCAGAACAGGCGGCATACGCAAGGAGAACTACGATGACGAAGATTATGGCGATCACGGCGGTTGCCCTATGTATCGGCACGGCGGCATTCGCCCAGGGAACCGGCGGTGGTGGCACCACGACCGGCTCGGGCGCGTCGGGAATGAGCGGTAGCGCGACCACCGGGTCAGGCGGCGGCGTAGGAACCACGAGCGGCGCAGGCGGGATGTCCCACAGCGGAGCCGGTGCGGCCATGCAGATGCCAAACGGTTGGTCGGGCCACATCGGAACGGCCTTTTTCCGAGATGAAAATGGCGCCACTGCACGTTCCGCACGTGACATAAAGAAGAACTGGAAATCCCTGAACCAGCAGGAGCAGGCGCAGGTCAGATCCGACTGCCAGAAGGCTGCTTCGACCGCCCCCGGCAGTACGGGTAGTCTGACGAGCAAGTCGATGCGGCGGGTCTGCGGCGTTATCCATCGCATGTAAGAAGATGCGGACCGGGTGGGGCCTTTCTTGCGCCTCCCCTTAATCGGCGTTGTTGCGCTCGCCGGCGGAGCAGCCCGCCCCGTTATACTGCCACGTGAGCGGGGGGAGCCGCCTCCGTCCGAGCAGCGAAGGGCGTGATCCAATCGGAACAAACCATTTCATCGGCTGTTTACCATTTCATGATGCCGGTATCGGAGGTCTATCATGAGTGATCCAATCCAAGGCGGTACGAGCGTTCCAACCGGAGGGCTCCCGACGAGCCCAGCCGAAAGCGAGTCAGGCGTCGAACCGCGCCAGCAACAGCCGTCGCAGAGCGGCGCGGGCGATCTTGCTCGGTCCCTGAAGGACGACCTGCAAGACCTCGGGCAAGTCGCAAAAGAGCAGACGCAGCAGGTCAAGGAGGCAGCAAGCAAGATCGCCGCCGACGAAAGGAATTTTGCCGCGACAAAGGTCAGCGGAATTGCAACGGCGATATCGAAGATCGGCGCCGAAATGGAGCAGAGCGATCAACCGGAGGTCGGGCGCTATGCAAAGCGGATCGGCAGTTCCCTTCAGAACTTCGCTGGCGAGATCAAGGATCGCGATCTCCGCGAGGTAGCCAATATGGCCGAGGATTTCGGTCGAAGACAGCCGCTGGCGTTCTTGGGAATGGCAGCACTCGCCGGTTTCGTGACCAGCCGCTTTCTGATGGCATCGCCGCCACGGCGGCCGGGAAAGTCCGCTCCATTCAGAATGACGCCACCCGGCAAAATGACGTCACCCGGGCAAGGGGCAGAAAATCCGGAGGGTTCTTACAATGGCTAATCACAGCGATCAACGCTCTCTTACCGAACTCGTCGGCGGTCTCGTCACGGACCTTTCGGGGCTCTTTCGCAAGGAAATCGATCTTGCGAAGGCCGAGGCCTCAGAAAAGGTGGACCGGGCGCTCGGCGGGCTGGAAGTTCTCGCGATCGGTCTCGTCTTCGCCATCGGCGCGATCGGCGTTCTCTTAAGTGCTGCGGTAACCGGCTTGGCCGCCTTCCTGGTTTCACAAGGGGTGACGGAGCCCAACGCCGATGCACTCGCCTCCGTCATCGTGGGGGTTGTCGTAGCCTTCCTCGCATGGGCCATGATCCACCGCGGAACCGCGGCTCTGCGCACCAGCAATCTCACCCTCGACCGCACCGCCACATCGCTCCGGCAGGACGCGGACGTCATTAGGGGGAAGGGACTATGAACCACAATTCAGAACACCCAACGGCCGCTGAACTTCAATCGGAGATCAATGCCGATCGTGAGCGCATCGAAGAGAAGCTTCACGCCATACAGGAACGCATGTCCCCCGGGCAGATGATCGATGAAATCATCGACTACGCCAGAAACAGCGGAGGCGCCGAGTATGTCAGCAATCTCGGTTTAGCGCTGAAGGCGAACCCGCTGCCGGCCGCGTTGATCGGGATCAGCCTCGCGTGGCTGATGGCGAAATCCGGATCGCCGCCCGAGACTTCGATCAGCAGGGCGGAGGAAGCTGAGGAGTATCCCCTTGCGCGGGTCGTCGGTACCGTGCGCCGGACCGAACCGGTGCACGATCAATTCGGTGAGCGTTACAGCCACTTTGCCGACGATCGAGGCAACCGTTTCCGCGCACTCACCGACAAGGCAGGTCGCCGGGCAGGCCACTTTATTGACGAAAGCGGCAGGGCCTATCGCGGATTTGTCGACGCCGCCGGCAATCAGATCCAGGAAATCCAAGACGAGGCCGGAGCGTTGCTCGATGAAGCATCCGGGTGGATGTCGCAGTCCTGGTCGCAGATAAGCGGCTCTGCGGCAAAGGTCAAAAGCGCCATCACCAACGCAGGACGAAGTGTCGGCGAAAGTTCAACGGCAACCGGCCATGCCATCGGCGATCAGACCGCCAGGCTCAATCAGGCGCTATCGGCGCAATTCCGGGATCAACCGTTGGTCGGCGGTGCACTCGCGTTCGCGGTCGGTGCCGCGATCGGTTCGGCGCTTCCCCACACCGAGCAGGAAGACGAAGTTCTGGGTGAGCCCGCCCATGCGATCCGCGAGGCCGTGACGGAACAGGCAAGCAGCGCAATGGACAAGGTCGGAAAAACCGCTGCAGACCTGTACGATCGCGCGAGTGCGGTCGCGTCCGACGTTCACGATGCAGCCAGGGACCGGATTGCCGAGGAAGCCCGCAACTATAAGGGTGGAGATGGTGAAGCAGAGCTTCGATAAAGCAAGTGGCCCCCGGCATGGTGTCGATGCCTCGCGCTATATTGCTTGCTTGAGGCAGACCACGGTCACCAGCTAGGTAAACGATTTCCGATCGTGCCGGACGCCATGGTCGGCAACGAGGACACCGCCCATGCCCGCCAGCCGCCCCGACCTCACTCTGTCGGTTGCATTCCTTCAGCCCACCCGCGACGGTGACACCTTCGCAGTTCGTCGAGACAGACACGCCGTAGGGAACAAAGGTTGGTGCCTCTGGTTGGGGTCGGCGAACCATGCACTCGATCGGAAACCTTGATGACACGAACGGTGGGCGTCCTGACCTTTCATCGCTGCATCAACTCTGTCTCCTATTGGCAGGCGCGCTGCCTCGTCGAGGGATTGCGGGCGCGAGGACTGGAGGCCACCATCCTCAACCACAGGTCCGCCCGTATCGACCGGACGGAATGGCGCTGTGCCCTGCATCCACAACGGCCGGTCTTGTCCAGTTCCCAAGACGTAGACCGCCATGCCGCCAAGGTCCGTAAGTTCCTGCGGGCGATTTCCGTCCTGCCGCTGAGCGAACCCTTCGCGCTGGATGGGACCGGCGCTCCTCCGGACCACGACCTGGTGCTCGTCGGCAGCGACGAAGTGTGGAATCTTCGTCACCCCTGGTACGGCGGCTATCGGCTGTTCTATGGCGACGGCCTTGAGGGCCGGCTCGCCTCTTATGCGGCGAGCTTCGGCAACTTGAATGCCTCGGAAGGGCTCGGCAGCGACTGGTGCGGCAGGCTGCGCCGCTTCGAATGCATTTCCGTGCGCGACCGCAACTCTAAACGGCTGGTCGATGAAGCGCTCGGCCGGCCGGCGACACTCGTGCTCGATCCATGCCTCCAGTTCGCGCCACATATCAAAAGCGAGGCGACACTGCCGGTCGTTGGGCCTTACCTCGCCCTGTACGGGCACGGATTTACCCGCCAGTTCGGGAGGGCGGTGCGGCATTGGGCCGACAGGCGCCCTGTGCGGGTCGTCAGCATCGGCTATCGCAACGACTGGGCCGATGGGCAGTGGATCGATGCCGGTCCGGACGACTTCGCCGCCTTTATGGCGAACGCGAAGGCGGTCGCCACCAATTTCTTCCACGGCTGCATCTTCGCGCTCATCAATGGGCGGCCGTTCGTCTGCGAGCCGTCGAGCTACCGGTCGAACAAGATTCTCGACCTGGCGGAGGCGATAGGCGCTGAGGACCGCGTCGTCAGCGAGGGAACGCCGTCCGGTGCATTCTCCGCGCTGCTCGATGAGCCACCGGAGTGGGATGTCGTGCAGCGGATCGCCGATCTGCGCCGCACCTCGTCGGAGTATCTTGACCGTGTCCTCCATTGAGCCGCCGGCGCCAGGGCCGCCCAGCCGGCTGGTCAGGCGAGCGATCAGCCCGAGAGACATCGTCGCGTCCGGCCTCTGCATCGGCTGCGGCGCGTGCGTCGCGCATAGCTCCGCGAAGCAGCCGCGCAGGACTTCGAGCGGCTGTGCCCGTTCTCGCCGCTGGCGCCCAATGAGGACGAACTGGCGGAGGAGCGGTGTGCCGAAGCTTCGCATGTGGATCGGCGGATCGGCCGCTTTGAGGCGAGCTATGTCGGGCACGTAGCCGAGGACGGCTTCCGGGCGAACGGCAGTTCCGGCGCGTCGACCCGCTGTTGGCCGAGCGCGTGGCCCTGACGCTGGGCCTCTTCTGCGGCCATATGAAGAGCCTGCGCCTCGTCGAGAGCTTTGCCTGGCAGATGGGCGTGCGGCCGGAAACGGTTCGCGGAGTGGACTACCGGCTAAAGCGTTCGGATCAGCCGGCCAACTGGTATGTCGCGGAGCTGATGCTCGCCGACAGCGGCAGGCGGCAGCGCCACTGGTGGGACATGGCGGACGGGGACTGGGGCGCGGGGTTTTTCCAGAACCGGGCCTGCGATTTCTGCGATGACGTCGTCGCCGAGACCGCCGACATCTCATTCGGCGACGCCTGGGTGGAGCCCTATTCCTCCGACGGCCGGGGGACGAACGTCGTGATCGTGCGCACCGGTCAACTGAACGCGCTGCTGCGGGCTGGGATCGCTGAGGGCAGGCTCGAGCTTGAGAAGGTGGACGCGGATTTCGTGGCGCGCACGCAGGCGGCAGGCCTGCGCCATCGCCGCGAGGGGTTGGCGTTTCGGCTGCAGTGTTTTCGCGGACCGGTCCGGCCGAGGAAGAGGGTTGAGGCCGGGGACAAGGGGCTCTCCGCCCGCCGGAAGTTGATCTATGCGATGCGCCAGAAAATCGGCCGATGGAGCCACCGGGTGTTCTGGCTCGCGCGGCTCGTGCGGTGGCCGGGCCTCTATCTCGGCTGGGCAAGCGCGGCCCTCTCGCTCTATCACGGGCTAGCCTATGGGCGCGGTTGGCCAGGTTGGCTGCTCGATCGGCTCGGCTGGGCCGGCATGGAGGACCGCGACCCGTAACCATCAGCTGCGGCCAGAGAGCGGCGGGCGCCCGGCGCGTAGCGCGCCGTCATCCGCGCGCAGAATTCCGCGAATTCCTCCGGATGGATCGGGGCGCTCGTGTGGTGCGGCGCAAGCCCGCGGTGTTCGGGCGTGAAGCAGAAGGTGACGGTGACGTCGAAATCCTCCAGCGCCGCCATCTGCCGATCGAACCAGTCGAGTGCGCCCGGCCGAAAACTGTCGGCCCAGGACAGGCCGGTCCTGAGATAGGTGACGCCGAGCCGCTTCATCCAGGCGACGGCGTCGTCGAGCCGCGGGTCTTCGAAATGGAACCACTGCACCAGCCCGATCTCCGGCGTGTGCCGCATGAACTCCTCGACCGCTGGCTTTGGCGAACCGTCCTCGCGCAAGAGACCCATATAGAAGTGCCGGTAGTACGAAGAACCTTCGGCCTCACGGTGGCGCGTGGTCGCTTCCCAGGCGCGCGGCAGGTCGTAGAGGCTGTACCATTGAATGCGCTCGGCCCCTCCCGTCAGCAGGGCGAGGGTGCGCTCGAGCCCCCACCGCTGCACCTCCTCGGCGCCGAAGCTGGAGACGCCGACCTCGCTGACCCAGATCGGCAGGCCGGTGACGCTCCTGATCTCCTCTATCCTCTGCGGCCACTCGCCGATCTGCCAGAGGTTCCAGTCGAGCGGAAAGCCGTGCACCGCGACGGCATCGACATGATCCAGCACGCCGTAGTCCTTCATGCGGCGGATGAAACCTGGATCGATCGGTGAAATGCCGCCGAGCACCCGCGTCAGTGACGGATCGGCAGCGGCGATACCGTCCCCTGCCAGGATCGCCATCTTCGCAAAGAGGCTCCAGTCCGGGTCGATCTCCGGGTCCCAATGGGACTTGTTGTTCGGCTCGTTCCAGATCATCGCTGCTTCCATCATGACGGGCTCCCCTTGGCTGGATAGACCGGCCTGCCATGCTCCGGCCGTTCGGCCGTGCGGCAGATGTAGACCTCGCTTTCCGGATGCTGGGCGATTTCGAAGCCGGAGCTGCGCAGCATCGCCTCGACGCAAGCCGCATTCGGGACCCACCAGTTCGTCGGGTCGTCCGCATAGCGGTGCTCGATGAAGTGCAGGCGCGGGAAGTCCGGCCGCTCGAAGGGATCGCTTCGCCAGAACGAATAATTCTGCTCGACGGCCGCTATCTCGGCCGCGCCACGCTGCATCGACTGAAAGACGAGCAGGTCGCCGGCCGCGTGTTCGCGGATGAGGTCGAGGGCGAGGAGGGGGTGGCGTAGATGATAGAGCACCCCCATGAACAAGACCACGTCGAAGCGCTCGCCGAGAGCCGCGATGTCGTAGACCGAGAGCCTGCGGAATTCGATGTCAGCTCCCGCCATTTCCGCCGCAAAGCGAGCCTGCGCGAGGTAGAAGTCGTCGAAGTCGATGCCGACGACACGGTCCGCGCCACGCCGCTTCATCTCGATCGAATAGAAGCCGGCATTGCAGCCAATGTCGAGCACCGTCCGACCGGTGAGGTCCAGGGGAAGCGCTTCGGCGAACTTGCGCCACTTGACGCGCGGATAGTCGCCGAGGAAGTGATCGGGGGCGGTCGCCACCCCACCGAGCTCGATGTTGTGGAACCACGGCCCGAGCTCTCCAATCCGACGGCGCACTTCGTTGGTAGTCATGGTCATTGCGGCAACGCTCCCCTGCCTGTGTCACGGGACGATTTCGTTGAGCGTCAAGAGCTTGGCGCCCCAGTCGCCGACCACGACGGTGGTGACGGAGGCGGGCGCCACGTCGAAACGCGGCCAGGCGTCGGCTGGCAGGCCGAGCACATGGCTGACGACTGCCTTGATGACGTCGGCATGGCTGACAAGGACCAGCCGCCGATCTCCCGGTTCGGCCGCGAGTGCCTCGACGAACGCGAACGCCCTTTGCTGCACGTCGAGCATCGTTTCGCCGCCCGGCGTCCTTGCCACGCTGCGCAGGCTGTTCCACCGCCGCCAGCGAGGATCGCCATCGAGGACGTCGAAGGTCTTTCCCGACCAGTGCCCGAAGTCGACCTCGTCGAGCTCGTCTGCCGTCCGCACCGGAGCCCGGCTGTTCGCCGCGGCAATCGCCGAAGCCGTCTGCTGGGCGCGTTCACGCGGGCTGGTATAGATCGCGGCGAAGTCCTCGCGGGCCATGCGGGAGCCGAGGCGGCGTGCCTGCGCCCGGCCCGGTTCGCTCAGCGCCACGCCACCCGCGCGGCCGGCGAGGAAACGGCCGACGTTGTCGTGGGCGGCGTGGCGGACGAGGAAGAAGGTCGTGGTCACTCCGCCGCCCCCCGAAGCGCCCCGTCCTCGTCGGCAATAAACGCTTCGACCAGGCGCCGGGCCTCGGCATCGGTGAACTGCCGGGGCGGCGACTTCATGAAGTAGCTTGCCGGTGCCACCAGCGGTCCGCCGATGCCCCGGTCCAGTGCCAGCCTGGCGCAGCGGATCGCGTCGACGACGACACCGGCGGAGTTGGGCGAGTCCCAGACCTCGAGCTTCAGCTCGACATTGAGCGGCACGCCGCCGAAGGTTGTTCCCTCAACGCGGATATAGGCGAACTTGCGATCGGCGAGCCACGGCACGTGATCGCTCGGACCGACATGGATGTCGCCGGGTTGAAGGGGCACGTCGAGCTGGCTCAGCACCGATTGCGTCTTCGAGACCTTCTTCGATTCGAGGCGCTCCCGCTCCAGCATGTTGAGGAAATCGGTATTGCCGCCGAAGTTCAGCTGGTAGGTGCGGTCGATGCGGACCCCGCGCTCGCGAAAGAGAGTGGCGAGCATCCGGTGGACGATGGTCGCGCCGACCTGACTCTTGATGTCGTCGCCGATCAGCGGCAGTCCCTTCTCGGCAAAGCGCCGCTGCCACTCTCGACTGGAGGCGATGAACACCGGAATGCAGTTGATGAAGCCGCAACCCGCCGCAAGCGTCTGCTCCGCATACCAGCGTGTGGCCTCTTCGGAGCCGACCGGCAGATAGGAAACGACGATGTCGGTCTCGGTGCGCCGCAGGATCTTGGCGACGTCCACGATCGGTTCGCCGGATTCCTTTATTTCATCGCGCAGGTAGCAGCCGATGCCGTCGAGCGTCGGCCCGCGCATGACGCGCACGCCGATCGGCTCGACGTCGGCGAACCGATGGGTGTTGTTGGGCGGCGCGTAGATCGCCTCGGCCACATCGCTTCCGACCTTGATGGCGGCGACGTCGAAAGCGGAGACGACCTCAATATCGCCGACGCGGTAGCCGCCAAGGTCGACATGCATCAAGCCGGGTACCGGCTCGTTGTCGGTGGCGTCGCGGTAGTAGGTCAGTCCCTGGACCAGCGAAGAGGCGCAGTTGCCGACCCCGATGATCCCGATGCGAATGCTCCTCGAAGCCATTTTTCCTTGCTCCCCGGCATCTACAATCCTCACCGAACCGGTTCGACCCTGAATGGTTCCCTGCAAATATTCACGTCGGCGGAGGTGTCGGGGACCATTTCTGCCGATCGGATGTTTGAGCGGATCGACGGAGGTGCGACGATGCTGGTTTATGGCGATCTGGAGCGGGTCGAGGCGGGGGCCTCCCTGGTCGCCGGGATCGACGTGGCTCTGTCGACCTGCCTGCGCCTGCCGGCCGGCCTCAAGCGCCACGCAGCACTCGTGAACGCATTCCTGCGCGCCGGCCAACTCGCCCAAGGCATCGCCGATGCCGAATTCGAGGGCAATGGCGGCTGCGAAAGCTGCGAAACACGCCGTGATCACCTGCCTTGTCGGTTCGGTCTCGTCGAATCGAAATGCCAGTCCTTTTCCGGTTCCGCGGGCGGATGCTTGTTGCCCGTAGCATCGTCGCTGCCTGTGATTAACCGCGGCTTCGCACTAAAACGGCATTCTTGGACGCTCCCTTGAGGCGCCGTCGGGCGCGCGGCCGATGAGATCGCTTGCCCTGAACGGCAAAGGAGAAACAACATGTATACCCCGGAAATGCCCTGGGCCGTTCCTGTCCGCGTCCGGCTACAAAGTGGCGTCGAGCGTTCGTTCGCGAGCGTTTACGATGCACTGGACTTTCTGCATAACGAATGGCCGACACGCCACGGATGTCGCTACGACCGGGCAATCCAGCAGTGCAGCGACGCGCTGCGACGGGCGCTTCCATCGGCGGTAGCGCGGGAGGCCTTCATCGCCGCCTGTCTCGAAGCCGGCATGTCGACTGGTAGTACACGGCGCGCTATGCGCCGCCAGCCGGCTGCTGCCCCGGAGCAAAGTCCGGCCGCCATCGACGGCCGCTTTCGTTCCCTAGTACGGATACATCGCGTCACCACGACCTACTGAGACCTCGGAACACCAGCCGCGGCCGGATGGCACCGGAAGAACCTGACCGAACCCGATTGCGACCGGACCGTCGCGGTCGACGATATTTTCCTTGAGTAACGAGTGGATAGGTTGTGAAGGCCAGCGCCCTTCGGTTCCATGCGTTGCTTCGAGTCCGGCTAAGGCTGGACGGGCAGTTGCGCAAGATCCCCTCGCCAGCTTAGATGCAAGAGTTCGGTGCCGCGCGCGGCCTAGGCGCTGCTCAGCCCTTGTCGACGAACTTGTTGAAGCGGCTCACCTTGCCATCAGCCGTTTTGTCCTGATGGAGAAACGCCAGCTTTCTCTCGTCGAAGATGCGGAAGAAATCGTCCCAGGAGATTTCCTCGAGGGCATCTTCGGGCTCGCCGAAGTCGATGCGCAAGACACCGCCCTCTTTTGCGCCCTTTACCCGCGAAGGGCTGCCTTTGCGCTCCTCAACCCACTTTCTGATCTCCGCATGGTTCGACGTCATTTTCGCTTCGCTCATGACTAACTCCTTGCTCGGGTTCGGCAGTCCGGTTCTGTTTTGGTGAGCTGTTTTTCCAAACCGCGCCACCAAGCACCGGCCATAACGGGCATTACGATGGAACGTTCCCGGGAGATTCGAATCGGCCAACGCTGGGCAAATGCCTCAGGGCGTCTCCTCTCGACACCGGCACAACCCGGCACTTGTGTGGATGTAGATCGCGCCATCTTTTTCGTACGCCCTCTCGCTGCTTCGGCGGTATCGCACCGACGGGAAGGCGGGCGTACTCGGCGCCTGCGGCAGTACGGATGACGCGGTCGATCGGACTGCTCGTTGTGCCTAACTGAACAGTCCGACTTCGCAGAGGAGTTCGTTGATTTTTCGCAGGTTTAAGAGCCGACGACGATGAGCGGCGTTCGGCCGGATCGCGTCGGCCCAAAACTCATTAGCTGTCCGACCAAAGACTAGGCTGCAATAGCATGAGCCAGATCGCACCGCGCAATCCCGTAGCGCCATCGATGGCACGTCGCTTCGACTCGACTTTGATAAAACAGCATCAGTTCGTTGTCCTGAATTATGACCGTCGAATGTCCGTTTTCTCCCCTTTCTGCAGGAGTAAGGATTGGCCCTACGGTGCGATAAGGTCCCTCCACATCATCGGCGATCGCAAAGAACACACGCTGTCGCGTGCCACGCTCCCCTGTCGGGAGGAAACAGGTTGCATTCAACAGCACGCGGCCATCGGGCAACTCGACGAGTTGCCCACCTTCAATGCCCCATTCATAGTCCGGATCATCGCGGTGATTGTGATGCGGCACATCCGAATGATCCAGGATCTTTCCGACACGTTCCCAAGGACCAAACCAGCTATTCGTTGCGCTGCGGGCAAGGTAAATATCCGGCTGGGGCACCCGGTCGAACTTAGGCATCGCCGAATAGACCATATATTTGACGCCTCGAATTTCTGCGGGATGCGGGTCGTAAATTCCATGCTCGGCGCTGCCCACCACCGAGACAATTGCCGGCGGTAAAACCACCCAGGTAAACCCGTCGTTCGACACAGCGTGCTCGATTCGTCCGCCAGGCCTCATGAATTCAGTCTGGACGAACATATGAAAGACGCCGTCGGCGAATATCACCCCCGGAGCCGCAATCCCCGAGCCGTTGATCGGCAGCACAACTGGATCGTGTTCAGCCCAAGGGCCATCGATTTGTTCTGCCGTGGCATGGAATAACGTCCACGTCTCGGTCGTTACTGTCCCGGCGGAACCGAACATATGCCAAATGCTGCCGTCAAAGACAGGACATGGGTCCTTCAGGTCGTCCGTCTCTTTTGGGTGGAACAACGGAAACACGTCGCTCTGAAATGTCACATTCATTCTTTGCTGCCCTATTCGAAGCATCTGACGGAGGCTGGAGAACCCATTGGTCGTGCCGTTTCGCGGATGACATAGCGATTTCCGTATCAAGGGCAATCCCTAAATTAGCGTGCCATGAAAAATCCATAGATGCGGGAACATTCAGATCCTGATTGCAGTTCACAGTTCGAGATTCACATAGAGCTGAGCAGGACGTCCATAAGCGCGCAGAGGAGTAAATCCCCATGCATGATCTCCATGACATAGAGACATTTGCTCCGGCGCAACATCGGCCTTGCCTTCTCTGTTTCTCACATTTGCGATGGAGATTCGTCTTCCAACGACCGCAGCACCTGATGACGCTGGCGGCGCGCGACTACCGGGTACTGTACATTGAAGAACCACTGTTTGAGGAAGGTGCCGAACCGGACATCCGCGTCGAACCTGATATCAGCGGCGTAGAGATCGTGACACCGATCTTGCCGACGGGTCTTTCGGAAACGCGAGCCGTTGAGGAACAGGCAAAACTGACACAGCGGGTGGTGACCCGCGCCGGATCGCGTGTGGACGTCTGCTGGTACTACACGCCGATGGCCTATGAATTTAGCGACACTATCGCAGTTGATGTGCGGGTGTACGACTGCATGGACGAGCTATCTGCCTTCAAGGGCGCGTCCAGAAGGCTATCGGACAACGAACACAGGCTGCTGGACGTTGCCGACGTGGTCTTCACGGGCGGAAGGAGCCTGTATGAAGCCAAGCGACAGCTGCACAAGGCGGTCTATCTCTTTCCAAGTAGCGTAGACCAGGCCCACTTCAGAAAGGCGAGGCGGTCCGACCTGATCGAGCCGGCTGTTCAATCCGGTCTGGATCGGCCGCGGATCGGCTATTTTGGCGTAATCGACGAGCGAATGGATCTCGAACTTGTGGAGGCCGTTGCGCGCATGCGGGCTGATTTCCAGTTCATTCTGGTCGGCCCGGTAGCCAAGATCGAGGAGGCATCCCTTCCGCGGGCCGGCAATCTGCACTGGCTCGGCCAACAGGAGTATCGCATGTTGCCCAACTTCGTGTCCGGGTGGGACATGGCATATATGCCCTTTGCCCTCAACGAATCTACCCGGTACATCAGTCCGACGAAAACGCCGGAATTATTGGCGGCCGGCGTTCCCGTCGTCTCGACACCGATCGCCGATGTGGTGCGGCCCTACGGTGAACTCGGGCTCGTCAAAATCGCGGCTTCGCCGCATGACATGCTGGCCGCGATCGAGGCCAGCCTCTCGGCGCCCAAGGAGTTGTGGCTTCGAGGGGTCGATAATTTTCTTGCGGGCATGTCGTGGGAAAGCACTTGGTCCAACATGCACGAAATCTTGGTCGCAGCTGCTTCGCTGCCCAGGTTACGCGTAGGGATGGCTCCGGCTTTGTCCGCCGCCCGTGCGAACCATGTTTGATTGGCTGGTCGTGGGTGCAGGCTTCGCCGGAAGCGTGATTGCCGAACGCTTGGCAAGCCAGCGGGGAGACCGAGTGCTCCTCATCGATCGTCGCAACCATGTCGGTGGCAATGCCTACGACCACCACGATGCCGATGGTATCTTGATCCATCAGTACGGCCCCCACATTTTCCACACCAACTCCGAGGCGATCGTCGAATATCTTTCCGCATTCACCGGATGGCGGCCGTATGAACATCGCGTCCTGGCAGCAGTCGACGGCCAACTCTTGCCGATTCCGATCAACCGAACGACGATCAACCGGTTATATGGCCTCGGTTTGGAATCCGAAGACGACGTCGAGGCGTTCTACTCGGCCCAGGCCGAGAACATTGCGAACGTCACAAACTCGGAGGATGTGGTCGTGTCTAGGGTCGGACGCGACCTCTATGAGAAGTTCTTCCGGGGCTACACCCTCAAGCAATGGGGACTGGATCCGTGGGAGCTGGACAAGTCAGTGACCGCGAGGGTTCCTGCCAGGGCCAACGACGACGATCGATACTTTCTCGATTCCTTCCAGGCAATGCCCCTACATGGCTACACGCGAATGTTCGAGCGAATGCTGAGCCACCCGAACATCACCGTAATGCTGCAAGCTGAGTACGTGGCCATCCGCCGCGACGTGCATCCAAAGCAGGTGATCTATACGGGCGCAATCGATGAGTACTTCGACTTCTGCTATGGAAAATTGCCCTATCGCTCGTTGGAGTTCGATCACGTTACGTGTGATTGCGAATGGTACCAGCCTGCCGCGGTGATCAATTATCCGCAGGACAAACGCTACACTCGCATCACCGAATACAAGCACATGACAGGCCAGATCCACCCGCGAACGAGTATTACATTTGAATACCCGACAAACGATGGTGATCCGTACTACCCTATCCCGCAAAAAGCCAATCAGGAGCTATATACGCGCTACAGAAAGCTCGCAGAGCGGCTAAAAAATGTCCGTTTTATCGGCAGACTGGCAACCTATCGCTATTACAACATGGATCAGATCGTGGGCCAGGCGCTCGCGGAATTCAGGCGGATCCAGGCAGAAGTGCCGGCGTTTCGAGGGCAGAAGGTTAAGGAGCGCGTGGGAGGTTCGTTAACGGCGAGGTGAGCCGCATGCTGCATGTCTCACAATCGCGACGAGTCGAGCTTTGGGGAGGGATCGAATGCTCGGTCGTCCGCATTGGCAGCGCGTTTCGCAACCAGGTCGTCGAAACGGGCCACGACGTTAGGCTCAACGACCTGTCGCTCATCGCCGATCTCGGGATCAGGACGGTTCGTTATCCTGTCATTTGGGAGACCATCTCCCCGCGCTGCCCCCATTTGGCTGATTGGGCTTGGCACGATGCGCGGATCTCGCGGATGCGGCAACTGTCGCTGGAGCCAATAGTCGGATTAGTTCATCACGGAAGCGGCCCAGACTATGCGCGGCTCTTGGGCGGCAACTTCGCAGAGGGTCTAGCGCTTCACGCCGCAAGTGTGGCGGAACGCTATCCGTGGGTGACTTGGTATACGCCCGTCAACGAGCCCCTGACGACTGCCCGCTTTTCGGCACTTTACGGGCTTTGGCAACCGCACCTCCGCGACGAGAACGCGTTCTTCAGAGCGGTCGTCGAACAATGCATTGCAACGGTAATGGCCATGTCGGCCATTACATCAGTCAACGCCCACGCCAAACTGATACAGACGGAGGATATAGGCAGAATTTTTAGCACGCCAAGTTTGAAGCAACAGGCAGATTACGAGAACGAACGCCGATGGCTAAGCCTGGATCTACTGTGTGGCCATGTCGACTCCCACCACCCCTTTTACAGCACGCTCATCGAAGCTGGAGTTACCGAAAGCGAACTCGCATATCTCCGAGACAGGGGCCCGGTCATCGACGTCATAGGGATGAACCATTATCTCACCAGCGATCGATATCTGGACGAACGGCTGCCCCTTTTTCCGCCGGAACGTCACGGCGGAAATGGCCGAGAAAGCTATGCTGACATCGAAGCTTTTCGAGCTGATTTGCCTGACGCGGATCTGGGCCCTGCCGCCCGACTTGCAGAAGTATGGACGCGCTACCACCTCCCGATAGCTGTCACGGAGGTGCACAATGGTGCCCCGCCAGGGGATCAAGTGAAGTGGCTGATGGAGGTCTGGAAAGCGGCCCATGAATTGCAGTCCTTGGGAGCAGATGTGCGTGCTGTAACGGTATGGTCGATTTTCGGAGCAATGGATTGGGATAGCCTTCTGACCGAAGAGAATGGACAGTACGAGTGCGGCGTTTTTGACGTCCGTGGTACAGATTTAGTGCCCACACTCATGGCAGATGCCGTACGCGCGCTAACTACCGCAGGGAAATGGGACCACCCCGTGCTGTCCGAGCCGGGGTGGTGGCAACGAGCGGAGCGTATCTACACGAACCTGAAATCCTGAGCTGCGGCCTGCCAGCAAACTGGCAGGAAGCGAGGACGCGCACTGCGGACCGCCGTCCGGTCGGCAGTCGGCTAGTATTATCGGCATCGGGGGCACTGTGACGTTTGCTGTAATACAGGGGCAGGCGAAGCGGCGTTCATGCAGGACCCGATGCAGGAGAACATACTGAAGAGCATCGCTGCCAAGAGGAGGGCCTAAAGAAAATCCAAGCCGATCGGACTATCGGCTGCGTCCAAAGGCATGCTGTTGTGAAGGTGGGCGTACGCCTTGGCTGGTTGAGGCCCTATTGTTGGCGCTGCCGCTGCCATGTCGCTTAAGACGACCAGAGACGAGGAGAACGTATGAACGAGCGAACTAGTTCTGACGATGATGACGGACGTGGCTGGTATGGCGAGTCGCGGCGCCAACGCCGAAGCACCCCGACGGGATGGGACGAGCGGCGAAGCTAATCCCCCCGGGCGCGGTTCCTACGCGTACCAGGGTAGCGATAACTGCCGCCCCTCTCAGACCTAACTGTGTTTGCTCGGCGCACCCACACATGCCGGGCATTTTGGGGAACTATCACTCCAAGCCGCCGCCCACAGCGAACGGAATCTCCCACCAGAGTTTCCCAATAAACTTACGCTGAGCGCGGCGTAGCTTCACGTGTGCCACATAAGCCCACCACACTTCTGGCCCAATACATCGGGTCCCTTTCCATCATGATCACCACGCTAGCGATGGGCAAAAGCTGGAACTGGAAGACGTTCCCACTGACGGGATAGTGCGTACAGACGTATTATTATTGCTGCCCGGAACCATCTAAGGGGCTCCCAGTTAAATAGCCGCGGAGATGAACAAGGCCTATCTGCTTCGCTACAGGTGAGCGAGATTCCGCGTATTTTGGAGTGCCGATCGCCCTGCTGTTCGTGCTTTTGTTGACGCAATTCGCAACCGCGCTCGACGGCGATGAAATGAGCGCGCCCGCTTCGATCCGCGGACAGATATTCACTCCTCGCAACGAGACCTTGCCCGGTAGGAGGCAGTCATGTCAAACCAGACAAAAGACGGCGGCGACGCACGCAATACAGGCACGAGCCCGACAACGTTCGGCCGATCGGTCGAAAGCCAAGCGCAAATGAAAGATGCGGCTGCACTGGGCTCTGCCGATCCAGGAGATGCGTCGCTCCACGTTTACCGACTCGTACCAATTGCAGCACGGAACGATCCTCGATGGGGAAATTCACCCTACCAGGGGGAAGTGGTCGTCGCAGCACGCTCGCCCGGGGACGCCCGAATTGTCGCAGCCAGCCGGGAATTGGATTACATGGAAGTGGACGCCGCCCCGGCTGATAACGTTACGACCAGCAATGCCAGTGCGTTCCGATCGGACAAACTCTACAGCGTTATCGAGATAGACCGCGACCGGACCGACCTGGAACGGGGCGTGCTTGAGGGAAATGTTTCCGTGGCGACGATCAAGCCGACGCGACTGTAGATGCCACGGCTGTATGGTGCGTCCAAGGGTTACTTTCGTTCGGTGAGGATCGAGGCACAATATAGTTACCGTCGCAAATTATTGAGTTTACGGTTCGCACTGTCCGACCTCTATGGTCGCGGCCTGCTCTTGCGGACGCGCTTGCTCTGTTTGCGCTCGCCTCGCCAGGAGGCGCTGTTGCAGGCCGGAATTGAGCGCCGGGCAATACTTGGCGGGCGTTTTCGCGTCAGAAGACCTTACCCCCCTTCGCCAACGCATCGTGCTCCACTTCATCAGGGCGCGCTTTAAGAAGAGCCTGATAGCGCTTCAGAACAAAGTGCGGTCAGCCTATCGAAGGCCGAAGAATGCTAGCACTGCCAGTACGATGACGACCAAGCCGACGATGTAGATTATTCTGCTCATGCTTCGCTCCAGCAGGAAAATCGCGGGGATTCTGCCATCAACAACATTGTCGACGTTGGAAACTTCCAATTCTGGCGCTGCGGCCAAACCGCGGTTGCAGTGCCACCCTGGAATGGCCGCTTGAGACCCCCAATCCCGCCTCCAAGGCGTCTCCTTTCTTGATGCGAAAAGTTGAATTTGAGAACCCAACCGACAGTAATAGACTTCCGCATATTTTGCGTGAGGGCAGGTCGACCGCGATGAGACATCTCCGCACTCCGTCTTTTGCTCGAACAGGTAATCCCTAAAAGTGAAGCTGCGGTAGACTTTGAGGTGGAGCACACTTTTCCGAACATTGGTTCACCCCGATAAGTATCTGGTCAAAATGGCAAAGAACCTCCGCCACGGGCGAATTTTCCTCGACTATCTTCGCAATGACCGCATGGCCACTGCGGTGGCTCCTTTGTCACCTCGAGCCCGCCCAGGCGCGACGGTCTCAATGCCGCTTACTTGGGCTCAGGTGAAAACCAATCTTGATCCCAAGCGTTTCATCATGCGAACAGTGCCCGCCCTTCTTAGACGGTCGCAGGCCTGGCAGGGCTACTGCGATGCGGAGAGGTCCCTGGAAAAGGCAATTCGACAGCTTGAGAGGACCGTGGCAACCGCTGCCTGATGCGCGGAGTTACAGAGATGGTTGAAGAATCGCCTTTTGGCCTGCCCCTTGGTACGGAACCAATGGAGGCGCGGTCCGCCGAAAGCCTTCCGATGGACGAAGGTTGGCAGTACGAACCCAAATGGGATGGTTTCCGGTGCCTCGCGTTCAAGAACGGTAAGAATGTCGATCTGCGCGCCAAATCCGGCAAGCCACTAGGGCGCTATTTCCCCGAGATGGTCGATTTCTTGAGCTCGCTGTCGATCCCCCAATTCGTGATCGATGGCGAACTTGTTATTGAAGTCGAGGGAAGGCTCTCGTTCGAGTCACTGCAAATGCGGCTCCACCCTGCTGCAAGCCGCGTTCAAAGGCTGTCCACACAATCTCCCGCAAAGCTTGTTCTATTTGATATTTTAATGTCGCCACGTGGAAATGACGTCCGAAGGCGCCATCTGCGGGAGCGACGGGCTGAACTGGAAGCCCTCGTGGAGGCGATTGGGTCGTCCCCGCGCTTAGCGCTATCTCCCTTCACCCATGATCCAATAATTGCAAAGCTCTGGCTTTCAGAAGCGGGTAACGGCGGGACTGACGGTGTAGTCTGCAAACGGGTCGACCAACCCTACCTCGCGGGCGAGCGTGCGATGACAAAAGTTAAACGTGTTCGCACCGCAGACTGCGTCGTCGGCGGGTTCCGCTACGCGAGCGATAGTGACCAGGTTGGGTCTCTGCTTTTGGGTCTATACAACGACGATGGTGAGTTGGATCACGTTGGCTTTACTGCCACAATAACCGATAGCGAGCGGCCAGCGCTAACCAAACAACTGGAAAGATTGCGACGAGCCCCTGGCTTTACCGGGAAAGCTCCGGGAGGACCCAGCCGATGGAGCACCGAAAGAAGCGGAGAATGGCAACCGTTGAAGCCGGAACTAGTCGTCGAGGTGCGGTTCGACCACGTGACAGGCAAGCGCTTTAGACACGGCACCAAACTCCTCCGTTGGCGTCCAGACAAAAACCCCACGCAATGCAAGCTAGAACAGATTGAAGTTGCGACTGGGCCGAGGTGACTGCCAATGCATTCGATGTGCATCATCCTCGCGTCCATGAAAACAAAGCACCGTCCGGAAATAGACGTACAATGTCGATTGCCCTTTTCTGAAGCGAAGCGGCAATGCCTAGTGATCAAAACGACTTGGACATGATCAACCGCCATACCGCGCTCGCCGAGCAACACATTGTTGAGCAAGAGCGGCGGATCAGCCTATTGGAACTGCATCACCATCCGACCGCCGACGCGATAAAATTCTAGACGTACTGAATGAGTTTTTGCGGCTGCACCAGATGCATAGCTAGAAGATCAAGGACCGCTCTGCACATTGCGCTTTCATGGACGATAGATGTGCCCGGGCATTGCAGCCGTTAGAGAAGCTGTTGATCTCCGATCATTCCCGAGAAGGTGCTTGAACGCCACCTGCGAGCAGCGAACGAGGACGGTTGAAACCCCGCCAAGGCCTTCGTGACGTTCAAGCGATCAGGGAACAAGGTGACGCTTTAAAGGTTCCATCGCGTCGGAAAATCGTTCCGAAGGAGACGGCAATGCTTAGCGATCAAGACGAATTGGATTGGATCGAGCACAACATCGCTGAAGCTGAGCAACGCATAATTGAGCAAGAGTACCTGATAAGTCTGCTGCAACTGCACCACCATTCGACAACCGGAGCAGCAGAGCTTCTCGACATCTTGAATAAGTTTCTGCGGCTGCATCGGTGGCAGCGGCAGGGAATTAAGAGGCGCGCCCGCGCCTCATACGGGAGGTGCTTGAACGTCATCTCGGAGATGAGCGGAAGGGACAGGGGTTGTTCACCGCTCAAGTGACGTTCAAGCGGACACATAAACACGCGTGCGTTGAAAATGTTCCAACGCCGCGAGTTCTGTTGGGGGAAGGCGTGAAGGGCCTCGTGCTCTTGCGGTCACACGAAGGCCCTTCGCGCTGCTTGCCTGTTGGGCGGGTGACGACGGGGGAGTCCGCCACCCTTGGAGTGCACAAGCAAGCACTAAAACACGGATCGGGTCGAGAGGTTCCGGACGAAAAAAATTTTTCGGTGACAAAAGGGCCCCCGTAAGTGCGGCTACTACTCACGGAGGCCCCTCCGCTTGATCGGGCGACAGGAAACGAGGGGAAGCCGCCCTGTGCAATGCAAGCAATCGCTAAAACATGGGTTCGGTCGAGATGTTCCTACGTTCAGAAATTTTTCGTGGCTGATCGAAAGGGCCTCCATGAGATCACCACTTCTCACGAAGGCCCCCTTCGCCAACCTGCTTGTCTAGCAAAAGAAGCCGCTGCGCTGACAAGCGATTGCTAAAACATGGTCACGCTCGAAATGTTCCCGGCTTCCGAATTTTTGTTCTTGGGGTGTTCGTATTTGGACAGTGTCAGTGCCACAATTTGCAGTATCCAAACTGATATGTGCGAACCGAAACCGAACAAAGACCGCGGATGAAGAACGTGAAGAATGGGGACATGCCTCCGTCCGAAGGTGCGGAATGGGTGCACCGCGCGGGCAATTGGGGGGCAACACGGAGACATGTCGTAAATTAGAATACGCTAATAAATTGCAAACGCAATCTAATGTTCCTCGGCGCGTTTATGAGCGGTCATCCGTCATTCGATATGTGTGAAGAAGAATAATCGCGTCAGAAGCATTGCCAAGGACGCGGCAACGACAATGCCAATCCGTCCGAAGCCCCACGTCTATGACTATCCCCTGCAAGCTAAGATAAAGTACAACAACAATCATAGCGAAAGAAATGGAAGCCGCGACGTAATATGCAAAGAGCACCATTTCCTAATGTTTCAAAGAGTCAGAGCAACTTGAACTTAAACGATGGCAGAAGATCTTCCATTAGCCGACCCTGGACTTCAAATGGGCTTGCTTAGGTAGCTCGAGCCTTGCACGGCAAATCGCCAAGGTCGCTCAACCGCTTTTGTGATCCCAATTCGACCGTCCCCTTGCCACCGGGGCTGGAATTATGGGAAGTACCCGCAGAAAGGGTGGTTCGTGAATTGGATTGTGCCTCGCACTGTCCAACGCTCGGCCTCGGGAGGCCGCGCCGCATTCAGCCGGTCGGGCCTCTTGCTAGTAGCCAGTCATCTCAAGATAGCCTCGCCCTGACGTGCTGCCTTCCAATGTTATCGGCCCTTCCCAGTATGGCGTTGAAGTCTTCATCCATGCTTGGTCGTTGAGCGCCTTCGTCCGGATATCAAGGCCTCGTTTTGGTATCCTTAGCCTCCACTCAACGGGGATCGCTTTACCTCCAACATCGGCTGTCCTTACCGGTTCAAACAAAACCTCATCCGACCTGAGCGGCCAGGTCCTCCCGTCGGCCCCGATCCAGTTCGCCGAAGTGTAGCCCAGTCCCTTGTCGCGGAGGTGGAATGCCATGACCTTTTCTCCGGAAGCCAGATGCAGGGAGAACCAATCCCAGCCGGTCTGGTCTGATGCCAGGGGCTGCGACGACCACTCCCGGTCTAGCCACGCCTTCCCGGTAACCTCATGGGATACTCCATCGAGTGTCACTGTGCCGGCGGCCTCGTAGAACGGCTGAGAGTAATAGTAGCTCGCCTGGCCCGCTGAGGATTTCACGGAGTATCCATGATCTCCCTGGAGGACCAACGGTCCTTTGGCCTGAAGGGTCAGCTTATACGCGAACTCCGGACCGTTGGCACTGAGGTCGAGGTTGTCCAACTCATCTTGGGTCGCAGTGCCGCTGCTTTTCATCTGCCAATCGTTAATCCACGCCTCGAAAGGCTCTATGTTGGCTCCGGCCTGCCCAATCCCGCCTCTGGCCAACCGCTCGGCCACATAATGGCGGCTTTCGGTTGTGACGGCGGCATGCCCAATCCAAACTTGCGGGCTAGACCATCCTTGGCGCTCCCCAGGAGCAAGCGCCGAGCGAAATAGCGTCCACTGCGCGCCCAACTGCCGACCATCAGCGGCCTGCAGGTTGGCGGTGATATACCACCACTCGATACGAAAATTGGGGTGCGGTCCGTGATCGCGAGGAAACTCGAGCTTCGTCCCCCTTTGGGGTACCGCGAAACCTTCGGCCTTCGATCCAAGGCCCGCGAAGCCCTGCGCCACGACCGCTATTGGCGGGAACAGGGCCGCGGCCAAGATCGTGAAAAGGATCGTTCTAGCGTTCATTTGCGAACACCTTCAGGAGATCGCCGGACTCGGTCCTTGCAAGTCGACGTATCGGGACCGCAACCGAAATGATGGCCGCGACGAGAGCGACGACGCCGAGCCTGAGCCAATCCAATGGGAATAGGATTATTGGTAACCGCCATCCGAAAGCCTCGACATTGATGATCGCCAGTAGGACCCAGGCAAGCGCCAGTCCAACCGGGACCGATGCAATGAAGGTGGCGAGCCAGAGAGCAAGCGTCCGCACGACCTCGACGAGCGCAAGGTCACGGCGGCGGAGCCCCATCGCCCACACGGGAGCAAGCTGCGGCAGACGCAGCGATGACAACGTCAGCAGGCTTGAGAACATAGCAAACCCAGCGACGGCCAGGGTGAGCACGTTGAGCGTTCCCGTTACAGCAAAGGTCTGTTCAAAGATTGCAGTGGACTGTTGCTTGAGGGAAGCTTGGTCAATGATGTTGTTTTCAGGGAGACCGAACTTTTCGGCGAGACGCCTTCTGAAGGACGGCACCTGGTCTGGTTCCATGCGCAGACCGTATCGCAACTTCGGAACATCGGGGTAGTGTCGAACCAGAGCATCGAGGCCAATGATGACTTGACCTGACGGATTGCCATAATCGGAGAAGACGCCGACGACCCGGGCTTCCCAGCCGCCGGGTAGTTCAATTTGCCCCCCGAGCGACAATTTGCCCGCCCGCCAAAGCTGCTCGTTGATCAACGCGCCGCGACCGCTGGCAACCGCGTCCCATGTCGTTGGCGACCCGAGAATCAGCGGCCAGTGATCGCGGTAGGTTGCATCGTCCGCAACGCCATAGATTTGCATCTGCTGGCCGAACACCTCGCCTTCCGTACTCCAGATCGGCAGGGTAGCCTTCGCGTGATCGGGAAACCATTGCCGTAGCCGTTCGGCTTCATGCTCATCTCGCGCCGTCACATAGACCTCTGCGGCTAGACGCTGATCTAGCCAGCCGAGGAATGTTTGGCGGAAACTGGAAACCATCGTGCCGACGCCGATGTTGGCTGACAGGGCAAGCAACAGTGCCATGAGCGCAAGGGAAAGGCCTGGCAATTGCTGACTGGTGTCGGCCCAGAACCAGTGGATAAGAACATGATTTGACCTCTTCTTCCCCATGGCCATTACGACTGCCAGCATCGGTGGGAGGATCAGCGCCGTGCCCATAAGCAGGGTGGCGAGGACGGCAAAGCCAGCATAGAGACTTTTACCAACTACGATTAGCAGACAGGATGCTAACAGCAGAATGGCACCAATGCTTGCCTGGCCGATTAGGCCTTTCATCGAGGTCATTGCCCACGCCCTATGCTGCGCAGCCGCAAGTATGGGCATCTTCCAGACCCTCCAGAGATGTTGAGCCGAAGATAGTACCGTGCCAATCAACGCGATCGCCAGACCTGCCAGCCACCATTCCGGCCTAAAAGAGAGCGCCCCCGGCACACTTGCTCCATAGAGACCACGCAGTGTTGCAGCGACACCAGGCAGAAGCGCTGACGCCACGAAGTAGCCGAGAATGACACCAATTGCCCCGGAGATAAGAGCAAAAAATATCGTCTCGACAAGCAGCATGGCCGTCAGCGAGTGAAGGGAAACCCCCAGCGACCTGAGGGTACGGAAAGTGCCGCGACGCTGCTCGAAGGCAAGGCCCGTGGCCGAGTAGACGATGAAGAGGCCGACAACGAAGGCAAGGAAGCCGAAGGCGGTAAGGTTGAGGTGGAAACTGTCGGTCAGCCGAGCGACATTGGGTTGTTCCCCGGCATCCTTAAGCGCAAGCTCCGGCGCAATCGCCCCGATGGGTTCAAGACCTGGCCTCTGCGACCGCGCGACGACGATCCTGCTTAGTTCCCCGTTGCGGTTCAGCAGGCGGTCCGCGGCCCCAATGTCGATGAACGCCGCGCCATCCGGAAGATCGGCAGCTATCCTGACTGGAATGCTCGTTGCTTCCTTGAGACGGGCTGCAGTTGCCGCAGACACAATCAGCTGCCCTGGTCCACCAACGAAATCGACAAGATCGGGTGCGCTCGAAACCGACACCGCCTGAGCCTCGGATGGCATGCTTAACGGATCAATGCCGATAAGCCTAACCCGGGATTGACCAAATCTGTGATCTCCTTCGATGACGGGCGACACGTTCCAGCCCGCTCGGCGAAGCTTGACATATGTGTGCGCCAATATTCGCCCGCCATCCTTGGCAACAAGTTGTTCGAGTTGGTTTTGCTCTAGCACGGCCGCCGCGCGTCCGTAGCTCGCTCTCGCTTCTGCATTGATCGCCTGGACCCCGGACCACAAAGCCGTTGCAAGTGCCACCCCGACAATCAGCGTTGCCAATTGAAGCGGTCTGTATCGCCAGTGGGAAAGCAGCGCCCAGAACGCGATCCAGCTCATGCGGCGACCTTCCCGCTCGTCAACGTAATCCGGTGGTCGAGCCTGTCGGCTAGTCGATTGGAATGGGTGACGAGCAGAAGAGCGATGCCTGCCGATCTCGTGAGCCGCAACATAATTTCGAGGACCGCGTCAGCCGTGCTCTCATCAAGATTACCCGTCGGCTCGTCCGCGAGCACGAGGGGCGGCCTCGCCGCCAATGTCCGTCCGATTGCCACCCGTTGCTGTTGTCCACCCGAGAGCTGCTCGGGGTAGCGGCGAAGCAGTTGGCCGATGCCGAGCGCTTCGACAAGTTCACCTTCCCAAAGCGGATCGAAACGCCGGGCCAGCTTCGCATGGAACGAGACGTTCGCTCTTACGTCGAGACTGGGAATGAGATTGAATTGCTGGAAGATCACTCCGACGTCGGTCCGTCGAAACTCCGCGCGGCCAACGTCGTCGAGCTTGGTGATGTCTCGCCCGTTCACCAAAATGGTGCCGCTATCCGGCTTGTCCAATCCGCCCGCCAAGTGGAGGAGAGTGCTTTTCCCGCTCCCCGACTCCCCTGTGAGCGCAAGGCTCTCACCTTTGGCCAACACGAAGCTCACTCCCCTAAGGACGGGGATTCGGCCTTCGGCCGTTTGGTAGGATTTTTTGATGTCTGAAAGGGAAAGGATCATGAAGGTCTCAACCTGCGAACTTCACCCGTGGTGCGCCGCAATCCAGATACGGCCCTAACCGGGAGGCCGTTTGAATGTTTCCGCCGTGTTACATTGTTTGCGAGCGTGGTGCAGGTCAACCGGATCGACACAAAGGGCATCAATGGCCGACGAAGACCGGGCTTTATGGCACGGACTATCTGCAGCGGGCTCTGATTGCCTCGGAGCCAATCGTCCTCAGGATGCCATTTATCCGACAAGTACGCGGAGCTTTGCTCTCCCGCGAATGCAATGGTTCGGAGAAATACGTCATCACTTTCCCAAAGAAAGCCAAAGACTGGATTGGCTGAAGGAAGGCAATCCGTGGACTCTTGATGGATATGGGTATCGCCGTCGGAAAACTCTAGCTGAGGAATTTCACGCTGGCTGTCCCATTGAGCGGCCAGCGTGAAACGATCCTGTTAGTCCACTAGAGTTTGCAACATCTCCGGGTCAACGACATCTTCAGATTCAGTAGCGCGTCCGCTCCAGCGCGATCTCGTCAACGGTATACGGCGCAGCCCGGTCGTCGAAACGTGACCACCCTTGCTTCACATAAGCGCTTCTGCGGCCGGCGACATCAACCTGGTTGCGCTCCCGGAGGATTTCTTCTGCCCGATGCGCAAGGGCATCATCAACCCTAGCCGTAACAAGCGTGCCGCCGCGACGAACACCCTCTGCGTAGACATGTGCATCTTCTTCATCCACGCCCGAATCCGTGAGCCCCCCAACGATACCGCCCGCAGCACCTCCAGCCACTGCTCCGGCTGCAGCGCCCGCCACGGTAGAGGCGAGCCATCCGGCAGCAACCACTGGTCCGACGCCCGGTATCGCCATCAATCCGAGCCCGGTCAATAGGCCGACAACGCCCCCGCCAGCGGCCCCGATGCCAGCACCTGTACCCGCGCCTTCGGCAGCGTCGCTGTGGTCGGAAGAATACCGGTCACCGCTATTGTTGGCGACAATGCTGATGTCATCTGAGAGGACACCCGCTGCCTCGAAGGAACGTGGTGGCGCGCCTGGCGCAAGTGAACCAGATCTATCGGGAGGCGGGATCGGTCGGGCTGGCAGAAGAGTCCGGCGCGAGGATGTTCGCATCTCGGCATGCGCCCATAAAGGCATATCGAGCTTCTTCCAGCGTCTTAGGTCTCCGAAGCGCATCAATGCATGCTCGCCTGGCTTGACTAAGGTGCTCATCGTCCCCCTTCGGCCATATCTTTGCGAACGCGGCAAGAGCGTCATCCGGCCCCCGTATGGCAATTATCGTACCGCTGGGCGTGGTGATGTAAACCGGCGATTTCCAGTGGCCTGCGTTCATGACGCGGCGCCTCCTAAAACGCGGAAGGATGAAACCGAGCCCACTACTTGAGCGTGGGCGGTGTGCGAATGGGCTCATCCGGGTTTTCGTCTGGGTTGGGCAACGGCTCTTCATCCGGCAAGCGTTTGGGTGGTGGTTCCGATACCGGTGGCGGATCACTGAACGGCGGCACCGGTGGGTCTGAATCATGCCCAGGTGGCACGGGGATGCTCATGGCAGAAACTCCTTCCGCCGAAGTCAACTCCGACGGAGCGACGTTGTTCCTGTGTCGCGTGAACGACGATCAGGCTTCCCAGCGCAGGCTTTTGGTGCAGGAGAGTGAGGGTGCTTGAACGTCATCTAGGAGAAGAGCGGACGGACAGGGGTCGTTTGCCGCTCAAGTGACGTTCGAGCGGTTACAAACACGCTTGCGTTGAAAAGGTTCCATGCAAAACTTTCTTGTTTTCGGGAAAGGGCCTCCGCGACGGTGAGGAGCTTATGTGTTTGCGGCGGAATCGTTTAGGTCATCGGACCGGGCCAGTAGACGGAGATTTTGTTGTGAGCTACGCAGCGCGCTACCGCTGTTTTGTCGCGCTTATGAAGTTTTGAGACCCCCGGAACGCCTCATTCGACCGCAAAGTTTGCGACAGCAAACCTCCACTTCAGGAGGCCGGCGACGGGGGTGTCGCCGGCCAAAACAGAGGCAGGGCCAATTTTCACACCGCGCGCTGAAGCAGAGCCCGAAAGCTGCGATGCAATACGCGGCAATCACATCGCCGATTGCGGCCTGCTGCTGGGGGGCACCGAGGACAAAGGTGCCGCTGTTACCGGTAAATCCTGCTTCAAGGCACGCGGCACAGCGATGCTTGAGGTGGACAAGGCGAGCGGCCGAACACGAGCCGCCCTGAAAAAGGGCGCCGCCCTGTTGGTCGCCGATGATGTCGGCAACGTCATCTGGCGAGTGACCCCCGACGTTGCGTTGACGAAGGCAGCCGCAGTCATCGTTGCCGCTCATATGGCGCCCTCGGTTATCGGAGGTTTGCCGCAAGGTTATCCCACGAGTTTCCGTATCACGTCGACCAGTTCGCCGGGATCAAATGGCTTGGAGAGGACGGGCGCATTTCCAGGAATCTCACTGATGGCCTGCGCGCCGTAGCCGCTCAGGACAAGGAAGGGAATGGCCCTTTTGGACGCCGCTTCAGCAATAGGTCGTGCGCTGGTCCCGTTGAGGTTCATGTCCAGCACGATTGCGTCCACGTGCTCGTGTTGGAGAGATTTCAGTGCCCTTTCCACACTGATGCTGGGTCCGACCACTTGGGCCCCAGCATCGACCAGGGCATCCTCGATCGACATTGCGATCAGCGCCTCGTCTTCGACCACGAGAATGCGTCGTCCTGCCAAGAGCGCAGTCA
>NZ_JAVDTM010000018.1:0-66153 GCF_031455855.1 Mycoplana sp. BE70
ATCTGATCATACGCCTTGAACTCGCCGAAGTACTTCGTGATCGCCGCCGTCGTCGACGTCTTGCCATGGTCGACGTGGCCGATCGTGCCGATGTTCACGTGAGGCTTGTTGCGCTCAAACTTACCTTTTGCCATTTCCGGCTCTCCATATCTGTCCCCTGGAGGGGGAATAGTTCAAATCGTTTCGGATGGCGTATTCCGGTCACTTCTGACCGGAATACTTCGCCTGGATTTCCTGCGCTACGTTCGACGGAACCGGCGCATAGTGATCGAACGTCATCGTGTACTGCGCGCGGCCCTGAGACATCGAGCGCAGGTTGTCGACGTACTTGAACATGTTTGCCAGCGGCACGTGAGCGTTGATGACAACCGCCACGCCACGCGCTTCCTGACCCTGGATCTGACCACGACGCGAGTTCAGATCGCCGATCACGTCACCGACGTAATCTTCCGGGGTCACGACCTCGACCTTCATCATCGGCTCGAGGAGCTGGGCACCGGCCTTCTTTGCCGCTTCGCGGAAGCAGGCACGCGAGGCGATTTCGAAGGCGAGAACCGACGAGTCGACGTCGTGGAACGCACCGTCGATGAGGGTCGCCTTGACGCCCAGCATCGGGAAGCCGGCAAGCGGACCAGACGTCAGAACGCTTTCGATGCCCTTCTGAACGCCCGGGATGTATTCCTTCGGAACCGCACCGCCGACGATCTTGGACTCGAACTTGAAGTCTTCGCCTTCCGGATTCGGTTCGAAGATGATCTTGACGCGGGCGAACTGGCCGGTACCACCGGTCTGCTTCTTGTGCGTGTAGTCTTCTTCGCAAGCCTTGGTGATCGTTTCGCGGTAGGCAACCTGCGGTGCACCGACGTTTGCTTCGACCTTGAACTCGCGACGCATGCGGTCAACGAGGATGTCGAGGTGAAGCTCGCCCATGCCGGCGATGATCGTCTGGCCGGATTCCTGGTCGGTCTTGACGCGGAAGGACGGGTCCTCAGCGGCCAGACGGTTGAGCGCGAGGCCCATCTTTTCCTGATCGCCCTTGGACTTCGGTTCGATCGCGATCTGGATGACCGGCTCCGGGAACTCCATGCGCTCAAGAATGACCGGCTTCAGCGGGTCGCAGAGCGTGTCACCGGTGGTGGTTTCCTTCAGACCGGCCAGAGCAACGATGTCGCCCGCGAAGGCTTCTTCGATGTCTTCACGCGAGTTGGAGTGCATCTGCAGCATACGGCCGACGCGCTCGCGCTTTTCCTTGACCGTGTTCATCACCGAAGCGCCCTTCTCGAGCTTGCCCGAGTAGATGCGGCAGAAGGTGAGCGAACCGACGAAGGGGTCGTTCATGATCTTGAACGCCAGCAAGGACAGCGGCTCGTTGTCGTCGGAATGACGCTCGATTTCAGCTTCCGTCTTGGCGTCGATGCCCTTGATGGCCGGGATATCGACCGGCGACGGCAGGTAGTCGACGACGGCGTCGAGGAGCGGCTGGACGCCCTTGTTCTTGAAGGCGGTGCCGCAGAAAACCGGGTGGAACTTGACGTCGATCGTGCCGCGACGAACGAGCTCGCGGATCTTGTCGTTGTCCGGCATCTGGCCTTCGAGATAGGCTTCCATCGCGGCTTCGTCGATCTCGACCACGGTCTCGATCAGCTTCTCGCGATATTCTTCGGCCTGGGCCTTCATGTCTTCCGGGATCTCAACAACGTCCCACTGCGCGCCAAGCGCTTCGTCGCGCCAGACGAGGGCGTTCATCTCGATCAGGTCGACAACGCCCTGGAAATCGCTTTCGGCGCCGATCGGCAGCTGCATCGCAACCGGGATCGCACCCAGACGCGACTTGATCATGCTCAGGCAGCGATAGAAATCGGCGCCGGTCTTGTCCATCTTGTTGCAGAAGATCATGCGCGGAACATGATACTTCTCGGCCTGGCGCCAGACGGTCTCCGTCTGCGGCTCGACGCCAGCGTTGGAGTCGAGCAGCGCGACAGCGCCGTCGAGAACACGCAGCGAGCGCTCAACTTCAATGGTGAAGTCAACGTGGCCGGGGGTGTCGATGATGTTGAAGCGGCGCATCTTGCCGTCACGGCCCTTCCAGTAGGTCGTGGTGGCGGCGGACGTGATGGTGATGCCGCGCTCCTGCTCCTGCTCCATCCAGTCCATCGTCGAGGCGCCGTCGTGGGTCTCGCCCATCTTGTGCGACTTGCCGGTGTAGTAGAGGATGCGCTCGGTCGTCGTCGTCTTGCCGGCGTCGATGTGCGCCATGATACCGAAGTTACGGTAGTCTTCGATCTTGTATTCGCGTGCCATAAGGGACTGCCTTTTTCGAGATTACCAACGGTAGTGCGAGAACGCACGGTTGGCATCGGCCATCTTGTGCGTGTCTTCGCGCTTCTTGACGGCGCTGCCGCGGTTGTTTGCCGCGTCCATGAGTTCGCCCGAAAGGCGCTCGACCATGGTGGTTTCGTTGCGCTTGCGCGCCGCGGCGATCAGCCAACGGATTGCGAGAGCCTGGCGGCGCTCCGGACGAACGTCGACCGGAACCTGGTAGGTCGCACCACCGACGCGGCGCGAGCGCACTTCGACGTGCGGAGCGACGTTGTCGAGAGCAGAATGGAACACCGTCACCGGATCCTGCTTGGACTTGCCCTGGACAACATCGAAGGCACCGTAAACGATCGTTTCGGCGACGGACTTCTTGCCGTCCAGCATGATGGCATTCATGAACTTGGTGACTACGAGGTCGCCGAACTTCGGGTCCGGGTTGATCTCGCGCTTTTCTGCTTTATGGCGACGGGACATACTTTTCGTCTCTCAACTTAGAATGGGTTCCAGCGAAATGGCGCCGGTGACTGATTACTTCGGACGCTTCGCGCCGTACTTGGAGCGGCGCTGCTTGCGGTTCTTGACACCCTGGGTATCGAGAACGCCGCGGATGATGTGATAACGCACACCCGGAAGGTCCTTCACGCGGCCGCCGCGGATCATGACCACAGAGTGTTCCTGAAGGTTATGGCCTTCGCCCGGGATGTAACCAATGACTTCGAAGCCGTTGGTCAGGCGGATCTTGGCGACCTTACGCAGAGCCGAGTTCGGCTTCTTCGGGGTCGTCGTGTAGACGCGGGTGCATACGCCGCGCTTCTGCGGGTTCTCCTGAAGAGCGGGAACCTTGTTGCGCTTTACCTGTGCCTGACGCGGCTTACGGATCAGCTGTTGTACGGTAGGCATATAACCATCCCTTGCAATTTGTCTCGTTTACCCTTCCGGGCGGAAATGTACCGTTTCCGGTGATTGCCACACGCTTGCGTTCATGCGCAAAACAGGACCGATCCGCTTATCGCAGATGGCCCTCAAAGGCAGAGGACGCGATATTCCCGCGTCATGCGTGCAGCAGTCATGTCTTCAACGTGCGTTGGAGCCTTGTTTGAGGCGAACTTCAGAACGAGTCGAACCGAACCAGCCAGCCTCACATGGGCTCCGATGCGCGTGCCATCTACTGACTTAAACCCCTGGCGTCAAGGGGAGCCGGGAAATATTCTTGCGCGCAGGACGTCGAAAGCCCTGAAAAGCGGGGTTTACGCGTCGATACCTGAGGCTTGCTCTTAAAACTGTTATCGAGCTTGGAGCGAAGCCTCTTGCACGGTCATTCTTAAAGAATCGTGAAGAAGGAATCAATGCCGATCTGCGCCGGCCCCATCGACGCCGGTGGCAGCCGCGCATTTTTCGGCGTCACTTTCCATTTGGCGGCAATCGGCGTATGCAGGACGGCTCTTGCACGCTCGCAGCATTCCGAAGGACAGCATCATGACCATCTCGCCCGACAACGACAATACCGAGGACGCAATGGTGTTCATCATCATCGGCAAGGCCTATGAGCGCGATGGCGACGAGGAAGGCATCGACATCCACGTCATGTTGCGGGCTCCGGACGACGACAGCGCGGTTCGCGAGGCTCTCAATGCGCTGGCGGAGGAAGGATTTCTGGAAGCCGACCTTGACCAGATCGGTACGCTGTCCGGCGCGCCCGAAGACGAACCGCACGCTTCCGCGTATCAGGGGGCGCTTGAAGGTGAGGTTGCGATCATTCGCTTTGCCTGATCGCCGCCGGCCTGTTCCCCAATAGCCGGCTCCGGCTCATGCAGGTCATCCCAATGCGGCTTCGCCGATAGCCACAGGCCCCTAGCGCGTCCCTGTCCGCGTCGATCGGCGAAGCTCTCGGGAGCTAGGCCTCCCAAGCGAGATAAACGGCTCCTGCTCTGTCGCTGAAGGTGGCACCTGTGACGGTACCACCGACGGCGACATCGCCTTCGTATTGGAATCCCCTCCCCCTCAGGAGGATCTTGCCACCGCCGGCGTCACGATAGATCGCCGTTGTCGCGGTTTTTGAGATCAGTATCGGCACGCTTCCATTGACGGCACCCAAATGCGATTCAGCAGGGTGCAGTATGCATTCCACTTCATCTGCCATCGAATTCCCCTCTGGATGTAGGTTGCGCCGTAACTCATGCGTGCAATGCGTTGCGCCTGCCACCCCCATTTGGGTTAGATCCGCAAATTTTTCCCGTGCGCTGCCAATCGTGGGATGCCGTTCGCCGCAGCCTCGGATCGACGGCATTGGCCCGCGATGCTGAAAGATGCCGCGAAATCCGCCCATAAAAAAACGCCCGGATCTCTCCGGGCGTTCTGCTTTGTCAATTCAGCCGCACGGCGCGGCGCAACGGCCAGCTTACTCGCCGACCGGGACGGTGACGTCTTCGGCCAGGTCCGCAAGCATCGGGGTGGCAACCGCCGCCCCCGTCGACTTGCGGCGCTCGTCGAGGATCATCTCGTCGCGAGCCGTCGCGATGCGGCGGATCTGGGTCATGGTTCCGCCGGTGCCGGCCGGGATCAGGCGGCCGACGATGACGTTCTCCTTCAGACCCTGCAGGCCATCCATCTTGCCGGCGATCGCAGCTTCCGTCAGCACCTTCGTCGTTTCCTGGAAGGATGCGGCGGAGATGAAGGACGGGGTCTGCAGCGACGCCTTGGTGATGCCGAGCAGGACCGGGTCGCCGAAGGCAGGCTTCTTGCCTTCCTCGATCAGGCGGGCGTTGACGTCTTCCAGTTCGATCCGGTCGACGTTGTCGCCGACGATGTAGGTGCTGTCGCCCGCATCGGTGATCTCGACCTTCTGCAGCATCTGGCGAACGATCACCTCGATGTGCTTGTCGTTGATCAAAACGCCCTGCAACCGGTAGACTTCCTGGATCTCGTTGACGAGGTACGAAGCAAGCGCTTCGACGCCCTTGATCGCCAGGATGTCGTGCGGCGCCGGATTGCCGTCGAGGATGTAGTCACCCTTTTCGATGTAGTCGCCGTCCTGAAGGTGGAAGGGCTTGCCCTTCGGGATCAGGTACTCGACCGGATCGACGCCGTCTTCCGCCGGCTCGATCGTGATGCGGCGCTTATTCTTGTAGTCGCGGCCGAAACGGACCGTACCATCGATCTCTGCGATGACGGCGTGATCCTTCGGACGACGTGCCTCGAACAGTTCGGCAACACGCGGCAGACCACCGGTGATGTCCTTGGTCTTGGCGCTTTCCAGCGGCGAACGGGCAAGCACGTCACCCTGGCTGACCTTGTTGCCGGGCTCGACCGAGAGGATCGCGTCGACCGACAGCATGAAGCGGGCTTCACCACCACGGGCAAGCTTGGCGACGGCGCCGTTCTTGTCCTTGATGACGATCGCGGGCTTCAGGTCGGTGCCACGCGGCGTCGAACGCCAGTCGATAACCTGGCGCTTGGTGATGCCGGTGGACTCGTCGGTTGCTTCCAGAACGGAGATGCCGTCGACCACGTCCTCGAAGTGAACGGTGCCTTCCACTTCCGTCATCATCGGACGGGTGTAGGGATCCCATTCGGCGAGACGCTGACCGCGCTTCACCTTGTCGCCATCGTCAACGAAAATCTTCGAACCGTAAGCAACGCGCTGCGAGGAACGCTCAACGCCACGCTCGTCGAGGATGGTGATCGCCATGTTACGGCCCATCGCGACGAGGTTACCGTCGGAGTTGCGCAGCATGTTGCGGTTCTTCATCTGCACCGTGCCTTCATACGATGCTTCCAGGAACGACTGGTCGACCACGGTCGCTGTGCCGCCAAGGTGGAAGGTACGCATGGTGAGCTGGGTGCCCGGTTCACCGATCGACTGTGCCGCGATGACGCCAACGGCTTCGCCCATGTTGACGGGTGTGCCACGTGCAAGGTCGCGACCGTAGCAGACGCCGCAGACGCCGGTCTGGATTTCGCAAGTCAGCGCCGAGCGGATGCGGATCGACTGGATACCAGCCTTCTCGATCTCGACGACGTCGGCCTCAAGGATCATCTTGCCGGCATCGACGATGCGCGCACCCGTGACCGGATGATCGATGTCGTCAAGTGCGGTACGGCCGAGAACGCGAGTGCCGATCGAAGCCACGACCTGACCGGCATCGACGATCGCCGTCATCGTGAGGCCCTTATCGGTGCCGCAATCGACGGAGTTGACGATGCAGTCCTGGGCCACGTCGACGAGACGACGGGTCAGGTAACCGGAGTTCGCGGTCTTCAAGGCGGTATCTGCCAGACCCTTACGAGCACCGTGCGTCGAGTTGAAGTACTCGTTCACGGTCAGGCCTTCCTTGAAGTTCGAAATGATCGGCGTCTCGATGATCTCGCCCGACGGCTTGGCCATGAGGCCGCGCATGCCGCCCAGCTGCCGCATCTGGTTCGGCGAACCACGGGCGCCCGAGTGGGACATCATGTAGATCGCGTTCATCGGCTTCTGACGACCGGTTTCCGAGTCGAACTCGACGGCCTTAATGCGGGCCATCATATCTTCGGCGACCTTTTCGGTGGCCTTGCCCCAGGCGTCGACGACCTTGTTGTACTTCTCGCCCTGGGTGATCAGGCCGTCGTTGTACTGCTGCTCGTATTCCTTCACGAGCGCTTCGGTATCTCCGACGATCTTCACCTTGGTGTCCGGAATGACCATGTCGTCCTTGCCGAACGAAATGCCGGCCTTGCAGGCGTGAGTGAAGCCGAGCTGCATGATCCGGTCACAGAAGATGACCGTGTCCTTCTGGCCGCAGTGGCGATAGACCGTGTCGATCATCTTGGAGATGTTCTTCTTGGTCATTTCCTGGTTGCAGATGTCGAACGGAACGTTGGCGCTCTTCGGCAGCAGTTCGCCGATCATCAGCCGGCCCGGGGTCGTCTCGTAGATCTTCGAGACCGGGTTGCCCTCGGCGTCGACGGTCTTGTAGCGGCCCTTGATCTTGGCGTGCAGGGTCACGGACTTGGTTTCAAGTGCGTGCTGCAGTTCGCCGAGATCGGAGAAAGCCATGCCTTCGCCCGGCTCATTCTGGTTCATGATCGACAGGTAGTACAGGCCGAGAACCATGTCCTGCGAGGGAACGATGATCGGCGCGCCGTTTGCCGGGTGCAGGATGTTGTTCGTCGACATCATCAGCACGCGGGCTTCAAGCTGGGCTTCCAGCGACAGCGGCACGTGAACGGCCATCTGGTCGCCGTCGAAGTCGGCGTTGAAGGCGGTGCAGACGAGCGGGTGCAGCTGGATCGCCTTGCCTTCGACCAGGATCGGTTCGAAGGCCTGGATGCCCAGGCGGTGCAGCGTCGGCGCGCGGTTCAGCAGAACCGGATGCTCGCGGATGACCTCATCGAGGATATCCCAGACTTCCGGCTTTTCCTTCTCGACCAGCTTCTTGGCCTGCTTGACGGTCGAGGAGAAACCCTTCGCGTCGAGGCGGGCGTAGATGAACGGCTTGAACAGCTCGAGCGCCATCTTCTTCGGCAGGCCGCACTGGTGCAGCTTCAGTTCCGGACCGGTCACGATGACCGAACGGCCGGAATAGTCGACGCGCTTGCCGAGCAGGTTCTGGCGGAAGCGGCCCTGCTTGCCCTTGAGCATGTCGGACAGCGACTTCAGCGGACGCTTGTTGGCACCGGTGATGACGCGGCCGCGACGGCCGTTGTCGAACAGGGCGTCCACCGACTCCTGAAGCATGCGCTTCTCGTTGCGGATGATGATGCCCGGTGCGCGCAGCTCGATCAGCCGCTTCAGACGGTTGTTGCGGTTGATGACGCGGCGATAGAGATCGTTGAGGTCGGACGTCGCGAAGCGGCCGCCATCGAGCGGAACCAGCGGACGCAGGTCCGGCGGGATCACCGGGACGACCTTCATGATCATCCATTCCGGACGATTGCCGGACTCGATGAAGTTCTCGACGATCTTCAGGCGCTTCATCAGCTTCTTCTGCTTGAGATCCGACGTGGTGTCGGCAAGCTCGGCGCGCAGGTCGCCCGCGATCTTCTCGAGGTTCATCGAAGCGAGCATCTCGTAGATCGCCTCGGCGCCGATCATGGCGGTGAACTGGTCCTCGCCATATTCATCGACCGCGATCATGTACTCTTCTTCGGAAAGAAGCTGGTTTTCCTTCAGCGCCGTCAGGCCCGGCTCGGTGACGATGTAGTTCTCGAAGTAGAGAACGCGCTCGACATCCTTCAGCGTCATGTCGAGCAGCGTCGAGATGCGCGAGGGCAACGACTTCAGGAACCAGATGTGGGCAACGGGCGCTGCGAGCTCGATGTGGCCCATGCGCTCGCGGCGAACGCGCGACAGCGTGACTTCGACGCCGCACTTTTCGCAGATGATGCCCTTGTACTTCATGCGCTTGTACTTGCCGCACAGGCACTCGTAGTCCTTGATCGGCCCGAAGATGCGCGCGCAGAAGAGACCGTCGCGTTCCGGCTTGAACGTGCGGTAGTTGATTGTCTCCGGCTTCTTGATCTCGCCATAAGACCAGGAAAGAATCTTCTCCGGCGACGCAATCGAGATCCGGATGGAATCGAAGGTCTGTGCAGGCACCTGCGGATTGAAAAGATTCATGACCTCTTGGTTCATGCCTGTCTCCTTTGTGGGCCTGAGGCCCTCAGCTTAGCGGGCGAATGCGGCGATACCCGGGTGCCGCAATGCCGCTTGAAACGGATAGTGCCGCTCCCGAAGAAGCGGCCAAGCCCCTGCCCCGCCGTTACGGCGGAACAGGAACGGTGCGCGCCACATCGCAGCGCGCGCCCGTGAAGCTTACTCGGCGGCGTCCGAAAGCTGGCCCTCGGCGGTCTGCTCGACCTTCGAGTTCTCCAGCTCGACCGACAGACCCAGCGAGCGCATTTCCTTGACGAGAACGTTGAAGCTCTCCGGAATGCCTGCCTCGAAGGTGTCGTCGCCACGCACGATCGCCTCGTACACCTTGGTACGACCCGCCACGTCGTCCGACTTCACCGTCAGCATCTCCTGCAGGGTGTAGGCGGCGCCGTAGGCTTCGAGCGCCCAGACCTCCATTTCCCCGAAGCGCTGACCGCCGAACTGCGCCTTGCCACCCAGCGGCTGCTGGGTCACGAGCGAGTACGGGCCGATCGAACGGGCGTGGATCTTGTCGTCCACGAGGTGGTTCAGCTTCAGCATGTAGATGTAGCCGACGGTGACCTGGCGGTCGAACTGGTCGCCGGTACGGCCGTCATAGAGCGTCGACTGGCCGGTGACCTTGAGGCCGGCCTGTGCGAGCATCTCGTTGACGTCCTTCTCGACAGCACCGTCGAACACCGGGGTCGCGATCGACACGCCACGACGGGTCTGTTCGGCAAGCTTGACGATCGACTCATCGTCGTACTGCTTGATCGGCTCGCCCTTCGGGCCGGAACCGATGACGCTGTCAATGGTGTCGCGCAGCGGTTGGATGTCGGCGCCTGCCTTGTAGGCGTCCAGCATCTCGCCGATCTGCTTGCCCATGCCGGCGCAAGCCCAGCCGAGGTGCGTCTCCAGGATCTGGCCGACGTTCATGCGCGAGGGCACGCCCAGCGGGTTCAGCACGATGTCGACATGTGTGCCGTCTTCGAGGAACGGCATGTCCTCGACCGGAACGATGCGCGACACGACGCCCTTGTTGCCGTGACGGCCGGCCATCTTGTCGCCCGGCTGGATCTTGCGCTTCACCGCGACGAAGACCTTGACCATCTTCATCACGCCCGGAGGCATTTCGTCGCCGCGCTGGACCTTCTCGACCTTGTCCATGAAGCGCTGCTCAAGGCGCGACTTGGATTCGTCGTACTGGCCGCGAAGCGCCTCGATCTCGCCCTGGACCTTCTCGTCTTCGACGGCGAACATCCACCACTGCGAGCGGGGGTATTCCGAGATGACGGCGTTGGAGAGCTCGGTGCCCTTCTTGAAGCCCTTCGGACCGGCAACCGCCACGTGACCACGCAGCATGTCGATCAGGCGGCCGTAGACGTTGCGGTCGAGGATCGCCTGCTCGTCGTCACGGTCCTTGGCGAGACGCTCGATTTCTTCGCGCTCGATCGCCATCGCGCGCTCGTCCTTCTCCACGCCGTGGCGGTTGAAGACGCGGACTTCGACGACGGTGCCGAAGGTGCCCGGAGGCATGCGCATGGACGTATCGCGAACGTCGGAAGCCTTTTCGCCGAAGATGGCGCGCAGGAGCTTTTCTTCCGGCGTCATCGGGCTTTCGCCCTTCGGCGTGATCTTGCCGACGAGGATGTCGCCCGGCTGAACTTCGGCGCCGATATAGACGATGCCGGCTTCGTCGAGGTTCTTCAGCGCCTCTTCCGAAACGTTCGGAATGTCGCGCGTGATTTCTTCCGGACCAAGCTTGGTGTCACGCGCCATCACTTCGAATTCTTCGATGTGGATGGAGGTAAACACGTCGTCGGACACGATGCGCTCGGAGAGCAGGATCGAGTCTTCGTAGTTGTAGCCGTTCCACGGCATGAACGCGACGAGCGCGTTGCGGCCGAGCGCCAGATCGCCGAGGTCGGTCGACGGACCGTCGGCAATGATGTCGCCCTTGTTCAGAACGTCACCGACGGTGACCAGCGGACGCTGGTTGACGCAGGTGTTCTGGTTGGAACGCTGGAACTTCTGCAGCCGGTAGATATCGACGCCCGACTTCGACGGATCGAGGTCTTCGGTGGCGCGGATAACGATACGCGTCGCGTCGACCTGGTCGACGACGCCGCCGCGGCGGGCCGCGATCGCAGCACCCGAGTCACGGGCGACAACCGGCTCCATGCCGGTGCCGACGAACGGCGCTTCCGCCCGCAGAAGCGGCACGGCCTGACGCTGCATGTTCGAACCCATCAGCGCGCGGTTTGCGTCGTCGTTCTCGAGGAACGGAATGAGCGCGGCCGCGACGGAGACGAGCTGCTTCGGCGAAACGTCCATCAGGTTGATCTGGTCGCGCGGCGCCAGCATGACTTCGCCGGCGTGACGGCAAACGACGAATTCTTCTTCAAATTCGTTGTTGGCGTTCAGGATCGAGTTCGCCTGGGCGACGTGGTACTTGGCCTCTTCCATCGCCGACAAATAGACGACTTCGGTCGTCACCTTGCCGTCCACGATCTTGCGGTACGGGCTTTCGATGAAGCCGTACTTGTTGACGCGGGCGAAGGTCGCAAGCGAGTTGATCAGACCGATGTTCGGGCCTTCCGGCGTCTCGATCGGGCAGATGCGGCCGTAGTGGGTCGGGTGAACGTCGCGGACTTCAAAGCCGGCACGCTCGCGGGTCAGACCACCCGGACCAAGGGCCGAGAGACGGCGCTTGTGGGTGATTTCCGATAGCGGGTTCACCTGGTCCATGAACTGCGACAGCTGCGAGGAGCCGAAGAATTCGCGAACGGCGGCGGCTGCCGGCTTGGCGTTGATCAGGTCCTGCGGCATGACGGTGTCGATCTCGATCGACGACATGCGCTCCTTGATCGCGCGCTCCATGCGCAGCAGGCCGAGACGGTACTGGTTCTCCATCAACTCGCCGACCGAACGGACGCGGCGGTTGCCGAGGTTGTCGATGTCGTCGATCTCGCCCTTGCCGTCGCGCAGGTCGACCAGCATCTTGACGACCGCCAGGATGTCTTCCTTGCGCAGCACGCGGACGGTATCGGCAACGTCGAGGTCGAGACGCATGTTCATCTTGACGCGACCGACGGCCGACAGGTCGTAGCGCTCGGCATCGAAGAACAGCGACTGGAACATCGCCTCGGCCGAATCCATCGTCGGCGGCTCGCCCGGACGCATGACGCGGTAGATGTCGAACAACGCGTCCTGACGGTTCTCGTTCTTGTCGACGTTGAGTGTGCTCCGGATATAGGCGCCGACGTTGATGTGATCGATGTCGAGAACCGGGATTTCGTCGAAGCCGGCCGAGAGGATGACCGGAAGGGTCTTCTCGTCGATCTCGTCGCCGGCTTCCAGATAGATTTCACCCGTCGAGTAGTTGACGACGTCCTCGGCGAGGTAGTTGCCGTAGAGATCGTCGTCGGTCGCCTTCAGCGCCTTCAAGCCCTTTTCGGTGAGCTGCTTGAGCAGACGCGGGGTCAGCTTCTTGCCGGCCTCGACCACGACTTCGCCGGTGTCGGCGTCAATCATGTCGGCGATGGCCTTCTGGCCCTTCAGCGCGTCCGGATGATAGGGCACGCGCCAGCCTTCGCCGTCGCGCTGGTAGAGCGACTGTGTGTAGAAGGTCGACAGAATTTCCTCGCCGTCCATGCCGAGCGCCATCAGAAGCGACGTCACCGGGATCTTCCGGCGACGGTCGATGCGGGCGTGTACGATGTCCTTGGCGTCGAATTCGATGTCGAGCCAGGAGCCGCGATAGGGAATGACGCGCGCTGCGAAGAGCAGCTTGCCGGACGAATGGCTCTTGCCCTTGTCGTGGTCGAAGAAGACGCCCGGCGAACGGTGCATCTGCGAGACGATGACGCGCTCGGTGCCGTTGACAATGAAGGTACCGTTGTCCGTCATGAGCGGCATGTCGCCCATGTAGACGTTCTGTTCCTTGATGTCCTTGATCGACTTGGCGCCGGTATCCTCGTCAATATCGAACACGATGAGGCGCAGCGTCACCTTGAGCGGCGCGGCATAGGTCAGATCGCGCTGACGGCATTCCTCGACGTCGAACTTCGGCGGCTCGAACTCATAGGAGACGAATTCCAGCATCGACGCGCCGGAAAAGTCGGTGATCGGGAATACCGACTTGAATACGGCCTGAAGGCCCTCGTCCGGGCGGCCGCCCGCGGGTTCGTCGACCATCAGAAACTGATCATAAGATGCCTTCTGAACCTCGATGAGGTTCGGCATCTCTGCTACTTCGGGAATTTTTCCAAAAAACTTGCGTACGCGCCTACGACCGTTAAACGAAAGGGTCTGAGCCATCGTCGCTCCTTCAATTTTGTGCATCCGGGCCTGCAACGGACGGGGTTCGCTGGCCAGTCGATCCCGTCGATCAATGGTATTCTCAATCTCGTCCCGCCTCCCGAACACACCGGCCGGATTGCCTGAAGCGGTTCGGTTTGGGACCATCCTCTTGAGAACCCATTACCCAAGAGCCGTTTTTGACGGATCTTGGGTAATCAGTTCGGGGGAAATGACCGGGGAAGGAGACCCTTCCCCGGCACATTCCGATATTACTTGACGTCGACCTTGGCGCCGGCGTCTTCAAGCTTCTTCTTGAGGTCAGCGGCTTCAGCCTTGGAAACGGCTTCCTTGACCGGCTTCGGAGCGCCTTCGACGAGGTCCTTGGCTTCCTTGAGGCCGAGGCCGGTGATGGCGCGGACTTCCTTGATGACGTTGATCTTGTTCGCGCCGGCATCAACGAGGATGACGTCGAACTCGGTCTTTTCTTCTTCAGCAGCAGCCGGAGCAGCACCGCCGCCAGCAGCAGCAACAGCTACCGGAGCAGCAGCCGAAACGCCCCACTTTTCTTCGAGCATCTTGGAAAGCTCAGCGGCTTCCAGGACGGTCAGCGAGGAGAGGTCTTCAACGATCTTTGCGAGATCAGCCATTTTGGTAGTTCCTTTTGTTCGGTTCGAACTGGGTTGTTTGATTTACAGCGAAAAACCGCCTCAAGCGGCTTCGTCCTTCTTGGCGTAGGCGGCGAACACACGAGCAAGCTGGCTTGCCGGTGCTGCAACGACCGTGGCGACGCGCGTTGCCGGGGCATTCAGCAGGCCCAGCAGCTTCGCACGCAGCTCGTCCAACGACGGCAGGGTCGCAAGCGACTTGACTGCATCGGCGTCGAGCGTGGTCGCACCCATGGCGCCACCGAGAACAACGAGCTTGTCGTTGGTCTTGGCGAAATCCATGGCAACCTTCGGAGCGGTCATCGGATCATTTGCATATGCAATGAGCGTCTGACCCTGGAAGAGATCGGTGATCCCTTCCGACTCCGTACCCTGAAGGGCAATCTTGGCCAGGCGGTTCTTCGCGACTTTGACGGTTCCGCCCGCTGCACGCATCTTCGAACGAAGATCGTTCATCTGTGCAACGGTGATACCGGCATAGCGGGCCACGACAACCGAACCGGAAGCCTTGAAGACTTCGTTCAGCTCCGTGACGAATTCGCGTTTTTCCGCTCTTTCCACTGCCTATCTCCAGTTGACGGGGCTACGATTGCCGCAGTCCCCATCGGGTTTGCCTTTGCCGCCAGGGATCATCTCATCGACGATCCCGAGCGACGCTCGAGGATCCTGTCCCCTCGCGCTCGACCTTTCGGCCGGGGCACAAGGCAAGGTAGGTTCGAACCGAATCTTTTCCGCGTATCGCTACGGGGTCGAAATCCAGGTCTTACCCGTCTCATGCAGGCAAAGTGATTAAGGGCCAACCACCTGCAATCTCGGACAGGAATTCCGGGTTTCCCCGGAAATTCCCGGCCAGACATGACCGGGAATTCTTGGTACGCCGGACGCATGGTCCGGCGAAATCGTTAAGCCGTTACGGTCGACGGGTCGATCTTGACGCCCGGGCCCATGGTCGAGGAGATCGCTACGCGCTTGACGTAGTTGCCCTTCGCCCCGGTCGGCTTCGCCTTGATGACGGCGTCAGCAAAGGCCTTGATGTTCTCTTCGAGCGCCTTGGCGTCGAAGGAAGCCTTGCCGATACCGGCGTGAATGATGCCGGCCTTCTCGACGCGGAACTCGACAGCGCCGCCCTTGGACGCCTTCACAGCGCCGGCGACATCCATCGTGACGGTGCCAACCTTCGGGTTCGGCATCATGCCACGCGGGCCGAGAACCTTACCGAGGCGGCCGACGAGCGGCATCATGTCCGGGGTGGCGATGCAGCGATCGAAGTCGATCTTGCCGCCCTGGACGATTTCCAGCAGGTCTTCCGCGCCGACGATGTCCGCACCAGCGGCCTTGGCTTCGTCGGCCTTGGCGCCACGGGCGAAAACGGCGACGCGAACCGAGCGGCCGGTGCCGTTCGGCAGGTTGACAACGCCACGGACCATCTGGTCGGCATGGCGCGGGTCGACGCCGAGGTTCATCGCGATTTCGACGGTTTCGTCGAACTTCGCCGTTGCCCGCTCCTTCACCAGAGCGATTGCGTCGCCGAGGGCGACGAGCTTGGTCGGATCGATCCCTTCACGGATCTTCTGAATACGCTTTGCAATCTTCGCCATGGTCTCAGCCCACCACTTCCAGGCCCATGGAGCGAGCCGAACCCGCGACCATTGCCATTGCGCCTTCTACGTCGGCAGCATTCAGGTCCTTCATCTTGGCTTCGGCGATCTTGCGGATCTGAGCCTCGGTGATGGTGCCAGCCTTCGTCTTGCCCGGAGCCTTGGAACCCGACTTCAGGCCCGCTTCCTTCTTGAGGAAGTAGGTGACCGGCGGCTGCTTCATCACAAAAGTGAAGGACTTGTCCTGGTAATAGGTGATGACGACCGGAATCGGCATACCCTTTTCCATTTCCTGCGTGGCGGCATTGAACGCCTTGCAGAATTCCATGATGTTAATGCCACGCTGACCAAGCGCAGGACCAATCGGCGGGGACGGGTTTGCCGAACCTGCCGAAACCTGCAGCTTGAGCTGGCCTGCAACTTTCTTAGCCATTTCTCTCTGCCTTTTCTGTACGCGACCGGTTGCCCGGTCATTCATGCCGCCCGCATAAAGCGGACGACGGCTGCGGTTGCGTGGTGCGGAACGTGGCACCCGGCTTTAGGCACCCATCCTTCCACGCGATTGCGGGAACTCCCGCACCGGCTCTTAAGGAGCCGGAACTCGAACCGCGCCGAACGTAACTCACTCCTCCGGCGCCGGTTATCAGATTTTTTCGACCTGGCCGTATTCCAGCTCGACCGGGGTGGCGCGACCGAAGATCGAAACCTCAACCTTCAGGCGAGAACGCTCTTCGTCGACATCCTGGACAATCCCGTTGAACGACGCGAACGGGCCGTCGGAAACGCGAACCTGCTCACCGATCTCGAAGGAAATCGACGGCTTCGGCCGATCAACACCTTCCTGCACCTGACCAAGGATCCGCTCGGCCTCGTGATCCGGAATCGGAATCGGCTTATTATCGGAACCGAGGAAACCGGTCACCTTTGGGGTATTCTTGATGAGATGGTAGGCCTCATCCGTCAGGTTGGCACGCACCAGAACGTAGCCCGGAAAGAACTTGCGCTCTGCATCGACCTTGCGGCCACGACGCACCTCAACGACCTTCTCGGTCGGCACCAGAATCTTCTCGAAAAGATGCTCAAGCCCCTTCTGGCGAGCCTTCTCCTCGATCGATTCAGCAACCTTCTTCTCGAAATTCGAATAGGCGTGAACAATGTACCAACGCGAAGCCATGATCATCTCCACCCAATCACATACCGACGTGCAGGATCAGGCCAATCAGCCAACCCATCAGCTGGTCCGCAGCAAAAAAGAACAATGCGGCGAAGAAGACCATAATGAACACCATCACGGTCGAGATCATCGTCTCGCGCCGCGACGGCCAAGTCACTTTCGACGCTTCGGAGCGAACCTGCTGCAGAAACGCTATCGGATTCGTTTTGGATGCCATTGAATGCCCACGCCATTACGGCGCGTAAAGCCGAAACCTCAGCCCCACGCACCGCGTGTCTGTTTTGCCCTACATAAAGCGCGATTCTTCTTTTCACAAGAGGTAAACACGCTTTTCCCGAAAATGGACGCCTCCGTCCGGTTCGCCTTCCGCCATCCGCCCAGACGGCGCTGCGCTGATGTGCGAATGGCAGGGGCAGAGGGGCTCGAACCCCCGACCTGCGGTTTTGGAGACCGCCGCTCTACCAACTGAGCTATACCCCTTTATGCTGCGCTCATAGCCCCAACCCGATCGAGTCGAGGGCTAAACAACAAGCATGGCGCTCCTTTAAGACGCGAACGGCACATTGGCAAGGGTGTTGTCTCATTTTTCACATCAATGAAGGCGACCAAGCATTGAGCAGGTTTCTGAAGCTCAGATTTCGTCCACAGGTCTTTTTATACCATCCAATCAGCTATTTAAGACAGGCATCGCTTCCAACGAATTCGGGAAGGTTCGGCCGTTGTGACCACGGAAGGCCGGATCAGCGACCTTTCGAGCCGAAGTTGCCCGCCTGCCCCACCTATGCCGGAGAGATCCAGGAGGCCTGTCCATCTGACGATCGCCTCAAGAGGGTGATTGACGACACGTTGGGTCCGAGCTCGCACACTGCCGGAGCCGACATGGCCGGGTCCGTTTACCACTTGTTGAGCATGATTTCATACGGATCAGTAAAGATTGAACCTTTCGTGTCCTTCATGATTCAGTTCTGTGAGTCGAGGTGGAGTGGATGAGCCGGATGAAGTTGCTGCGGATCGTTGTGGGTCTGATCGTTATCGCTGGTGCGTTGTTCATAATCATTGGCGAACAGTTATCCGGTGCAAGCGGCAATGCTTTCGTAAATGCCCGGATAACCACGCTTAGAGCCCCGATCGCCGGCAGTCTTCAACTTACCGACCGCCCATTGGGCGCCCGGGTGGGTGTTAACGATCCCATCGGCACGATCTCCGGCCGACGTGTCGATGACGTCAGGCTGGCCGACCTCATCAATGAGCGAGCAGTCCACCAGGCGAATGTTGATCGTATGGCGGTGACAATACAGTCCTTGGCAAGCGCCATTGACAAATTGCGGACGCGCGCCGCCGTTTACCTTGAAGAGCGAACTCAACAATTGCGAGCACAGGTGGATGCCGCAGCTTCCCTCAGCGCCGCTGCAGCAGCTCGCCTGCGCCACGCAAATACCCGTCTTGAGCGATCCACCCGCCTAAGCGAGCGTGGGATCCAGGCCGCCGAGTCTCTTGACGAGGCGCGTTCCCTTGCCGAAGTGTCTGAACTGGAACTTAAGAACGCGCAGCAGCAAGGCGCGGTGTCAAGTATCGGGCTAGCCGCCGCGGAAAGGGGCATTTTTCTCGGCGATGGTTACAATGATGCTCCCTATTCGGAACAACGCATCTCAGAACTAGAGGTGCAGAAGGCAGAGCTTCAGGCGCAACTCGACGCGCAAACGGCTTCGCTAAGGTCGATCGACACACGCATCGCCTCTGAACGTGGCAGGGTCAACCGGCTCTCCTCGGCCACGCTGGAGTCAAATGTCAACGGACTGATTTGGGACTATCTCGCTGCTTCCAACGAGACCGTTCAGAATGGACAGGACCTCCTCAGGCTGGTCGACTGCGGCACCGTGATCGTCAGCCTTTCGGTGTCGGAGAGTGTTTACAACACAATCACCCACGGTGACCGAGTAAGCTTTCGGCTGGATGGCAGTTCTCGGCTGTTGGATGGCACTGTTACACGTCTCGCCGGTTCTGGCACCGCGACGATCTATGAGAACCTGGCCATAAAACCCAGCCAGCGCCACCTCCAACGTTTTGACGTCACCTTGGATGTCCCCGCGCTGCGTGAGGACCAAAGCTTGAGCTGCCTCATCGGTCGCACTGGCCGTGTCTTCTTCGACAGCCGACCGCTCGACTGGATCAGGCGGCTCTGGGCCTGACATGTCCGTTTGGTATCATGTGAGCGAAGCGCAGTCCGCCTATGCCGCGATTTTCCTCGCAATGGGTCTGGTGCTGCTTCTGCCGGCGCTTCTCGATCCGCGCAACAATGTTCATCGGGGCCTCCTTTTCGCGATCGCGATAGGCCTGTCTCTCCGGTACATCTGGTGGAGAGGCTCGGAGACGCTTGCTCCCGCCGGTTTGACCTGGGACTGCCTGTTCAGCTGGTCCTTCTTCATCCTGGAAGCGGCGGCCCTGATGTCGTCCATCAGTTCCCTGGTCATCCTTGGTCGAACCCGTTCGCGCACCGCAGAGGTTGATCAGCACCAGAGTTGGTGGGAGCCGGCGGCTGCTCCTCGGGTGGCAATCCTCATCGCCACATACAATGAAGAGCTATCGGTGCTGGAACGGACAATCGTTGGCGCGGTCGCGAGCGACCACCCGAATTGCGAGGTTCTAGTCCTGGACGACGGCCGCCGCGATTGGCTGCGTGATTACTGCGAAGACCGGGGCACAAGATACCTGAGGCGCCCCGACAACAAGGGCTCAAAGGCGGGGAATATCAACCACGCGCTCGGAGTTTTGGCGGCTGATCCCGCCCCTCCTGAGTTCGTTGCGGTCCTGGATGCCGACTTCGTGCCTCATAGGGACTTTATTCCACGCGCCCTTGCGCTGTTCCATGACAGCAAGGTCGGCCTGGTCCAGACGCCCCAGCACTTCTTCAACCCCGACCCCATTCAGCACAACCTCGGCCTGAGCCGCTCCTACCCTGACGAGCAGCGGTTCTTTTTCGACCACCTGCAGCCAAGCCGCGATGCTTGGGGAATTGCCTTCTGCTGTGGAACGTCGTCCGTGATCCGCTGGGATGCCGTGCAGGCAGCCGGAGGCTTTCCGACCGACAGCATCACAGAAGATTTCATGCTCACGCTCGCGCTTCAGGAAATCGGCTTCCGTACCGTCTACCTGAACGAGCCGCTGACGGAAGGCCTGGCTCCAGAGGGATTGAAGGAGTATGTCACCCAACGCGCACGGTGGTGCCTGGGGCTGATGCAGATCGCCCGCGGCCGTCTAGGCCCACTCGCAAAAAACCGGCTGCGACTGCGCGACCGGTGGAGTGTCATGGATTCGGTTTTCTATTGGCTCACCACCTTCTCCTTCCGGCTGGCGGCGATGACATTCCCGCTGCTGTTTTGGTTTTTCAACATCGCCGTGGTGGACGCGAGCGTTTCTGATGTCATCCGGTATTTTGGCCCCTACATCATCTGGGTACTCTTCGTCCTGAATTTCATTTCCTCCGGAATGGTTGTCCCGATCGTAAACGACGTTGGGCAACTGCTCGGTGCAATACCGATTACCCGGGCAGCGGTCGTGGGACTGATCAAACCGAAGGGCCACCCGTTCAGCGTCACGGCAAAGGGCGGCGACCGGACGAAGGTCGTGGTCCAGTGGCGGCTCATGATACCGTTTGCCGTCCTGGCCGCGTTGACCTTTGCCGGTCTCCTGATCGGCATCTTTTCCGATCACTTTGCCCACAACGACGCCGGCGACGGCAAGGTCATCATCCTGTTCTGGACGCTCTACAATCTGGTCGTCCTCGGCGTTACGCTTGCGGTTTGCGTGGAACTCCCGAGGATCGAGAAACACTTTGCGGACCAGCCGGAACGTGTCGTGATTTCCGTCGGCGGCGCGCTCAGGCGGGTATGGATGACGGACCTGACGCAGCAGAGCGCACGGATTCGCGGATTGGCGCTCGATGCCGGCCATCGTCTGGAGATCAAGATCCGTGGCGTCGGGGTCATGCCCGCCACCGTGATCGAAAGCACCGCCGACGGCGGCGTCCTCTCCTTGTCGATGCAGCCCGATCAGTACGACGCGCTTCTGCGCAGGCTCTACGCAGAAGGCAGCGTCCCCAGCATCACATCGACCCGGATGAGCGGCATCCTGAGCGACGGGATCAGCAGGCTTATCCGTCGCTAGGGCGGGCTCTGCCGACTTGCTCAAAACTGCCCTCTTCTTCGGACGTGCTCCGGGCGTATCCCTGAAGACGGGCAAGTGCTGCGCCGATCGTGGACAACTCCGAGGTACGACCGCTTTCGTATGGATAGACGTCCTCCCCTTGGGCGATGGCGCTGGCATTGCCGGCCAGAGCGCGGAAGGGGCGGATGTAGGCCACGATAAAGAGAAGCGTCAGCAGCACGAGCAGCAACCCGAAGAGCATGAGGTTGACCAGCACCTCATTAGACATCGCCTGCGCCGGCCGGATGACGGCGTCAGCATCGATTCGGGCGATGATGTTCCAACCGAACTTCGGCAGTCCGCGGTAAGCAAGCTCCGGAACGGTCGCGGTGAAGTAGAGCTTTCCATCCGGCCAGGTCTCCACGTTGACGCCGGATGCCCCAGCCCTCGCCATGCGAAAGCTTGGAATGTCGAGGTCTGCATAGTTGCCGCCGTCGCTCGCAAGGACCGCTCTCCCTTCCGGATTGACGACGAAGAGCTCCAGGTTCATGGCTTCGGCCAGCTCTTCGACAAGCGTCTGCGCCCAGTCGAAGTTGAGGTGAAGGCTCAACACCCCGGCGACGGTGCCATCCGGTCCGGCGATGGGGGCCGCCAAATCGAGTAAACTCGGCGGTCGCCCGTCGGCCGCTGGAGGCAGTTTGGAGGCCAGCAAAACAGATTCATGAACGTCGCCGGCAAAATCGCCCTGCAATCCCCGCTGGAACCAGGGTCGGGAGCTGGCATCGGCACCAAGCAGGAGATCGTTGGAGGCTGCAACCACCTGGCCTTCGCTGTTCGAAAATCCGGCCCAGGAAATGACCGTGCCTTCACCAGCAAGTGTGCTGAGCTGATCTTTTGTCCGTGCCGGATTGCCGGGACTTAGGGTCCGGCGAACCGAGGTGAGATTGCCCCACTCCCTATATAAGGCCTGGGCCAACGCGACCTGCACCCCCTTGACCCGGGTTTCTACCGCCCTTGTCAGGCTTGCTTGTTCGAATGCCCGCGCCCGGTCGCTTATGACCTCGTAAGCGATGGCGAGCCCAATCAAGCCACTGACCAGCACAAAGGCGATGGTTACGGTTGCCAAGGACGGTGCCGAAGGCCGTCGTTCGCTATCTGCCATTCCAGTTTCCTCCAGCGTCTGCCCGTGACCCATATGGCAGACTGAGAGGTCGGGCCAGTGCCAGTTCTTAGGACCCATGGTCCAGGTTGGGGAGAAACTAACGGAATGGTGGCGTCTGTCGCGTGCCCCCTCGCGGCATACGCTGCCGCTTAAAGCTTGCGAAACATCACGAAGGCGTCGACGTAGCCGAGGGAGGGATGAAGGAACGCTTCCGGAAGCCGGCCGACGATCTCAAATCCGAGCGATTGCCACAGCCGCACCGCGCGTTCGTTGCTGCTGACGACGAAGTTGAACTGCATCGCCCGGAAGCCTTTCGCGCGGGCATGAGCGAGCGAGTGCTCGTGCATCTGGCGGGCCACACCTCGGCCACTTGCCGTTGGGTCGGTCATGTAGCCGCAGTTGCAGACATGTTGCCCGCCGCCCGTCCGATTCGCTCGGATGTAGTATGTGCCCAAAATCAGGCCATTCTCTTCCACGACGAACGTTTCCCGATCCGGACTCATCCAGTAATCCAGCGCATCGCTTTCGCTAAGATTGCGGTCGAGGGTATAGGTCTCACCCGCGCGGATTGTAGGACCAATAATCCTCCAGATGGCGCTTCGATCGTCGTTGCTTGCGGGGCGGATTAGCATTGCTTCACCTACTGTCGGCATAGTGCGCACGCAACGCGCCTATCGCATGCCTGGGCGGACTGCAACAGCTTTCATCGGTCGGAACGGCTCAGGACGAGCGCGCTGATTCCCTCGTTTATTGCCCTCGTCCTTGAGCACGCGCGCCGCTCCTGGCTCGACAGGGCTCACACTCGCCATCGTGGGACGGTCCAGCAAAGAAGTCAGGTTACAAACGGCATGATATCGACGCCGTCGCCGGGAAAGACGGTAATGTGGGGGTGGTCCTGAAAAAGCCTTGCGGCGGCATCTGCGGTTTCAGCCTCAACCACCAGATAGCCGCAGAATGGATTGACCGCGTCGTTGACGCCATCCCTGGTGATGCGCGTCGTCTTTCCCACCATGCCGCCACGATCAAGGATAGACGCAGCGTTTCTTTCCTCCCACGCCGCCCACTGTCCGACGCCGATAGCATCGACAGCATCCTGCTCGGCTTTCGGCAGGCTTCGAAAAGACACGATGTCTTCGGGCTTGATGGTGTAAACGGCAAGGAAACGGGGCATGAGCCACCTCCATGGTCTTGAATAAGTGTCAGCTTACACTGCGCGCGCCAAAAGCACCCATGGAATTCCATCGTGGCGCGAAGGGTAGAATGGCCGCGCATGGCGCTTCTGCGCCATGACGGCAGTCGACCCTCAGCGGACAAAAAAGGACTCGAGGAGTGAACGACTGCCTCGCGCTTTCTCTCTGTCGTCCAAACCGGCCTTTGCCTCACCAAATGTCATGACGGCTACGCTTTGTTCGAGATTACGCGACAGCAGCCGAGGATATCGGTCTGCGGCGATCCTCCTCTCTCGGTGTCCGCCTATGTCGATGCAGGCATGCATCCGAGTTTCAGAGAGCTTCTGAGGCGCGACGGGGCTACGAAGTTGGCAGAAAGCATCCCCGGAACAAAGTCTCCGAGACCACAGGATCAAGGGCAGATTGCCGCATTCGCGCACCGTCGGCTTGACCCTCTGGTGGCTTGACGGGCTATTGCCATGCGCCGATGGCAATTGGGGGCACGCATCATGACAAGACTTCGGACTTTCCACCTGGTCGCCTGGACTCTCGTCGCCGCCGCCGCAACGGCGCTGTTCGTCTTCGGCTACATCCTGCCACCAAGGCGGGCCGTTGGCGTGGTCATGCCGGAAGCTTCGGCCTCTGCGGTCGGCAAGCCGTTCGAACTGACGTCACATCGGGGGGCGGTGGTGAACAACGGCACGCTGGCCGGTAAGCCGTATCTCGCATTCTTCGGTTTTACGCATTGTCCGGATGTCTGCCCGACGACTCTTTTCGAACTGACCGACCTGATGAAGGAGCTCGGGCTGGACGGCGACAAGCTCAATGTGGTGTTCATTACCGTCGATCCGGAACGCGATACGCGGGAACTGCTGGAACTCTACATGACCTCCTTCGATCCCCGGATCACGGCGCTGCGGGGCACCGCGGATCAGACGAATACGGCGGTGAAGGCTTTCGCCGCATACGCTCGCAAGGTTCCCATCGACGGCGGCTACACGATGGATCACACCGCGGTCGTTTATCTGATGAACGCCGACGGCAGTTTCCGCGGAACTCTTGATATGCATGAGCCGCGCGAAGTCAGGCTACAGAAAATCCGCAATCTCATCGTTGGCGCGAAGCAATAGAGCCGCATGCGGGCCTATTTGTCCGCCAAGGTGACAACTCGCTTCAGTTTCCGGATAGCTTCGACGTGGCCTATGCTGCCGCGCTTTAGTCCGAACAAGCCGTCTCAAACTCGCCAATAACATCGGGGGAATTATCGTCGCGAAGAACGGCATCAGCCCCGACAAGGCTGGGGTCCAGTTCCGCAGCCTGTTTCGTGTATGAGGCTATGAAGAAAGCCTTTTTTCCCTCCCAGACCTCACGACCATCGACCTCGTGCTGGCACGGCCGCGCCGTTTCAAAGTCCGTTTGCAGGTCTTCGACGGTCGGCTGCGCGGCCGTCAACGCCAGGACGGTCGCAAACATCAAAACGAGCATGATCACCTCCGCCTCAACCTCGAAAACTGATCATAAAAACCAACGGATTCTGCCGTCAAGGTCAATATCGCGCGCCGCGTTTTACACCCAAAATATAGCTGAACACGCCAGATTGCAGCCGGCTTCTGCCCGGCACGTCCGGCGGGAAAGGGTGTCCTCAATCAACCACTTGCGCTTCCGGCAATCACCGGATTGACAAGCTGACGGTGCATTGGCCTGATACAGCACGAGTTGCCTCGAATTGCTCGAAGCCGCGCGCTTTTGGCCGAAGCGGACAGGGCTGGTCGAGAGTATGAAGCAGTCGCCGCCGAGCAGCCAGGTGGCGTGCGCATCTCCCCAGAAGCGCGCTATGCCAATCCGTCCACGAGAATGAACCGATGGCCCTTCGAACAGGCTTCGATACGCGCTGTGACCTTGTAGATATCACGCAACATGTCGGAATTGATGACTTCCGCAGTTGGGCCGCTGACAACCATCTCACCGTCGGCAACGACGATGACCTGCTCGCAGTAGCGCAGCACATGGTTCAGGTCATGCAGGGCCACCAGGACAATCATACCGGTCTTGCCGGCAAGTCCGCTGACGAAATCCAGAACCTCGATCTGTCGATGCAGGTCGAGCGCCGAGGTCGGCTCGTCCATCAGAAGCACTTCCGGCTTGCGGACCAACGCCTGCGCGAGGGAGACAAGCTGGCGCTGGCCGCCCGACAATTCACCCAAACCGCGGAAGGCCAGATCCTCGATCCGCAGCGCTTTCAAAATCGCATCGATCTCAAAGAGCTCGTCGTCGTGGACCCGCCAGCCGCCGCCTTGCTTGGCGGACAGCAGGATGGACTCATAGACGCTCAGGACGGCATTCGCTCCCGTATCCTGCGGCATGTAACAGATGGCGCGATCACCGCGCTTGGTATCTGACAAATGCACGACACCCGGCCCTGAAATCAGCCCGGCGACGCGCCTGAACAGTGTCGACTTTCCCGCTGCATTGGGGCCGATTATGGCGGTGAGGCTGCCACTCTTCAGCGCGTCTATGCCGACATTGGAAAGCACCGTCTTGCGCCCGTAGGAGGCACCGACGTCCTTGAAAGCGAGGGCTACCATGCCCGCCTCCTGTTACTGAAAATGAGCACGAAGAAGAACGGAACGCCGACGACGGCGGTGATGACGCCGATCGGCAGAATCGCACCTGGGATCAGTATCTTGCTGACGACGGACGTGACCGACAGAAGCAGCGCGCCGCAAATGAGGGAGCCCGGCAGGAAGAACCGCTGGTCCTCACCCACCACCATGCGGGCGATATGCGGCCCCACGAGCCCGACGAAACCGATCGTTCCGACGAAAGAGACGGGAATTGCCGCGAGGAGACTGACGGTGAGCAGCGTTTGCAGGCGGAGGCTGCGGACCTTGACGCCCATGCTGGCGGCTTTGTCGTCACCGAGGCGAAGGGCGGTCAGTGCCCAGGCGTTCTTCATGAAGAGCGGCACGGTCAGAACGAGGATCGTCGCGGTGACGTAGACCTTGCCCCAGGTCGCCTTCGTCAGGCTGCCCATTGTCCAGAACACCACGGCTGCGAGCGCCTGCTCCGAAGCGAGATACTCGAGCAGTGAAAGCGCCGCGTTGAAGGTGAAGACGAGCGCGATGCCGAGAAGGACAATCGTCTCGACGGTCACACCCCGCATGGTGGAGGCGAAGTGGATAAACAGCGCTGCCACCATGGCCATCAGGAACGCATTCAGAGGCACCATGTACTGGAGAGCAGCCGGGAAGAGTGCGACGCCCGTCACCAGCGCCAGCGCTGCGCCGAAGCTGGCGGCCGCGGAGATTCCGAGCGTGAACGGGCTTGCTAGAGGATTAGACAGAATGGTTTGCATCTGTGCGCCGGCGACCGAAAGCGACGCGCCGACCGTCACCGCCATCAGGGCGATCGGCATGCGGATGTCCCAAATCACGACGCGAAGCTGATCGCCCACCTCCGCTGGATGAAAGAGCGCCTTGAGCACGTCAGCCAGCGAGTAACGCGCCGGGCCGAGCGCCATGTCGGCGGCCATGCTGAATGCCAATGCAGCCGTCAGCAGCATGAGAATGAAGATGCGCCTGAGGGCGAGAGCGCGATAGCGCTCCCGCCCCGCGGCGACCGGTTGCTGCGCCACGCTGGCCATCGCCTACTCGTCCTTCAGCGAGACGAAGTACCCGGGCTTGTAGTCAAGCGGCAGGAAGCGTTCGTGCAGTTCCTTGAAGGTCGCCTCGGGATCGAGGTCCTGGAACAGTTCGGGATGCAGCCACTTGGCGATCTCCTGGATGGCCACGAACTGATAGGGGTTGTTGTAGAATTGGTGCCAGATCGCATGAACCTGGCGGTCCTTCACGGCTTTGACGCCTGTGAAGGCGGGGCGCTCGGTCAGCTTCTCGAGCTTTGCGCGCGCTTCGTTGATGTCTGCACCATAGCCGACGCCGACCCAGTCGCCACCGGGCACGAACGCATCCCACATCCCGCCGGTGATGATGACCTGTTCCGGGTTCGAGGCGATGATCTGCTCGGGATTCACCGTGCCGAAGGTGCCGGGAATGATGTCCTTGGCCATGTTGATGCCACCGGCAATCTCGACCATCTTGCCGAAATTCTCGTTGCCGAAGGACATGCAGCAATCGTCGGAATAGCCGCCTGCACGCTCTACGAAGACGACCGGTTTCTGCGGATTGGCCTTCGCCAGGACCTCCGTGACGCGGACAATGCTGTCAGACCGGAACTTGATGAAATCCTCGGCCAGTTGTTCCTTCGCCATCAGCTTGCCCATGATGCGCATGCTGGGTTCGGTGTTTTCCATCGGCTTTTCGCGGAAATCGACATAGACCAGCGGGATGCCGATCTTGCCGAGCTTCTCGATATAGCCCGCCTCTTCCGTCGCGGTCTTCGCGTCGACGTTCATCAGGATGACGTCGGGCTTGAGGGCGACCGCCTGTTCGATGTCGAAGGTGCCATCCTTCATGCCGCCGAAGGTCGGCAGCTTGGCAATCTCCGGATACTTCGCGAGATAGGCCGCGTAGGTCTCCGGATCGGCCTTCGGCAGGTCGTCGCGCCAGCCGACGACTTGCTCAAACGGATTTTCCTTGTTGAGAGCGGCCAGGAAATAGATTTGCCGCCCCTCGCCCAGAATGACGTGTTTCACCGGAACGCTCACCTCCACGTCACGGCCGGTCACGTCCTTGAGTGTGATGGTGTCGGCCAGTGCCGGCCAGACGGTGGACAGCAGCATCGCGGCCGAGAGGGCCGTAGCTTTGAGGTTGAGGCGCATTGAACTGTCTCCAGTGGAAATTGCGCGCCGTCTATTATTTTATGATTGCAATAGTCAAGTTTTATCTTTTAGAGAAATTCGAAACAACGTTCGCGGGAAACGCTCACATGCATGGTCACAATCACGGTCTGCGCGAGGACATCAAAGCCTATTGGTCTGAACGCGCAGCAACCTTCGACCTGTCGCCGGGACACGAGATTTTTTCTGAAACCGAGAGACAGGCATGGCAGCAGCTCATCTGCAAACACCTGGGGCCGGGGCATGGCCGTAAAGCGCTCGATTTGGCCAGCGGCACAGGGGTCATCTCTCACCTGATGGACGATGTCGGCTTCGAGGTGACCGGATTGGACTGGTCGGAGGCAATGCTGGAGCGGGCACGGGCAAAGGCGAAACAGCGAAACCGCTCAATCCGTTTTTATGTTGGAGACGCCGAGAACACGATGGAGGCGGGCGACAGTTTCGACGTGATGATCAACCGGCACCTGGTCTGGACGCTGGTCGATCCCGAAGCCTGTTTCCGCGAGTGGCTGCGTGTGTTGAAACCCGGTGGCCGGCTCCTGGTCATCGATGGTGACTTCGTTGACGTGGGCCGCGGTGAGAGAATCGCAAGACATCTGGCGGCGATGCTGGAGAAGGCGGGTCTCGTGCGGCCAGATCCAGTGCAGGCACCACACATGGCCGAGCGTCACAAGAGCATCCTGGCGCGCGTCCACTTTTCGGAAGGGGCACGCGCCGACGCGGTAGCCAACCTGCTCGAGAAGGCCGGCTTCGAGGCAATCACAGTCGACACCAATCTCCGCGCAATTCACCGGGCGCAGGCAAAGAACTGGAACTTCCTCAAGGCGATGGCGCGCGGCCTTCAGCACCGGTACGCCATTGTCGCAAGCAAGCCCATGGCTACAGGCATGCCGTCCAAGCAGTAGGCTAGTCTGCCGCCCCAAAAGCGGTCGCCGCCAACAGTTCGCTCATCTATGTCCGCCTATTGGCGCAAGGCGAACAAGGCTCGACGACTGCGTTCGACCCTAAGTGGTCGTGCCTTGTTTTTGATCGTACTCGGCTGAAGCAGCGACGAGCGCTTCAATATCATCGGCTGAAACGAATGACTTCAAGGCGTCGAACTTAGCCTCGTGCCATTTGTAGATATCGAGCTCGAGAAGCTTCTTGACTGTGTCTGCCGGAAAACGCTGGCGAATGGGAGCGGCAGGGTTACCAGCCACGATCGTGTAGGGTGCAACATCTTTCGTGACGATAGCCCCAGAAGCCACCACCGCGCCTTCGCCAATAGTGACGCCCGGCATGATCATCGCCCGCATTCCAATCCAAGCTCCGTCGCCGAGCGTGGTGTCGCCCTTACCGATGTAAGCATCACGAATGACCTCAGGAAACGGATAAAGGCTGAACCAGTCGGTCCGGTGCGTGTGATTGCCACCCATCAAAATGACAGCTTCTGCACCGATGCATACGTAGTCGCCTATATAGAGCTGATCGATTGGCCACATGGGTTCCCATGTCTTGAGGCTGTACTCATCTCCATAGTGATAGCGAACGACGCTCTCCTCGAATGAGCCTGTCCACGCAGCGCTGTAATAGCTGTGCGTCCCACGGATATGGATGTTCGGATTTTTCACGGTCTCGTGCAGGAGTTCTACCACGGACCAATGTTTCGACGGGCCGCTCTCTACCATATTACAACAACTTTCTGTGGGCTGGCTGTACGAGTTGGATCGACGCTTTGAGGACGATCTACGGGTTGGTTGCGAATACAAGGACGAAGACGAGCCTATTCGCCCTTCCACTCCGGCATCCGCTTGCCGAGGAAGGCGCCGATGCCCTCCTTCGCATCGTCGCGAAGCATGTTGTCGACCATGACCGACACGGCCTTGTCATAGGCTTCGGGCAGCGGCAGCCCGGCCTGCGCGCGATAGGCGGCCTTGCCGATTTTCAGCGCCTCCGGCGACTTCGACGCGATCACCGCGGCGTACTTGTCGACGACCTGGCGCAGGTACTGCTTCGGCACGATGCGGTTGACGAGGCCGAAATCCTTGGCGGTCGAGGCGTCGATCGTCTCGCCGGTGAGCAGCATTTCCATCGCCTGCTTCGGGTGTGCCGCTCGCGTCACCGCCACCATCGGCGTGGAACAGAACAGGCCGATGTTGACGCCCGGGGTGCAGAAGGTCGAAGTGTCGGTGCAAATCGCCAGATCGGCGGTGGCGACGAGTTGACACCCTGCCGCCGTCGCGAGCCCGTCGATTTCGGCAATCACCGGCTGCGGCAGGCCTGCGATCTTCAGCATCAGGTCGGCGCACATCCGCAGCGTCTTTTCGAAAAAGGCCCCGCCGTTGTCGGCATCGGAGCGGTGCGCGGTCATCTCCTTCAGGTCGTGGCCGGCGGAAAAGATGTTGCCGGTCGAAGCCAGCACGACCACGCGAACGGCCCCGTCCGCGGCTGCTGCGTCCAGTGCCGCAGACAGCGCCTCCATCAGCGCGATCGACAGCACATTGGCCGGCGGATTGTTGAGGGTGAGGCGCAGGACCGCACCGGTCTGCTCCTTCAGCACCAGCCCGCCGGCATCCTCTTTGCGCAAGTGCACCACATCGGCCATGGCCATCTCCCGTGTCGTCGTCGTCGTTGAACCGTGGTACGCGGACGGGAGTGGCCTTTCAAGTGTCTCTGGCTAAGCTCCTCGCCAGTCGGACCTTTCGCCAATTGCCGCCGGTCGGCCTTGACCTCTAAGAAAGCTTGAACCGAAAGAAATGGAGACCAGCATGGAAACCAAACTCACCCCGGTCATGACGGTCTCCGAACTGAACCGTTTTCTCGAGACCGATTTTCCCGAGATTCACACCGACGGCAAGCTGTTCGAGGTGACGGCAGTCGAACCGGGCAGCGTGACGATGCGACTGGCACCGTCGGAGAAACACCTGCGTCCGGGCGGCACCGTTTCGGGCCCGACGATGTTCGCGCTCGCCGATGTCACGGCCTATTGCGCGGTGCTGGCCCATATCGGTCCGGTCGCTCTTGCCGTCACCACCAATCTCAACATCAATTTCCTGAGAAAGCCGGAGCCGGGCGCCCTCTCCTGCACCAGCCGGCTCCTCAAACTCGGCAAGCGACTCGCCGTGATCGAGGTGTCGATTTCGACGGGAGTAGACGACGAACTGGTCGCGCACGCCACCGCAACCTATTCGATTCCGCCGCGGTAACTTGTGGTAACATAATACCGCAACAATAAGCCATTGAATCTAAACGTTTATTTAAACAACTACCTGAAACCCCGCGCTTGACGCCCGGCGACGCCTCGCCTATAAGCTGGCGCGGATCGCGGTCCTCACGGGCCGCTTTCGTTTTTGGCATATTTCAAGCCTGCCAAGCCAAGCAACAAGAAACGCCCGGGCATCGTCTCGGGTCCGAACGAAAAGAGTTTTACCATGGCAACCTTCGTACAGAAGCCCGCCGAGGTGGAAAAGAAGTGGATCATCATCGACGCCGAAGGCCTCGTTGTCGGTCGCCTCGCCTCCATCATCGCAAATCACCTGCGTGGCAAGCATAAGGCCACCTACACCCCTCACGTCGACGACGGCGACAACGTCATCGTCATCAACGCCGAGAAGGTCGCGCTGACCGGCAAGAAGTACTCCGACAAGACGTACTACTGGCACACCGGCCATCCGGGTGGCATCAAGGAGCGCACCGCTCGCCAGATCATCGAAGGCCGCTTCCCGGAGCGCGTTCTCGAGAAGGCCGTCGAGCGCATGGTTCCGCGCGGCCCGCTTGGCCGTCGTCAGATGAAGAACCTGCGCGTCTATGCAGGCCCGAACCATCCGCATGAAGCACAGCAGCCGACCGTCCTCGACGTCGCCAAGCTGAACAGCAAGAACGTAAGGAGCGCCTGATAATGGCTGACCTCTCTTCCCTGAAGGATCTCGGCGCGGTCGCAGCCGCTCCGGCTTCTGCCCCGGTTCACGTCAAGAAGGTTGACGCCCAGGGCCGCTCCTACGCGACCGGCAAGCGCAAGGACGCCGTCGCCCGCGTGTGGATCAAGCCGGGCTCCGGCAAGATCACCATCAACGGCAAGCCGCACGGAGCCTACTTCGCCCGTCCGGTCCTGCAGATGATCCTGCAGCAGCCGATCGTCGCTGCGGCCCGCGAAGGCCAGTTCGACATCGACGCAACCGTTGCCGGCGGCGGTCTCTCCGGCCAGGCCGGTGCCGTTCGTCACGGCCTGTCCAAGGCGCTGACCTACTTCGAACCGGGCCTGCGCTCGGTCCTGAAGAAGGGCGGCTTCCTGACCCGCGACAGCCGCGTCGTCGAGCGCAAGAAGTACGGCAAGGCCAAGGCCCGCCGTTCGTTCCAGTTCTCGAAGCGCTAATCGCGCTCGCGGATCACGCATCTGGAAGGCGGGGCTTCGGCCCCGCCTTTTTCTTTGCCCTGTGACTTGGTGAGGCACACCGGCCCCGCGGGCCAATAAATTCGCACTCCTCCCCCCTTGCCATCCGTCCGCCGATTGTCCACGTTCCCGGCGCATTTCAGGAGGACAAATTGGCCAACAAGACCATCGATCACGCGATTACCGCGAAAACGCTCAAGAGCGCTGCCTCGGACCCGACGCATGCCGGTATCCTCTCCTTCATGCGCCGCCGCTATACGAAGAGCCTGAAGGACGTCGATGCCGTCGTCTGGGGCATCCCCTTCGATGCAGCCACCTCCAACCGTCCCGGCGCGCGCTTCGGGCCGCAGGCGATCCGCCGGGCATCGGCGATCATGGACAACGATCCGCAGTATCCGTTCCAGCAGGATCTGTTCGAGAACATGGCGGTGATCGACTACGGCGACTGCCTGCTCGACTACGGCAATCACCAGAAGACGCCGGCCACGATCGAGCGCGAGGCCGCAAAAATTCTCAAATCCGGCGCCTTCCTGCTCACCCTCGGCGGCGATCATTTCGTCACCTGGCCGGTGCTGAAGGCGCACGCGGCGATCCATGGGCCGCTGTCGCTGGTGCAGTTCGATGCACACCAGGACACCTGGGGCGACGAGAAGGGTCGCATCGACCACGGCTCCTTCGTCGGCCGCGCTGTCAAGGACGGCGTCATCGATCCCGACAGTTCGATCCAGATCGGCATCCGCACCCATGCGCCCGAGGACTGTGGCATCCGCATCATGTACGGCTACCAGGTCGAGGAAATGACCGCCGACGCCATTGCCGATACGATCCTGCGCCATGTCGGCGACCGCCCCTGCTACATGACGTTCGACATCGACTGCCTGGACCCCGCCTACGCCCCTGGCACGGGCACGCCCGTTTCCGGCGGCCCCTCGAGCGCCAAGATCCTCTCCGTGCTGCGCAAACTCGGCGCGCTGCACATCAAGGGAGCCGACGTCGTCGAGGTCGCGCCGGCCTATGACCACGCCGACATCACCGCCATCGCCGGCTCGACGATCGCGATGTACATGCTCGGCCTGCGGGCCGGCTGGCTGGCCGAACGGCGTTAGACCGGCCCGGCAATACGCGCGCATTGAAAGCGCCATGGGGAGGCGTTATAGCCTCTCCATGGCGAACGGCTGGCCGCGCTGGGCACCAGTGCATGGCGGCAGTCCTGACCCAGAGCACCCGCAGCCCGGCAGACTGAAAGGCATCCCCATGAGACCGAAGATCTTCATCGATGGCGAACACGGCACGACCGGCTTGCAGATCCGCACGCGCATGGCCGACCGCACCGACGTCGAACTCCTGTCGATCCCGGAAGCCGAGCGCCGCAACAATGCGATGCGCGAGGACCTGCTCAACAGCGCCGACATCGCCATCCTCTGCCTGCCGGACGACGCCGCGAAAGAGGCCGTCGCCATGGTGGCGGGCAGCAACAGGGTGCGCATCATCGACACTTCGACGGCCCACCGCGTCCATCCGGACTGGGCTTACGGCTTTGCCGAGATGGATTCGCGCCAAGCCGAACGGATCGCCGGAGCCCTCTATGTCGCCAATCCCGGCTGCTATCCGACCGGCGCGATCGGCCTGATCCGGCCGTTGCGTGCCGCCGGCATCCTGCCGGAGGACTACCCGATCACCGTCAACGCGGTCTCCGGCTACACCGGCGGCGGCAAGCAGATGATCGCCCAGATGGAAGATGCCGACAACGCGGACCACATCGACGCGCCGCACTTCCTCTACGGCCTGCCGCTGAAGCACAAGCACGTACCGGAGATGCAGGTGCACGGGCTTCTGTCCCGCGCGCCCCTCTTCTCCCCCTCCGTCGGCAAGTTTCCGCAAGGGATGATCGTGCAGGTACCGCTCTATCTGGCGGACCTCAACGATGGCGCTTCGCTTGGCACCATTCACGCGGCACTCGCCGACCATTATGCCGGGCAGGACATCGTCGAGGTCGTCGACCTGAAGGAGAGCGCCAACCTCGCGCGCATCAACGCAGTGGAACTGGCGAATACCGACCGGATGAAGCTCTACGTCTTCGGCACCGCCGGAGCGCCGCACGTCAACCTCGTGGCGCTGCTCGACAATCTCGGCAAGGGGGCCTCGGGGGCTGCAGTGCAGAATATGGATCTGATGCTGGGGAACTGAGCGGCCGAATACGACCGATCGGCATCCGACAGATATGCAGAAGGGCGTCGGTCCAAGCGGGACCGGCGCCCTTCGTTCATTGTATTGCTACATTTCCGGCGGTGGCGAGCCCAGCCTGTCACGCCCCGACTTCGATCCGCGCCTCTTTCGGATACGGGCCGACGAAACCGCGCCAGTGGGCGACGGCAAAGCCGAGGACGATGAGCGCGCAGCTCTGATGCGCAAGCGCCCACCCAAACGGCACCTGCCAGACCAGCGTCAATATGCCGATCAACGCCTGCAGGCTGATGAGACCGAACAGCAAGACGGTGCGGCGGGCATGGGTGGTATTAGGTGCGGCGCGCAGCGAGGCGATCATGTGCACAAGGGCCAGCGCCCAAAGTATATAGGCGCCACAACGATGGATGAACTGAACCGTCTTGGGGTTTTCGAACAGGTTGATCCACCACGGCTGCTGGATAAACAGGTCGCCCGGGACGATAGCGCCGTCCATGAGCGGCCAGGTGTTGTAGGTCAATCCCGCATGAAGCCCCGCGACGAGCGCACCGAGATAGATCTGAAACAGGGCCATGCAGGCGATCGCCGCCGCCATTCCCCGCGATCGCGCCGTCGGCGCCCGATCGTCACTATGCGGTGACAGGCCGCGCATTATCCAGGTGCAAGCAGCAAAGATCAGACAGGCGATGACGAGATGGGTGGCGAGCCGGTACTGGCTGACGGAGACCCGTTCCGAAAGCCCGGACGACACCATCCACCAGCCGATAAAGCCCTGAAAGCCGCCGAGGGCCAGCAAGCCGACGAGCGGCCAGCGCAAACGCCGCTCGATCCGTCCGGTCGCCCAGAAGAAGACCAGCGGCAGCGCGAAGACCAAGCCGATGGAGCGGGCGAGGATCCTGTGCCACCACTCCCACCAGAAGATCGACTTGAAGCTCTCCACGGTCATGTCGCTGTTCAGCTCGGAGTACTGCGGAATGCGCTTGTAGAGCTCGAACTCCTCCTGCCATTCGGCCGCATTCAACGGCGGGATGACGCCGTGGATCGGTTTCCATTCCGTGATAGAAAGGCCCGATCCGGACAGCCGCGTCGCCCCGCCAACGAGCACGAGTGCAAACAACGTCAGCAACACTACGGCAAGCCAGCGGCGCACCAGCCGGCGGTTACGGTCGTTGCGATCAATGTCGCTCAACAGCTGCTGTTCTGTCGCGGCGGCGGCGGTGGTGGTCATGGCGGCTCCTGTCTTATCGGCGTTGATTTGCATCACCGTGCCATGCAAAACAAGCCTGAAACCTTTGCGGCATCCGGTCGCGGCGATTTTGCCGGCCTGCCCGCGCAACGAAATGAGAAACTCGATGCCCCCTCGCCTGCGCAAACTGATCGGCACAGTCCTGATTATCATACTCGTCATCGTCTACGCGCTGGTCGCGACGACCGTGGCATCGCTGACGCTGGCGACATCGCCCTGGTGGGTCCACATGCTCTACTTCTTCTTCACGGGGCTGCTTTGGATTCTCCCGGCAATGCTGATCATCAAGTGGATGGAGAAGCCGTCCAAGCCGCGAGACTGACGGACGGCCGGCCGCACTGGCCCAGCAGCAAATCCTGCGCATGCGAGACGTTAGCGTCTTGCTAACCGTGGCGGCCGTTTTTGGCGGACAGATCCCGCCGCTGGCATGGATGTAAACCAGTTACCGATCATCCCGACGTAAGGTCGACAACGGCAGCGTAGCCGCGAAGGGATGCAATGGGGCTGGACATGCGTGCAATGCAGCTTGATTTCCAGGTCATGCCTGCGGACGGGGACGTCCTGGGCAAGCTGGCGCGCTATGCCCCCGGCGCCGAGCGGCGTGCGTCCGTCATTCCCTTTACGATCCAGTTGCACAACCGGATGGAGCCGCTCGAGGCGACGTGGCGTCGGCTGGAGGCGGGCAACGATCTCTCCCTGCACCAGAGCTATGACTGGTGCCGCGCCTGGGCTCAAACGCACGACAGTCGCCTCCTCATCGTCGAGGGGGTTCATGCGGGCCGGACGGAGCTGATCATGCCGCTGGAAATCGTGCGCCAGGGCCCGGTCCGCACGGCGCGCTTTCTCGGCTCCCGTTTCAGCAACATCAACACCGGCCTCTATACGGAGAGCTTCCGGTCGCTCGTCTCGCCGGCGATGCTGCGCCGGGCGCTCGATCAGGCACGCGGGCAATTCTCACGCCATTTCGACCTGTTCATGCTGGAGAACATGCCGCTTCATTGGCGCGGACACGAACATCCGTTCTCGCACCTCCCCGCCGTGTTGAACCAGAATGCGGCCTACCAGTTGCCGCTTCTTGCGGACTTCGATGAGACACTCACACAGTTGAACGCCAAGCGGCGGCGCAAGAAGTTCCGCCAATCCGAGCGCCGATTGGAGGCGCTCGGAGGGTATGAGCATCTCATTGCCGAAACACCGGGGGATACCGGCTCCACGCTTGACCAGTTCTTTCAGCAGAAGGCGACGCGCTTCGAAGCCCTTGGATTGCCCAACGTGTTTCGGGATGACGAAACGCAGGCATTCTTCCGAACCCTAGTCCGCATGCCGGCAAAGAGAGACGCGTATGCCTTGCAACTGCACGCCCTGCGGATCAAAAGTGGTGACGAACAGGGGAGGATCATCGCCATCGCTGGTCTTTCGCGCAAAGGCGACCACGTCATCTGCCAGTTCGGCTCGATCGACGAGACGTTTGCGCCCGAGACCAGTCCGGGTGAATTCCTGTTTCACCTGATGATCCGGAAGCTCTGCGGCGAAGGCGTCGCTGTGTTCGATTTCGGCATCGGCGATCAGGCGTACAAGCGTTCCTGGTGCACCATCGAAACGCGTCAGCACGACCTGCTCTGGCCGACGACGGCTGCGGGCAGTGCGATCGCAGCGCTGCACCGTGCCAAGGCGAACGTCAAGCGCACCATCAAGCAGAACCCCCGACTGTACGGCTTCGTCCAGCGGCTTCGCTCGGGCAACACGGATTTCCGCGAGAACCCCGTCGATGGCGACCCGAATGACGCCGAAGGGAAACCGCTCTAAGCCGCCCGGCGCCCTGGATACCGTGGTGCCCCATCTCCAGTCATCAGCACGATCTCGCTGTATCCGGCATCGCCGAAGGCGTTGATAAGCTCGACGAGCCGGTCCTCATCGGCATCGGGGATCGAAAGTATGATCTCCGCCGTGCCGGACCGGGTCAGCCGGCGTACGCCCTCCACCTCCGCCGCCCCGCACTCGACGAGAACCGTGTCGTAGGCATCAGCCAGGGCGTCGATGATCATCGACAGCCGGTCGATGCCACGCATCGCCCGTTTGATGTTCGCGTTGCCGCGCGCGACGATATGCGCCTTCGATTCCTCGTCACCGTGAATGATGTCCGAGAACGCCGCATCGCCGACGAGAAGATCGGTGATCCCGGGAAGCCAGGTCGTCGCCGCCATCAGCCGGGTCGGGCACGCGGAGCCGGTCAGGTCGACCAGCACGGTCTTTCGCCCGCTGTTCGAGATAGTCCGGGCAAGCGCCACGGTGGCGGACGAGCCCGGATCGCCGGACGGCGAGATGGTGATAGCAACGGCCACATCGCTATCGATCAGATGGCGCGCCACGGCTGCGACCGTGAAATTCGCGTCTTCTTCACCGTCTCCGGAAGGCTGCGTATCCTGCGGAGACAATCCCGCAGGCTCGTCGGCGTTAAGCCCGACCAGAAACGGCTCATGGGCTGGACTGTCCCCCTGCGCGGCGATGTCCACATTCGTCAATGCGCGCCGCGCTGCAGCCACGTCGGCCCGCGTGGCGTTACGCCCGGTAATGGAATCGTCGTCCGAGAAGCCGTTTTCCGGTTCCCGCTGCGCCGGCGAAACGGGCTTGAGCGCTCGTCCGCTGAACAGTTCCGCCAGCATGATGGCAACGACCGAGAGGAGGAACCCGGCCAGGCCGCCGACGATCGTGATCGGCAGCACCTTCGGGAACTGCCGTTCGGTCGGCGGCACGGCTGCCGAGATGATCCGGGCATCCGCGGGCGTCGCGTTGGCGCCGGTGCGCGAGGCCGCTTCGCGGTAGCGCGCAAGATAGGTCTCCAGCAGTTGACGCTGTGCCGTCGCCTCGCGCTCGAGCGCTTTCAGCCCCACCTCCTCTTCACCCGCGCGCGCCGAATCCGCCTTCAGCGTGTTCAGTTGCTGCACGAGCTGCTGCTCGCGCAGACGGGCGACCTTGGCCTCGTTCTCGAGGCTCGCGAGGATCTTCGACGTCTCCGCCTTGATCTGGCCGCGAATGCCGGCGAGCTGCGAGCGCAGCCCCTTCAGACGAGGGTGCTGATCGAGCAGCGACGTCGTCAGATCGGAAATCTGGCCCTGCAGCTGCGCCTCGGTCTCCTTCATCCGCTGGATCATCTGGGAACCGACGACATCGCTCAGCGTATCCGGCTCGCCGCCATTCTTCAGCACGGCCCGCACGCTCTCCGCCCTCGCCTCGGCCGTCGCCTTTTCCGTCCGCACCCGCGCAAGCTCGGTGGAAATGTCGTTCAGCTGCTTCACGGCGAAGGTGGCGTTCTCACCGGTGGGCAGCAGGTCGGAACTGGAGCGGTACTTCGCCACCTTCTCCTCGGCCTCCCGCACCTTCTCCCGCAGATTGGCGATCTCCGGTTCCAGCCAGCGCGTTGCCTCCGAATTGCTGTCGAGCTTCGCACCGCTCTGCAGCGAGAGGTAGACTTTTGCTATCTCGTTGGGGATGGAGGCGGCGAGCATCGGGTCCCTGGAGGTGAATTCGATCGCGACGACGCGCGACTTCTCCGCCTGGTAGACGATCAGCTTTTCCTGGAATTCCTTCAGCACACGCTCTTCCGGCGGCAGGTCGAGCGGATTCTTCTTCAACCCGAACGCCACCAGTATGTCCGACAGGGCAGACGGATTGGCGGTCGGATCGAACTCGGGCAGTTCATAGAGCTTCATGTTGCGGGCGACCTGCTTGATGAGGTCCGCTGATTTCAGCAACTGTACCTGGCTGGCCACGCCCAGTTCATCGATCGCCGGTTCACGCCCGACACTCCGGTCCGCACTGGTCGTGAATTCGGGCTCGCGCGCCTCGATCAGCAGGCGGGTTTCGCTGCGATAGGTCGGCGCGATCAGGCTGGCAACTCCGAAAGCGATGCCTGCGGATGCCACAGTGGCAAGCAACACCTGCCGACGGCGCCGCCAGATCGCACGCACCAGCCCGCCGAGGTCGATATCGACATCGTCCTGAGCTCCGTAACCGCCAGACATCTGCTACTCCATGAACACGCAACTGCACGCGCACGGTAAACAATCATGGTAACCTAAGCGTTAATGCCGGACATCAGCCACAACCGCCCAGAGCCGCCGCCAGAGAAATCGACATCCACCCGTTGCAGATTTACCGGCTATTAACCCTAACGGATTGATAACAGTGAGCGAAACGAAGCACTTCCGGCAGGCATGGGCGAAATGGCATTCGCAAGGACAATCAGAGTCGCGATCATTGCGGCGGCGACGCTCGCGCCGGCCATCGTTGCCGGCTGCAGCGGCTATCGCCCTGCCCCAAAAGCCTTTCAGGAAGCGACGATCCAGCCCTACCGGCTCGACAGCGGCGACCGGTTGCGCGTCACCGTGTTCGAACAGGCGAACCTCTCCAACACCTACCTGGTGGACCAGGCCGGCTACATTGCCTTTCCGCTGATCGGCTCCGTGCCTGCGCGCGGCAACACCATCCAGGAGATGGAAAGCATCATCGCCGGCAAGCTGCGGCAGGGATATTTGCGCGATCCGGACGTTTCCATCGAAGTCGCCAATTATCGCGCCGTCTACATCATGGGCGAAGTCGGCCAGGCCGGCCAATACAGTTATGTCGCGGGCATGACAGTGCAGAACGCGATCGCAGTCGCCGGCGGCTTCTCACCGCGGGCGAACCAGGCGAATGTCGACGTCACACGCAAGATCAACGGCAAGATCATCACCGGCCGCGTATCGATCTCCGATCCGATCATGGCCGGTGACACGATCTATGTCCGCGAGCGGCTGTTCTGACGCCCATGGCCAGCGAGCCTCCACTGCGCATCATCCATTGCTTCCGCTCCCCGATCGGCGGGATCTTCCGGCACGTGCGCGACCTCGCGGAATACCATGCGCGGCAAGGCCATGATGTCGGAATCGTATGTGACAGCAGCACCGGCGGCACCTATGAGGACGCGTTGTTCGACGAGATCCGGCCGTTCCTGTCGCTGGGGATCTTCCGCTTGCCGATCCGCCGCTCGGTCAGTCCGGGCGACCTGCGGGCCTTGTCGGGCAGCTATCGTGAAATAAGAAGTTTGCAGCCGGATGTGCTTCACGGGCACGGCGCCAAGGGCGGCGCCATTGCCCGGCTCATCGGCTCAGCGTTGCGGGTGAACAGGTATCGCGTAGCCCGCCTTTATTCGCCGCATGGCGGCAGCCTGCATTACTCCCGCGCCACGATGACGGGAAATGCGGTGCTCCGAACCGAGCGGCTGCTCGAACCCTTCACCGACGCCCTCGTGTTCGTCTGTGATTTCGAGCGCGAAGCCTACGTTGCCAAGGTCGGCAAGCCCCGTTGCCGAAGCGAGCGCATCTACAACGGCATCAGTGACCGCGACTTCGACACGATTTATCCGCACGAGGGTGCGGCCGATTTCCTCTATATCGGCATGCTCCGCGACCTGAAGGGGCCGGACGTCTTCATCGATGCCTTCGCCAAGACCGAGCGGCGGGTCGGACGACCACTCTCGGCATTGATGATTGGCGACGGCCCGGACGAAGAGAAATACCAGCAAACGATGCTGCGTCTCGGCCTGGGCCGGCGGATCGCGATGATGCCGGCGATGAAGGCCCGTGAAGCGTTTGCAATGGCACGCGCGATCGTCGTCCCCTCGCGGGCGGAATCCATGCCCTACATCGTGCTTGAGGCGCTCGCCGCCAATGTGCCGGTGATTGCGAGCCGCGTCGGCGGCATCCCGGAAGCTCTCGGCCAGGGCAACATCGCATTGGCCGAACCCGCCGATGCCGACGCGCTCGCAGCGACGATGGCACGCTCGGTCACCGACCCGAAGTGGCGGACGCAGGTGATGCCGGACCCGACTTCCTTTAAGGGCAAGTTTTCAGCCTCCGTCATGGCGACGTCGATGATGAAGCTCTACCGCGAACTGCTGCCACGCCCCGGCTGCCAGACAGGTTGTACGGTTTCGCCCCACCTCGCGTAAGCGGTTTCTTAGGGGCTTTCTGCTATCGGGTGCGCATGACCGATCCGGATGCAAGCCATGAACCGTATTGACAAGCCAGACGCCTTCGACCCGGAACGGATCCGGCGCAAGGTTTCCGAGGTGCGCACCATCGAACCGGGTGGCGCGGCCGAGGAGCAGGATGGCGGCAAGACGGTCGAACTCAACCCGCTCGCCCAGCAGATTGCTCTGCAGTTTCGCGCAGAAAATTACTCGCCAAACATGATCACGGGGCTGCTGCGGCTGCTGGAATTCACGATGCTGTTCGTCATCGGCTACGGCATCACAAGCATCTACGTCGCCCCATCGCTGGACATGATGCTGTTCTACATCGGCGTGATCGCCGCCGGCTCGGCGCTCGGCGTGCTGCTGCTGCACGTGGCCGACACCTACCAGATCCCGTCGCTACGAGCGGCCTGGCGCATGATCCCCCGGTTGCTCGGCGCCTGGGCAATTGCGTTCGCGACCATGGCGCTCGCGCTTTTCTTCTTCAAGGTCGCCGAAAACACCTCCCGCGTCTGGTTCATGCTCTGGTTTTTATTCGGTGCCATCTATCTCGTAGCGGAGCGGCAACTGATCGCCTATTCGATCCGTCGCTGGGCCCGGAACGGAACGATGGAACGCCGCGCCGTGATTGCCGGTGGCGGCGAACCGGCCAAGGAACTGATCCGTGCGCTGGAGCGCCAGCCCGACAACGACATCCGCATCTGCGGTATCTTCGACGACCGGGACGAGCGACGTTCCCCCTCGATCGTCGCCGGCTACCCGAAGCTCGGAACGATAGCGGAGCTGGTCGAGTTTGCGAGGCTGGCTCGGATCGACATGCTCATCATCTCGCTGCCGCTCTCGGCCGAGACGCGCATCCTGTCTCTGCTGCGCAAGCTTTGGGTTCTGCCCGTCGACATCCGGCTGGCAGCGCATTCCAATGGCCTTCGCTTCCGCCCGCGCAGCTATTCGCAAGTCGGCAACGTCCCGCTTCTCGACCTCTTCGACAGGCCGATCGCCGACTGGGATTCGGTGGCAAAACGTATCTTCGACATCGGTTTCAGCCTGCTGGCGCTGCTGTTGCTGTGGCCGGTCTTCATCGGCGCAGCCCTTGCCGTCAAGCTGACGTCGCCGGGACCGATCATCTTCAAGCAGAAGCGACACGGCTTCAACAACGAGATCATCGAGGTCTACAAGTTCCGCTCGATGTACACCAACATGTCCGATCCGACCGCGAGGGCCGCCGTCACCAAGGGGGACCCACGGGTGACCCCGGTCGGACGTTTCCTGCGCAAATCCTCGATCGACGAACTGCCGCAGTTCTTCAACGTGCTCAAAGGCGAACTGTCGCTTGTCGGTCCGCGCCCGCACGCCATCCAGGCGCAGTCGCACGACCGCAAGTACGTCGACATCGTCGAGGGCTATTTTGCCCGTCACCGCGTCAAACCGGGCGTCACCGGCTGGGCGCAGATCAACGGCTGGCGCGGCGAAATCGACCATGACGACAAGATTCGCTACCGCACCGAGTTCGACCTCTACTACATCGAGAACTGGTCACTGCTGTTCGACCTGAAGATACTGTTCCTGACGCCGATCCGGCTGCTCAATACGGAGAACGCCTATTGAGCGCCGCGGCCCTGCCGATATTCCCGCCCCTGCGGCCACAGCTTGCCGCCATCGGCGTGATCGCGTCTGCGCTCGTCACGATCGGCGTGTTCCTGTCCGGTTTCGTCATCTCCGAACCGGCGCCGTACGAGCTCTTCATGGCGGGGCTGATCGGCATCTGGGCGCTCCTCGGGCTGCGGATCTCGCGCAGCGTCGCCCCGCTCCTGGCGCTGCTTGTAACCTTCAATATCGGCGGCATGCTTTCGTTGACGGTCATGACCGACATGGCCGACGGCCCGATGTATGTCGCCGTCTCGCTGTTTCTTGCGCTGTCATCCATCTTCTTCGCCGCGATCATCGAGGCGAAGCCGCAGCGGCTGCAACTGATCTTCCGCGCCTGGGTCGCCAGCGCCCTGATCACGGCCACGCTGGGGATCCTCGGCTACTTCAACGCATTTCCCGGCAGCGAGGCCTTCACGCTCTACGATCGCGCAAAGGGCGCATTCCAGGATCCGAACGTCTTCGGTCCCTTTCTCGTCGCCCCCGCCCTCTATCTGATGCACGGCCTGCTCGCCAATCGGCTGGCAAAGGCACCGCTGAACGTGATCGGGCTTCTCATAATCGCGCTCGGGCTTTTCCTGTCCTTCTCGCGCGCGGCCTGGGCGCTGTTTCTGTTTTCGGCGGTCGCGCTGGTCTTCATCATGCTGCTCAAGGAGCGTACCGGAGCCTTCCGCCTGAAAATCCTGGCGCTCAGCATTTCGGCTATCGGGCTCATGGTGATCGGCCTTGTCATTGCCTTGCAGATCCCGCAGATCGCCGAGCTGTTTTCCAGCCGCACCCAGCTCGTGCAGGACTACGACGGCGGCCATCTCGGCCGCTTCGCCCGGCACCGCCTCGGCTTTCTCATGTCGATGGAAACCCCGCTCGGCATCGGCCCGATGGTCTTCAGCACCATCTTTCCCGAGGACGAGCACAACATCTGGCTGAAGTCGCTGACCAGCTACGGCTGGCTCGGCTTTCTCTGTTACCTGACGCTGGTGAGTTGGACGCTCTGGACCGGTTTCCGCAACCTGCTGCTGAACCGTCCCTGGCAGCCCTATCTGATGATCGCCTACATCGCCTTTGTCGGACACACGGCGATCGGCTTCGTCATCGACACCGACCACTGGCGGCATTTCTATCTCATCGTCGGCGTTCTCTGGGGCTGTTTCGCCCTCGAACATCGCCACCGCAAGCGCTTCCGGCCGAACCAGCGAAGCGAACATGGACCGGCATAGCGACAAGGCCACGCGACGCTTGCGCCTGATGCAGGTGCTCGAACCGAGCGGCGGCGGCTCGGGGCGCCATTTCATCGATCTCTGCCGGGGACTCACCCAACGCGGCCACACGGTTCACGCGGTCTACTCTCCGCGACGCGCCGAGGAGCGCTTCGTCGATGAGCTCGTCTCGCTTGGGCTCGACGGCGTCCACCCGGTCGACATGGCCCGCTCGCCGGGACTGTCCGACTTCGGCGCATTTGCAAATCTGCGCCGCCTGATGCGGAAGCACGGACCCTTCGACGCCATCCACGGCCACAGCTCGAAGGCCGGTGCGCTCGCGCGCATCCGGCTGCCGGGCCGCCATGCGCCGCGGGTCTATACACCGCATGCGTTTCGCACGATGGATCCCACACTCGGCAGGACCGGTCAGTTCGTCTACGGCACAATCGAGACATGCCTGGCACGATTTTTAACCGACCGGGTGATCTGCGTCTCCGCCGATGAATATGCCCATGCCCGGGCGCTTGGCATGCCCCGCAAGAAGCTGTCCATCGTCGTCAACGGCGTTGAGACCCCGCCGGGCGGCCTGCGCGACACGGTCCGTGAGGCGTTCGCCATCCCCGCCGAGGCCCTCGTCTTCGGCTTTGTCGGTCGCCTCTCGCCGCAGAAAGCGCCCGAACGTCTGGTCGACGCCTTCACGATCGCCGCGGCGAAACTGCCGGAGGCCCATCTTCTGATGGTCGGCGCCGGAGAACTGGAGGACTTGGTACGCGGTCGGATCAACCAGAGCCCGGCCGGCGCACGCATTCATCTGACAAGCCGCTTCACCGGACCGGAAGCAATGGATGCGGTCGATGCGATCGTCATGCCGAGCCGCTACGAAGCGATGTCCTATGTCATGCTCGAGGCGGCCTCCGCGGCCAAGCCCCTGATTCTCACCGAGGTCGGCGGCGCATCGACCGTGCTGGAGCACGGCCACAACGGCATTCTGGTTCCCAACGACGACGACCCTCGCACGCTGGCAAACGCGATGATAGGCCTCGCCGATCCCTCGTGTCTGCAACGCTACGCCGTGGCCGCGAGGTTGCGCAGCAACGATTACGATCTGCCCCGCATGATATCGGAAACGGAGGCGATCTACCGCAGCCTTGTCACGTAATACAGCCGCACCCACTCCGCCTTAAAGGATGAGTGGGCTTGACACAGGCCCGCTGCGCTTCAGAGCTTTTGATTTCGCATATCTTTTTGGCCCAGACTGGGGGTTGTTCGACAGAAACGCATTCGTTTCGCCTTGGTCGAGCGCCATCCGCACCGCCTGCATCGCGTCCGTAGCGGGAACATCTTCGCAATTTGTTGGCATAGGTGAAATTGCCCCTTGCATCCCCGGCACCGAGACTATAGGGGTTGCGACGGTTCGGAGCGTAGCGCAGCCCGGTAGCGCACTTGACTGGGGGTCAAGGGGTCGTGGGTTCGAATCCCGCCGCTCCGACCATTGAAGACCTTGATTTTGCTACCACATCAAGGAAATGCCAAGACGCAGTCATTGGCAAAATGAGAACATTCCAGATACAGACTTACGGTGTCGGCGCAGACAGTCCCGAAATAAAGTCCGGAACGTTCTCGATGACGTTGACGAGCCAATGTCGTCATCGCTGTGCTAGCCTCCCTTCATGCGTCGATCTCTTCGCTCACCGGCCCGTCGCTTGACTTTTCATGCCGGCGCACCGATCCTGCCATCCGGGCCCTTCTAGCGCCTGGGTTGTGAGGATTGGCTGATGGCGTCCTGCACGTGTCATCGACTGAGTTCGGCAGCGATCGCCCTGCCCCGGCTTGGCGCCCCCCCTTCCTCGCCAGTCCACCGACGCCGCCTCCGCTTCATTCATCATGCGAGTAGCTTGATCACGGGCTCGTAACCCCTGGCGCGGGCCGCCGCGACCAGGGGAACATTTCAGCGACTTGGACCTCGTTTGGAGCGTGCAACGAATATCGTTGCGGCGAAAGTGAGATTTTAGATGCCCGTGGAACCGATCAGTTGCAAACTCACCCCCAATGACATGGCGATCCTGGAGACCATGCTCGACCGCCTGCCCGATGCGAGCGATCCGCTCGCGGTCTTGCTTCGAGCAAAGTTGGCGGTCGCGGAGATCTACTGCAGTGGTGCAATCCCGCCTGATGTCGTCACAATCAATAGCCGTGTGACCTACAGGTTTGAAGGATGCAGCCCGCACACCGTGGTGATCGTGCAGGCGGAACTCCCCGTCGAGGCCGTACCGCACGCGCTATCGATTCACGACCCGCTTGGTTTGGCACTTTTCGGGCTTTCGGAAGGTGATACTGCAGCGGTGATGCCGGACGACGGATGGCCGCGAACGGTCATCGTCGAGAAAGTGGTGCCCCGGTCGGAGCAACGTCACGGGGAGCCTGCGGAAACCTCGCGTGTCATCTCATTTCCGGCCCGCGCAATGCCGGTACCCTTCGACCGGAACGACGGCGATGACCCGGGACCGAGTGCGGCTTGACGACCTGAGGTCGCAACAAGCAGGGCGGTAGCTAGGCCGGCGAGGGTTCGTCGGTGCCCGAGCCATTCGGCGCGGCGCAACTCGTTCACCCACCCAATCGTACTTTGCAACCGTATCCTTCGCCTACTTCCGCTTCAGCCGCTTGGACCATTCCAGCGCCTTGCCGAGACCGGCCGGCGCCCACGGGGAGCCTTTGAGGCCGATCTTCCCACGGAGGCTCATGCCGCCGATGATCAACCGATTAACGCGGGACTTGATGAAGGAAAGCGACGCAAAGTGCAGGCCGGTCACCGGCAGGTAAGGGTTGCGGCGCAGCGACCCGTAGATCTCGACCCGCGTCGTTTCCTTGTAACTCGGGCAGCGCGCATGGAAGCCGTGCGTGTCGGCTACGATCAGCGTGTTCGCTTTCACCACCATCCTCACGGGCTGGCCGTAGCCGAGCGCTGTCAATTCCTCCGGCATGATGCGCAGCGAGCCACGCGCGGAGTATTTGTTCTCGATCGTGTCGGAGTTTTCGCTGATGCGCTTTTCCCACGCCATGCGCTGCGGCGTGACCTTGTGCGAGCCCGGCACGTACGAGAACGGCCCGTCGTCCTCGCCCACGTCCTTCAGGAAAAGCCAGGCCTTGGCGGTGGGCTGGAAGGTATCGCTGTGCAGGGCCGTCTGCGGGTCGGATGCAGTCTCCTTGGAGGGTGTCGAAGGCAGTGCCATCACGACCTGGACGACGAGCAGCGGCTGGCCATCGTGCGAGGAGACGTAACGCAGGAGGTTCGACATCCGAGGATCGTTGCGCGCTGCCTTGAAACCCGGCAGCCGCTCCAGATCGCTGTCATCGATCAGTGCGCGGCGGGTGACAGTGGTCCCCTGCAGCATGTCGTAGCGGTCGAAATCGCTGTTCTCCAGTTCCGCCGTCACCTTGGCAAAGACTTCGGCCGGCAGGAAATTCTCAATTCGAACGAAGCCGTTCTCCTCGTATTCACGCCGCTGCTCGGGTGTGACGAGTTGCGCGAGCGACTTGCGCCGCCGGTCCGCCATGTCCATTGCCACCGCCACGCGTTTCGCGTGCAGGCCCATCCTGTTCAGCGTCTTGCTGCCAATGATCGGATTGTCGGCAAAGGATTTGGCACCCGATGCGAGCTGGAGGGCGTAGAACGGACTCAGCAGGACGGAAGTGAGGCGCATACAAAACCTATAGGTGTGGACGCAATCGGATAGGATGCACTGTGCTACACCATGGGCGGGGCGAGATCAATTCCACCCGGCGGTGCGAACCTGATTTCCAAAATCAGCTGTTTCGACGGCCATCGCGCGGCGATTAATCACATTTCGATGAGCGCGTTGCGCCGGCGCTCCTGCAACGTATGATGATGATGTGATGCCAGCAATTCCCCTGTCCGGAGTCGCCGCAGTGTCCTTGTGCTCGCGCCGCTCGATGGTTCTGGCGACCTCCGCCCTCCTCCTCGCCATGGCCGTACCGGCTCGGGCAGTCGACGTCTGCGCAGATCTTCACTCGCGTCTTGCGGCCCTCACGAATGTGGAAATTCCGACCGGCGGCGGTGCCCCCTATTCCAGCGCCATCACCGAGCAGAACAATCAATTGCAGAGCGCGAGAGCGAGTCTGCGCCAGCTTGGCTGCAGCACGGGCAGCGTCAAGGTCTACCGGACGTCGACTGCCCGCCAATGTAGCGAACTCGCCTCCTCGGTCGAACGAATGGAACGCAACCTCAGGAATATCGAGGCGGGGCGCAGCGCACTTGCGTCGGCCGGAAACGGACAGGAAGCCCGCGTCAATATCCTTGCGGCGATCGAAGCGCACGGTTGCGACAGTGGCGACGAACCAAGCACGGCGCAAGCCAGCCGGGCTTCGGAAGAGCCATTGCCCGATGGCGAGTTTCCGCTTGACGGCCTGGCGACCCGGTACGTTACCAGCGGCGGTTCGGGCGGCAGATTGCGCACGGTCTGCGTCAGAACCTGCGACGGCGGCTTCTTCCCCGTAACCTCAGGCGCTTCCCCGCTCGACTTTCGACGAGACCAGAGGGTCTGCGCCAGGTTGTGTCCACAGACGGAAACCGAACTCTTCTACCAGGCGCTCGATTCTGTCGACAGCGGCGAGATGGTTTCCACCGTCACCGGCAGGCTCTACAGACAACTGCCGGCAGCCTTCGCCTATCGCACACGCGGCCTGCCGAAGCCGCAAGCCTGTGGCTGCGGCCGGCTTGCCTACACCAGCCCGGCAACGGGTACCGAAACCATCAAGGACAGCACCGGCTCCGTCACGACGATCCGCATGCATCCGGTGGGCAGCGCGGCTTCAAAGGTCGTGATCGAACGCCCTTACGATCCGGAGAAGGACAAGGTGCGCAATGTCGGCCCTGTTTTCGTCCCGGACGAACCCAAGATCGATCTGCGCAACCCCGCGGGCGCGAACTGAACCGCCTTTACCGCCGCTCTCCCCACCGCTCGGCATAAACGAGCTCGTCGAGCGGCAATCGTTGCCGCCAGCCTTTCACTGCGAGTTCCGGTTCGCGATAGAGCTCGTCGACGAAGCCGAGGCAAAGCCAGGCGACGATTTCGACCCGTTCGGGAATGCCCAGGAGCGCACGAATCTCCGCGTCGTGAAAGATGCTGACCCAGCCGACGCCGACGCCCTCCGCCCGGGCCGCAAGCCACAGGTTCTGAACCGCGCACACGGTCGAATATACGTCCATGCGCGGATTGTGCGTGCGGCCCAGCACCACGGCTCCGCCGCGGTCCGGATCGCAGGTCACGCAGATGCTGACCGGAGCCTTCAGGAGGCCCTCGAGCTTGAGCGAGCGATAAAGCGACCGGCGCTCGCCGGCAAACATCATCGCCGCCTCCTCGTTGGCACGCTCGAATGCCTCGTGCGCTTGCGCACGCACTGCCTGATCGCGAATGACGATGAAGTTCCATGGCTGCATGAAACCGACCGAGGGTGCCAGATGTGCCGCGCGAAGCAAGCGCTCGAGCAGGTCTTCGGGCACCGGTTCTGGCAGGAACTGGTCGCGCACATCGCGGCGTGTTTCGATCGCACGGTATACGGCTGCCCGCTCCGCGGGCGAAAAGGGTTGTGCGTGGACGAGATCGTCCTTCGGCAGAGGCTGCATCGTCATCTCCCCAACAATGCATGAAACCGTCCGCCGTCCGCGCGGGTTGGTCTATCTCGCCAGGCCGGTCTTCTGACTCCGGATCCTCCGGCCGCGCCGCCTTCCCGGTTGAAACACCAGTGGCGATCGGAAGGGTAGATCCTTCCAGGCTTGGCCGTCCCCGTCACAGCGTTGGGCACGTTTCGGCTTCGAGGCTGGAGTTTGCCAAGGTGTCTGCGTTCAGATCGAACGCATGGCGTCAGCCCCACCGAATTCCCGATTCTCCCCTGCTCGCGCAAGGGCACCTGACGGGCGACACTTGCGCACGCCGGTGCCTACGATGCAAGGCCGGGGCCGACGATGGCGTGTCGCGGATAGACAATCCCGATGTCTTTTGCCGCGTTGTCCTCCTCGGGCGACGCAAACACGGCGCGGTTGCGGCCACCGTTCTTGGCGGTATAGAGCGCCGTGTCGGCAACCACCATAAGGTCGTGCACGGTCCGGCCATGGTCGGGATAAACAGCGATGCCAGCGCTGCTACCGACAGCCAGCAGTTGTCCGCCGAACGGAATTGGGATCTGCGCGTCGCGCACCAGACCGTTGGCAAGATCGAGGAGGGCCTGCCTGTCGGTCATGCCGGGAAGCAGCACCGCGAACTCGTCGCCACCCAGGCGCGCCACCACTCCCTTTTCGGCGACCCTGCCCAGAAACCGGGAAGCGATCGTCCTAAGCACGGCGTCGCCCGCTGCGTGACCATGCCGATCGTTGACGGCCTTGAACTGATCGAGGTCGACCGCGAAGACGGCAAACGGACGGGTGTCCTTGTCGAGCAGTTTTTTCATGGCGTCGTCAAAGCCGGAACGGTTGAGCAAGCCGGTCAGCGCATCATGACAGGCGAGATAAGCATTTCGCGCTTCGCTTCGCTCCAGGGCCCGCACAGTTGAGGCGAACTTCAGCGCGACGAAACCCATGACCACGACGAAGATCGCGACCAGGGCGGTGATCTGCGGCATCGCCATCGACCAGACGAACGAGCCGGGGCGGTTCGGGCGCCAGGACGCAGCCATCGGGTTGAAGGCGTCGCCGCCGACACCGGTGAGCAAGAGATCGCTATCCTCGGTCGTGATTGGCAGGAAGCCCAGATCGCGGATCCCCAGGCGCTGCTCGGAATTCACCAGCATCTTGGCCGTGATCGGCTTGACGGTGACCAACAGCACAGGTTTCTTGCGCGCATCCGGAATGAAAAGCCGCTTGGGGACGACGGACTGCACCACGATGATGCTCATCGTGCCGTCGATCATCCGCATTCCGGTGACGTTGATCTGCGCCAATGTCGGCGACAATACGCCGCCGCTCTCGGCCGGCTTTGCAAGAAGCCAGCCATCGCGCGTACGGCTGAGCGCCGCATAGTAGGCCGCTTCGGCGCGTTTGGTCAGGTCGCTGACCCAGTAGAGCAATTGGTCGGCTTCTTGCGGCCGGACGACATGGCGATTGTGGACGGCCAGGACTGTCTCTTCGCCCGGCTTCGTGAAGACCGTCCAGGAAAAGCCGAAATCGCTCCAGAGCCAGTCGCGCAACTCCCTGCGAATGAAATCGTCGCTGAACGAGCCGTCGGCCAGTTCATCGAAGCCTCGATCCCAGACGGACATTCCGCTCTGGTAAAGCACAACCTGTTCGATCTGCTGACGGAACTCGTTCTTAACGAGCGTCTTTTCGGAGGTCGCAACAAAATCGTTCGCCTGCCGGATCGAGTAGTCAAGCACCATGAAATTGGCGGACGCGAACAGGGCGACGATCACTATCGCCGCAAGACCAATCATGATCTTGACGCTGCTCCGGCGCGCGACCGGACCCTCAGCCCCAGCATTCGCCATGTCTTTCCCCACCGACATGCCGGCGGTCTGCATTGCCGCCTTGTGCGTTTTGTCGCGGCACTTTGGCGCAGAAAGCGGGAATATTCCCTTAAGCAGCCTGGTTTCCGAAAGGTTAAAATCTGAAGCTGCAGAACGGCCTTTGAAGCGTCACGTGGTCGAGCCGCGAGCGCGTCAACCTGCAGGCGCGTAGCGCACAAAGGCGAACTCGTCGCCATCGGGTGACCAGTTCGGCACATTCATCGTCCCCTGCCCGCCGAGCAATTCGAACAGCACTCGATCGTTTCGGCCGTCGGCATCCATCAACCGGAGGCGGACGCGCTGATCACGGGGATGGTCGAGCACGTCGGCATCGTAGGACAGCACGAGCAGGTGTCGCCCGTCCGGCGACGGATGCGGGAACCAGTCTGCCCATTGGCTGTCGGTGATGCGCGCGACCTCGCGATTTTCCAGCCGAACGCACCAGATCTGCATGCGCCCGCTCCGGCTCGAATTGAAGTAGATGCGACCGTCGACCGACCAATCCGGTCCGTCGTTGCGACCTTCGCCGAAGGTCAGCCGCTCCTCCTCGCCGCCGTCAACCGGGATCGTATAGATATCGAAGAGATCGTCGCGGATGCCGCAATAGCAGATCTGCCTCCCGTCCGGTGACCAGCCGTGCCAATAGGATGGCAGCCTTTGCGTGACGAGCCTCGGCACTCCACCTTCAGCAGGCAAGATATAGATGGCCGACTTGCCGAATTCCGTCTTGTCGCAAATGGCCAGCCAACGGCCGTCCAGCGACAGGCCATGGTCGTTGTTGCAGCGGTTTGCAAATCCGGTGTCGATCGGCACGGGCGGACTGCCGTCGAGCGGCAGCCGGTAGAGCCGGCCGTCGCCATTGATGAGGAGTGACCGGCCATCCCGGGAAAAGTTCGGCGCCTCCACCAGTTGCTCGGTCTGCCAGACGACGTGCGTCAGTCCTGTCCGGATGTTGTGTATCTCGACCGAACTGCGCATCGTCGTTCACCTTTGCCTCATCGGTCGCGGAACCGGTTGGTGATCGGATAGCGCCGGTCGCGGCCAAAATTCTTCTTGGTGATTTTCACCCCGGGTGCCGACTGCCGGCGCTTGTATTCGGCAATGTAGAGCAGGTGCTCGATACGGTGGACGGTGGCTTCGTCATGGCCACGCGCGACGATCTCTTCGGTGCCCATCTCGTTTTCCACCAGGCACTCCAGGATGTCATCGAGCACCGGATAGGGTGGCAGCGAATCCTGGTCGGTCTGGTTCGGCCGCAATTCGGCGGACGGTGCCTTGTCGATGATGTTGCGCGGGATCACTTCGCCCGAGGGGCCGAGTGCCCCGGGCGGCACCGATGTGTTGCGCCAACGCGACAAGGCATACACCTGCATCTTGTAGAGGTCCTTGATCGGATTGAACCCCCCATTCATGTCGCCATAGAGGGTTGCATAGCCGACGGACATCTCAGACTTGTTGCCGGTCGTCACCACCATCGAGCCGAACTTGTTCGAGATCGCCATCAGAATGGTCCCGCGCGCACGGCTTTGCAGGTTCTCCTCGGTAATGCCGGACTCGGTGCCCTCGAACATGTCGGACAGCGCGTCCATGAAGCCGACGACGGGCGCTTCGATCGGGACGATGTCATACCGGCAGCCCAGCGCCCTTGCGCAGGCGGCCGCATCGCTCAGCGACTCCTGCGAGGTGTAGCGATAGGGCAGCATCACGCAGCGCACCCGCTCCTCCCCCAGCGCATCGACGGCGAGCGCAGCACAGATCGCTGAATCGATGCCGCCGGAAAGTCCGAGCACCACGTTCTTGAAGCCGTTCTTGTTGACGTAGTCGCGGAACCCCAGCATGCAGGCGCGGTAGTCGGCCTCCTCCTGCTCGGGCAGTTTGGCCATCGGCCCGCCGTCACAGCGCCAGGTGCCGTTCTCCTTCTTCCACGTGACGAGCGCGACCGATTCCTCGAACTGGCTCATCTGGAAGGCGAGCGACTTGTCGACATTCAGGCCAAAGCTCGCCCCGTCGAACACGAGTTCGTCCTGTCCGCCGAGCTGGTTGGCAAAGACCATCGGCAACCCTGTCTCGATCACCTGTCGCAGCGCCACCTGGTGGCGCACGTCGACCTTGCCGCGATAGTAGGGCGAACCGTTCGGCACCAGCAGGATTTCCGCTCCGCTTTCTGCCAGCGTCTCGCATACGCCCATGTCGTTCCAGATCTCCTCGCAGATCGGAATGCCGAGCCGAACGCCGCGGAAATTAACCGGACCGGGCATCGCGCCTTCGACAAACACACGCTTCTCGTCGAACTCGCCGTAGTTCGGCAGGTCGAGCTTGTCGCGGAACACAAGGATGCGCCCCCCATCGAGCACGGCGACGGAATTGTGCCGGCCGGTCGCCCCCTGGCGGGGAAAACCGACGACGACGCCCGGACCACCATCGGCGGTATCAGCGGCGAGTGCATTGACGGCAGCATGGCATGCCTTGAGGAACGCCGGCTTCAGAACGAGGTCCTCCGGCGGATAGCCGGAAATGAACAGCTCCGTCAGAAGCAGCAGATCCGCTCCCTGACGGGCGGCATCGGCACGCGCCTCGCGCGCTTTCGCCAGGTTTCCGGCGACGTCCCCGACCGTCGGGTTGAGTTGCGCAACCGCAATCCGGAGCGTCGTCCTGTTGTTGTTCTCGTTCATCTCTGCCCTCGATCCGCACTCGCCCGGGCGTCATCACGACGGGCGGTCTCAAGACGCTGTTTAAAGGATGATCGCTGGTTTGAAAATGAAGGGTTTTCGTTTCCGCAAGGGCGCGTCAGGCGACGCGGCCGGATCGTGCGATCTGACGGCCAGCGAGGTCCCGCCGGCGGCCGGCGCGACTATTCATCCCCTGTTCAAGGTGACAGCGATATGACAGAGAGACGACACTTTTATGAAGCCTGGAGTAACGCGTGACCCTTGTAAGTTCTGCCGTCACGGCAACCGCCGTCGAAAAGCGGTTTACCGTCGACACAGGTCATCCCGCCCGCGTCGCAAAGACGATGGCGGTGCTGGGTTCCGTTGGCCTGACAGTGCTGCTCGCCGTCGCGACCGTCGCCGCCGTCGAACTGATCACACGCAATTCGACCAGTGCCACGATCACCTTCCTGACGACCTATGCGCAGCCCGGATGGACCACCTGCGGCCTGTTCCTTCTTGCCTTTCTCGGTTTTGACGCGCTGATCGGCCGCCAGCACAAGGCGGTGCTGGTGTTGGCGCCGATCGCGATCCTTCTCGCCTTCATCTCCGAGCAGAAGCAGATCTTCCTGACTGATCCGCTCTATCCCACCGACCTGCTGTTCGGCCGCCAGATCATGGAACTGATGCCGGCGCTGGTTCGCGATCGGCCGTGGACAGCTGTCGCCGTCGGAATCGGCTCGCTGTCAGCCATCGCCGCACTCGTCTCGGTCTGGATTTTTGCCTGGAAGCGGTTTCGGCCGCTGACCCTGAAGGAGCGCGCCCTGCGGCTGGCGATCGCCGTTCCGCTGCTGGCAGGCTTCTCCTCGATCATGGACTACAACCAGTTTTCCTGGGTCCGCGATCGTCTGCACGTCTTCCCGATCATGTGGGACCAGGCGGAGAACTATCGCCACAACGGCTTCATGCTCGCCTTTGCGATCAACCTGCCGATGGCGAACGTCAAGGCTCCGGCCGGCTACTCGGGCGACGCGATCGACCATATTCAGCAGGAGCCGCTTCCCGCAGGGACCAACCACCGCAGCAAGCCCGACGTGATCGTGGTCATGAGCGAGTCGCTATGGGATCCGACGCGCCTGCCGAGCCTGAAACTCTCCCCTGACCCGATGCCCGTCATTCGCGAGAACACGACCGGCGCGGTCTTCTCTCCGGAGTTCGGTGGACTGACGGCGAACGTGGAGTTCGAGGCGTTGACCGGTTTCTCCAACGCCTTCCTGCCAACCGGCAGCATTCCCTACCAGCAGTATGTGCGCAATCCGATCCCGTCACTTGCGACGTTCTTCCGCGGCGAGGGCTACACCGCGCGTGCCATTCACCCCTTCGCCGGCTGGTTCTGGAACCGTACCTCCGTCTACAAGTCCTTTGGCTTCGAGACCTTTCGCACCGAAGAGACGATGCCTGTCATGACAAAACGGGGTATTTTCGCCTCCGACGAGGCGCTGACGAACGAGATCATTCGCCAGGCCGATGCACAGCAAGATCCGTTCTTCTTCTTCGCCGTAACGTTGCAGGGTCACGGCCCCTATGAGCCGAACCGGTATGCGAAGAACACGATCAAGGTCGAAGGTGACCTGCCCTTTGCCGACCGGCAGGCACTTTCTACCTATGCCCAGGGCGTGAAGGAGGCGGATGACAGCCTGAAGACGCTGATGGACTGGGCGAGCAACCGCGACCGCGAGACGATCATCATCGTCTTCGGCGACCACCTGCCGCCGCTGAACACCGTCTATACGGCGACTGGCTACATGAACAATGTAACCGCCTCCCGCCGCGGCTCGGTCGAGCAGATGAAGCAGGAGCACGAAACCCCGCTCATCGTCTGGTCCAACAAGACCGGCGTGAAGGAGGACATCGGCACCATCAGCCCGGCGCTGCTGCCCTACCACATCCTGACGGAGGCGGGTTTCGAGCACCCCTACTACACCGGCTTTCTCGGTCGTGTTCAGAAACAGTATGACGTCATCGACCGCTACCAGCTGATCGGCGACGACGGCAAAGCAACACCGGACTGGTCGCGCAAGAAGAACATCGATCCGCTCATTCGCGACTATCGGCTCCTGCAGCACGACATCCTGTTCGGCAAGCGCCGCGGTCTCGAGCGCTTCTTCCCCTCGCATGCGGGCGTTGTCGGCGCGGCATCCTGACGACCGGACATAGACAAAAAGAACCCTCGTTTTCCAGGGACAACGAGGGTTCTTTGGTATTTGGGCCATTTTCCTTTCAGTAGGCGCAGTCGCCCAAGTCGAAAGGCATGTCGGCTGCGGGTCGGGACCGTACGACTATTCGAGTTCGGCTGACCGGGTCCAAAGGTTGATGTGGGCTTCGCGCGCGTAACCGTCGATTTCCGCCAGTTCCTCGGCGGTGAAATCAGCACGTTCCAGCGACTTGACGCAATCGACGATCTGGGCGGCACGGCTCGCGCCGATCAACGCCGAGGTGACACGGTCGCCGCGCAGAACCCAGGCGATCGCCATTTGCGCCAGCGTCTGGCCGCGGCGTTCGGCGATCTCGTTGAGCTTGCGGACGTTATCGATGATCTCCGGGCGGATGAAATCCTTCTTGAGGAAATGGTTCTGTGCCGCGCGGCTGTCGCCCGGGATACCGCCGAGATATTTCGTCGTCAGCATGCCCTGCGCGAGCGGCGAGAAGACGATGGAACCGATGCCGAGTTCATCGAGTGTGTCGAGCAAGCCGTCTCGCTCGACCCAGCGATTGAGCATCGAATAGCTCGGCTGGTGGATGAGGCAGGGCGTTCCGAGATCCTTCAGGATCGCCGCCGCCTCGCGCGTGCGCTGTGAGTTGTAGGAGGAAATGCCGACATAGAGCGCGCGGCCCGAGCGGACGATGTGGTCGAGCGCGGCACAGGTCTCCTCCAGCGGCGTCTCGGGGTCGAAGCGGTGCGAATAGAAGATGTCGACATAGTCCAGGCCCATGCGCTTCAGGCTCTGGTCGCAGGAGGCGATCAGATACTTGCGGCTGCCCCATTCGCCATAGGGACCGGGCCACATGTCGTAACCGGCCTTGGAGGAAATGATCAGTTCGTCGCGCAGGCCGGCAAAATCAGTGCGGAGGATTTCGCCGAACGCCGTTTCGGCCGAACCGGGCGGCGGGCCGTAATTGTTGGCGAGATCGAAATGGGTGATGCCGAGGTCGAAGGCCGTCCGGCACATGTCGACCTTCCGCTCGTGTGGCGTATCACCACCAAAATTATGCCACAGGCCGAGCGAGACGGCCGGTAGCTTAAGGCCGGAGCGTCCGACGCGGTTGTACTTCATGATGTCGTAACGGTTTTCCGCGGGCTGCCAAGCCATCGTTCACTCCCTCAGATTATTTCGTTGCCATGGATACCGCCGCCCGGGGGCGTCCCACAAGCGGCAATTGAAACGCGTCGGCTCGCACATCCTCTTGAGCAACGCCCATGCCTCCGCGATGCCGAAGGCGGCAGGCTCGGTGCACATGGTGCTGCCGGAACGATCCGTCAGGCGCCGGCCCCAAGCCCGCTGCCCCAGGGGCCGTGGTGGCTGTCGGCGCCATCGACGCGGTCGAAACCATGCGCCCCGAAGAAGTCACGCTGCGCCTGGATAATGTTGGCCGTGCCGCGCCCGCGACGATAGCTGTCAAAGTAGCCGAGCGCGGAGGCGAGCGCCGGCACGGGTAGCCCGCCGAGGACAGCCGTCGATACGACGCGACGCAGCGCAGCGTCGGTTTCCTCGAGCATGGCGGCAAAGGCCGGCGTGACGATCAGGTTGACTGCATCCGGGTTCTTGGTGAAGGCGGTGGTGATCTCGTCGAGGAACTGCGAGCGGATGATGCAGCCAGCCCGCCAGATCTTGGCGATCGTCGGCATCGGCAGGTTCCACTTGAACTCCCTCGACGCGGCCGCCATCACCGCGAAGCCTTGCGCATATGCGCCGATCTTGGCGGCCAGCAATGCGAGCTCAAGATCCTTGATGAACGCCGCCCTGTCGGAAACCGACAGCGGCGCCACGGCTGGAAGGCCAAGAACCTTCTGCGCCGCCTCGCGTTCGACCTTCATCGAGGAGATACCGCGCGCGGCCACGGCCGCCTCGATCGCGGTTGCGGGAACGCCCAGGTTCTGTGCCTCGATGACGGACCACTTGCCGGTGCCCTTCTGGCCGGCCTGGTCGAGGATGACATCGACGATGGGCTTGCCGCTGATGGGATCGGCAGCCTCCAGAACCTTCGCGGTAATCTCGATCAGGTAGGAGTTCAGGCGCCCCTTGTTCCAGTCAGCGAAGACTTCGCTGATCTCGCCGGCACTCATTTTCAAGCCATCGCGCAGGATGCCGTAGATTTCAGCGATCATCTGCATATCGGCGTATTCGATCCCGTTGTGGATCGTCTTGACGAAATGGCCCGCACCGTTCTCGCCGAGCCAGGCGACACACGGCTCGCCATTGTATTGCGCAGCAATCGACGTCAGCACCTTCTCGACGCGCTTCCAGGATTCTTCCGTGCCGCCGACCATGATCGAGGGGCCGTGGCGCGCGCCCTCCTCGCCCCCGGAAACGCCCATGCCGATGAAGGTGGGGCCGGTGTCCTTGAGTGCATCGAAGCGGCGCATCGTGTCGCGGAAGTTGGCGTTGCCGGCGTCAATCAGGATGTCGTTCTTCTCGAGAAGCGGCCTCAACTGCTGCATCTGCTGATCGACCGGATCGCCGGCCTTGATCATGATGATGATCGGCCGCGGCGGCCGGATGGCGGCGACGAACTCCTCGATCGTGTCACAGGGCACGATGTTGTCCTGCAGCGCCCCGGCCTCCTGATAGAACTCGTGGGTGCGGGCGACGGTGCGGTTGAAGACCGCGACCCTGTTGCCCTTTTCGGCGATGTTGAGCGCCAGATTCGATCCCATGACGCCGAGACCGATCAAACCGATTTCCGCCTGTACCACCGTCTTACCTCCGTATGAAAATGGACGCATCGCCGGATGCAAAAGCACCCTCCGAAAATGCGCACGCCCGACTGCTCGAAGCGCGGGACTGAAGCATCCCGACTTCGGTAGTCGTGGTTTTCGCACTCAAATCGATTTACGACAAGGACAAGTGTGTCGTCAGGCCTCGATGGGCCATCACGCCCGACGATCGTCCGGCTGTTCTCCATGCCTTGTCGCGCCATCTCCATCGTCGAGAACACGCCAGGCCGCGCCGTCTAGGTCTTCGTACTGACCGCTCTTGATCGACCACAGAAAGGCCGCAAGGCTAAGTCCACCAAGAGAAAGCGCAATCGGGATCAGATAGACCAGCGTGCTCATGCGGGCCTTGCCATTCCGACAGAGGGTGCCTGCTTCACGGCATTGTCTGCCGCCGCAGGCGCCTTGCCCCTCAGCCTCAACGAATTGCCCACCACGATGATCGAGGAGGTCGACATGGCGATGGCGGCGATCAACGGTGTCGCATGGCCGAAGATCGCGATCGGAACCGCGATGACGTTGTAGCCGATCGCCAGCGCGAAGTTCTGCCGGATCAGGCTGCTGGCCTTGCGCGCCGTCTCCAGCGCAAAGGAAACCGAGTCAAGCCCATTGTGCAGGAAGACGAGGTCTGCAGCCTGCCGACCGATGTCGGCGGCAGTTGCCGGCGCCATCGACACATGCGCGGCTGAAAGTGCCGGTGCATCGTTGATGCCGTCCCCGACCATCAGCACCTTGCGGCCGGATTCGGCACACGTCGTCACGGCCTCCGTCTTGTCCCGCGGTGCGAGCGCGGCGCGCCACCGCTCGACACCCAGCATCGACGCGACCCGCTCGACGGGAGCCGGCCGGTCGCCGGAGAGGATGCCGACTTCGACACCCTGATGGAGTAGACTGTCTATCGCGTTTCGCGCAGCCGGCCGAAGCCTATCCTCGAAACTGTAGGTTTCGAGCGGCCGCCGATCGAGCGAGAGAACGACCTCCGACGTCGCCGCGCCATCGTTCCCGTCATCGTCAACACCGCAGGCAAAGGCACGATTGCCAAGCCGGTACGTCCCTTCGGGCGCCACGGCCTCGAGCCCGCAGCCGGGAATCTCCGTGACGGTCTGGAACTGCGGCAAGGGTCCGGTGTAGGCGGCGGCCAGTGCGCCCGACAGCGGGTGGCGTGAGTGCCCGCCGATCGCCGCAGCGATGGCGAACGGTTGTGCGGTCGGTCGCCTGTCACCGGCACCTTCAACGGCGGACGTGCGCCCGACCAACCGTGGCGTCCCCATGGTCAGCGTTCCGGTCTTGTCGAACAGCGCGGTGTCGATCTCGGCAAGCCGCTCCATCGCCGAACCGTCCTTGACCATGACGCCATTGCTGAACAGGCGGCCAGCGGCCACGACCTGCACGACCGGCACGGCAAGGCCGAGCGCGCACGGGCAGGTGATGATCAGCACGGCAACGGCAACGAGCATCGCGTGCTTCCAATCGCCGTCGTAGAAGCCCCAGCAGAAGAACGAAATGAGGGCGAGCAGGTGCACGACCGGCGAGTAGTAGGCGGCGGCACGGTCGGCAAGGCGACGGTAGCGGGCGCGCCCGCCTTCGGCAGCCTCCATCAGGCCGATCACTTCGGCGAGGAAGGATTCGCGCGCCACTGCGGTCGCCTCGACCACGAGCGCCCCGGTGAGGTTCATGACACCAGCCTCCAGCTGGGTCCCCGGGCGGGCCGTAACAGGTGCACTCTCGCCGCTGACGAGGGAACGATCCACGTCGCTCGTCCCCGTGACGACGCGCGCATCGACGGCGATCCGCTCACCGGCGGCAACCGAAAGCTGGTCCCCAACCGCGATCTCCTCGACCGGCCGGTATTCCCTTGCACCGTTGGCCGATACCACCATGGCACCGCGTGGCGACAGCCGGGCGAGGCCTGTGATTGCGGAGCGGGCGCGATCTCGCATGACGTGATCGAGCGTACGGCCGATCAGAAGGAAGAACAGCAGCGTGACCGTCGCGTCGAACCAGGCGTGCTCGGCGTGATGGATCGTCTCCCACAGCGAGACAAAATAGGACAACGTGACGGCGAGCGAGATCGGCACGTCCATGTTGGTGCGGCCGTGCTTCAGGGCGCCCCAGGCGGAGCGGAAGAAGAAGCGGCCGGCATAGAGCAGCACCGGACCGGCGATAAAGGCCGAGATCCAGTGGAACATGTCCCGGGTCGAGGCTTCGGCTCCGGACCAGACGGACACCGACAGCAGCATGATGTTCATGGCCGCAAAGCCCGACACCGCCACAGCCCGTATCAGTTGATTGCGCAACTCATCGTCGCCGGCAAGCTGAGCCGTGAACAGATGCGCTGCATATCCGGTCGAGGTAATTGCGGTCACGATCGTCTGCGGATCAAAGCCCTGCCCCGCGCGCCACCGCACCGTCACGCGTTTCGCCGTCAAGTTGACGCGCGCGCTCTCGATCCCGGCCAACTCCGTCAGTGCATTTTCGATCGTCGAAATGCAGGCGCCGCAGTGCATCGCAGGAACGCTCAGATCCGTCTGGCGCAGCCCCTCGCCGAGATCCCGGCTCGCAAGCAGAAGCTCTTCCGCCGATGGCGTGGCTCCCAAGGCCGCCGCGCCGTCGAGGGCGCCTTCGGTACCGGGGGCACAGCAACTCATGGCTTCTCTCCCGCAACGACAAGACGGATCGTCTGATGAAAGATCGTTTCGCCGCCCCGAACGGTGGTGACGTCGGCGATCCACTGTCCGCCTGCCATATCGCGCTTGGCAGCGTAGTTCCCCGCACCGTCTTCGACAAGGGTGAGCCGGAAGTCCTCCCGCTCGTCGACGGGGCGCTTGAATGTGACCGTGACGGCGTCGGCTGCCACCGGGGCGCCCGCGGCATCGCGCAGCTGATAGCTGACCTGGCCGTCGGCGATCTGGAGCGAGCCCGCCAATCCACTGGCGGCAAAGGCTTTCGCTTCCGCCACCTTGCCGTTGAACTGCTGGCTGGCGACGTAGGTATTCTGTACCACCAGACCGCTCCAGCTGCTGACCGCGTTCCACGCCATCACGAGGTTGACGGCGATGATCGTGCCGAAGAACAGCAGCATCACACCCAGCATATGCCATCCGGTGAATGTGAACGGCGCCTTTGGGGTCTTCGCAGTCCGGCTCATCGCGTACCTCCTGGAACATTGAAGTTGGCGTCATAGGCGCTGTGCTCGTTGCCCGGCTTATCTTCGGCCACGAGCCGGAAACCGCCATCTGCTTCTGCGCCGAATTCCTTCGGCAGCGTCACGAACACTTTCAGCGCCGTCACCTTGTCCGGCAATGCCGGGATGTTGAAATGACGGCTGTCGGGGCTGTCGTGACCGGCAATGCGCATCGTCGCATTCGGCATCCCCTCGATCGAGAGAGTGATGATGCGGGGCTCCGGGATCATGTTCAGAAGCTTGACCTCGTAGCCGTTGCGGATCGAACCGTCCGACTCGAGCACATACTGCGGATTTCGATCATGAATGACATTCAGCCCCAGGCGGTCGCGCGAAACAAGCGCGAAAATCAGCCCCAGACCCGCAAGCGACCAAACCACCAGGTAGAAGATCGTGCGGGGGCGGAAGATCACATGCCAGTTGAAGTGGCGCACCTTGTCCGAAAGGGTACCGTCCGTCTGGTTGCGAACGCGCGCGGGATCGATCGGCCCCGCACCGCCATCGGTGGCGAGCGCCATGTTGCCCATGTAGTCCGAGAGGGTCGCGTAGGCGATCAGCCCGCGCTCCTTGCCGACCTTGTCCATGACGCTGTCGCAGGCATCGATGCACAGGGCACAGGTGATGCATTCCAGCTGCTGTCCGTCGCGAATGTCGATTCCCATCGGACAGACGGCGACGCAGGCGTTGCAGTCGACGCAGTCACCCACGCTTTCGCCGGCCGCGAGGGCCTTCTTGGAGTGGCGCGAGCGCGGCTCGCCACGCCAGTCGTTGTAAGTGACGACCAGGGAATTCTCGTCCACCATTGCAGCCTGGATGCGCGGCCAGGGGCACATATAGGTGCAGACCTGCTCGCGCATCAGTCCACCGAAAACGTAGGTCGTCGCCGTCAGCACGGCGACGGTAATATAGGCGATAGGCGGCGCATCAAACGTGAGGAAGCTTCTGAGCAGTTCTGGTGCGTCGGCGAAATAGAAGATCCAGGCGCCGCCGGTGGCAACCGCAATGGCGAGCCATACGACGTGCTTGGCAACCCGTTTGCGTAGTTTATCCAGCGTCCATGGACCGGCATCGAGCTTGATCCGCGCATTGCGGTCCCCCTCGATCGCCCGCTCGACGACGAGGAACAGGTCGACCCACACGGTTTGCGGACAGGCGTAGCCGCACCAGGCCCGACCGACCGCCGACGTGACCAGAAACAGCCCGAAACCCGCCATCACAAGCAGGCCGGCCACGAAGAAGAACTCCTGCGGCCAAATCTCGATGAAGAAGACGTAGAAGCGCCGATTGGCCAGGTCGATCAGCACCGCTTGATCCGGCGCATGAGCGCCGCGATCCCAACGGATCCAGGGCGTCAGGTAGTAGATGCCGAGCGTCACCAGCATCACGATCCACTTGAACTGCCGAAACTGGCCCTCCGCGCGCTTTGGAAAGATCTTCCGCCGCTTCTCGTAGAGTGGCTTGCGGTGTTTGGCGGAGTTGACCGCCTCGGCCTCGAGCCGCTCGATGGCGGGCTCCGTCTTGGGTTCTAGAGCATTGTAAATATTCATCGAGCGGCACCGTCCTTCGGTAACCTTGTGCGCCCCGTATCCTGAGGCCTCCTTGACTTAAATCAACTATTACGGCCGCAGCGGCCGAAGTGGCATGCGACAAATCCGCCGCAGGCGCGACCGCCATCGCTCCAGGCGTGAACAGCCGTTGCGGCTGCGTCCCCTCATTACTCAAGCAACCGCATAATCGGCCACGGCGAGGTCACGCCGATCCTTGCCGACGCACGAATCGGTGTCCTTGGTGCGGATCAAACAGCAGGCCATTTCCGGCCCCCACCTCGCAGGCGAGATTTCCCGCCTCTGGAGAGGTCGGATGAAAGCCGACCTGACGCGAGAGACGAATCGCAAGCCGGGCGCAAATGCGCTCTACTTGGGAATGACACAGCCGAATTGCGCCGATACGCTCGGTCGCGTGGTCGAATTTTCTTCAACCGACGTGCGTCGTCTCCTATGCTGCAACTTGAAAGGAACGCGACGATGGCCACCCTGCCCGCCCGAATCATCCACCGCTCGATCGCCCGTGATTGGCGCCAGGTCTATGCCTTCGCCTCGAGGCCGGAGAAGATGCCGCGTTGGGCCGCGGGCCTCGCGTCCGGCCTGGCACCGGACGGCGCCGACTGGATCGCCGATGGTGGGTCGATCGGACAAGTTCGTGTTCGCTTTGCCCCGGAGAACGATTTCGGTGTGATCGATCACACCGTCACGATGCCGGACGGGCAGGTCATCCACAATGCGCTGCGGGTCGTGCCCAACGGCGACGGCGCAGAGGTGATGTTCACCCTGCTTCGCCTGCCTGGCATGGATGACGCGGCATTCGAAATGGACGCCGCACAGGTGGCGCGTGATCTCGAGACACTGAAAGAGCTGCTGGAAACACAAGGAGACAGGTGATGGGCGCGACCGGCAAGGACCGCAAGATTGACTATATCGAGTTCACCGTGGCCGACATCGCCCGATCGAAAGCCTTCTACGGCGGTGCTTTCGGCTGGACCTTCACGGACTACGGCCCGCAATACTGCGAGTTCCAGGATGGCCGGCTGACGGGCGGCTTCACGACGCTGGCGCCGGTGAACGCCGCCGGCGGACCCCTGGTGATTCTTTTTGCCGACGATCTTGAAGACGCCGCTGGCCTTGTGGAGAAGGCCGGCGGCCGGATCGTCAAGGCGATTTTCCCGTTCCCCGGCGGACGGCGCTTCCACTTTGCCGACCCGGATGGATACGAGTTGGCGGTGTGGTCGGACCGGTAGGCGCGCGAGACGCCGCGGCGGAAGAAAGCAGGGAGCGGTCGCCGCGAATGCAGCGGCTACAGTCGATCCTGAAGCAGACCGACAAATACAGACACCATCTTTCCGAGAGAGAGGTGCTGCGCCAAATCGCTGATGTCCGCGGCGAGACGTGATGGCGCGACGAATCTATGTCGACAGCAACATCTTCATCTATCTGCTCGACGGCAGTGACGATCTCCGCCAGCGCACCTTGGCTAAATTGGCCGCAATCTTCCACGTCATCAAACGCGGGGAGTGTGACACTCTTACTTTGCAGTTTCAGGACATACTAACTTTGCGGCTACACGACATGTGGCAGCCAGGTTGAATTGTCCGCCGGCGCGCAAAGTAGAAATGTCACTTCAAGCGGCCGCGCGGCACGACGATCAGCCCCGATCTGAGCGGC
>NZ_JAVDTM010000019.1:0-55215 GCF_031455855.1 Mycoplana sp. BE70
CTGATCGGCGGCGGCTACACCGTCTATCTCGACGGCCGCAAGGGTGGCGGCACCGTCGACGACGGCTCGATCAAGATCGTCAACAACCAGATCGGCACCGGCCAATGGGGCGAGTTCGCCTTCTATGCCGACAACCCCGTCATTTCCGGCAACGCACAAATGGACGTTGGGCAGCGAAAGCAACGCGACGCTTCGAAGTGAGGCACCTGCGCGGCAGTGCTGCCGCTCCGGACGGCCTTGCCGCCGCCGGCGTTGCGACGAGAGGTGGTTGGGGCGCTGTTATCCCCTGCCGCTCGCTTTGCGGACCATCTTTCTGGTTCGCCGCAACAACGATCCCGCGAGGCTCATCGCATGCGGCGGGTAATCCGCCAAGCCGGCAAACAGAAACCGCAGACCGCGCCTTGTTTTGCCGTCGTTCAACAGCACGATCGCCAGGTCGATGAGCATCCTCGATCTCTGCCGCTTGTACTTGCGAAGAACCGCCCTGTTCTTCCGCAGGATCCTCATCATCCCGATCGTCTGCTTGCGGCTGTTGGACGAGATGCTGTCACCGGAGATGAAACCCAGGACGACGGGTTCGATATCTTCGTAGATCGTCGTGTGCCGAGCAAGCCGGACTGCGAAGTCCCAGTCTTCGTTCGCTCGCGCACAGGTGTCGAACCAGACAGCTTCGGGGAAACAGTCCCGGCGAAACAGGGTGTTTTGCACGCTGATCCGGTTCTCCGACAGCAGATGCGCCACCTGATCCTCTTCCAGCGTCAGTCGCCCTTGCGGCGGTGGTGCATAGGCAATCCTTGCAGGTCCATAGTTGAAGGAAGGATCGCGACCGTAGACGATCTTGGCCCCCGTCACCACGCGCACGTGATCAGGAAGTTGAGAAAACAGGGCAACCTGCCTCTTCAACTTATCCGGCAACCAGATGTCGTCGCTGTCCTGAAAAGCGATGAAATGACCCTTTGCCGCAGCAAGGCCTGTATTGCGTGCTGCGGCTGCCCCCCCGTTTTGCGGGCGGCGGATATACTTCAGCCGTTCATCCTCGATTTTTCGCAAGAGCCCTTCGACGTCTTCGGTCGAGCCGTCGTCGACCACGATGAGCTCAAGGCTCCGGTAGGATTGCGTGAGGACGCTCGTGACGGCGGCAGTCAGGCTGCGCGTTCGATTGAAGGTCGGCAAGATGACAGAGACATCGGCATCCATTGGCGCCTGCCAGTTCATATTACTGTCTCCCGCTTAAGCAGGCGGCCGCCCGGTTCGGTGGTTCATGGCCCATACGCTGCGAACACTATCCGCAAAACAGACGGTGTGGAAAGACAGGCCAAAGCAGGCGCCAGGACATCCATTCGGCGAGGGGCGCAGCACTTTAGAAAACAGCCGAAGCGGCATGCAAAAGCGTACGGCTGTTAATGGATCGCAGCCTCTTTTCACGCACGCCGGTAGTGCGGGAGGCGTCTTGCTTGTGGATAGGGTCAATTTTCAGTGCATAAGCATATCGGCTATGACTTTCCGGAGCGCGGATGAATTGACAGCGCCAAAGACTAACGCAAACATCACGCTGCGATATTCGATCAATATAGGTTAATTGATTTTATGCTTGGTGAATATCGAGGTGTCCTAAACGCATTCATCCTTTGGATGATGGCGGCATTGGCGGGTGCGACCAGTTTTGCTGGTTTGGCTCTGCGTGATTAACGCAACCACCTGAAAGTCAAGGATATTGACGGCCCGTTCCTCTTCCCTAATGGCGTAGGCCCTCCTCCTTTTGACGGTATTTCCCTACCTCGATGGGTCTATATCGGCGACGGCGCGCTTGCTGCTCGTCGGCCTCGCCGTCAGTTGTCACGGCGCTAGGCAAGATCGTTATTATCGGGTAAATAAGCTATATCTCATACACAATACTATATCCTAATGACCGTGAATGACCGCCAAGTTTGAAGCTTTAAAAGCACAGTTGGGGCTAGCACGCGTTCTTTATTGTGTCCCTGTGAAATGGGGGAGGCTGCGCGTGCCGTTGTAGGGAGTAAAGCAGCTATGAACTCAGCAATGATGTCGAACGGTAAGGAAATAACGGGCAATTTCATCCCTTCCATTGCAATCGATTCTTCCAGCAAGGCACAGAAAAACACGCTCGAAGAAACTCTTGCCCCGAGAGAAAGATCACTACTGATCATTGACAGCCGTGCGCTTGATCGCCAATGCCTCGCGCAGTGCATCTCGGCCCACAAGATCGATATGGACGTCGTCGCTTTCGGTTCCATGGAAGAGTGGAAACGCAAACGCCACGACTATCCCCCCCTCGCGGCCATCCTGCTGAATGTGGGAGGCAGGAAGATCGTCGAGCCGGCGGTGTCGGATGAGATCAAGAAGCTGGCAGCGGAGTTCGACGCGCCGATCATCGTCCTTGCGGATACAGACGACCTGGCGCAGATCATGAAGGCGCTGGAATGTGGGGCGAAAGGTTACATCCCCTCTTCCGTCAGCATCGACGTGTGTATCGAAGCCATCGCACTGTCGCTGGCGGGTGGAATCTTCGTACCCGCCAGCAGCGTCTTCGCCATGCGTCAGGTCCTGGAGACCGGCAGCCCTGTCGTGCGGCCGCTGGCCGGCATGTTCACTGCCCGCCAGGCGGAAGTTGTCGAGGCGTTGCGGCGCGGCAAAGCCAACAAGATTATCGCATACGAACTCAATCTGCGGGAAAGCACCGTCAAGGTGCATATCCGCAACATCATGAAGAAGGTGAAGGCCACCAACAGGACCGAGGTCGCCTACAAAATCAACGACCTGTTCCCGACGGACTTTTCCTCCTCCGACACGTCAAGCCGTCTCGAACATTGACGACCACCGATTCTGGACGGCGTAATCAAAAAAGGGCTCCTCAGCGGAGCCCTTTTTTTTGCGGCCGCACCGGCGCGGTCCACTTCCAAGAAGAGCCTCAGAGCCCGGTGCCTCGAAACACGACGAGCGGCGTTCGCGACAGGATCCAAAGATCCGTGCCAAAAGACATCATTCCGAAATAGCGGGTATCGTGCACGGCGCGCTCGGCAAAACTGCAGCCGTTTCTGACGCTGATTTGCCATAGACCGGTCAGACCCGGACGCATTTGGAAGTAAGCCGTTCCAGGATACTGTGCGCGTTGCTCGGGGAGCATCGGCCGAGGGCCAACAAGGCTCATGTCGCCGCGCAGCACGTTCCACAGCTGCGGAAGTTCGTCGAGCGAGTACTTGCGGAGATATTTTCCGATCCGAGTAATGCGGGGATCATCCTTCAACTTCTGGCTATGCTCCCACTCGAGCCGCGCGGCCGGATCCTGGGCAAGATACTCGCGCAGCTTGGCGTCCGCCTGGGGCACCATGGTTCGCAGTTTCCACAATTGGAACACCCTGCCATCCCTGCCGAGACGCGGTTGGTAGAAGAAAGCCTTCTCACCGTCCAGGCGGATCAACAGCGCCACGATACCGACGACGGTCAGCGCGAGCGGCGCAACGGCAAGCGTGACGAAGATGTCGAACAGGCGCTTGACGGCGAGGTAGACAAAGCGCGAGCCAACTGCAGGCTGCTGCGGCAGGGTTTGTGCCGTGAACCGCAACGCATATGGCAGATGGTCTTTCCGCATTGCGGCCTCCGCGTGATGATGGGACATCGCTGCAAGCGCGCAAAGAAAGTCCTCGCCGGGAATCGAACCAGCGGGATACACAGTCAGTTGTTCATCGAGAGCACTTGCGTAAGGTTATATTAACCATAGGAAATGCCGCCTCAATAAATCGCCGTTAGACAATTCGATCTAGTCTCCGCGCGGCGTTCTGATTTCAGGTTGCTCTTTCGGCGGGGCGAACCCCGTAGGCGCCAATGGCGTCTTGCCGGCAAGCGCGGCGCCGGGCCCAGCCCGACAATGGACGCCGCAATCCGCCCCGGCGAGCGATAAGGCATAGGTCGAACGGTCCTACCCAAAGGGATTACCGAGGGCGACAGGCGCAACCGGCGCACCCACCATTGACGATCTACCGTGCGATGCGCAGGCGCCCGAGAATGACGGCGACAGTTTCGGAGATCTGAGTGGTTTTGCAATGAACAGCATGGACTTGCGGTTCTATATTTCGCTCGTGCTTCGCCGGTTGCCGCTGGTCCTGGCGGTTGCCGTGACGGCGTTCCTTGCAGCGGTGGTCGTGGGATCCATGATGCCGAAGCTCTATCGCGCGAGCGCGAAGGTCCTGGTCGAGGCTCCGCAAATCCCGTCGGAACTCGCCCGCTCGTCGGTCGCCATCGGCGCGATCGAGCAACTCCAGGTTCTCCAGCAGCAAATCATCACGCGCAAGAACCTGATCGAGCTGGCCGACAGGCTTGGCATTTACGCCGATACCGAGGAGAGGCCGGCCGACGACGACATCGTCGCGGACCTGAGATCGCGCATCTCGTTTGAACAACTGGCCCTGGCCACGTCATCGCGAGACCAGGACACGACGATCTTCGAGATATCCTTTACCGGGCGCGACCCCGTTCTGGCAGCCATGATCGCCAATGAGATCACGTCGATGCTCGTCGACAGAAACCAGCAGCAGCGCACGGCCCGGGCCGGTAACACGCTCCAGTTCTTCAATCAGGAGGTTGCCAGACTGGGAACCGAACTGAACAAGCTCGAGGCGGATATCCTGAAGTTCAAGACGGAGAACAAGGATACGCTGCCGGACAGCGTGGAGTTTCGCCGCAGCCAGCAGAACAGTCTTCAGGAGCGGGTGTCCTCGCTCGAGCGTGAGGAATCGGAGTTGCGCTCCAGGCGAAGCGCGCTGATCGCCACCTACACCAACACCGGGCGCCTATCGGACGCCATTCCGCTGACGCCGGAGCAACAGATGCTGGCGGACTTGAACCGGGCGTTGGCGGAGCAATTGGCGCTGTTTTCCGAAACCAGCCCGAATGTGGCCGCCCTGCGCAAGCGCATCGCGACGCTGCAGAGCAGGCTTCCCGCCGTGCCGGTGAGGGATGCCGCCCGTGAAGACAAGAAACAGTCCGACGCCGAGACAGCTTCGTTCGGGCTCGATCTGCAACTGTCGGACATCGACGAGCGGCTCCAGGCGATCGGACGCGAAAGAGCCGAAGCAAGCCGCCGCATCGAAGACCTGAGCCGGTCGATCACCGCCACGCCGGCAAGCGAAACGGTGCTGAACGCTTTGGAGCGCAATCGCGAGAACATCCAGACGCAATATAATGCCGCCATTGCCAGGCGTGCCGAAGCCTCGACCGGCAAGCAGATCGAGATGCGATCCGACGGCGGGCGTCTGACGTTGATCGAGGCTGCAACGCCGCCGCTCGATCCGACCAATCCGCGCCGTGGCCGCATCATCCTTCTCGGGGCCCCGCTCGGAATAGCGCTCGGCATCGGTCTCGTCCTGTTGCTGGAACTTATGAACCGAACCGTTCGTCGCCCGGCCGACATTGCAAAGCTTTTGCAGACGCAACCCCTTGCCACCATACCTGACATTCGCAGTGTCGGTGAAATTCGTTCTGTCGGCCGAAAACACCGGATCGCCGCACTCCTGTCCGCCGGAGCTGTGCCGGCCGCCCTGCTGTTGATCCACCACTTCGTCATGCCGCTTCATCTGGTGGTCCAGAAAATCATCTCAGGCCAGTCAGGATCCATATGAAGAGCGGCAAGCCCCCTGAGTTTCACCGGCAGGATTGGGATTTTGATCCATGGAGCAGATACCGGCACCATTGCATGAGGCGATGCGACTACGCAGCATCGATCGGCTCGCAGAGCAGACCGTGCAATCCGCTGCACGGTTCGAGCGGGAGATGACTTGGGACAGCCTTCCCACACTGACGGTCAATTCCGATTTGGCCGAACACAATCGCATCGTCACCGTCAATCGCTCGAATCAGGCCTACAGCGCGTTCGACATGCTGCGCACCAGGCTGCTTCAATGTCTTCGGCAAAACGGCTGGACGTCCGTGGCCATCACCTCGCCGAGGGCTTCCTGCGGAAAGTCGGTCGTCGCGCTCAACCTTGCCTTCAGTCTGGCTAATCAGGCGGATTGTCGGACCGTCCTGATGGATCTTGACCTGAAGCAGCCCGACATCGGCCGCCTGCTCGGCATGAAGAAACCCTCTTCGATGGAGGAATTTCTCAATGGGAACTGCGAACTGCACGAGGTGCTGCACCGCTATGGGGACAATCTGGCAATCGGCATCAACAGCCGGCCGGTAAAGTTCTCCGCCGAACTGCTGCAGAGCCTGAATGCGGCCAAGGCTTTGCGGGACATGCGCAAGCGCATGACACCGGACGTGATCCTGTTCGACCTGCCGCCGATGTTGCCGAACGATGATGTGACGGCGTTCCTGCCGAACGTGGATTGCGCGATCCTCGTTGTCGCCGCCGACCAAAGCACGATGGACGAAGTGGATGTCTGCGAGCGCGAGTTGGCGGAGCGGTCCAACGTGGCTGGCGTTGTCCTGAACAGATGCCGATACGGGCTCTTCTAGAGGGCTTGCCTGGGGACACGTGCCTTCCCCTGAACCGATCCGTTGTTGAAAAAGGGAGCCGGCATGCGCAAGATTATGGTTGTCTATGGGACACGCCCCGAGGCGGTCAAAATGGCCCCATTGATCGCTGAGCTCGGCCGCTCGCGCCATTGTACGCCGATCGTGACCGTTACCGGCCAGCATCGGGAGATGCTGGACCAGGTCAACCGCTTGTTCGGCATTCAACCCCATCACGACCTGGATATCCTCACCCAGTCGCAAACGCTCGAATCCATCACCGCTCGCGTGCTCCAGGGCGTCTCAAAGGTTATCGAGGCCGAGGCGCCCGATGCGCTCGCCGTTCAGGGCGATACCACGACCTGCTTTGCCGCCGCACTTGCATCCTTCTACCGCAAGGTGCCGCTGATCCATCTCGAGGCTGGCCTTCGGACCGGCGACCGCCACAATCCGTTTCCGGAAGAAATCAATCGCCGCCTGACCACGCAGCTCGCGGTCCTGCATCTGGCGCCGACGCGAACGTCGAAAGCCAACCTGTTGAAGGACGGAATCGCAGCAGACAACGTGGTCGTCACCGGCAACACCGTCATTGATGCACTGCTCCACGTATCCGCCGGCAACGCGAAGATCGCCAATCCGGACGTCGAGCGGGTTGCCGGAAGGCGGTGCGTCCTGATCACCGCCCATAGGCGCGAGTCCTGGGGCGAGCCGATGGCCCAGACGGCGCGCGCGATCGCCCGTCTGGCGCGCGCCTTTCCTGACGTCGCCTTTCTGCTTCCGGCCCATCTCAATCCCGCCGTGCGCGCGGTTTTGTTGCCGCCTCTGGAGGGGGTAGAGAATGTCGTGGTGACCGGACCGCTCGACTATGGCGACTTCGTCAAGGCGATGGCGGACTGTTCGATCGTGCTCACCGATAGCGGCGGCGTGCAGGAAGAGGCGCCCACCTTCGGTAAGCCGGTCCTGGTGATGCGCGATACGACCGAGCGTCCGGAAGCGGTCGCCGCTGGCACCGTGCAACTCGTCGGTACGGCCGAAGATCGCATTTTTGATGCGGCCAGTCGGCTCCTTTCGGACCGGAACGCCTACCAGGCGATGGCGCGTGCCGTGAACCCCTATGGTGATGGCCGGGCAGCGATACGGTCGGTCCAAGCGATCGAACACTTCTTTTCGCTCGCGGACCGGCCTGCCGAATTCGATCCCGGCATTGGGGTTGGAGAGGAACGGTCAGCGCCAAGCGCCGCGCGTGTCGTAGATGACTTTGCCGCCTAACCGGGTGTGCCGCAGTGCCCTGAAGGGTTCGTGCTCGACGAGGAGCACGACGATGTCGGCGCGTTCCACGGCCTCGTGCGCGTTCTCGAGGCGGAGGTTTCCGTAGCCTTTCAGCAGTTCGGGCATGGTCGAGACATAGGGATCCGCGACGAGGATCTCGACCTCCGGCAATGCCTTTGCAATCAGGGAGACCACTTCGATCGCCGGACTCTCGCGCGCGTCGTCGACATTTGCCTTGAAGGTCAGCCCCAGGCAGGCAATCGTCGGCGAACGGAATCGTTCGGCCTTGGCCACCACCTGTGCGGCGACGTCGTGCGGCCGCCGGTCGTTGACGTCCCGTGCGGTGCGGATGAGCCGCGCCAGTTCCGGTGCCGCCGAGACGATGAACCAGGGATCCACCGGGATGCAATGTCCGCCGACTCCCGGGCCAGGGCTGAGGATGCCGACGCGCGGATGGCGGTTGGCGAGGCGGATCACCTCCCAGATGTCGATGTGGAGCGATTCGCAGATCGCCGACAGCTCGTTGGCGAAGGCGATGTTGACGTCACGATAGGCGTTTTCGGAAAGCTTCGCCATTTCGGCGCTCGCAGCGTCGGTGAGCAGGATCTCTCCCTGTGCGAACAGCCGATAGATGGATGCCGCCTTCTCGGCACATCGTGGCGTCAGCCCACCCACGACGCGATCGTTTGTCACGATCTCGATCATGATTCGACCGGGAAGCACCCTTTCCGGACAGTGGGCGACGAACACGTCGGCGATGGCATCGCCGTTGCGAGGCATCCGGAGGTCCGGCCGCAGGGCGCCGATCCACCTGCCGACCTTCTCCGTCGTGCCCGGCGGAGACGTGGACTCCAACACCACGATGTTGCCGGGCTTGAGCCTTGGAGCGATCTGTTCCGCTGCCGCCTTCACATAGGACAGGTTTGCAGTCCGGTCCTCGTTGAAGGGGGTCGGGACGGCGATAATGAAGGCATCTGCCTCGGGCGTTTCGGTCGTCGCGGTGAGCCGGCCCATCGCCACGGCGCCACTGACGGCCACCGCGAGATCCGGCTCGACAAAGGGCACCTCGCCGCGCGCGATCGCTGCGACGGTCGAAGGGTTGATGTCGACCCCGATGACGTCGATGCCGCGCGTTGCGATGGCGACGGCGGTCGGCAGGCCGATGTATCCCATCCCGATTATGGCCAGTCGGCCCTTGAATACTTCGCTCATCAACGATGCTCCACTACCTTACTCGGCGGCTGTTGGTTTGGCAGGCGAATCGGGCTCGAAGGCACGGGAGGGACGGATCATTTCCCGCGCCGTCAGCCGGATGAAACTCGTGTTTGTCGCCAGGTAGCGCCACCAAAGCCGCCGCGGCTCCTGCAGCAGGCGGTAGGCCCACTCCATTCCGGCGCGTTGCCAGGCAAGGGGTGCGCGCTTGGTCAAGCCCGCCATGATGTCAAACGATCCTCCGACGCCGTGCAGCACCGGCACATTCAGCGTCGGGCCGTAGGTCGCAAGGAAGATCTCCTTCTTCGGCGATGTCATGCCGATAAAAAGCATGTCGGCCCCGGAGGCGCGAATGGCGCCGGCAACCTGATCGGCCTCGTCCGGCGTGAAATAGCCGTGATGGCTGCAAGCGATCTTCAAGCCAGGGAAACGGGTACGGATCACCTCCTCCAGCCTGCACAGGACGTCCGGCTGGGCGCCGAGGAGTGCAACGGTCCGCCCTTCCTGATGCGCGAGACCCAGCAGGCGGTCGAATACGTCAATCCCGGCAATCCGCTCCGGCAGCGGACGGCGCAGGAGCTTGCTCGCCCAAACGATCGACTGGCCATCGGCGAGAAGCAGATCGCATTCGAGTAGTGAGTTTCGCAGCAGCGTGTCGTTGCGCAGCTTGACGATCTTGGCTGCGTTCAGCACGCCCAGCAACATCCGGCTGCGGGTGGCAAGCGCCGCATGGCAGCGATCGATGACGTCCTCCATGCGCACGGCATCCATATACATCCCATACAGAAGTTGTCGGTGATGCGGCATGTCAGATCTCCCCTGACTGGCTGCCATTGCCATGATTGCCGACCGGGCCCGAGCGCCATGCGTAGATGAGCCAACCGAGCTCATAGGGACGGCACTCGTGATCCACCGGTCCAGGCGGGAACAGCGTGTCGATCATCGGCAGATGCAATCCCGGCGCCATTGCGGTGGTAACCGCGGCGACCGCCCGTGCTGCCTTGGCCGGCTCGCGGCGGGCCACCTTGCGCCAGATGACGCCCTTCTGCGGACAAACGAGTGTTTCCACGGTTTCAGGATGCTCGTCGAGCCACTGCAGACCCATGATGATCGGCCGCCAGTGGTCGCGCCCGCCTGCCTCTCGTAGGTCGAGCAAGGCCATGGGCGCCATCGCGTGCTGATGGACGCTGTAAACGGGATAGCGTTCGACCACGCTTCCATCGCGGGTATCGTAGTGCCACCACCACTGCCCGGCCGGCCCCTGCAGGGCGCAGGTGCGGGCAGCGCACGATTCTGCCGCAGCCAGCGCCGATGCATCGTTCCGGGCGACCGACAGGCGCGCCAGTGCCTGAATCGGATAGACCTGGTCGGCGAAGCAGCCGATATGGGCACGCAGGCGACCGCTTGCGGTTGCCGGCAGCAGGTGCGGGAAAACTCCAGCACGCGATTGCGCCGCCCTCAGTCTCGTGCCGGCAAGGTCCACGACCCGCTCGGTGCTTCCGAGGTGGCGTGCAGCGAGCGCAGCGATGAGGGCCCAGGCGCAGTCGACGGTGTCAATGGGCGCCTGCGATTCGAGCCGCGCTGCAAGCGCGGCGAAAAGGGCGTCCGCGCACATGCCGCCGGCTTCAGCCGCCCCCCATGCCGCCAGCGCGGCAGCACCGGCGTCGGGCGAGGCCTCGGCGCGCAGGGCGCAGGTGCGCGCCAGTTCGGCAGCGGTGCGTCCACCGAGGACCATCCGCTGCACCTCATGGTCGACATGGGACAGCCCCAGGGCCGCCATTGCCGCGTATCGCAGGCTGTCGCCTTCCAGTCGCTCGATCCAACCGGTGCCGGTTCGGACCGCGCGCAGCGTGTGCCCGAAAACGCCGCCGTCGTGCATCCGGCGCAGACCGTCCTCCGCCAGCGTCAACAACTGATCGACCCTTGCGCGGGCGGTTGCCGAAACGTCGGCAAGTGCTTGCAGCCGGCTGGATGGACTCGATTTTGAGTGATCGACTGAGATTCGGGCCGCTGGGCGGCGGTCCGAACTCGGCTCTTGTTCAATCGGATCCGATGAACGCTTTGCTTCGAATGACATAAAACCTTCCAATGCCTCGCCGTGTTCAGAAGCGGCGGCTGATCAAAGGTTGCAGAATGAACTGCGTGAAGAGCGGAGAATTCCTGTGTCTTCCGGAAGCATGCTAGGAAATTCTCGACGATAATCCACCGCGCTCATAGACTTAACGACACCGCCAGACCTTGCCGCCGGGGGTGGGGACATGCGCCGATAGGATAGGGGCATGCGTGCGTTTCTTGCCTTTCCGTATAAGGGAAAGGTTCGATTCGGCGGGCGTCTACCTCTCTCGGCAGTCTTTCGGCATCGGCCCGTTCCTGCAATCTTTCCGCGGGGCTCGCCGTCGCGGGCCGCCTCCACACGAGAGCGCGGATATGGACGCATTGCGCACGCCTTCAGACGACCCGCGAGCAAGTCAGACCCCCTCGCCTGTCAAAGGGACCGCCGGGATTGCGGTTGTCATCGTCACCTACAACAGCGAAGAGGTTTTGCCCGGACTTCTGGATTCCCTGGCGGAGGGATTGGAAGGCCTCACGCGTCGGGACGTGATCGTCGTCGACAACGATTCACGTGACGCTTCCGTCGAACTGGCGCGCGCGCATCCATTCGGCGTCAGGGTCATCGAGACTGGCCGAAACGCTGGCTTTGCGGCTGGCATCAATGCAGCGGCGGCAACCACCGACAAAGACATGCACCTTCTCGTCCTCAACCCGGACATTCGGCTTCATCGCGGCGCGGCAGCGCGTCTTGTGGCGCGCCTGGACGATCCATCGATCGGCGTCGTCGCGCCGCAGATGCTCAACGAGGACGGGATGGTGGCCCAGTCACTTCGCCGCGAACCGTCGCTGATGACCGCATGGTCCGATGCGTTGGCCGGAACCCGACTTGCCGCTCGCCTCGGCCTCGGCGAGATCGTCGCCGATCCCCTGCTCTATCGCACCGGCGGAAAGGTCGACTGGGCAACCGGTGCCGCGCTTGCGGTCTCGGCGCGGTCCCGATCGGTCGTCGGAGACTGGGATGATTCCTTTTTCCTCTATAGCGAGGAAGTCGACTACATGCAGCGGGTCAGGCGGGCGGGCCTCGCCGTCGTCTATGATACGCAGGCGCGCACCACGCACATCGGCGGCGCCTATCATAACGACTATTTTCTCTCCACGCTCATGACGAAGAACCGCATCCGGTACTTTCGTCGCCATCACGGCGCCCTTGCCACGGCGCTGTTTCGCCTGAGCATCGTTGTCGGCGAAACCATGCGCATGGGTCTGGGTGCCGGGCACCGCGCGGCGCTGCGGGCCGCACTGGGCGGATCGCTCAGGCAGCCCGGTTACGGCGCGCCAAACCGATAAGTTCAGCATAAATCTCGTCCATCCGGTCGAGCTTCGCCGACCACAGCCCGGTCTTGGTGACGTGGGCATGGGCCGCAGCGCCCATGCGCCGGCGCAGGGCAGGATCGTCGACGAGCCTGCGGATGGCCGAGGACAGGTCGCGCGCCAACGCTTCCGGCGTGGTCGCGGCAAGCTTGATGGCGCATTGATCGATCGTAGCGGTGCCGGGGCCGCCACGGTCGACGACGATCAGCGGCAGCGAGTGGCCCATGGCTTCCAGCGCGACGTTTCCGCCCGGCTCCCGATAGCTCGGAAACACGAAGATGTCCGCCTGACGATAGAATTCTGCGACTTCGTCCTTGGATCGCCAGCCCTGCAGGCGCACCCGGTCGCCGAGGCCAGACGAGTCGACCAGGGCTTGGCACGCCTCGCGTTCCGGACCGTCCCCGACGATGTCGAGCTCTATCGGAAGCTCCCGCACGAGCGCCATGGCCCGCACTATGTCGCGTGCGCCTTTGGTGCGGACGAGCCGGCCGACGAAAAGCAGCTTCACGGGCCCGGATCTGCCGAACCGGTCGACAGGCGGTGGGACCTGGTCCAGCGCCGTTTCACTCATAAGCTCGAAACGTTGCAGCGGAACCCCGGCAAGATGTTCCCGCACGTAGTCGGCGATGCCAAGGACACAGTCCGCACGCTGATAGGTCGCGCGCAGCAGCGGGTCCCAGCGCAGCCGGTAGCGGTCCAGTTTGCGCAGCTTCATGAACCAGGGACTCGTGCCCTCGTCTCCGGCGAAGCCCTCAGGAGACGAAAGCCCCCCACCCACTGGTCCGATGACCAACGGAATGCCGAGATTTGCCGCCGGCGACGGATAGCGCATGGCAACCGGCACAGGTTGATGGACGAGATCGAACTGGTGGCCGGCGGCGAGCGCGGAGCGTATCCAGTGCCGGGCTCGGAAATAGAACGGGATGTATCCCGGCTTCATCAGGCTGTTCAATCGCTCCGCCCGTCCCAGCAGCGCCGGTTCCGTCCATTCCACGATCTCCATACCGGAAAGTTGCCGCCGGGCAGGCACCGCGTTGCGCTTGTGATAGGTCAGCAAGGTGACGTCATGGCGTTCACCGAGGTGCTGCGCCCAGCGGGATGCGACCCAGGCTTCACCGACGTCTTCGCCGTTGCAGGTCGGAGCAACAAGCAGGATCTTTGCCACTTCCACCACCCTTCAGCGTCCAATGGCGCCTGCCCACATTGCCCGCGCTCTGGAATCTATGATCCCCCGATCGGAACGATCAACACGGCACAAGGTAGATCCAGGCTCTGCCGGTTGCAGGGCGAGCCACCTCGAAGGGACGAGAACGGCCGCCCCACCTGTCCGTTTGGCGGGTGGCTGCAGGCGAGGATTAGAGGCCAGTCTGACTGCAGGCTTGTGGAGTCCACGACATTCCGGGCCGCCTATTGTCCGGGTCCCATGGCGGTTGTGCACCACTCCATTTTCCAGTTCTTGGGGAGTCTTCTAGTGATCGGCGCCGTCCGCAATGGTTGCCGTTGCTCGCAATACGCCTCCATGGTTGCAAAATTGCGATATTCATAAAAAACGTCAAATTCATCGTAAGCGCGAGAGGTCGAAATTCACTCGCTTTGCGGAGTTTGAGATTTCCCTAATGGTTTCAATGCGCGGCGCTCGAATTCAGCTTTCGTAATGCTTTTCCGCAGGAGACTCGCTCCAGGATTCTGCCGCAATTCCGGCAGCACGGATTTCTACCAATATTTCAAGAAACAAAACCCCGCAGCGGCGAATAATATGGCAGCAATCGGGCGATATTGTTGTGTTTTCTTACTTCTCCAGTGCTGTTGCCCTCTCAAATGACCTGACCTATTAGTCCCCGCCGTAACGCCGGACCTACAAAAATATTAACCGGTATAGCCCAGAATAGTACCACCGTCTCCAAAGGGTTCAGGGTGGGGAGAAAGGCAAAAGAAGCAGTGACAAGCAAAATTCGCGATGTAACCGAAGCCGGAGTTCAGGCTGAAACGACGCTCGTCGACCTTATCGGCAATGCCATCAACGAAAACAGCCAGACTGCGGCTCCAATGCTAGACAAGATCTTCGATCGTCTGTCGAAGGTCACCGACCACAACAACGACGCCGGCAATAGCTTTGCCGACCGTCTCAAGCTGCGGTCCGCCCATGACAGCGACAAGGGCTGGAACGGCTCGTCGTCGTCTGACAAGTCGGAAACCACGTCCACGAAGGGCGATCTGGATTCGGCAATCGAACTGGCTGCGATGAAGCCCGGTGCCGTCGCCGACGAAGTCACGACCACCGCTGCGGCGCCGGCCAAGAGTGCAACCATTGCGCCTGCCGCAGCCGCTCCTGCCGCCGCTGCCGCCTCGACGGTCACCGGCTTCCCGGATGCGTCGAACACCGGCATTGCCGCCGGCTCGAACATGACCAAGTACACCGGCACCTACCGGGTCACCCAGGACAACGCGGTGATCAGCAACCTGGAAGTCTACGGCGCCATCATCATCGACGCCAAGAACGTGACGCTGAAGAACGTCAAGCTGACCTCCGACACGCCGTGGCACGCGCTGCGCGTCATGGACGGCGCCACCGGCTTCACCCTGCAGGACAGCGAGGTCGACGGCCAGGGCCGGACCGTCAACGCCATCTACGGCAACGGCACGTTCCTGCGCAACAACCTGCATGACGTCGACAACGGCATCAACGTCGTCGGCCCGTCGGTGATCCGCGACAACTTCATCCACAGCCTGCGCGGCGGCAGCGACGCCCACTACGACGGCATCGAGATCAACGGCGGCGGCACCGACGCCCGCGGTGCCCATGACATCCAGATCATCCACAACACCGTCATCAACGACCACGAGCAGACCTCGGCGGTGATGATGAACAACGAGTTCGGCGGCCTGTCGAACATCACCATCGAGGGCAACCGCCTGATCGGCGGCGGCTACACCGTCTATCTCGACGGCCGCAAGGGTGGCGGCACCGTCGACGACGGCTCGATCAAGATCGTCAACAACCAGATCGGCACCGGCCAGTGGGGCAAGTTCGCCTTCTATGACGACAACCCCGTCGTTTCCGGCAACACCGATCCGGGCACGATGCCGGATATGGGTGGCGTGAATCCGGGCACCGATGCCCCGGCCGCCACGGTCTACACCGGCACCGCAGGCGACGACAACATGCCGCTCTCCGGTCAGTCCAATGGTGGCAACGAGACCTTCAAGGGCCTCGGCGGCAATGACGTGCTGAAGGGTGGCGCCGGTGCCGACGTTCTAGACGGTGGCGCCGGGACCGACACGGCGACCTATGCCGGTTCGTCCGCGGTCAACGTCAACCTGAAGACCGGCAAGGCGAGTGGCGGCCATGCCACCGGAGACAAGCTCATCGGTATCGAGAACCTGACGGGTTCGAGCTACAACGATACGCTTGCCGGCAATGATGCGCGCAATGTTCTGGTTGGCGGCAAGGGCAGTGACAAGCTCGTCGGTTTGGGCGGAAACGACGTCTACAGTGTCGACAACGCGGGTGACGTGGTGACCGAACAGGTCAATGGCGGGTACGATCACGTCAAAGCCTCGGTCGATTTCAAGCTCGGTGCATATGTGGAGAAGCTGGAACTGACAGGCACATCCAACCTGTCCGGCACCGGAAACGGGCAGGCAAACTCCCTCATTGGCAATGCCGGCAACAACAAGCTCACCGGCGGCGCTGGCAATGACACGATCAGCGGTGGCATCGGCAATGACACGCTGAGCGGTGGCGCCGGAAACGACACGCTGACCGGTGATGCCGGAAGCGACACGGTCACCGGTGGTGCCGGAAACGACACGCTGACCGGAGGCGCCGGCTTCGACAAGCTGACCGGTGGCAGTGGTGCGGACAAGTTTGTGTTCCAGCAGGCCAGCCTCACGGCGGACCATATCACCGACTTCGGCTCGAACGATCTGATCTACTTCGACGTGACATCCGGTGCGACGGGCGCGCTGAACGCCAGCGCGTTCCGGCTCGGCACGAAGGCGCTCGACAGCAACGACCGGTTCATCTTCGACAAGGCGAGCCATACGCTCTACTTCGACAAGGATGGCAACGGTTCCGCCGGCCAGGTCAAGGTTGCCGAGCTCGATAACGGCTACACGCTGTCGGCCAACGATATCTGGCTGTTTTAAGATTGATGCCTTGGGCGGCAGCCGCCGCCCATGGCATGCTTCGCTGACAAGCCCGCCGATCGCTCGGCGGGCTTGTTGTGTCCTCGGCAGGTATGTTCGGCCTTCTTTGCATTGGGCGTGTTGACGACCGTTTCCGGGACCTGGCGGACCCGAAAGGCTGGCTCACCGCGGCCTTGCGTTTAGGCCCTGCCGGCTTCCCAGCCGAGCATCGCCCGCTTGCGGGTAAGCCCCCAGTGATAGCCGGTGAGCGCACCGCTCTTGCCAAGCGCGCGATGACAGGGCACCACGAAGGAAATCGGGTTGCGGCCGACGGCTGCGCCGACCGCCCTCGAGGCCTTCGGCTGGCCGAGCTGTCCGGCGATATCGGAATAGGTCACCGCCTTGCCCATCGGGATGCGCAGAAGCGCCTGCCACACGCGGACCTGGAAATCCGACCCGATCAGGACGATGCGAAGCGGCTCTTCCGCGTTCCAACGGGCCGGATCGAAGACCCGCGCGGCATAGGGGGCGGTCGCCTGGCGATCCTCCACATATTTTGCGTTCGGCCAGCGGCAGGCCATGTCCTCGAAGCAGGCGCTGCCGTCCTCATCGTCACTGAAGGCAAGGCCTGCGAGGCCGCGCTCGGTGATCATGACCAGCGCCCGCCCGAACGGCGAGGGATGGAAGCCCCAGCGGAGCGTCAGTCCTTCGCCGCGCGCCTTCCACTCTCCCGGTGACATTGCCTCGTGGGTCACGAACAGGTCATGCAGACGGCTTGGCCCGGACAGGCCGACCTCGATGCTCGTCTCGAGCAGGGGCAGCGATTCCTGGCGCAGCAGGCGCTTGGCGTGATCCAGCGTCACGGCCTGCAGGAAGGCCTTGGGCGAAAGACCGGCCCAATGGGTGAAGGTTTTCTGCAATTGCGTCGGCGACTGCTTCAGGCGGGCGGCGATTTCGTCCAGCGAGGGCTGGTCGCGGTAGTCGTCGGTGATCATCTCGATGACGCGTCGGACGGTTTCATAGTCGGCGCCATCAGGGGTGATGTCGGATTTCAGCGTGGCGGCAATGGTCATCGTTTTTCTCCTGTGGCTACAGGAAAACACGCCATGCGCGGTCCCGCCACCCGAAACTTGCTCCAGGCTCAGTATCCGCGCTTGACCTGGGCAAGGGCGCCAGCGAACGCCGTCGCAAAGCGCTCGCGGTCATCGAGGTGCAGGAAGCTGCCGACGTCGGTCCGGCGTCCCTGGCCGCTGACCGCCATGTCCGTGATGCCGATCTCATCGCGCCGCGACACATGGAAACGCGCCCAGAACGGGTTGAAGTCGTGCTTGGCCTCGCGGCCCGAAGGTGCAAGCTTGCGGATCGAGATGTTGGTGCGTGACAGGGCGACCAATTCTCGGGCGCGGGCGGCACGGTTGTTCAACCAGAAGGCCGCGAGCAGGATGAGGAAGTCGACACCGAAGAACATCACGATCGGCCAGGCCCCGGAAAGGAGGAAAACCGCCATATGGGCGAAGGTCAATGCGCCGGCGATGAGGAAGAAGATCAGGTGCCCTTTTCGGCCCAGCGACCGGTGCGGCCTGAGCTCGGCGACGAACACAGGCCGGTCGTTCAGGCTGATCTCGTCATTGCCATCGTTCATGACCGACGACTATAGAGGGAACATGAAGAACGCGAAACCGAAATCAGGCGTTGCCGTCGGCTCCCGGGCGGCACCGAAGCGCCGCGCCACCAAGCAGAAGACCGCGTATTCGCCGGACGAGATCCACGAGATCTTCCGCCGCTTCTCGATCCAGCGCCCGGAGCCGAAGGGCGAGCTGGAACACGTCAATCCGTTCACCCTCGTCGTCGCGGTTGCACTCTCCGCGCAGGCGACCGATGCCGGCGTCAACAAGGCGACGCGCGCGCTCTTTGCCGCAGCTGACACGCCGGAAAAGATGCTGGCGCTCGGCGAAGACAGTGTGCGCGACCACATCAAGACGATCGGGCTTTACCGCAACAAGGCGAAGAACGTGATCGCGCTGAGCCGGAAGCTCGTCGACGAATTCGGCGGCGAGGTGCCGCGGACCCGCGAGGAACTGGTGACTCTTCCGGGTGTCGGCCGGAAGACCGCGAACGTGGTGCTGTCGATGGCATTCGGCCAGGCGACGATCGCCGTGGACACCCACATCTTGCGCATTGCCAACCGCATCCTGCTCGCCCCCGGCAAGACGCCGGACGAGGTTGAGGACCGGTTGATGCGGATCATCCCGGACGAGTATCTCTACCGTGCCCATCACTGGCTGATCCTGCACGGGCGCTACGTCTGCAAGGCGCGGAAGCCAGAATGCGAACGCTGCGTGATCGCCGACATTTGTCGATCGCCCGAGAAGACCTGCGACATCCCGGCTCCGCTGGTGGAGTTGCCGCCGCAGGCTATCGCGGCGGCGGGCTAGCTCGCGAGCCTTTCGCGCGACCCGTCCGCAAGAACTCAGCCACGAAAGGCCGGATCGGAACGCGAGAGCAGCTTGTGCAGATGTACCATCAGGCCGGCGGCGAAGAGCGGGGTCAGCAGGTTGACGACCGGTATCGCGAGAAAGGCGGCAATGGCGAGACCGCCCAGCAAGACGGTTGTGGCGTGCTTGGAGCGAAAAAGCCGCGCCTCCTCGGGCGGACGGAAGCGCATCGCCGCGAACTCGAAGAACTCGCGCCCGAGCAGATAGCCGTTGACGAGGAAGAAGGCGATCAGATTGACGCCCGGGATGATCAGCAGCAGCAGCGCCGCCAGGTTACCGAGCAGCACCACGCCTAGGAACTTGATGGAACTGGCGATTGCCGTGCCGAGCGGCAACGGTTTGCCGGGCGGATCGCCAGGATAGTGGCGCTGTTCAACGACCTCGGCCACGTCATCGAGGAAGAAGCCGGCGACAACCGCCGTGACCGGCGCGAGCAGAAGCGCCAGCGATAGCGCCAGGCCAGCACTCGCGAAGATGCCGGCAAAGACGGCCAGCCAGCCCGCCCAGTCCGGAACGCCGGTCAGGTAGCCGTCGAAATAGGGAAGCGCGTAGGCGATGAAGCTCTCCCGAAGGGCGAACCACAGCGCGATCAGAAAGAAGATCGTTAGCCCAAGCACCTTCCAGAACACGCGGCGTGTTTCCGGCGCGAAAAGATTGGCGAGGGCCAGGCGTACCGCGTCGAGGATCATCCGCTTTCTCCCTGTTGCGCCGGCGGATGTAGGGTGTGGGCAACCGCGGCGCAAGCCAGCATCGCGCGGTTGCGGATTAAGTCCGCGTTAAGTCGCCGAAACTAGACTCTCCGCCAAAAGGCTCGCCAACGGCGACAACAGAATCTGGGACTCTCAATGCGCACGATCAGGATTAGTCGACTCCTTCCCGCTCTTTTCATCTTGATGGTGGCGCTCGGCGCTTTGCAGGGCGCTGTCGCGTTCCGGTCCCTGTCGACGATTACCGGCCAGTTCGAGCGTATCGGCCGCGAGCGCATGCCGCAGATGAGCGCGATCCTGCAGATCAGCCACGACTTCGCGAAGCTGCAAGGCGCCTACGCCGAGCACATGCTGACGAGGGATCCGGACGCAATACCGGTGATCGAGACCAACATCGCCGAACACGCCGAAGCACTGACCAAGCAGATCGACACCTACGCGGCCGCGATCTCTGGCGATCCGGACGCGGCAAATGTGGTCGACAGCGTCAAAAGCAGCCTCGCCACCTATCTCGCGGAATCGGAAAAGCTGAAGCAGGCTTCCGCCATGGCCGCCAAGGGCGTTGCCGCGGAAATCTTTCAAGGCCCCATGAAGCAGGACGCCGACAGGATCGAGGCGGCACTCGCCAGCCTGATCGCCAGCACTGAGAGCACGACCGGGAACGGCATCGAGGCCGCCTTGGCTGAACAGAAGCTCGCCTACCGGCTGACGATCGCCGCACTGATGCTGTCCGTCGGACTCGCCATTGCGGCAATCTTCATCGTCAACCGCCGCGTGGTCCGGCCGCTGAACGGCATTTCTGGCGCAATGAAGCAGGTTGCGCAGGGCAACATCGGCCAGGAAATTCCCTACTCCGAACGTCTCGACGAGATCGGAGAAATGGCGGGTGCGGTTGCCGTGTTCCGGGACAATGCCGGCGAACGCATGCGGCTCGAGCGCCAGGCAACGTCCGACCGGGCTATTGCCGAGGGCGAGCGCATGGCGCGCGAAGCGGAGCGCAATCGCGAGAGCGGCAAGGTGCAGGCCGCCGTCGCCTCGCTTGCCGACGCGTTGGGCCGGCTGGCCTCCGGCGACATGACCTGCGATATCCATACGCCCTTCGAGGGGGAACTCGACCGCCTGCGGCAGGATTTCAACACATCCGTTGCACGGCTGAAGGAGGCGCTCTGCGAAGTTGGCGACAATGCGCGGGCGATCGATGCCGGCGCGCGCCAGATCCGCTCTGCCGCCGACGCCCTCGCCCGCCGCACCGAGCATCAGGCGGCTTCCGTCGAGGAGACGGCTGCAGCGCTGGAGCAGATCACGACGACGGTGAAGGATTCGACACGCCGCGCCGAGGAAGCCGGCACCTTGGTGGCCCGCACGCGTGGCGGTGCGGAAAAGTCGGGCGAAATTGTCCGCCGCGCGATTTCGGCCATGCAGCAGATCGAGCAGTCGTCCGGAGAAATCGGCAACATCATCGGTGTCATCGACGATATTGCCTTCCAGACGAACCTTCTCGCCCTGAACGCCGGCGTAGAAGCCGCGCGCGCCGGTGAAGCGGGCAAGGGCTTCGCAGTCGTTGCCCAGGAAGTGCGCGAGCTGGCACAACGCTCGGCCAAGGCTGCGCGAGAAATCAAGGCGCTGATCACGGCCTCGGGTGCCCAGGTCCAGGACGGCGTCGCACTTGTCGACGAAACCGGCAAGGCACTCGAAACGATCGTTGCCGAGGTCCAGGAGATCAACGGCCACGTCCAGGCGATCGTCGTGGCGGCGCGTGAACAGGCAAGCGGGCTTTCGGAGATCAACACGGCGGTCGGCACCATGGACCAGGGAACGCAGCAGAACGCGGCGATGGTCGAGGAGACGACGGCTGCAAGCCACGGCCTCGCCGACGACGTACAGGCGCTGAACACGCTGATCGGCCGATTCAATGTCGGTGCCGCCCAGAGCCAGTCCGCGCGCGCACCGCACCTTCAGGTGATGCAGGCATCCGAGGCTGCGCCGGCCTCCCCGGCTTCGTCGCCGCGGACGATGTCGGTGACGAAACCGGCAGCGCCATCACAGGGCACGGTGACCCAACTGCCGCGCAAGTCGTCTGGCCAATGGAACGTAAAGGCGGCCAGCGAGAAATCGCGGGCGGTTGCCTCTCCGGCGAACCTGTTGAAGCAAAAGCTGCTCGGCGCCCTTGGCGCAGGCAAGAAGGACGGCGACTGGGAGGAATTCTGACCCTCCCGACGCAGGGTCAGGGCTCGACTGGGTAGCGGCGGTCAGTCTTCCGGCTGTGGTGGGTAGAGGTGCTCCACGCCGCGGAAGTCCCTGATCCGAAATCGACCATCGCCCTCCTCCCGCACCGCCGCCGAAAGTACGGGCACCTTTCCGTAGCCGCCGGGAAGGTCGAGGATGTAGGTCGGCTGGCACAAGCCGGAAATGTGGCCGCGCAACCTTTCCACGATCGCCCGCCCCTCACTGAGGCTCAGCCGGAAATGGCTTGTTCCCGGTGCAAGGTCGGGATGGTGCAGATAGTAGGGCTGGATGCGGTTCTCCACGAAGGCGCGCATAAGTGTGGCCAGTATCTCCGCGTCGTCGTTGACGCCCTTGAGAAGCACCGTCTGGCTGATCATCGCAACGCCCGCATCGATCAACCGCGCGCAGGCCGCGCGCGCCTGCGCGGTCAGTTCACGGGGATGATTGGCATGGAGGGCGACGTAGGTCGTCTTCCCCGACGCCTTCAGCGCCGCGACGAGGTCGGCATCGATCCGTTCAGGCTCGACCACCGGCACGCGGGTGTGGATCCGGGCAACCTTCACATGCTCGATCGCGGCCAGCCGCTGCATGATCTCCCTCAGCCGCCGTGGCGAAAGCACGAGCGGATCGCCGCCGGTCAGGATCACCTCCCAGATTTCCGGATGGGTTGCGATATAGTCGATCGCCGCATCCAGCTGCTCCGGTGTCAGCGTCCCTAGTCCGGTCGGGCCGACCATCTCTCGTCGGAAGCAGAAGCGGCAGTAGACCGGGCAGACGTGCACGGCCTTCAACAGGACCCGGTCGGGATAACGATGGATGATCCCCTCGACCGGGCTGTGCGCCAAATCGCCGATCGGATCGGCGCGTTCCTCCGCCAGCGCCGTCAGTTCGGCCGCATCGGGGAGGAATTGCCGGGCGATGGGATCGCTCGGATCGCTGTTGTCGATCAGAGCCGCGACGGCGGGCGTCACGGCAACGGCGTATCGCTCGCCCACGCGCGCGACCTCGGCCTGCGAGGAGCCCTCCGGCACCAGTCCGGCCTCCTCGAGTTCGGAAACCGAACGCAGCGTGCGCGCGGCACTCATGGCGCTGTCTCCGCCACCGGCGCCCAGATGACCTGGTCGATGCGGGTCGCCCCGGTCGCCAGCATCACCAACCGATCGAAGCCCAGCGCGATACCGCTCGCCTCCGGCATGATCTTAAGCGCTGCAAGAAAATCTTCGTCGAGCGGATAGGTCTCACCGTAGACACGCTGCTTCTCGGCCATCTCCAGGCCGAAGCGGCGCCGCTGTTCGGCCGCGTCGGTCAGTTCGCCAAAGGCGTTGGCAAGTTCGACACCACAGGCATAGAGCTCGAAGCGTTCGGCGACCCGGCGGTCGCGCGGCGAGGGACGCGCGAGTGCCGCCTCGGCCACCGGATACTCGCAAAGGATCGTCGCGCGGCCGAAGCCGAGATGGGGCTCGACGCGCTCCACCAGCACGCGGCTGAACAGGTCGGCCCAGGCGTCGTCGGGCGCGACGCGCAAGCCGCTCGCCGCCATGGCCTTCGCCAACCCGTCGCGATCGGTCGAGCCATCGGGGTGGATCGTCGCGAGCAGGTCGATGCCGGCGTGCCGGATGAAGGCGTCGGCGACCGTAAGGCGTTCCGGGTCGGCAAACGGATCGCAGTCACGTCCCCGGTAGACGAGGTGTTCGGTGCCGGCCGTTCGCGCAGCAAGGGCAAGAAGCGCGGCGCAATCCTCCATCAGCGTTTCGTAGCCTTGCCCGGCCCTGTACCACTCGAGCATGGTGAACTCGGGATGATGCAGCGGCCCGCGCTCGCGGTTGCGGTAGACATGGGCGAAGCAGGAGATGCGCCTCTCGCCGGCCGACAACAGCTTCTTGCAGGCAAACTCGGGCGAGGTGTGGAGATAGAGCGGCGATATTGCGCCCGAGTGGCCGATCGCCTCGGTGCGGAAGGCGTGGAGGTGGGCCTCGTTGCCGGGCGAGACCTGCAAGGTCGCGGTGTCGACCTCGATGAAATCGCGCTCGGCGAAGTAGGCGCGCAGCGCCGTCTGGATGCGGTTTCGCGCAATCAGGAACGGACGGCGGTCGGCGTGGACGTCTGGCGTCCACCAGGGGGATGGGGCGGGACTGCTTGGCTTCATGTCAAGGTTTCTATCAGATTCCGGCGTAAACACTGGCGTTTCGCCGGAATTTAGGATAGTTGCGGCCCGATCCCGCTTTCCGCGGTCCGGGGATGAAACTTCAATCGTCCTCTACGACGGGGCCGCACCAGATACAAGGAAGACTTATGGCAAAGATCATCGCTTCTTCCGTCCGCAAGGGCAACGTGCTCGATGTCGACGGCAAGCTCTACGTGGTTCTGACGGCACAGAACTTTCACCCGGGCAAGGGCACGCCGGTCACGCAGGTCGACATGCGCCGCATCTCCGACGGGGTGAAGGTGTCCGAGCGCTACCGCACCACCGAGCAGGTCGAGCGCGCCCACGTGGAAGACCGCGAGCATACCTTTCTCTACGAAGACGGCGATGGCTTCCACTTCATGAACCCGGAAAGCTACGACCAGCTGACCATGTCGGCCGAGGACGTCGGCGATGACAAGGCCTATCTGCAGGAAGGCATGGTGGTCATCCTGAAGACGCACGAGGGCGTCGCGATCTCGCTCGAACTGCCCCGCAACGTGATCCTCGAAATCACCGAGACCGAGCCGGTCGTCAAGGGTCAGACCGCGTCGTCCTCCTACAAGCCGGCGATGCTGTCCAACGGCCTTCGCACGCTCGTACCGCCGCACATCCAGGCCGGCACCCGAGTCGTGATTGCGACCGAAGACGGCTCCTACGTCGAGCGCGCCAAGGATTGACGGCATTTCGCCGCCCGACCGGCACCGGCTCGGGCGGCCCCCTTACATTCCCTCCAAATTCCGCTATGACCGATAGCCGGCTCTTACCCTTCGAGACGGAAATTCCGCATGACCCAATTCGACGTGCTGACGGTCGGCAATGCCATCGTCGACATCATCGCCCGCTGCGATGACAAGTTCCTCACCGACAATGGCATCATCAAGGGCGCGATGAACCTCATCGACGCGGAGCGGGCCGAATTGCTGTACTCGCGCATGGGGCCGGCGGTCGAAGCTTCCGGCGGCAGCGCCGGCAACACTGCGGCAGGAATTGCGAGCTTTGGCGGGAGAGCGGCCTATTTCGGAAAGGTCGCCAAGGACCAGCTCGGTGAGATCTTCACCCACGACATCCACGCCCAGGGCGTCCACTTCGCGACCAAGCCGCTCGATCGCATTCCGCCCACGGCGCGGTCAATGATCTTCGTCACCGCGGACGGCGAGCGCTCGATGAACACCTATCTCGGCGCATGCGTCGAACTCGGCCCCGAGGACGTGGAAGAAGCGGTCGTGGCGGCGTCCAAGGTTACTTACTTCGAGGGTTATCTGTGGGACCCGCCGCGCGCCAAGGATGCGATCCGTAAGTGTGCGCGCATCGCCCATGCCAACGGCCGCGAAATGTCGATGACCCTCTCCGACAGCTTCTGTGTCCATCGCTACCGCGACGAGTTTCTCGAGTTGATGCGTTCGGGAACCGTCGACATCGTTTTCGCCAACCGCGCCGAGGTGCTGGCCCTCTATGAGACCGAGGATTTCGAGCACGCACTGGCGACGATCGCCAAGGATTGCCGCCTGGCGGTCGTTACCATGAGCGAGCATGGATCTATCATCCAGACGGGCGGCGAACGCATCCGCGTCCACGCCTCGTCGATCGAGCAGGTGGTGGACACGACGGGCGCCGGCGATCTGTACGCGGCCGGATTCCTGCATGGCTACACCCAGGGGCGCACACTGGAGGACTGTGGCAAGCTCGGCAGCCTGGCGGCGGGAATTGTGATCGAGCAGATCGGCCCGCGGCCAATGACTTCGCTGGCCGAGGCCGCCGTCAAGGCAGGACTCGCCTGAAGGCTCTAGCTATTTGAAGGCCTCGCCGGGGTAGGCACCCCAGATTTCGCCCTGCGCCACCCAGCCTTCCGTGCGGTCCACCTCGGCATGGCACCAATCGCCGTTGCATTCGCCCACCTTGATTACGACGCCGGGCTCCAGCTTGGCGACGACCGTGCTGGCGGATTGCGGATCGCGGCGCATGTTGACGTAGACGTCGGCTCCCTTGCCCCGCATCCACGGCGCGGTGATCGCCGTGCGCTCGCCGGAAAGCAGCGCCTGGTTGACCCAGCCTTCGGTGCCGTCGGCGTCACGGATGCGGCGCCAATTGTCGTACTCCTGGATGATCTCCACCGGCACGCCGGACTTCATGTACCGCCAGGAGACGGCGTAGTCGACGCTCGGGCCGACGCGCAGGTTGACACTCTTGGCCTTCAGGCTGACAAATCGCGGCAGAGGCAGGCCGCTCGGCCCCTTGGAGGCCTGTGCGAAAGCGCCCGGAACGGAATGGGAAGCCAAAGCAATCAGGGCGGCAAGCGCGACGGTGCAAGTGCGGATATATGAGCGACGCATGACGGGATCCACTTCAACCACTGGGCACCTGCCAGCCGGACCCTGCCGGCGCGCAAATCACTGGACTAGCCTTCGGAGCGGATTGTCTTCGCGACGGGGTCTGGTAGAAAATGCCCTTGATGAACCAAGTCTTACCGATCTTGGTTAAGGACCCGTCAACAGGACGCTCGGACAGGCCATGACGAACAAGAAAAAGCCGAAGGTCTACATTACCCGTCGCCTGCCTGATGTAGTCGAAACGCGCATGCGCGAACTGTTCGACGCCGAACTCAACATCGAGGATGCGCCGCGGACGCAACCGGAGCTTGTTGCCGCCGTAAAGACCTACGATGTCCTGGTTCCCACGGTGACGGACCGAATCGACACCGCCCTGATCGAGCAGGCCGGACCGCAACTCAAGCTGATCGCCAGCTTCTCCAACGGGGTCGATCATATCGACGTGGATGCCGCCGCCCGGCGCGGCATCACTGTGACGAACACGCCGAACGTCCTGACCGAGGACACGGCCGACATGACGATGGCGCTGATCCTGTCTGTGCCGCGCCGTCTCGCGGAAGGGGCCCAGCTCCTGACGGACCGCAAGGGCGAATGGGCCGGCTGGTCACCGACCTGGATGCTCGGGCACCGCATCTGGGGAAAACGGCTCGGCATCGTCGGCATGGGCCGGATCGGAACGGCCGTGGCGCGTCGCGCGAAAGCCTTCGGTCTGTCGATCCACTACCACAACCGTCACCGTGTTCACCCGGCGACTGAGGAAGCACTCGAGGCGACCTACTGGGACAGCCTGGACCAGATGCTGGCGCGTGTGGATATCGTATCGGTCAATTGCCCCTCGACGCCGGCGACCTACCATCTCCTGTCGGCGCGGCGGCTGGCGCTGATGCAGCCGTCGAGCTACATCGTCAACACGGCGCGCGGTGGCATCATCGATGAGGCCGCACTGATCAAATCCTTGCGTGAAGGCAAGATCGCCGGCGCCGGCCTCGACGTGTTCGAGCACGAGCCCGCCGTCAATCCGAAGCTGGTAAAGCTCGCAACCGAGGGCAAGGTCGTGCTCCTGCCGCACATGGGCTCGGCGACGCTCGAAGGCCGGATCGACATGGGCGAGAAGGTGGTGATCAACATCCGAACCTTCTTCGACGGTCACCGTCCCCCCGACCGCGTCCTGCCGGGGCGGACCTAGACAGACAGCCCGCTGCGGAATCACACCGCGATTTGCTCTGATCAGAGGCGCTTCGTCATCTCGATCGAGGTGGTCCGGTCATAGCCCGCATGGCGTTTCTCGGCTGACTTCTCAAAACCCCAGGCGCGAAAGCGGGTGTGATTGTCGACGAGTTCGATCCGGGTTTCGAGGCGCAGGGCGGCAAGGCCGAGCGTCCGTGCTTCCCGCTCCGCCGCCGCAAGAAGCGCGCCGCCGACGCCAGTTCCCTGACGCTTGGGCAGCACCGCGAGCTTGCCGACGTATAAGCAGTCAGGCTCCGGTCGGCAGAAGATGCAGCCGGCAATGTCAGCGCGGTCGACAGCCAGGAACACAATCTCTGTTAGGGCCTTTTGCTCGAGGCTGGCTGCAGTCAACTGCAGTGCGGAGGATGGCGGGTCGATGCGGCCATCCATATAGGCAAAGGCGGATCGAATGACCGCAAGCAACTCGTCATACCGACGGAAGGACGCGCCCAGCCGCTGAACGTCCATCTAGGGACCCTCGCGCCGGCGATAGCGCATGACGTCGAAGCGGGCGGCGAGCCCGTCATAGAGCATCAGCCGCCCGACCAGCGGCTCGCCGGCCCCGGTGATCACCTTGATCGCCTCCATGGCCATCAGGGTGCCGATGACGCCGGTCAGCGCGCCGACGATGCCAGCCTCGGCACAGGACGGCACGACACCCGGCGGCGGCCGCTCCGGGAAGAGGTCGCGGTAGCCCGGATTCTGCTGGCCGTCCGCGGCCCTTTCCCAAGGCTTCAACACCGTCAGCGAACCATCGAAGCGACCGACGGCGCCGGTGACAAGCGGTATCCGCGCCGTCTCCGCAGCATCGGCGGCCGCATAGCGGGTATCGAAATTGTCCGAACCGTCCAGCAGGAGATCGAAGCCCTGCAGGAGCTGTGGCGCGGCGTCCGGCGTCAGCCGGGCGCCGAACAGTGTCACGCGCACATGCGGATTGAGCGCTTCGATCGCGGCCCTGGCGCTTTCGAGCTTGCTATGGCCGATCGTTGCGGTGCCGTGGATCACCTGCCGCTGCAGGTTGGAGAGCGACACCGTGTCGTCATCGATGATGCCGATATGGCCGACACCGGCGGCGGCAAGATATTGAAGAACGGGCGCGCCGAGGCCGCCCGCGCCGATGACGAGCACGGACGCGTTCTTGAGCTTCTGCTGGCCGGCGCCACCGATTTCGGCCAGCACGATATGGCGGCGATAGCGCTCGATCTCCTCGGGGCCTAGCGGTTCTGCGGTTGCCACGGTCTCCTCCGTCAATCCTCGGCAATCGTTCCGTTCGCCACGGTCAAAAACCGTGCCCGATCGCCGAACGCCTCGAACATGGCACGATCCGTGCCGGTCATGAAGGTCTGGCCGCCGAGTGCATCGACACGATCGAAAAGTGCGGCCCGGCGTTTCTCGTCGAGATGGGCGGAGATCTCGTCCAGAAGCAGGATCGGGGCGTGATCCGTCATGCCGGCGACGAGGCCGGCATGCGCCAGCACGAGGCCAACCAGCAGCGCCTTCTGCTCGCCAGTGGAACAACGGGCCGCATCCATGTCCTTCTCGCGGTGGCGGATCAGGAGGTCGACGCGGTGCGGGCCGTCGAGCGTCCGGCCGGCGGCGGCATCGCGGTAGCGCCCATCGGCAAGCAGGGCGGCGTATGTCTCCTCGATCTCGTAGGCCGGTCGGTCGAGATCCTGGTCGAGAAAGCCGGTCAGTGACATCACGGCCGAAGGGAACGGCCCCTCGTCGCGGGCCGCCTCGACAATCCCGGCGAGAAGTCCGACCAGCTCGCGGCGTGCCAGCGCCATCGCCACGCCAAGCTCCGCCATCTGCCGCTCGAGCGCGCTCAGCCATTGCGGATCCGGGCGCGGCTCGCCAAGAAGCCGGTTGCGACCACGCATGGCCTTCTCGAAATCCGCTGCCCGTCGGCCGTGTTCCGGATCGAGCGAAAGGACAAGGCGGTCGAGGAAGCGGCGCCGGTCTGCGGACGGTCCGGTGAACAGCCCATCCATCGAGGGGGTCAGCCAAATGACGCGCAGGTGATCCAGCAACTCGTCGACCGAGCGGGCGGGCGTGCCGTTCAGGCGAAGGCGGCGCGACTGCCCCTCGTCGCCTCTCTCCGTGCCCGTCCCGATCTCGATCTCGCCCTGCATGCCGTCGACGACGGCGAAGACGCTGAAACCGCCTTGGGCGCCTTCACGCGCAACATCCGCATAAGCCGCTCGCCGCAATCCGCGGCCGGGCGACAGAAAGGAGATGGCCTCCATCAGGTTCGTCTTGCCGGCGCCGTTCGCCCCGGTCAAAACGACATGGCGGCCGTCAAGACCCAACGCGATCGACGCATAATTGCGAAAATCGTGGAGCTTCAGGCGGGATATGGTGACCTTGTGGGGCATCAGGCATCCGGATCGTTCCGCCAGAGAGCTATGCCGAAGCGGCTGCAATAGCAAGGCCGCCGCACGGACACCGTTGGTGGTCCACGCACGGCCGGGCTCAGAACGAAACCGGCGAGGCGAGGTTCAGCGCATTGACCTCTCCGGACGGCCACTCCCCGCCATCGGTTCGCGTCAGGCGGATGTCTCTCGTCTCGCCGGGCGCGAGATGGAACCAGTTGTCCGACGGCAGGAAGCCCGGGCAATCGATGTGCACCGATTGCAACAGCCGGTCGGCCTCGATCCGAAGCACCCAATCCTCATCCGCCTGCACGAGACCGGCCGTGGCGTTGCCCGCCAGCAGCGCCTTGGCCCGGCCGCTGGGGAAATGAAAGGCCTGTGCGACGGGCGCGGCGATTTCTCCTTCGCGCAACGTCGCGACCGTCACGTCGTGCGACGGAGGTCCGAAGCGGAAGGCATAGGTCGTATCGAAGAAGGCGCCAAAGAGGTCGGTCGCCGCAATCGTGATGGCCTCGCGTGCCTCCAGAACAAGGTCACGCCGACCGGAGACGACGGGCTGGCGGCCGTCGCGCAGGCAGACGATTTCGACGGTCATGGCCCGCTGCCGATCGCTCTCGTTGAGCACATGGACATCGAGACCGTTGGTACCCTCGTCGGACAGGAGAACCTGCACCGGCCGGAAGGCGCGCCGCAGTGCGTGCCAGGCGGGCTTGGGCAGCCCCGTGGAATCGACGACCCCCCAGCCGGCACCCGGCAGAAGATCCTGGAAGGTCCAGACAAGCGCGCCGTTGCAGCTCGACTGCGGTCGGCGCCATTCGGAAAAGGTTGCCTCCATCACCTCGCCGCTGACGGCGCGGGAGAGGTCGAGATAGCCGGGCGGGTCCTCGCGGCGCAGCCGTACCGGGTCGCAGTCGTAGAGCAGGCCCAGATAGTGGTCGCGGATGTCCTCGAAGTCCCACGAGGCGCCGCGGTCGCGTGGCACGCGCGCCTTCCAGCGCGGATCGTGCACGGCAGGAACCGGCAGATGCGCGTCGAGCGTCGACTGTACGGGCACGTTGGCGAAGGCAAGCGATTCGGCTGCAAAGCGCACATGGGCGCGGCGGGCGTCCTCCAGCGGGCGGCAATAGGCGCCGACGCCGTAATAGTGCGTCACCCCGACATTCGGCGAGAACGGCATGGCGCCGCCGGAAGGCGAGTTCGCCACGAAAGGCACATCCGGACGCAACGCTTCGACCGCTTGCGGCAGGATGCTGTCGGTCAGCGCACCGCTCCAGGCCGGCCGCGGCAGACCGAGCATTGCCGCCTGCTGGAACATTTCACTGCCGCCGCAAAGAACAGCGAGCGACGGCGAGGCGGCGGTGCGCCGGAGAAATTGCTCGGCTTCGGTGTGGACTAGGGTAGCGAAATCCGGGTCGGACGCCGGGTAATCGAAATTCGCCAGCATGAAATCCTGCCAGACGAGAATGCCGAGCTCGTCGCACAGATCGAAGAAGGCTTGCGTCTCGTAGGTCATCGTGCCGCCGATACGCAGCATGTTCATCCCGGCTTCGGCCCCGGTCCGCAGCAGCGGTTCGTACCGCTCCCGTTCGCCCGGCAGATCGACGATGTCCGCAGTCGTCCAGACCGCGCCGCGACAGAACACCGGCACGCCGTTCACGCGGAGAGAGAAGTCGCTGCCGTCCGGGCCGCGATCGATATCCAAGCGCCTGAAGCCGGTGCGGCCGATCGCATGGCTCTGTCCACCGACGTGGATTTCCACCGCGTGCAAGTCCGGTCGCCCGTGGGTGTGTGGCCACCAGGCTTCGACATTGGCGACGGAAAGCTCCGCGCTCCACCGGCCGTCCTCCGCCAGCGCCATTTCAACACCGAAACCGGCGCACCGAAGTTCGGGCGTGCCGTCAAAGCCATCGCCCAGGAACGAGACGGTGAGGTGCCCGACGCCATCGGAATCGAGCGTCGCTCGCAGCCGCACATCCTGCGGCGTGACGGATCGCGCTCGAACCAGACGGACGGGGCGATAGGGGCCAACGGCCTGCACCGGCGGACACCAGCCCGGCATGTGACCAAGAAGCGTCGTGCGCACGAGCCGCAAGCCTTGCGGAACGATCATCTGCGGCCGCCAGCGGGCGCGGGGCCCGCGCTTGTCCAGGTGCGGCGCAAGCGCCCGGAAGCAGATGGCGAGCCGATCGTCACCCGTCAGCGTTACGGCAAGTTCGTGGGCGACGAACATCGACGTGACGTCTGCCCGCTTCTCTCCGTTCCAATAGACTTCCGCAATTGTCGCCAGCCCTTCGAAAACAAGCGTGGCCGGCCCAGGCTTCTCGCCTGCGAAGTCAAGGAAGTACCAGGCATCGAGGTCATTCAAAGGGCGGGGATCAGTGCGGTCGAAGCGATCGGCGCGTTCCAGGGCGCCCGCGACAGTCCCGGGCACCGTTGCTTCCACCGCCTCGACGTCGTCGGAACACATCGAAGGATCGGACCAGGCTCCGGCCTCCGTCAGGAACAGGTGCCATCCTTCGCGGAGGTCCACTTGCTGCGGCAGCGTGTCTGTTTCGCAATGACCCATGGGCTCAGCCCCCTTCAATCGACACGATCCGCGAGCACCCGCATCAAATCCTCCCAGGATTCGACGGCGGGAGCGAGCACGGTCGCAAGCGCATCGAAACGCTTGCGGGTCACCGCGCGGGCGAGCTGGAACTGGACCGATTTGGCGACTTCCGAAATCCGGCGGGCAGCCATGGCTGCGTCAGCCAGCGTGCCGTCCGGCGCAATCCAGTCGAGATGACTGGCGGCGAGCTCGAAATTGGCCCCGAGTTGCCGCAAGGTGTTGAACGCGTATTTGTGGAAGAAGCCGAAGGGACGCTCCGCCACCGCCTCGACCTGCTGGGGGAAGACGCTGGCGAAGGCCGCGACGGGATTGTCCTGCGGCCGGCGCTCCAGATGGTAGCGCAACAGGCGCCTGGCTTCCCGACGCCTATGCGGCTCCGACGGATCGGACTTCGGAAACTTGGCGAATTCCGTGTAGGGCAGAAACGGCAGCGCGCCGCCTGCCTCGCCCAGCTGGAAGAGCCCGTTGAAGTCTTCGCCTTCCAGGTGGAAGAACCCAGCATTGTGGAAATAATCCAGCGTGCGGTTCTCAAGGTCGATCCGGTTGATCGCCACCGTCGTCTTGCCGTGTTCCAGGCGGTAGGCCACACCGTGGGTGTCCGGCATGTAATAGCTGTCCATCTCGACGAGGCACAGCCGCCCTCGGCTAATCTGCTCGGCGACATGGCGCTCGATGCGGTCGTAGATAGCAAGCTCGGTGCAGCGGATCCCATACAGGGCTTCGAGGTCTTCGAGTGGGACCTTGAAGAAGGTGAACTGGTCGCCTTCGAAGTCCTGCGTCAGCGTAAAGCCGAGCATGGCCTCCGGTGCAAGGGCCAGCGCGTTCAGTACCTCGATCCACAGATCGACGTAGCAGTTGGTTTCCGGCCACATGCGCTCCTGGTCGTGGAGCGCATGGGAGCGGTAGGTGGCGGGATCAAGCCCGGGAAAGACCGACTGTGTCACGTCTCAACCCCAAAGGGCCTTGCGAACGCTCGCCGGCCACTCGGCGACATCGAGCCCGTGGGTGTGGAACAGGGCAAGCGCGATGCGCTCCAAGCCGAAGCCGACGCACGCCGTATGGGCAACGCTGCCGTCTTCCAGATAGAGCTCCCATTTCGCGCCGAACGCGTCCTGGTGATAGTTGAAGCTCATGCAGGCCGTCGGCTTGGAGACCGAGGTGATCGGTATCAGCAGCTCGAACTTCAGGTTCTGATCGCGCTGGTTGTTGGCGAGCATCTTGCCGGCGCGGCCGAAGAAGGGGTCGTTGGCAACATCGATTGTCACGTCGAGGCCGACTTCCTTCATCATCTGCACGCCGCGATCCATCCAGGACTGGCGGAAGTCGGTGACGTGCTGTTCCGTGCCCATGCAGACATATTCGCGCATGCGGAAAAGCTGCTGGCGCGCGGGGTCCTGCGAGGGTTCGTGGCGGAAGCAGTAGGACTGCAGGTCGAACAATGCTCCCCGCATCGAAATGCGGCCGCGCCTGGCGACGGTCGGATAGAGCGGATAGCACGCCGCCGGCGTCAGCACGATGTCGGTCGCCTTCTGGTCCTTCGTCCAGTCCTCTTCGCCAACCTCCATGCACTTCAACAGGCTCATGTGATCGAGCTCATTGCCGCAGAAGGAATGCACGGTGCCGGCAAGCTGCGGGAAGCTTTTCATGTAACCGCTTTGTTCGAAGAAGGCGCGGTTCATGCCGGGCGGAAAGCGCATGGCCTCCGCGCCGTCGGCGCCGCCGAAGCGATCGATCATGCGCTCGAAGGCGATGATCACGTCCTCGAACTGGCCGCTGCGGCCGTAGAGGCCATCAACGCCAGTGTCGATGAGCAGGCCGGCGTCAAACAGCCGGTCGAGAAACGAGGTCTGCATATCCATGGTTCTTCACCCCAGGAGACTGGTGTCCTGCTTGTGAACGAGCAGGAGATTGGACGTATTGCCGAGGATGCGGTCGTTGGAGATCATCAGCTGTGCCGAATGCGCATCGCGCAGATGCCGGCCGAGGCTGTAGGGCGTACCGTTCTTGTAGCCCAGGATGCCGCAGATCAGCATGGCATGGTTGATGATTGTCAGGATCGTCTCGGACGAGCCGATCTTCAGGTTGTTCATCGATACCGCAAAGCCCATCGACGACAGCCGGTCAGGATCGGCCTTCGCCGTCTCGAATTCCTTCAGGCCGGCGACCACATTCGATTTCAAGAGCTGCAGGAGGTTCGATGCCTCCGCCAGACGTAGCGCGCCCGGCGGTGTCTGGCCGGGCGACTTGCGGGCAGCAGCCCGGACGAACGCCTGCGCGCGCGCCATCGCGTCGACGGCAATGCCGTACCAGACCGCACTCCACAGCAGATGCGACGTCGCCAGCATCGACTGCGCGGCGATCTCGGCAAACGGTTTCGGCAGCATCTGCTCCGCGGGCGCCTCGCCCTTGAACAGATAGCCGTCCGAGCAGGTGCCGCGCATGCCGAGCGTATCCCAGACCTGGGTGCGCTCCAGCGTGTACTGGTCCTTGGTGAAGACCGTCATCACCTGGTCGGTCGACGCGGCATTCGCATGGCTGCGCGAGGTGATCAGGATCGCATCGGAATCCGCGCCATAGGAGATGACGGTGGCGTCCTTCTCCAGCCGGCAGCGATCGCCCTCGACCTCGATGGCGCAGATGCTGTTGCGCAGATTGCCGCCGATGCCGCCCTCGGTGGTCGCCGAACCGAGCAGCAGTTGCTCTGCCGCTATCCGGCCCATGAAAGCCCGGTGCCAGGGGCTGTCTTCTCCATGCGACACAAGGCTGGACACCTTGATCTGGTGCATGGCGAAGACCATCGCAGCCGACGCACAGGACTGCCCGAGCACCGAGCAGACCTCGGCGATCTCGGCAAGGCTGGTACCTTCGCCGCCGAACTCGGGTGAGATCTGGATCGACAGAAGGCGCTCGGCCGCCATGGCCGTGACCGCCTCCCGCGGAAAGCGGCCCTTCACGTCGACATCGTCAGCGTGGCCGCTGGCCACGGCGGCGACACGGGCGGCACGCTCGGTCAGAGTTGCCCCGGTGGATACGTTCATTCGGCGGCCTCCGCGCTACGGACAAGCCCCTCGACGGCGCGCGTGATCGCGGCAATGCTCTGGAACGACTTGCGGTTGAGCAACGTATCGGGGAATTCGAGGTCGAAGGCTTCCTCGATCGCCAGCATGATCTGGACGGATGCAAAGGAGGACATGCCGGCCGCATAGAGATCGGCATCGTCGGCAATCTGGTCCACGGCGACCGGAAGACCACCATGCTTAGCGAGCAGCTCACGAATTTTCTCTGTCATGGCAATCTTCTCCTATGTTCTTCGTGGCGCGGTGCATTGAGTTCGCTCGCCACGGCTAAGTTCAACCAGAGGCATACAGGGGTGGATGTAACAACGGTTGAAAAGACATGGATAAGATTTCGTGAAATGCACGTGCGCGCACGTCTGTCAGTCCGTAGCCACCGACCCACAGGAGCACAGGCGCTCAAAAATTCGCCGTTTTTTCAGAGCGCTTTTAGATACTGCACGCGTTTTCGCGGGCGCTTGCCCGCCCGATTTAACGATTGCTAACCATGACTCGAATCGAAGCTTCGCCGACCTATTCGCAAGGCGTCCTGATGTGCCGCGAGGAGATCCGGCACGCAGGAACAACGGGCCGATCGGCTTCGTAGCCCGTGCGTCTGCCGCCGGCTGCTATGGGGCAAGCCGCATCCAACCGGGCGCGCGGAAACGCAGAAGCCGGACGCCCCCTCGGGCCGGGCTTAGTGCGCCTCATCCCAATTGTGCGCCGCCCTGGCCTCGACCTTCAGCGGCACCTTCATCGCGACCGCCGGCATGGCGGCGTTTTCCATCACGTCGACGATGATCGGCATCGTGCGTTCGACCTCCGCATCCTCGACCTCGAAGATCAGTTCGTCGTGCACCTGCAGCAGCATGCGGGCGGAGAGCCCGCCCGCGGCAAGCGCCGGCTCCATCTTGACCATGGCGCGGCGGATGATGTCGGCCGCCGACCCCTGGATCGGCGCGTTGATGGCTGCCCGCTCGTTGAAGGCACGGATGGAAGGATTGGACGACTTGATCTCGGGATAGTGCGCGCGGCGCCCGAAGATGGTTTCCACGTAGCCGTGCTCGCGCGCGAAGGCCTTGGTGTTGTCCATATAGTCCTTGATGCCGGGGAAACGCTCGAAGTAGCGCTTGATGTAGTCCCCGGCTTCGGAGCGTTCGATGGAGAGCTGATTGGCGAGGCCAAAGGCGGAGATGCCGTAGATGATCCCGAAGTTGATCGCCTTGGCGCGGCGGCGCACCTCCGCGGGCATGCCCTCGACCGGCACGCCGAACATCTCCGACGCCGTCATCGCGTGGATGTCGATCCCGTCGGCGAAGGCCTGCTTCAACTGCGGGATGTCGGCGACATGGGCAAGCACGCGCAGCTCGATCTGGCTGTAGTCGGCCGAGACGAGCTTGTGTCCGGGCGAAGCGATGAAGGCGGCGCGAATCTTGCGCCCTTCACTCGTACGGATCGGAATATTCTGAAGGTTCGGATCGACCGAAGACAGCCGGCCGGTCGTCGTCGAGGCGAGCGAGTAGGAGGTGTGCACGCGCCGGGTTTGCGGATGGACGTAGCCGGGCAGCGCGTCCGTATAGGTGGACTTCAGCTTCGTCAGCTGCCGCCAGTCGACGATCTTGCGAGGCAGCGGCACGCCTTCAGCCGCGAGGTCTTCCAGCACCTGCGCCGACGTCGACCACTGGCCGGTCTTCGTCTTCGCGCCGCCGGGCAAACCCATCTTGCCGAACAGGATGTCGCCGAGCTGCTTGGGCGAACCGATGGTGAAGCGCTCGCCGGCAAGCTGGTAGATCTCGTCCTCGAGCGCGGCCGCACCCTGGCCGAGGTCGCCCGAAAGGCGAGAAAGCACCTGCCGGTCGATGGTGATGCCGCGTTCCTCCATGCGGGCGAGCACAGGCACAAGCGGCCGCTCCAGCCGCTCGTAGACGGTCGTCAGCCCTTCTGCTGCAAGCCGTGGCTTGAGCACATGCCACAGGCGCAGCGACACGTCGGCATTTTCGGCCACGTAGGCGCTCGCCCGGTCGATGTCGACGAGGTCGAAGCTTTGCGCGCCCTTGCCGCTGCCCGCCACGTCCTTCAGCGCGGTCGGCTTGTGGCCGAGCCAGCGCTCCGACAGCGAATCCCTGCCGTGCGCACCCGCGCCGGCGTCCAGCGCATAGGACATCAGCATGGTGTCGTCGAAGCTCTGCATGGTGATGCCGTGCCGCTTCAGGACCAGGTAGTCGAACTTGAGGTTCTGCGCCACCTTCAGGATCGAGGGATCTTCGACCAGCGCCCGTAGCCGCCCGAGTGCCTCGCCGACCGGCACCTGGCCGTCCGCAAGGCCGGCGCCGAGCAGGTCGCCGGCGCCGGTCCTGTGCTGCAGCGGAACGTAGGCGGCGCGGATGGAAGCGCCGGCCGGGCCCTTGGCGTTGTCGGCGATCGCCAGCGAAAAGCCGCAAAGCTCCGCCTGCATCGCATCCTGCATCGTCGTCGCCGTGGTGAAGCCGACGAGGCCCGTCTCGCGCGCATCGGCGATCCAACTGTCGAGGGCTGCAAGGTCGCGGATCGCCACATAGGCGGAGCGATCGAACGACCGGTCGGCGAACAGCGCGGCGCGCGCCTTTGCCAGTGCCGCCGGCGTCGGTGCGTCCGGAGAGGCGTCCGGCAGCAACGTGCTGGCCGCCTGCGCCGCGCTCGTCGCGTCGTCGGTCACCGGTCGCCCGGCGACGATGTCGAGGTCCGGGCCATGGGCGTTCGTACCCCATTCGACCGGAACGAAAGCCGCCTCGATCGCGGATGCATCGCAGCCGCAGACTTCGGCGACACGCCGGGTGAGGGAGTTGAACTCCATCGCCTTGAGGAAGGCGATCAGCCTCGGGCCGTCCTGCGGCTCAAGCACGAGATCGTCGAGCGGCACGTCGAGCGGCGTGTCCGTCTTCAGAGTCACCAGTTCGCGCGACAGCAGCGCCTGGGCGCGGTTGGCGATGATGTTCTCGCGCCGCTTTTGCTGCTTGATCTCCTCGGCACGGGCCAAGAGCGTGTCCAGATCCCCGTATTCCTCCAGGAGTTGGGCCGCCGTCTTCGGCCCGATTCCGGGAATGCCGGGAATGTTGTCGGTCGAATCGCCCGTCATCGCCTGCAGATCGATCATCTTGTCCGGGGTGACGCCCCACTTCTCGACGACTTCCGGAACGGAGATCTGCTTGTCCTTCATGCCGTCATACATCGACACCTTCGGTGTCACGAGTTGCATGAGGTCCTTGTCGGAGGAGACGATGGTGACGTCGGCACCGACCGCCTCGGCCAGGCGCGCATAGGTGGCGATCAGGTCGTCGGCCTCGTAACCTTCCTTTTCGATGCAGGGGAGATTGAAGGCCCTCGTCGCATGGCGGATCAGCCCGAACTGCGGGATCAGGTCTTCCGGCGGCGCGCTGCGGTTCGCCTTGTACTGGTCATAGAGTTCGTTGCGAAAGGTCTTCGAGGAGTAGTCGAAGATGACGGCAAAATGGGTGGGCGCCACGCCAACATCGGTGTTGCGCGCGTCCTTGAGCAGCTTCCACAGCATGTTGCAGAAACCGGAGACTGCGTTGACCGGCAGGCCGTCCGACTTGCGGCTCAGCGGCGGGATCGCATGGAAGGCGCGAAAGATGAAGCCCGAGCCGTCGACGAGGAAGAGATGATCACCATTTTTCATGGCTCATGGATAGCGTGCGACGCTGCGCACGTCCATCGTCGTTTGCCTCCGAGAACTTCCCCAAAACCACTTTGAAAGCCTCACACAAACGTTACCAATTTGTAATTTTCCTGACGGCGCAAGTCCCTTGAAAAGCCATATTCCGGGACCCAAATGATGGTCATCGGCACCTGATCAAGCCGTGGTCTGGCATCCCGGCCTGTCCCCCGCCGCGCCAGACTATAGGACAAAGGCCTTATCCCCCTCTCCGGGCCTTTGTCCACAATTCGCAAGAGCCGCTGCGGACGCGCCTCCCGTCCGCAGCGGCTTTTTCTTTGCCGTCCAACTGCTTCTCGCCTGCGGTGCAAGTTTCCGAGCCGCTGATCGTCCCTGATTGCGCCACAATTGCTTTTCGAATTCTGCGCTTCGGCCGGGCAAAGTCGCTCGGAAATCGATTCCGATCCGCATCTGCATGCGCTAAGGTCCGGCCGAAAAGAAGGATTCGACCATGACCAATCTGCTACCCGTACTCGACCACGCCGCCGCAAACGTTCCTGCCAGCCTCGAGCGTCTGTTCGAGCTCGTGCGCATCAAATCGATATCGACCGATCCGGCCTACTCGGCCGAGGTCCTGCGCGGCGCAGAGTGGCTGGTGGCAGAGCTTCGCTCCCTCGGTTTCGACGCGACCGTGCGCGAGACGTCCGGTCATCCGATGGTCGTCGCCCACCATGACGGGACAACGCCCGACGCGCCGCACGTGCTGTTCTACGGTCACTACGACGTCCAGCCGGTCGATCCGCTCAACCTTTGGGAAAACGACCCGTTCGAACCGGCGGTGCGCGACATCGGCGGCGGGCGGCGGATCATCACCGGCCGCGGTACCTCCGACGACAAGGGCCAGTTGATGACCTTTGTCGAGGCCTGCCGCGCCTACAAGGAGACGGCCGGGTCGCTGCCCTGCAAGGTGACGATCCTTTTCGAGGGCGAGGAGGAGTCCGGCTCGCCTTCGCTGAAGCCGTTCCTTGAGGCCAATGCCGCCGAACTCAAGGCCGATTACGCGCTGGTCTGCGACACCAACATGTGGGATGCGGATACGCCGGCGATCTCGGCCGGGCTTCGCGGCCTCGTCGGCGAGGAAATCGTCGTCAAGGCGGCCGACCGCGACCTGCACTCCGGTTATTTCGGCGGTGCTGCCGCAAATCCGATCCATATCCTGAGCGATGTTCTTGCAGGTCTGCACGACGCATCCGGCCGCGTGACGCTCGAGGGCTTCTACGAAGGCGTCGAGGAAACGCCTGCGGACATCAAGGCGACCTGGGAAAAGCTCGGCCAGACGGCTGACAAATTCCTCGGCGAGATCGGTCTCTCCATCCCGTCAGGAGAAAAGGACCGCTCGGTTCTCGAACTGACCTGGGCGCGACCGACCGCCGAAGTGAACGGCATCGTCGGGGGCTACACCGGTGAGGGGTTCAAGACGGTGATCGCAGCGGAAGCCACCGCGAAGGTCTCCTTCCGTCTGGTCGGCAACCAGGATCCGGCCAAGATTCGCGACACCTTTCGTGCCTACGTCCGCTCCAAGATCCCGGCCGACTGCTCGGTGACCTTCCACGCGCATGGCGGCTCGCCCGCGATCCACCTCCCCTACGATTCGCCGCTACTCAACAAGGCCAAGGACGCGTTGTCGGAGGAATGGCCGAAGCCCGCCGTCATGATCGGCATGGGCGGATCCATCCCGATCGTCGGCGATTTCCAGCGGATGCTGGGCATGGAGTCGCTTCTCGTCGGCTTTGGACTGTCCGACGACCGCATCCACTCGCCGAACGAAAAATACGAACTGCGCTCGTTTGAAAAGGGCATCCGCTCCTGGATCCGGATCCTGGCGGCTCTCGGCGCCCGTTAACGCCGTCCCCTTCGCCTGACGTCACGCAAGGCTTTCCGGGCAACGACTGCCCGGAAAGCGCGTTGCGCCATCCCTTCCGTGCGATGCGCCTCCGGAAATCGCCGTCTTGCACCCAAGGGTGGGCGTAAGACGTTCCCACAAAGAAAATAGCCGAAGCTCGCCTCGGGCCGATCACGATCGATCAAACCTGCGCGGGTTTTCAATCGCGTCATTGTCGTGCTTGCCGACAATGGTTTAATTTCGCTGCCGACAAATCAGCGTGAGGGACGGCTCCGCGGGGGCGGAGAAGCGAGGGAGGAAACATACCGCATGAGCAATAGCAGTACGGACAAGCGGCGGCAGACATCGCTCATTTTGGCAAGCCACAGCACGTACACGCGGTCTTCAGTCACATGAAACTCGGCAAGCTCTTTTGGCCCGCCGTGGGAGCGGTGGCCATCGTCTTCTCCGTCTGGATCCTCTACCACGACCTCAAGGGGCTTTCGTACCACGATTTCCGGGACAGCCTTCTGGCGATCCCGCTCTCTGGCTGGCTGCTCGCCGCCGCGGCAACCATCGCGGCCTATGCCGCACTGGCCGCCTACGACCATTTGGCGCTGGAACATCTGGGCCACCGCATCTCGCTGTGGTTCATCACCGTTGCGTCGTTCACGGCCTATGCCCTGGCGCACAACATCGGCGCGTCCGTGCTTTCCGGTGCCGTCGTGCGTTACCGCGCCTACTCGTCGAAGGGCCTGACGGCCAGCGAGGTCGGCGTGCTCGTCGCCTTCTGCTCGTTCACCTTCGCGCTTGGAACCGCGGTGCTGTTCGGACTTGTCCTGATCATCGAGCCGGAAATCATCGAACGCTTCGCAACCTTCCTGCCGATCGAAGCGGCGTTCTCGACCGGCGTGCTGATCCTCTTCCTGGTTGCCCTCTACATCATCGGCAGCCTCGTCGGGTTTCGGCCGATCCGTACGCGCTGGCTGCACCTGGAGTATCCCCGCCCCTCCGTCGCCCTTCGGCAATTGCTGATTGCTCCGGTCGAGCTATTGGCTGCTGCGGCGATCATCTATTTCGTGCTGCCAACGGCCGGCAACCCCGGCTATCTGGTCGTGCTCGGCGTCTTCCTCGCGTCCTTCTCCGCCGCGCTGCTGTCGCACGCGCCGGGCGGCATCGGCGTTCTGGAGCTTATCTTCATCGCGGCGCTCCCCGAGTTGGAGGCCGTAGATGTTCTAGCAGCGCTCGCAGTCTTCCGCGTGTTCTACCTTATCATCCCCTTCGTCTTGGGGCTGGGTGCCGTGTTCGTCTTCGAGCACGCACGCTATAGCCAGATTAGAGCCGACGAGGAGGATCAGGTGTGAGCAGAGCCGGTTCATCCCCCGTTCAGCCGAATTAATCCATAAGTTGTTTCATCGCTGTTCTGAGAAGTCAGTCTTTTTGGAGTTGAAGATATGGGAAAGATCGTCACAGGCCTCATGGCGGCTGTCTTGTCCGCGGCCACGCTTGCAACCGCTTTCGTTCCGGTTCAGGCAAGTGCCATGCCCCGCGCCGGCGCGACCGTTCCGACCGACGTAGAGAACGTTGACTACTATGTCCGGCGCGGTTATCGCGATGGCCCGCGCTACAGCGGCGGCGGTCGCTACTATCGCGGCGGCGGCGACCGCTACTATCGCGGCGGTGGCGGATATTATCGCGGCTATCGCGGCTATCCCTACTATCGCGAGGGCTATCGCCGCTACGACGACGGCTACTGGTATCCGCTCGCCGCCTTTACGGCCGGCGCCCTGATCGGGGGCGCGATCGCCAGCCAGCCCCGCTACTACGACGGTGGCGTCAATCCGAGGCATTTCGATTGGTGCGCTGGACGCTATCGCTCCTACCGGGCCTACGACAATACGTTCCAGCCCTATTACGGCCCGCGTCAGCAGTGCCAGTCGCCGTACTATTGACCCAACGAAAGAGCGGCCGCGAGCCGCTCTTTCCGCGACTGCGCGAAAGCACGGAGATCGTCACAGCCCGCTTGGACGGGCGCCGGGGCGGTCGGCGTGGACCTGGCGGACCATCTACCTTCCCAATGCCATAGACATGCCTGAACCGACCAAAGCATGAGAGAAAGTCATCATGCTTTGGTCGCCTTGATCACCCATGCAAGTGTTCAGCCGACAGCCGGTGCTGTGTGTGCGTCGAAGTCGCCGCGCCATGTAACCCGACGTGATCGCATCGATGACCATTGCCGCCGCCGACCAAGTGAGCGAGGGTACGGTAATGCTGAACCTTGCGAAGAGGAAGGCTGATGGGCGATTTCGTCGAGATCGTTGAAATGGCCGCGCGCGATGGCCTGCAGAACGAAAAACGGATCATTCCGGCGGCCGGGAAAATCGCGCTGATCGACCGACTGTCGGCTTGCGGTTTTCGCCGGGTTGAGGCGACCAGCTTCGTCAGCCCGAAATGGGTGCCGCAACTCGCCGACGGCGCCGACGTGATGGCCGGGATCATTCGCCGCCCGGGCGTACGCTTTTCGGTTCTGGTGCCGAACATGAAGGGCTATGAAGCGGCGCGAGCCGCACGCGCCGACGAGGTGGCAGTCTTCGTTTCCGCCTCCGAGGGCTTTTCCCGCGCGAACATCAACTGCTCGGTTGCGGAAAGCCTGCATCGCCTGCAGCCCGTCGCGGACGCGGCGCGGGCCGACGGCATTCCGTTGCGGGGCTATGTCAGCTGTGTCGTCGCCTGCCCCTATGATGGGCCGACCCCGCCTGCGGCCGTCGCAGATGTCGCCGACAAGCTATTCGCTCTCGGCTGTCATGAGGTGAGCCTCGGCGACACGATCGGGCGCGGAACACCCGAAGAGATCGCCGCCATGCTGCACGCCGTTCTAGCGCGAGCCCCTGCAGAGAAACTGGCCGGACATTTTCACGACACGGGCGGGCGCGCGCTCGACAACATCCGCATCAGTCTCGACATGGGGCTGCGGGTCTTCGATGCCTCGGTTGGCGGTCTTGGCGGATGCCCCTACGCCCCGGGGGCGCGGGGCAATGTCGATACGCTGGCCGTCGCACGGATGCTGGAGGCGATGGAGCATCCTACCGGGCTGGACCTGAACATGCTGGCAGACGCCGCGGCCTATGCACGCGATCTGGTGAGAGTGCCGGAAGGGGACCTTCGACCATGAATTTCGAGACGATTTCGATTGCTGTCGATCAACGGGGCGTGGCGGTGCTGACGCTTGCCCGGCCGGATCAGCACAATGCCCTGTCCGGCCAGATGATTGCCGATCTGACGCGAGCTGCCGCGCTGCTCGGGGCCGATCGGCAGGTGCGGGTGGTCGTCGTCACCGGCGCGGGCGCGAGTTTCTGCGCGGGCGGCGATCTCAAATGGATGAAGGACCAGGTTGACGCCACCAGGGAACAGCGGACCGCCGAGGCGCGCAAGCTGGCGCTGATGCTGAAGGCGCTGCGCGAGCTGCCGAAGCCCCTGATCGCCCGCGTGAACGGCCAGGCCTATGGCGGAGGCGTCGGCCTGATCAGCGTCTGCGATGCCGCGATTGCCGCAGCCGGGGCACGCTTCGGCCTTACGGAGACCCGCCTCGGCCTCATCCCGGCGACGATCAGCCCCTACGTGATTGACCGGATCGGCTCCGCTGCTGCGCTTCGCTACTTCACCTCCGCACGGATCTTCGCCGCGGATGAAGCGCGGTCGGTGGGTCTTGTGAGCGCCGTCGTCGAACCGGATGGGCTGGATGCAGCCATCGAGGCCGAGATCGAACCCTATTTCGCCACGGCACCGGATGCCGTCGCCGCCGCGAAGGCACTGGTCCAGGCTGTCGGCCGGCCGATTGATGAGCAGGTGATCGAAATGACCCTGATGCGGCTTGCCGATACCTGGGAAACGGTCGAGGCCCGCGAGGGTCTGGTGTCCTTCATCGAAAAGCGGCCGCCGTCCTGGAAGGCGCGGTCAAGCTAGGTCCTGTGGCTCTTGGTTCCACAAGGCTGAAGGGTTCCCATCGTGCGGACCGACTCACCTTGACGCGTCGCGGGAGCGCCTTCCGCCGTTTGTCGAAAATGTCCTTCGCCAAGTTGACCTGACACCCCTGAGCATAGACTGCCATCACAAACCCGCATGACTTTATCAGATCGTTTCATGGGGGAAGGGCTGCTTCCTGCGCTTGACACCCGATCGCCAGCCTTCTCTAAATCATGTTGTCAGACATCTTACATAATTGGGAACTTGCTGACGGTCTAACCAGGAGGATCTCGTGAGGAAATTGCTCGCACAGCTTGCCATCGGCGTTGCCGCCCTGGCATTCGTGACCGCCGCCCAGGCTGGGGAAACGCTCGACCGGGTCATGGAGAAGAAGGCGCTTGTCGTCGCCACCAACAGCGGCTGGCCGCCGCAGAGCTATCTCGACGACAGCAACCAGCTGGTCGGCTTCGACATCGACGTCTCCAGGGAAATCGCCAAGCGCCTCGGCGTCGAGGTCAGCTTCGAGACCCCGGACTGGGCGACGCTGACCGGCGGCCGCTGGCAGGGCCGCTACGACCTCGGCGTCGGCTCGGTGACGCCCACCAAGGCACGCGCCCAGGTGATCGACTTCGCCGGCATCTATTACTACAGCCCCTATGTCTACGTCGTGCACAAGGACAGTGAGGCCAAGTCCGTCACCGACCTGAACGGCAAGGTGATCGGCGTCGAGACCGCCACCACCTCGGAAGACTTCATCAACCGCCGGCTCGAAATCGACGCGCCCGGCCTGCCGCCGATCGAATACAAGCTCGAGCCCGGCGAGGTGCGCACCTTCGCCGATTCGATGCTGCCGTTCGACGACCTGCGACTCGGCAACGGCGTCCGCCTCGATGCGGTCATCGCACCGGAGCAAACGGCGCTGAACGCCATCAAGAACGGCTATCCGCTGCGCACGCTCGAGGGCGAGTACGCCTTCCGCGAGCCACTGGTGGTGATCGCCGAGAAGGTCGATCCGGACTGGACGAAGAAGGTCGGCGAGATCATCACCGAGATGAAGACGGACGGCACGCTGGCAGCCCTTACCACCAAGTGGTACGGCAAGGACTACGCCGCCGACTGACGCGCCAAGGCAGGTTGCGTGACACCAGGCTTCACCCGACCTGCTTTTTGTTCCTATGCCAGTCTCCCCAAGCTACTGCGCGGCTGCCGGGGGACTGGCATCAGACCTGACGATCGGCGGCGCCGACCGCCCCCTTCCACCCGTCAACCAGTGATGCGGACCCCATGGCCTATCCCGACACCTACTACAAGCGAACCATGAGCGACGCCCGGATGCGGCCCGCGCTCACAGGCACGATCGAATGCGACACCGTCATCGTCGGCGGCGGACTTGCGGGCCTGACGACGGCGCTGCAGCTTTGCCGCGCCGGCCGGTCCGTCGTGCTGCTGGAGGCCGAAAGCGTCGGCTTCGGCGCCTCGGGGCGCAACGGCGGCTTCGTCAGCCCCGGCTTTGCCACCGGCGGCGACGACATCGCCCGCATGGCCGGCGTCGAGGCGGCGCGCAGCATCCACCGGCTGTCGATCGAGGGCGTCGACTTCGTCCGCGACACGATCCAACAACTTGCCATCGAGGATGCGCGTCCGCAGCCGGGCATTTCCAGCATGCTGCGCTATGACGGCGGCGACACGCTGAAGAAGCACGCCGACGCGATGGCGAAGACCTACGGCTACGAACTCGAATATCTCGACACCGCGCGCGCCCGATCGGTGCTGAAATCGAAGCGCTATTTCCAGGGCCTGCGCGACGGCCGCGCCTTCCACATGCACCCGCTCAACTATCTGCGCGGCGTCGCAGCCGAAATCGAGCGGCTCGGCGGGCGCATCTACGAACAGACGGCGGCGGAACGCTGCGAACTCGACGGCGCGGAAAAGATCGTCGCCACGGCCGGCGGGCGGGTCAAGGCACGGCAGGTTGTGTTCACCACCGGCGGCTATACCGGCGGGCTGAACGGGCGGCTGAAGCGCGCCTTCCTGCCGATCGCAACCTACGTGATGGTCAGCGAGGAGGCGCCGGACCTGATCCGCTCGGCAATCGACACCACGGATGCTATTGGCGACAACCGCCGCGCCGGCGACTACTACCGCGTCGTCGACGGCGGCAAGCGGCTGCTGTGGGGCGGACGCATCACCACGCGCGCCGCCTCGACGGCCGCGCTGGTCGCTGAACTCCGCAGCGAGATGACCGGCACCTACCCGCAGCTTGCCGGCCTGAAGACGGAGCTCGCCTGGTCGGGCCTGATGTCCTACGCCCGCCACCTGATGCCCCAGATCGGCCAGATGCAGCCCGGCGTCTGGCACTGCACCGCCTTCGGCGGGCACGGCCTCAACACGACGGCGATGGGCGGCAAGCTGATTGCCGAGGCCATTCTCGGCGAAAGCGACCGCTACAAGCTGTTCAAGCCGTTCGGGCTCGTCTGGGCCGGGGGTGTGGCGGGGCTGGCGGTTGCCCAGCTCACCTATTGGAAACTGCAGGCACAGGACTGGTGGCGCGAGCGCGCTGCCTAAACGGGCGGGGGGACACCGAATGATCGGCCGACTGATACTCTCCTATCCGGACGCTGCGCAGCGCGCCGGAATCTTCCTCGTGCTCGCGCTCATAACGCTTGTGGTCTACCAGCTCGGCGTCAGCCCCGCCTGGATCGGCCATCTCCTGCCGGCGACGGAGGCCTGGCTGACCGAGAACCCGGCGCTTGGCCGGCTGGCGGGCGCCGTGATGATCGCGCTGATCGCCGCGGCGAACTGGAAGGCGCTGCGTCAGCTGTCGCGTCGGCAGCAGATCATCAGCGTCTGGCTGGAGCTTTTCGCGCTCCTGATGCTGTTCTTCTACTCCTTCGACCTGTCCTTCGCGTTCATCGCCAAGAAGGTCGGCTTCCTGGTCTCGCAAGGCGTGGTGACGACCCTCTATATCTCGGCGATCTCGATCATCATCGCCACCGTGATCGCGCTGGCGGGTGCGATCGCAAAGCTGTCGAAGAACGGCGTCATCTACGGGCTCGCCACCTTCTACACCTCGCTGTTCCGCGGCCTGCCGCTCTTGATGCAGATCTACATCATTTATCTTGGCCTGCCGCAGGTCGGTTACGTCATCGGTGCGGTGCCGGCCGGCATCCTGGCGCTGTCGCTCTGCTACGGCGCCTACATGACGGAGATTTTTCGCGCCGGCATCGAGAGCATCAACCGCGGCCAGACCGAGGGGGCGACGGCGCTCGGCCTCAGCCCGAGCCAGACGATGGCGCTCGTCATCCTGCCGCAGGCGATGCGGGTCATCATCCCACCGACGGGCAACCAGTTCATCGCCATGCTCAAGGATTCCTCGCTCGTCTCCGTCGTCGGCGTCTGGGAACTGATGTACCTGGCGCGCACCATGGGGCAGACCGAGTTCCGCCACATCGAGATGCTGATCACCGCCTCGATGATCTACTGGATGTTGTCGATAGTGCTCGAATATGCGCAGTCGCTGATCGAGGCCCGGTTCGGGCGTTTCAATGTCCGTTGATGCCGAGGCTGCTCCGAAGCCGGCGGCGCGCCCGAACCTGCACGCCGCGGTTTTCTGCCTGCTCGCCTTCGCTGTGTTTTCCGGAACAGACGTGCTGGTGAAGCTGCTGGCCGAACGTATGGCCGTGCCACAGGTGACGTTCATGGTGACGACCGCGGCACTGGTGCTGCTTCTGATCCAGGCCGGGGCCACCGGCACATTTGCTTCGCTCCTGCCACGCTATCCGGGTGTTGCCCTGATGCGTGCATTCCTGCTCGCCATCGACACCATCCTGATCCACTACGCATTTTCGATGTTGCCGCTGTCCGAAGCGTATCTGCTCGCATTCCTCACGCCGGTCCTGGTCGCCGTGCTGGCTTTCCTGCTGCTGGGAGAACGGCTGTCGCCGCTTGCCTGGCTCGGGGTGATCGTCGGCTTTGTCGGCATCACCATCGCGCTGCAACCGACCATGGTGTCCCTCAATCTCGGCCATGCGGCGGCGGCAGGCTCAGCCCTGGTGTTCGCGCTGTCGCTCCTCCTCCTCCGGCGCACCAAACAACTGGAAACAGATATGGCGCTCGTTTCGACGCTGCTGGTGGTCCTTGCTGCGGTTGCCCTGGGAGCCTTGCTGTCGACCGGCGGCTTTCGGCCGGTCGGCGGGTCCGATCTCGTGTCCGCCGCCGCTGCCGGCCTTTTTCTTCTTGGCGGACACCTGCTGCTCGTGCGCGCCTTCCGCACCGGTGACGCCTCTGTGGTCGCACCCTTCCAGTACACCCAGATCATCTGGGGCTGCCTGTACGGTGCGTTGTTCTTTGCGGCCCCCGTCGAGCTTCACATGGTTGCGGGCGCACTCGTCGTCATTCTCTCCGGTTGGTTGGTCCTGAAATAATCCCAGGGGGAGAGAGCGGAATGTCGTGGGACAACTGACAACTATATAGGTTCGATTAGGTGAGATCTTTTGCGCGATCGGGGTAAGGTGCTAAAATCATCCATAATTTCCTTGCAGCCGATGGATTGCCCCCGTCCCTGGCAAACTTGCCAGGCAAGAGCATCGCATCTTTTGGCAAGCGGGGGTTAGAGTAATTGGACGCGCCTCTTCGCGATACACGCACCCTGGTCATCCAGGTTCGCGACTGCATCACGGACCTGATTCGCGAGGACAAACTCCAACCGGGCGACAAGCTGCCAAGCGAGCCACAACTTACCCAGCGGTTCAAGATTTCCCGTCCGGCATTGCGCGAGGCGCTCAAGCTTCTGGAGCAGGATGGCGTCATTTATGTTGAACATGGGCGCGGTCGCTTCGTCTCCGCCATGTCAGCCATCCAGGTGGACAGGCCGATCACGGTGTTCGAGAGCGTCACCGACATGGCCCGGCATTACGGTTATGCCACGGTCAATAGGATGCTATCAGTTGCCGAGGAAATACCCGACCCGACCACGGCCGAACAATTGCGGCTTCAGCACGGTGAACGGGTCATCCGGCTGGAACGGTTGCGGCTGCACGAGGATCAGCCCATACTCTACTGCATCAACTACATTCCCCGCAGTATCATCCCCGCGCGCCTCCATGACATCGACTGGAGCGGATCTCTCCTCGACCTGCTCGACGACTGCAAAAACAGGCCGCGCATGTCGGCTGCAACCGTTTCCGCGGTCCTGCTCCCGGAGGACGTGGTGCAGCGCAATGATCTGCGCGACTTCGGACCGGCGCTGCTGATCCGTGAGACGTGCTTCAATGCCGCAGGAATACCCGTGGTGCACGCCCTCGACTATCACCGCGGCAGCCACTTCGCATTCAGCCTGGCACGCAAGTGACCGAAAGAGAAAACCACCGGAGAAACGATATGTTGCAAAAGGGCGCTGTGGCGCGCGCAGAGCTGCCGAGGCCGAATGTGTCCGCCGGGGACGCGCAAGTGATCTTTCGCGAGCACTATGGTCTTGCCGGCGATATCGTCGAACTCGGCAGCCAGCAGGACCGGAATTTCCGCATTGATGCCGGCGGCAAGCGCTATGTCCTGAAGATCTGTCATGCCGAGTATCGGCGCGTCGAACTCGAGGCGCAAAATGCGGCGATGCAGCACCTTGCCGCCTATGCCTCCATGCCCCGCGTGCCGCGCGCGATCGTCGCCCGCTCCGGTGAAAGCATCCTGTCGATCGATATCAGCGGCCAACCCTGCCAGGTGCGCCTGCTCGACTACCTGGATGGCGAACCGCTGACCCGGCGCAAATTCCTGCCGGCGGCGACCGTCGCAGCACTCGGCCAGGTCTGCGGCCGGGTGGCAAAAGGACTTGAAAGTTTCAATCATCAGGGCCTCGACCGGCAGATCCAGTGGGACCTTCAGCAGGCAGGACCTGTCGCCGCCGCGCTTCTGGCCGCCGTGCCCGACAAACGGGCGGTTACGCGCATTGCCGCCGCGCTGGAAGAAGCCGAACGCCATATCGCTCCGCTCCGTTCCGGGCTGCGCATCCAGGCGATCCATCACGACATCACCGATGACAACGTCGTTGCCACGCCTGATGCCGACGGCAATCCGATTCCGCGCGGGGTGATCGATTTCGGCGACCTGACGCGCGGCTGGCTGGTGGCAGACCTGGCCGTCTGCTGTTCGGCGTTGCTGCACCACGCCACAGATGATCCGTTCGTTATCCTGCCCGCCGTTCGGGCCTTCCATGCCGAGCATCCGCTCAACGAGGCGGAACTGAAGGCGCTCTGGCCGCTCGTCGTGCAGCGGGCTTGTGTGTTGGTGGCGAGCGGCGAAAACCAGCTGGCGCTGGAGCCGGACAACGCCTACGCCGCCGGTAATATCGAGCATGAACGGACGATCTTCGAGGTCGCCACCAGCCTGCCGATCGCGGTCATGCAAGCGGCGGTGCTGGAAGCGGTCGGCATGGCAGAAGCTGCCCGGCCATTGCCTACGATGCAGCGTCTCCTGCCGGATATCGCGCCCGCTTCTTTCCGGACGGTGCGCCTGGATCCGCTGAGCCCGCTGTTCGAAGGCGGCAACTGGACCGACGAGGGTATCGAGCAGAAATTGTTGCGCCAGGCAGCGGCGGAAACCGGCGCTGCCATCACCCGCTATAGCGAATTCCGCCTGTCGCGCACCCGCCACCACTCTGCTGTCGCACCCGAGACCTTTGCGCTGTGCGTCGAGGCGCAGGTTCCGGCTGGTTCTAGGCTGGTCGCGCCGTTCGCGGGCGTCGCCTCGAGTGATGAGAACCGGCTGCGCATCGACGGCGACCACTTCTCGCTTTCGATCGACGGCGTCGAGAGGGCAGGCGTCGATGGCCAGCTGGTCGGCGCCGGCGACGCAATCGGCAAGGTTGCCGCTTCCGGGCAACTGCGGGTGCAGCTCTGCCGCGAAAAGGAACTGACCCCGCCGGCATTCGTCATGCCGCATCAGGCAAGTGCCTGGTCCCTTCTTTGCCCGTCCCCATCGGTGCTCTTTGGCGGCGATTTTGACGCTGCTGAATTGGAAAGCGAAGCGTTGCTCGAAATCCGGCAGGCGCATTTCGCCAGGCCGCAGAAGAACTATTACCAGCGGCCGCCGCAAATCGAGCGCGGCTATCGCGAGCAGATGTATGCGATGGATGGGCGCAGCTATCTCGACATGGTCAACAATGTCGCGATCCTCGGGCACGGCCACGAGAAGCTCGCAGCCGCCGTCGGCCGGCAGTGGTCGCTTCTGAACACCAATTCGCGCTTCCATTACGCCGGGGTCGCGGAATTCTCAAAACGCCTTGCCGATCTCGCCCCCGAAGGGCTGGACACGGTGTTTCTGGTCAATTCCGGCTCCGAGGCCAACGATTTGGCGCTGCGGCTCGCCTGGGCGCATTCGGGTGTCCGCAACATCATCAGCCTGCTCGAGGCCTATCATGGCTGGACGGTGGCGAGCGACGCCGTCTCAACCTCGATCGCCGACAATCCGCAGGCGCTGACGACGCGGCCGGACTGGGTGCATGCCGTCACCTCGCCCAATACCTATCGCGGGGCGCATCGCGGCCCGGATTCGGCGGTCGGCTATATCGCCGATGTCGAAGCGGCGCTGGCAAAGATCGAGGCCCGGGGCGAAAGGCTCGGCGGCTTCATCGCCGAGAGCGTCTACGGCAATGCCGGCGGCATCCCGCTGCCAAAGGGCTATCTCAAGGAGGTGTACCGGTTGGTGCGGGAACGAGGCGGAGTGACGATCGCCGACGAGGTTCAGGTCGGCTATGGCCGGCTCGGCCACTTTTTCTGGGGTTTCGAAGAGCAGGGCGTGGTGCCCGACATCATCACCATCGCCAAGGGCATGGGCAGCGGCCATCCGCTCGGCGCCGTCATCACCTCGCGCGCGATCGCGGAGTCGCTGGAGAAGGAAGGTTATTTCTTCTCTTCCGCCGGCGGCAGCCCAGTGTCCTGCACAGTCGGAATGATTGTGCTCGACGCGATGCGTGACGAGAAGCTGCAGGAGAACGCCTGCGCCGTCGGCGACCACCTCAGGAGCCGGCTGGAGGCGCTTGGCCAGCGCTTCCCGATCGTCGGCGCGGTGCACGGGATGGGCCTTTATCTCGGCCTTGAGTTCGTTCGCGACCGCGAAACGCTGGAGCCGGCCACGCCGGAAACGGCGGCCATCTGCAACCGGCTTCTCGACCTCGGCGTCATCATGCAGCCGACCGGCGATCATCTGAATGTGCTGAAGATCAAGCCACCACTCTGCCTGTCGCGGCAAAGCGCCGATTTCTTTGCGGACATGCTGGCAAGGGTGCTGGCGGAGGGCTGGTAGACGCGCAAACCTCCTTCCTGACAGCCATCCGTCCGTCCCAAAGTCTGCCGAAAGTGGGACTCGGATTCGGACAATGACATACTGAACTGCCCCCCATTTCGACCGGACAGTCGGCATAAGCAGAAAGGCTCAAGCACAGGCTTGAGGACAGGCTTATGTCCAACGACTATCGACGCATCGAGGTGATCACGGGTGATGTCCGCCGCAGGCGGTGGACAACCGAGCAAAAGCTGCAGATCATCGAGCGGAGTTTCGAACCTGGCGAGACGGTTTCGTCGACCGCTCGCCGTCACGGCGTTGCGCCCAATCTTCTCTATCGGTGGCGCAGGCTCTTGAGGGAGGGAGGGGCTGCAGCCGTGGATTCTGACGAACCGGTTGTCGGCAATTCGGAAGTGAAGAAGCTGGAAGACCGCATCCGCGAACTGGAGCGCATGCTCGGCCGCAAGACGATGGAGGTCGAAATCCTCCGCGAGGCCCTGTCCAAAGCAAGCTCAAAAAAACAGATATCGCGGCCGATCTTGTTGCCGAAGGACGGTTCCCGATGAAGACCGTATCCGACACGCTGGGCGTTTCCCGCTCCAATCTCGCAGACAGGCTCAAGGGCAGATCGAAGCCGCGCGGGCCTTACCGAAAGGCAGAGGATGCCGAGCTTCTGCCCGCCATTCGCAGGCTGGTGGATCAAAGGCCAACCTATGGCTATCGGCGGATCGCCGCGCTCCTCAATCGCGAACGGCGAGCCGCCGATCAGCCTGTCGTCAACGCCAAGCGGGTTCACCGCATCATGGGCAACAACGCGATGCTGCTGGAAAAGCATACGGCCAATCGCAAGGGCCGCATCCACGACGGCAAGGTCATGGTCATGCGCTCGAACCTGCTGCTCCGACGGCCTGGAGTTTGCCTGCTGGAATGGCGAGGTCATCCGTCTCGCCTTCATCATCGACGCCTTCGACCGCGAGATCATCGCCTGACGGCCGTCGCCAATGCCGGAATATCCGGTTCCGACGTGCGCGACATGATGCTGGAGGCCGTCGAAAAGCGCTTCGGCGCAACCAAAGCCCCGCATGCCATCGAGCACCTCTCGGACAATGGCTCGGCCTATACCGCGCGGGACACGAGGCTGTTTGCTCAGGCGCTAAACCTGACGCCCTGCTTCACGCCGGACGCGAGCCCCCAGTCGAACGGCATGTCGGAAGCCTTCGTCAAAACCCTGAAGCGGGACTATATCCGCATATCCCAGGTGCCGGACGCCGAAACCGCGCTCCGGCTCATCGAAGGATGGATCGAAGACTACAACGAAATCCATCCCCATTCCGCGCTCAAGATGGCTTCCCCACGGCAGTTCATCAAAGCTAAATCAAACTAGCCGACCTGTCCGGTGAAACGGGGTGCACTCCAGATACAAAGAACCGGGCCTAAAGCTTGGCAACCAATTCTGAAGGATCACAATGCGCGATCCCGCGCGCTTCAACCTTGTCCGCATGAGAGCGGTGCGGGGCAGCGTGACGTAAAGGAGAAGCTGGCCTCGAGAAAAGTGGAAACGGTCTTTAAAACGCAAAAAGCGCCTCGCCGCTGGTGCGGAGGCGCTTTTGCTCGAATGTCCCGAGTGGGCGGTTTGCCGATGTGGTTGGTTGCGGGGGCAGGATTTGAACCTGCGGCCTTCAGGTTATGAGCCTGACGAGCTACCGGGCTGCTCCACCCCGCGTTATCCGTTTGCGTCTTA
>NZ_JAVDTM010000020.1:0-44999 GCF_031455855.1 Mycoplana sp. BE70
AGTCGCTAGCAGCGCCGCCGCCCTCGTTGGTGAGGCGGTTTCTAGGCCCAACCCCAAACCAAGTCAACAGCAAAAATGACGGTTTTGCGAAAATTCACATGGCAGAGCGGCCAAGTCCCGGATTTCCAGCGTGTTCCGTCACGAAGTTTCTTCGTCCACAGGCTTGTGGGCCGCTTTTCCCGATCCGCCCTCATATTTTCACAATGCCATCGTCATCAGCTACATAAGGAGCAAGATGCGCTTGCGCCTGATTTGACTCGCGCCACTTAACATGTACACCTTCTCGCCGCTGGAACGGCGCGCGCACAACGACACGGGACCAACGCGATCGGCATGACGACGACGGACAGGAACATGATCCGCACGCTCGGCAACGAGCCGCCAATCCTGGCGGATGGCCGACGCGCCCCGGACCGTCGTGAGATTTCGTTGCGCTGGCTCTCCGGCACGTTCCTCACCGGTATTACCTCTTCCATCCTGATGGGGGTTGCGCTGTTTGCGGCGCTTGACGGCCGTCAGCAGCTGGCGATTCCGGCGGAAGCCTATGCCGCGCTGGAGCCGCACGACCACCCACCCCAGGCGGGGAACGCCGTCAAGCGCGGCCAGCGCATCCTCGAGCCCAACATCGTCGCCAAGCCGACCGACAAGAAGATCATGGAGGTCTCCACCATGATCCACGACGGCGAGAAGGAAGTGGTCCGCCGCAAACCGTTCGCACATGTCACGATGGCACTGGCGGCCAATCACTCCACCGGCGAGGATTATCCCCGCTTCGATCCGCTGGCGATCTTTTCCGATGGCGACAAGAACGAACAGCAGCCGGCGGCGCGCACAGGCACGATCTATGGATCCGATGTCGAATCCGAGGTCGCGCTGAAGAATGGCGACTTTCCGACCGGAGGGCCCGCGCTCGCCTATGCCGACCAGATGTCCGCGGACGAAGTCGAGGAGAACGTGCGCACGAACGGGTCCGCGCTCACCGACGGCAGCACCCAGGTCGCCTCGCTCTATTATGTCGACCCGCAGCGATTTGCCTCCGATGCGGGCGACCTGGATCTCTTGCAAGGCCTGACGGCGCGTATTGTCGAGGAAAACATGAGCGTGTCGGACTTCGATACGCTGACACCCGACGATCCCGAATATGCGGATGACGTCGTTCCGGTCCGGCGCGCCGCGAGCATTGCCGAAGTCATGACCGGTGCAGGATATACGAAGGCCCAGGCCGAAGATCTGTCCGGCTATCTCGAAGGCGCTCTTGGCGGCAGCCAACTCAATGCGGGTGATGTCCTTCGCATTTGCGTCATGCAGAAAGGCAAGCAGGCAGATATCGTCCGCGCCTCCATCTACTCCAGCGGCCGACACGTCACCACCGTGGCGGTCGACGATAGAGGCAGGTTTATTCCCGGCGCCGAGCCACCGCCGCTGGCCGCCGTGGCCAGCGCCTTTGACGGCGACAGCCGCCCGTCGATGGTCTCGGGGCGCGACCTGCCGCGGGTCTATGACGGCATTTTTCGTGCCGCCTTGTCCTACGGCATGAGCAAGGACATGACGGCGCAGTTGATCCGTGTCCTCGCCAGCAATGTCGATTTCCAGGCGCAGCTTCGCCCGAACGACACTCTCGAAGCATTCTTTTCCGTCGCCGATCAGACCGGTATCGCCGCCACCGACTCCGAACTGCTCTATATCAACGCCCGGTTCGGCGACAACGAAACGCGCGTCTACCGCTTTCAGGATCCCGATGATGGCGCCGTCGACTACTACGACCAGGACGGCAAGAGCATTCGCCAGTTCCTGCTGCGCAACCCGGTGCCGAACGGGCGCTTCTCGTCCGGCTATGGCATGCGCCGCCACCCCATTCTCGGTTTCTCGCGCATGCATACCGGGGCGGACTGGTCCGCACCGCGCGGTACACCGATTATCGCCGCCGGCAACGGCACCGTCGAAAAGGCCGGCTGGGCGTCGGGCTATGGCAATCAGACGCTGATCCGCCATGCGAACGGATACGTATCGTCCTACAACCACCAGAGCGCGATCGCCAAGGGGGTGAAGGCGGGTGCCGACGTGAAGCAGGGTCAGGTGATCGGCTATGTCGGGTCGACTGGTCTGTCGACCGGAGCGCATCTTCACTACGAATTGATCGTCAACGGCACCAAGGTGGATCCGTTGAAGATCCGCCTGCCGGGCGGCTCGTCGCTCGAGGGCAAGGCCCTCGCACAGTTCCAGGTTGAGCGCAAGCGCATCGACGACCTTCTCGGCCGCAAGGAAGACGGCCACGAAGTCGCCGCCAAGGAGTAGCGGCTCCGTACACGCCGACCTGCCTCCACGGGGAATGTTCACAGCGCCACGCGCCGGCGGGCCAAGCGCATCATAACGACGCTTCTATCCCAAGAACGGCGGCAGGATCCGTCCGTATCGCAGGCTGTCGTCAGTCCGCATCCAAACCAAGACAGCGCGCGGACCATTCCGATCCGCGCGCTGTTTCTGGTCACATCAGGTTCGTTAGGCCGCCTCGCTCTTGCTGCCCTTCGTGTGGAACAGCAGCCGGTCGGAGCCGGAGGTGACCTTCACCGTCGAGCCGTCGGGTACGTCGCCCGAAAGGATTTGCTCGGCGAGCGGGTCCTGCAAATACTTCTGGATGGCGCGCTTCAGCGGCCGAGCGCCGTAGACCGGATCGTACCCCTTCTCCGCCAACCAGTGCGTCGCATCCTCGTCCAGTTCCAGCGTGATCTTGCGGTCGGCAAGCAACTGCCGCACGCGCTTCAACTGGATTTCGACGATCGCGCCCATCTCCGTCCGCCGCAGGCGGTGGAACAGGATGATCTCGTCGACGCGGTTGAGGAACTCGGGCCGGAAGTGCGCCTTCACGACCTCCATCACCTCGTCGCGAACCTTCTCGCTGTCGTCACCTTCGCCGAGCTGGGTCAGGTATTCGGCGCCGAGGTTCGACGTCATGATGATCAGCGTATTCCGGAAATCGACGGTACGGCCCTGGCCGTCGGTCAGCCGCCCGTCGTCAAGCACCTGCAAAAGGACGTTGAACACATCCGGGTGTGCCTTCTCGATTTCGTCGAACAGCACCACTTGGTAGGGGCGCCGGCGCACGGCCTCGGTGAGCGCACCGCCCTCCTCGTAGCCGACATAGCCGGGAGGCGCGCCGATCAGCCGGGCCACGGAGTGCTTCTCCATGTATTCCGACATGTCCATGCGCACGATTGCCGTCTCGTCGTCGAAGAGGAAGCGAGCGAGCGCCTTGGTCAGCTCCGTCTTGCCAACGCCGGTGGGCCCGAGGAAGATGAACGAGCCGATCGGCCGGTTAGGATCCTGAAGTCCGGCACGGGCGCGGCGCACCGCACGCGAAACCGCCTGTACGGCATCGCCCTGGCCGACGACCCACTTACCGAGTTCGTCCTCCATGCGAAGCAGTTTGTCGCGCTCGCCCTCCAGCATCTTGTCGACCGGAATTCCGGTCCAGCGGGAAACGATCTGGGCGATGTTGTCGGCGGTGACGACCTCCTGCACCATCGGGTTCACATCGGCTTGGTCGCGGCTTTCGGCTTCCTGCAACTCCCTTTCGAGTTGCGGGATGACGCCGTAGGTGAGTTCGCCGGCGCGCTGGAACTCGCCCTTGCGCTGGACGATCGCCAGTTCGTTGCGAGCTTCGTCGAGCCTCTTCTTCAACTCGGCTGCATGGCCGAGCTTGCTCTTCTCCGCCTGCCAGCGGGCGGTCAGTGCCGCCGCCTCCTCTTCCAGGGCTGTCAGGTCGAGCTCGAGCTTCTCCAGCCGATCCTGCGAGGCACGATCGGTCTCCTTCTTCAGCGCCTCCCGCTCGATCTTCATCTGGATGATGCGCCGGTCGAGCTCGTCGAGCTCCTCGGGCTTGGAATCGACCTGCATGCGCAGCCGCGAGGCGGCCTCGTCCATCAGGTCGATCGCCTTGTCGGGCAGGAAGCGGTCGGTGATGTAGCGGTTGGAAAGCGTCGCAGCCGCAACGAGCGCCGAATCGGAGATCCGCACCTTGTGATGCTGCTCGTATTTCTCCTTAAGGCCGCGCAGGATCGAGATCGTGTCCTCGACCGTCGGCTCCTCGACGAAGACCGGCTGGAATCGCCGGGCCAGTGCGGCATCCTTCTCGACATGCTTGCGGTATTCGTCGAGCGTGGTGGCGCCGACGCAGTGCAGTTCGCCGCGAGCGAGTGCGGGCTTCAGCAGGTTCGACGCATCCATCGCGCCCTCCGCCTTGCCGGCGCCGACCAGCGTGTGCATCTCGTCGATGAAGAGGATGATTTCGCCGGCTTCCGCCTGCACCTCGTTCAGCACGGCCTTCAGCCGCTCCTCGAACTCGCCGCGATACTTGGCGCCGGCGATCAGCGCGCCCATGTCGAGCGCCATCAGCCGCTTGTCCTTCAGGCTCTCGGGCACGTCGCCGTTGACGATTCGCAGCGCGAGGCCTTCGGCGATCGCCGTCTTGCCGACGCCGGGCTCGCCGATCAGCACCGGGTTGTTCTTGGTGCGGCGGGAGAGCACCTGGATGGTGCGGCGGATCTCGTCGTCGCGGCCGATCACCGGATCGAGCTTGCCGTCACGCGCCTCGGCGGTCAGGTCGCGCGCATATTTCTTCAGCGCGTCGAAGCCCTGCTCGGCATTGGCCGTGTCGGCGGTACGGCCCTTGCGCAGATCATTGATGACCTGATTGAGCTTCTGCGGGGTCACGCCGGCCTTGGTCAAAATTTCCGCGGTCGCCGCCGATTTTTCGAGTGCCAATGCCAGAAGCAGGCGCTCGACGGTTACAAAACTGTCGCCAGCCTTCTTCGCTGCATCTTCGGCAGTGGCGAACACGCGCGCGAGTGGTTGGGAAAGTGACAGCGAGCCGTTGCCACCTGACACTTTCGGCAGCTTGTCGAGGGCGGCCTCGTTGGCGCGGCGCGCCTCCCTGGCATTGCCGCCGGCGCGCTCGATCAGCGACGACGCCATGCCCTGGTCGTCATCGAGCAGAACCTTCAGGACATGTTCGGGGGTAAACTGGGGATTGCCGTCGGCGAGCGCCTTGGTCTGTGCGGATTGTAGAAAGCCGCGGACGCGCTCGGAGTACTTCTCGATATTCATAGACTACCTCCATGACTCGACCGGCCCTTTTGCGGCGCCGATCGGCGATTCAGGATCAGGCTCCCTTAAAGGCAAGCCTGTGCTTTACGAGGTCGAATATGGGGATGCGGTGGCGAAATTAAAGGAGGCAACCATCAAGTTTGTGGCGACCGACGCAACGGTGATTCACATGTTTTCAGGCAGGGCGCGGCTGCGGCACAGGACCCGGGATCATCGTCTCGAGGATATCGGATCAGAAAGCAAACCGCCCGCGGAATCGCGGGCGGCATATTGTCATGTTGCAGAGATCGCACCGTTAGGCCGGTGGAATTCTCCTTACTCGGAAGCAGCAGCCTCAAGGACGGGCGCATCACCGCTATCCGCAGATGCTGCCTGCGCCTCTTCTCCGCCCTGCTGAGCCTCGCCGCGACGCGGGCGGCGCTGGCGGGGGGCGTTGCGACGTCGCGACGGTTGGCGCGCGCTCGCTGTGTCCTCTTCCTCCAGCGAAACCTCTGCCGGTGTACCCTCGATGATCGGCTGCGGGCCGGTCCCATCGATGACGGCCTCCGTTACCGGGGCCTCGACAGGTGCCGGTGGGGCGCTCGCCGGCACATCGTCCCCGGCGGCGAAATCGCCATCGTCCTGGTCGCGATCGAACCCGTCACGGTCGTTGAAGTCGCTGCGATCGTCGCGCTGGTGGCGCTCCTGCATCTGCTGCTGTGCCGAAAGAATGATGCGATTGTAGTGCTCGGCGTGCTGCAGATAGTTCTCCGCAATCACGCGATCGCCCGAACTCTGCGCATCGCGCGCAAGCGCCGCATATTTCTCTGCGATCGTCTGCGCCGTGCCCCTGATCTTTACGTCGGGTCCAGAGCTGTCGTAGGTTCGGGTCAACGGATTGCCGCCGCCCTTGCGAAAATTGTTGTTATTGTTGTTATTGTTGTTGTTGTTACGCCCGCGGCCGCGCTTGTTTTGCTGTCCTGGCCTCATGTCTCACTCACCTGAAGTCTCTAATCTTGATGATCGTGTATCTGCACCACCCGGCTGCAAACGCCAGCCCGGGCGAAATTTCATCAGCGAACACACCACGCTCTTCGGTGGTCCTGTTGCCGCTGAACGTCAAATTAACAGGTACCTGCACAGAGCAGTCTTAAACCCCAGCAACTCTTCAATGAGAGAAAGCTTCGCGTCGGTCACATCAGACTAAATCTGTTTCCTGTGACCCTTGCCCGGTGCGTATGGGCAACCTATCCCGCTTCACCGATGATTCCAAGCCTTTTCTTTGCGACATCTTGGCGCCGGCACCGCAAGTTGTGCATCTGCAACAATACGATCGCCTCAGGCCCTGACAAAAATGAGCGCGCGATCGTTGCCGCCGAGATCCTGCGCCGCCTCAATCAGGCGGAACCCCTGCTCGCCCATCAGCACCGTGACCGGTTCCTTCTGGTCGAAGCCGATCTCGAAGCCGACGAAGCCTGCCGTGGCCAGATGGCCTGCCGCACCGCCGGCAATCGCGCGATAGGCATCCAGCCCATCGTTGCCGCCGTCCAGCGCCCGCCGCGGATCGAAACGCCGCACCTCGTCGTCGAGGCCCTCAACCACGACCGACGGAATATACGGTGGATTTGACACTATGATGTCATAGGTGCCGTCAATGCCGGCAAACCAGTCGCTCTCCACCGCCTCGAACCGGTCCGCAAGACCGTTCAGCCGGGCATTAGCCCGGGCCGTCTCAAGAGCGCCCGGCGAAATATCGGTTCCGGTACCGACGACACCGGGCACCGCTTGAACCAACGCAAGACAGATCGCGCCAGTTCCCGTCCCAAGGTCGAGAACCCGGCAAGCCCCCCTGTCAGCGACGATCTTTTGCGCCCGAGGGATCAGTCGTTCGACAAGAATTTCCGTGTCCGGCCGGGGTTCGAGCGTGTCGGGCGAAAGCGTCAGCACCAGATCGAAAAACGGGCGGCTGCCGAGGATGCGGTACACCGGCTCCCTGTTCAGTCGGCGAAATACAGCACTGGCAAGCAGTTCCTGCTCCGACGTGTCCAGAGCGCGCGCCCCCCCGGAGATCAGCGCCGCCGGCTCCAGCTTCAACAGTCCGCCGACCAGAAGCCGCGCCTCGCGAGCGGCATCCGCGACCCCGCCTTCAGCCAGGCGCCGGCGCACATCGGCAAGCGCATCGGCAACGGTGGCAGTCGCCATGGATCAGCCCCGCTGTTCGGCGAGTTGGGCAAGCTGACCGGCCTGGTAATCGGCGACCAGCGCGTCCACCACCTCGTCGATCTCGCCCTCCATCATCCGGTCGAGCTTGTATAGTGTCAGGTTGATGCGATGGTCAGTCACCCGCCCCTGTGGGAAATTGTAGGTGCGGATGCGCTCGGAGCGGTCGCCCGAGCCCACCTGGCTCTTGCGGTCGGCCGAGCGCTCGCTTTCGGCCCTCTGCCGCTCCATGTCGTAAAGACGCGAGCGAAGCACCTGCATTGCTTTGGCACGGTTCTGGTGTTGCGACTTCTCAGAACTTGTCACGATCAGCCCCGTCGGCAGGTGGGTGATGCGCACCGCAGAGTCGGTCGTGTTGACGTGCTGGCCGCCGGCGCCCGACGAGCGCATCGTGTCGATGCGGATGTCCTCCGGGCGGATCTCGATGTCGATATCCTCGGCCTCCGGCAGAACGGCGACCGTGGCGGCCGAGGTGTGAATCCGCCCGCTCGCCTCGGTCTCCGGCACGCGCTGCACCCGGTGCACCCCCGATTCGAACTTCAGCTTGGCGAACACGCCGCGCCCGGAGATCGTCGCGATGATTTCCTTGTAGCCGCCAGCCTCGCCTTCGTTCGCGGAAAGCACCTCGACCTTCCAGCCGTTCGCCGCGGCGAAGCGCTCGTACATGCGAAACAGGTCGCCGGCGAAGAGCGCGGCTTCCGAACCGCCGGTGCCGGCGCGGATTTCCAGGATGGCGCTCTTCTCGTCGGCGGCGTCCTTGGGCAGGAGCAGGATCTGCATGTCCTGCTCTAGCGTTTCCATGCGCGCCTTCAGATCCGGTAGCTCCATTTCGGCGAGGTCGCGCATCTCGCGATCCGTTCCCTTGTCGGCAAGCATCGCCTCGAGATCGGCGATCTCACTCTCGGCCTTCTGGAATTCGCGAATCTTCGTCACCACCGGCTGCAACTCGGAATACTCGGAAGCAAGCCGTACATAGGTCTCCGAATCGGGACCGGCAGACATGCGCGCCTCGATTTCGCCGAAGCGGCGTTCCAGTTCGCGCATCTTTTCAACCGGAAGCTTGGCCACCGTGGAACTCCAAATTTTTCTGTCGCGCACCGCTGCACATACCCTGTGGGACGCCAAAGCCTGTGCGCGGATGTTAAAGATTGTCACCGCATCCGCGAAAGCCCAGGGTCGCTACAGCGGAATACTGTTCTCGGCGGCGAAATCCGCCAGGATCTGTCGAACCGTCTGTGTCGGCTGCGTGTCCTCGAGTGCCGCGTTCAGTGCCGTCTCAAGCTTTCCGGCATCAAGGCTCAAGAGCATCGCCTTGACCGGCCCCAGCGCGGTCGCAGACATCGACACCGAACGGAAACCAATACCGATCAGCGCCATCGCCGTGACCGGTTTGCCCGCCATTTCCCCACAGAGCGTGACGGGCGTGGCATTGCGCTCCCCGGCCCGCACGATGTCACGCAGCACCCGCAGGAACGGGCGCCCGAGGTTGTCGAAACGGTCGGAGACGCGTGCGTTGCCTCGGTCGACCGCCATCGTGAACTGAAAGAGATCGTTCGAGCCGACAGAGACGAAGTCGACCTCTTCCATGAGCTCGTCGAGCTGCCAAAGGAGCGCCGGCACCTCCAGCATGGCGCCGAACTGCAGCTTCTTCGGCAACTGCTCACCGATCTTCGATTGCCGCTCGATCTCCTTCTGCAGCAGCGAACGCGCCTCCTTCAGCTCGGCGACTTCCGTCACCATCGGCAGCATCAGCCGCAGCTCGCCGCCGGCGGTTGCCCGCAGCATGGCGCGCAGCTGGGTGCGCAGCAGCCCCGGCCGGTCCAGCGACAGCCGGATCGCCCGCCAGCCGAGCGCCGGGTTTTCCTCGTCGGTGCTGCGGAAGTAGGGAACCACCTTGTCGCCGCCGATATCGAGGGTGCGGAACGTCACCGGCCGTCCAGCGGCCTGCTTCAGCACGCTGCGATAGAAGGCTTCCTGCTCCTCGGCCTTCGGCATGGTCGAAGCGATCATGAATTGCAGTTCGGTACGGAAGAGGCCGATGCCGAGAGCGCCCGATTCGGCCAGATGCGGCAGGTCCACAAGCAGGCCGGCATTCATCTGGAGGTTGATCTTCTGGCCGTCCTTCGTCACCGGCTCGACCGCGACGAGCGCGCGATACTGCGCCTGGCGGCGGGCCCGAAGCCTGACCTTGTCCTCATAGGACCGCTGCAGGTCCTGCACGGGGCGCAGGTGCACCTTGGCTTCATCACCGTCGATGATGATCGCGTCGTTGTTCTCGGCAAGTGCAACCGCACCCACCGCCTGCCCGACGACGGGAATCCCCATGGCGCGGGCAACGATCACCACATGGCTCGTGACCGCCCCCTCTTCGAGAACCAGTCCGCGCACGTTCTCGCGCGGATAGTCGAGCAGTTCCGCTGCCCCCATGGCGCGCGCCACGACGATCGCATCATTTGGGAAACTGCTGGCGGACAGCTTCGCGCCATAGCCCGTCAACTGCCGCAGCAGCCGGTTGGCGAGGTCGTCGAAATCGTGCATGCGTTCACGCAGGTATGGGTCCGTCAGCCGGATCATCCGCGCCTTCATTTCGCTCTGCACCCGCTCGACCGCGGCTTCCGCCGTCAGGCCGTTTCGGATCGCCTCCTCCAGCTTGCGCACCCATCCGCGATCGTGGGCGAACATGCGGTAAGTCTCGAGCACTTCACGATGCTCGCCCTCGTCAGGCACGTCGCGCCGCGACAGCATGTCGTCGATAGAAATGCGCAGGCTCCCCAGCGCCTCCGCAAGCCGGCCGAGCTCGTGCTCCGAATCCTCGTTCAGAAGATTGGTGACGACGATGCGTGGCTCATGCAGCACGACATAGCCGAGCCCGATCCCCTCACCAAAACTGGCGCCGTCGATCGACACCGGCCGCGACAGATCGAGCTCCAGTCCCGACTTGGTAAGCTTTTTCAGTTCACCGGTCGCGACCATCTCGGCGAGCACCATCGCCGTCGTTTCCAGCGCCTCGACCTCGTCTTCGCGATAGGTGCGGCTGGCCTTGTTCTGCACGACGAGAACGCCAAGTGCACGGCCGGTCCTGAGAATCGGCACGCCGAGAAAGGAGTGGTAGATCTCCTCGCCCGTTTCCGGCAGGTAGCGGAAGGCGGGGTGCGACTGGGCGTCGGAGAGGTTGAGTGGCTGGGCGGAGGCAGCGATCGTACCGACGAGGCCCTGGCCCATCTTCAGCTGGGCCAGGTGGACGGCGCCCGGATTAAGGCCCTCGGTAGCATAGAGCTCGAGGATGCCATCGGACCGCAGCACGTAGACGGAGCACACTTCGGCGACCATGTTCTGTGCGATCTGGCGCACGATCTGGTCCAGGCGATCCTGTGGCTCGAGCGGCTCCGCCATTAGTTCGCGCAGCCGCTTGAGAAGTACGCGCGGACCCGCGGAGAGGTCTCTCATCGCGTGGCGTCTCCCGAAAATGTATCCACCCTGGATGCGGCCAGGCGGGCGCCTGACGAATCCCGTCGTTTACTTCTTATCGAGACCGTAGACGGAATGCAAAGTGCGGACTGCGAGTTCCGCGTAGGGACCGTCGATCAGGATGGAAATCTTGATTTCCGAGGTGGTGATCGCCTTGATGTTGATCCCCTTCTCGGCCAGCGCACGGAAGGCCGAGGCGGCAACACCGGCATGGCTGCGCATGCCGATGCCGATGACCGAAACCTTGACCAGGCCGGTCTCGTGCTGGATCACGTCAAAGCCGATCTTGTCCTTCGCAGCTTCGAGCACCTTGAGCGACTTCTCCACGTCGCCGGAGGGCACCGTGAAGGTCATGTCGGTCTTCGAGCCGTCCTCGGAGGTGTTCTGGACGATCATGTCGACGTTGATGTGGGCCTCGGCAAGCGGGCCGAAAATCCCGGCCGAAACGCCGGGCCGGTCGGCGACGCGCCGCAGCGAGATCTGCGCTTCATCCTTGGCATAGGCGATGCCGGTTACGACTTCCTGTTCCACGATCTCATCCTCATCACAAATCAGCGTGCCGGGCGGGTTCAGAAGATCGCCCATGCCCGGCGCATCGGGATCCTCGAAGGACGAGCGCACGAAGGTGCGCACCTTGTGCACCATGGCAAGCTCGACCGAGCGCACCTGCAGCACCTTGGCGCCCAGCGACGCCATTTCCAGCATTTCCTCGAATGCGATCTGCTTCAGGCGGCGGGCCTTCGGTTCGATGCGCGGGTCGGTCGTGTAGACGCCGTCGACGTCGGTGTAGATATCGCAGCGATCCGCCTTCACCGCCGCGGCGATCGCCACAGCCGAGGTGTCCGAACCGCCACGGCCGAGCGTCGCGACGCGATTGTCCGGACCGAGGCCCTGGAACCCGGCGACGACGGCGACCTGGCCCTCGCTCATGCGGCGGATGATCTCCGTGCCGTCGATGTCGAGGATACGGGCGGCGCCATGGGCGTTGTCGGTCCTGATCGGGATCTGCCAGCCCTGCCAGGAGCGGGCGTTGACGCCCATCGACTGCAAGGCGATCGCCAGCAGCCCCGAGGTCACCAGCTCCCCGGAGGCGACGATCGCGTCGTATTCGCGCGCGTCGTAGAAGGGCGAGCTGGCACCGGTGGCCTTCGGCATGCCCTGTACCCAGCCGACCAGTTCGTTGGTCTTGCCGGACATGGCCGAGACGACGACAGCGACCTCGTTGCCGGCATCGACCTCGCGTTTGACGTGGCGCGCGACATTGTGGATGCGGTCCAGGTCAGCGACGGAGGTCCCGCCGAATTTCATCACGATGCGTGCCATATCTATCTACCGGTACTGATGGGTCGCGCGGACGCGCGCGGAAAGTCGCGGGGTCTCTTAGCGGAAGAGGGGGCGGGGCGCAATGGTAAGGCGGGGCCACATTATGCGCGGTAACGACAGCCCAGCAGCGCACATCGCTCAAACTGTTGCAACTGCGGCCGGAACGGCCGAAGATCGGGCCTTCCCCGTCGAAGCACAGGCAGCTGTGCACGAGCCGAACGGAGACCGCGTCATGGCAGACGATTTCCATGCCTTTATCCAGAAGCGCAAAGAGGTGGCCCGCGCCTATATCAACGGCGATACAGGCCCACTCAAACAGATCGCCGCAACCGATTCCCCTGCGAGCTTCTTCCACCCGATGGGGCCGGTCGCAGAAGGAGCCGAGCAAGTGCTTGCCCGCTATGTCGATGACGCCACCGCGTTCGATGCCGGCGGCGAGAGCGACATCGAGATCATTCACATGGGGCACGACGGCAAGATCGGCTATTGGGTCGGCTACCAGAACGCCAAGGCACGCCTGAAGGGCGCGGTGGATGCCGTTCCGATGCGCCTGCGCGTCACCGAAATCTTCCGGCGCACCAACGGTCAATGGCAACTCGTGCACCGGCACGCCGACATGGCGGAGAAGGCATAGGCCAAGGCGTCAACCGGAAAAGCACCGGGCAGCGCCGATGACCTCCGAATGTCAGCGCCCTTACGTGAAGGGTTGCAGGCGTGCCTTCATTTTGGACTGCCGCGACTCGGGAAGTCGAGAACGTACCCTCTTGCCTGCCTCTTGACTTCCGGCCGCAACCGTCCGACTTCAAATCATAAGAGAACCACGGAGAAACCCATGAGCGAGACTGCCCGCACGACCATCGACCAGGCCGAAGTCGACCGCTTCTCCGCCATGGCCGCGGAGTGGTGGGATCCGTCCGGCAAGTTTCGCCCGCTGCACAAGTTCAATCCCGTCCGCCTTACCTATATCCGCGATCTCGCCTCCGCCCATTTCGGCCGCGATTCGAAGGCGCATCGGCCGCTCGAGGGCCTCAGAATTCTCGACATCGGCTGCGGTGGCGGGCTCTTGTCCGAGCCAATGGCCCGCATGGGCGCAACCGTGCTCGGCGCCGATGCATCGGAGAAGAACATCGGCATCGCCAAGACGCATGCGGCCGGCAGTGGTGTTGAGGTCGATTACCGCGCCGTGACCGCGGAAGCGCTTGCGGAGGCCGGCGAGAGCTTCGACATCGTCCTCAACATGGAAGTCGTCGAGCACGTGGCCGACGTCGATTTCTTTCTCACCACCTGCGCCTCGATGGTGCGTCCCGATGGCATGATGTTCGTGGCAACGATCAATCGCACGCTGAAAGCCGCAGCACTTGCCATCTTCGCGGCCGAGAATGTCTTGCGGTGGCTGCCGAAGGGCACCCACCAGTATGAGAAACTGGTGCGCCCCGAAGAGATTGAACGACCGCTCACGGCCGCGGGTCTCTCCATCACCGACCGCTCCGGCGTCTTCTTCAACCCGCTATCCAACCAGTGGAACCTGTCGCGGGACATGGACGTGAATTACATGCTGGTGGCGCGTCGCCCGAAGGAGTGAGCGCCACGCCACCCCCGGTCCACGTACCGTTTCCACTCAAGCTTTGTAGCCCTTAGGTGGGACGCTCCGCCGCTTTCAATTGGTGTCGTCGGGCAGAACCGGAAGCGGCGCGATCTCCACGCCCTCCTCGATCAGCGCGCGGGCCTCGTCGGCCGTCGCCTTGCCGATCAGGCCGCGCTGCTCGGCCTCGCCATAATGGATCTTGCGCGCCTCCTCCGGAAAACGCTCACCGACATCCTCCGCGTTCGCCTTGATCGTGGCGACGAGGTCGCGCAGTTTGCCAAGCATCTCCTGATTGTGCGCGTTCATGACGGCGTGGCGCTGCTCTTCCTTCTTGCGCGTCGTCGACACGGCCGGCGCCATCAGGCGCTTGGTCACGCGCGGCGAGCCACAGGTCGGGCAACGGACGAGCGCCCGCTCCTTCTGCCGGTCGAAATCCGCGGCCGAGCCAAACCAGCCCTCGAAACCATGGGCGTTGTCACAAACAAGATCGTAGCGAATCAAGCTCTAACGCCTCCCTTCGAAAAGAGCGATCTCTTCCAACGTGAACGCGCGCCCGTTCTTGAGATTCGGGATCCGGTCATGAGCGGCCTTGACCGCCCCGATATCGATGTCCGCCGTGATGACAGCCTCGCCGGATCCTCCGGCGACCGAAAGCACACGCCCCCAGGGATCAATGATGATCGAGTGGCCGAAGGTCTCGCGCCCGTCTTCGTGCACCCCGGCCTGTGCGGCGGCGATGATGAAGACACCGTTTTCGATGGCGCGCGCCCGCAGAAGGGTCTCCCAGTGCGCCTCGCCCGTCTGCCGGGTAAACGCGGCCGGCACTGAGATGATCTGCGCTCCTGCCTGGGCGAGCGTCTTGAAGAGCTCCGGGAAACGCACGTCGTAGCAAATGGCAAAGCCCAGCTTGCCGAAAGGAAGATTGGCAAGCTTCGACACCGCACCGGGACTGTAGACAGCGCTCTCGCGCCAGCTCTCCCCGTTGTCGAGGTCGACATCGAACATGTGGATCTTGTCGTAGGTGCAAACCCGTGCGCCGCCGGGCGCAAACAGCAGTCCCCGGTTGGCGATCTTGCCGTCCGCAAGCGCGATCGCCGTCGAGCCGACATGCACATAGATGTCGAGTTCGCGGGCAAGATCGGACGCCGTCCTGGCGATCACATCATCAGCCTCGTTCTTCAGCACGGCATCCAGTCCCGCGCGATCCTTCTGCACCGCACCCGTCATCTCCGGGGTTTGCACATACACCGCTCCCTGGGCGGCAGCCTGGCGCACGAGCCGGGCCATCGCCTCGGCGTTGGCCTCCGGATCAATGCCGGAACACATCTGGACGGCGGCGATCTTCACGGACATCGTCATCTCCCTCACGCTGCCAACATTGGATCGAGCTTGCCCGCGCGCTCCAGCGCGTGCAGATCGTCGCAGCCACCGACATGCGCGCCGTCGATGAAGATCTGCGGGAAGGTGTTGCGGCCAGCCCGGTTGATCATCTCCTGACGGATTTCCGGAGCATTGGTCGCGTCGTACTCCCGATAGGCAACGCCTTTTACTTCGAGAAGTTTCTTGGCCGCGGCGCAGTAGCCGCAAAATTGCCGCGTGTAGATATCGACCGATGCCATGCCTGCAAATTCTCCGTGAGCGCTGACGGTTTCCGTTCCTTCATATATGGTTGCCGAGCGCCCTTGCAAAGGTCAAAACACCGATCTCCGCCGCGCCGCCGCGCTTGAGCGCGCGCGCGGCGGCCGATACGGTCGCTCCGGTCGTGTAGACGTCGTCGACCAGAAGGACGCGCTTGCCGAACAGCTCTGCCTTGCCGAACGGTGTCACCGCAAAAGCACCTTGAACGTTGTCCTGCCGTGCCGCGGCACTCAGTCCTACCTGCTGCCTGGTGCGACGCGTCCGCCGCAGCGCGCCGATGACGAGCGGCTTGCCGGTCTGCCGGGCGATCGCCCGCGCAAGCTCGCCCGACTGATTGAACTTGCGCATGAACAGGCGGTAGCGATGGAGCGGCACCGGCACGATCACGTCACAAGCCTCGACCAAATCGGCGCCGGCCCGCACCATCCAGGCCGCCATCATCGGCGCCATTTCCGTGCGGTCTCGATATTTCAAGCCGTGCACCAGCGTGCGCGCCAGTCCATCATGCACCACTGCCGATCGGAGGCGAGCGAAGGGGGGCGGATTGGCGATCGCATCGGCGCTCAGGATTTCCGGCCCCAGATCCTGGGAGAAGGGCATCCCAAGGACCTCGCAATACGGCCGCTCGATGAAGCGCAAGGAAGACCAGCAAGGGCCGCAGATTCCGGCATGCCTTCCGACGGCCACCTGACAGCCCGGGCAGGTCGGCGGATAGACGAAATCTACCAATGCCACGGCCGCTCTTCGACCGCCGCTCGCGACAATCGAGCGCATTTTGGCGAGCCCGGTTTGCGTCACGTGATTGACATTCCTATTTCCATGTCGCCTTTGCATGACAAAACTAGCGCCGGCGCTGAACGTCGGCCCCGAAGACAGGAATTGTCCATTGGAAGCGATCTTCGATCAAGCCCTGGTTGAGACGAACCGGCTGCGCACGCTTCGGACGCCGCCGGCGGATTTCCTGCTGAAGGTGGCAGCCGACGAGTTGGCTGAGCGGCTCGGCGTCATCGAACGTCGCTTCGATGACGCGGTGGAGATCCACGGCTACAGCGGAATTGTTGCCGACGCTTTGCAACGAACCGGAAAGATCGGGAACACCAGGCGGATTGAGACCAACATCGCTTTTGCAAGACCCGGCGATGCCTTCGTGGCGGCGCCGCTGGAACACCTGCCGCTGGAGGCGGCATCGATCAACCTTGCCGTCTCACCGCTGTCGCTGCATCTCACCAACGACACCCCTGGGGTGTTCGTGCAGATTCGCCGGGCGCTCAGGCCCGATGGGCTCTTCCTTGCCGCCATCCCGGGCGCCGACACCCTTCAGGAGTTGCGTGACGTGCTGCTGCAGGTCGAGGTCGAACTCACCGGCGGCGCCAGCCCGCGCGTGATCCCCTTTACCGATATTCGCGATGTCGGCGCTCTACTCCAGCGCGCAGGCTTTGCGTTGCCCGTTACGGACAAGGAGACCTACACCGTCCGCTACGATTCGATTTTTCCGCTGATGCGCGACCTGCGCGCCATGGGCATGGCCAACCCGCTCGTCGCCCGCAGCCGCAAGCCCTTGTCGCAGGCCTTCTTCATGCGCGCGGCCGAACTCTATGCCGAGCGCTATTCGGATCCGGACGGGCGGGTCCGCGCGACCTTCACGGTCATCTACGTCTCCGGCTGGGCGCCCCACGAAAGCCAGCAAAAGCCGCTCAAGCCGGGATCGGCAAAAGCAAGACTGGCGGATGCGCTCAAGGCGAAACCGCTCGATTAAAAATCGCTGAGAATATTCGCGGGCGCTGTTAACCCGCGCCTCTCACATGGCCTTCCACCGTCATGAAGACGTTGGTGAGACTGTCGCTGAGCGCCATCAGCCCGCCGATCAGGCCAATGGAGACAAGAGCAGCGATGAGGCCGTATTCGATAGCGGTCGCCCCGCTTCGATCCAGCATGAGAGATGTGATTATGCGCATTGCGGCCTTGCCTCCGTTAATACCAGTGAGCTTGGCGGCGATGCCTCAGGTCGAACGATCGCTCAGCAGCCGCTTGAGACGCCGTTTCCATCGACTATGCAAACCGCGCCGGGCATTTCCTGCAACACGCTTCGGCGAACCGTGTAGCGCTTCCCTTCACCGCGCTTCGGCACCGATCCGGTCGACATCATATCGAACTCGTCCGGTGTCTGCGCCATGATACGCGTCGTCGTCTTGGACGATAGGACCGGCGTCAGGACCAGCGCAAGCGCGATTGCCGCCGTACCGAACAAGAGCGCAAGGTTGAGCACGCCGGTGCGGCCGTTTCCGGACACCGTCGTCAGTTCCTTGTCCTGAACTGCTTGCCAGAATTCGTCGTCCCGCATTCCCGTAACTCTCGATGGACCTTCATACTGACGCAAGCTCCGCCGTCGGGAACCCCGGACAACGGACGCAACATGCGCCGGTTCAAAAGTGCCACGACGCCCCACGCCAATCGGCACGGCAACGCAACAGCAAGCCCATTATTTGGACGACGGAGATAAACGATGGATTAACGAAGGCAGAGAAAGATGCCGCGGTGATGCCTTATCACAACAAATCCATCAGGTACGGGATCAGCGGCTCGTCGGCCGGCGGCATCGGATAGTCCCGCAGCATCTTCGGCTTGACCCATTTCAGCGCCTGTCCCTCGCGGCCGTGCGCCGTGCCCTCGTATCGACGGCAGACATAGAGCGGCATCAGCAGGTGGAAGTCGTCATAGGTATGGCTCGCAAACGTCAGCGGCGCCAGACACGCGACCTTGGTGGTGATGCCCAGCTCCTCGTGCAGTTCGCGGATCAGCGTCTCCTCCGGCGTCTCGCCGGGCTCGACCTTGCCGCCGGGGAACTCCCACAGGCCGGCGAGCGCCTTTCCTTCCGGCCGCTGCGCCAGGAGAATGCGCCCGTCCGCATCGATCAGCGCACAAGCGGCAACGAGGACGATTTTGCGGGAGGCTGATGGCGTCATGGCTTCTCGGGCCCACGGTAGATGTAGCGATAGACTTCGCGGAAGCCCGCCTGACGATAGAGCGCGAGCGCGCCCTCGTTGTCGATCTCTGCCTGTACCCAGGCCCGCTTGGCGCCGCGCAGCCGGGCCCATCGCAGGGAGGAATGCAGAATGGTCGTGCCGATGCCGCGGCCACGCAACTCTGGTGCAACGGCCAGCTGCAGAATCCCGGCCAGGTCATTGTCCTGCACCGTCAGCGAGACCGCGGAGGGGCCGAAACCCGGCTCCTCGAAGATGAACAGCCCGGCCTCCGGCTTGATCGCACTGACAATCTCGGTGAGGCCGGGCTTGAGCGCCGGATCCTCACCGGCAACGCGGATGCGGGCATCGACGAAGCGACCGACGTCGCGGCTTGGCACGTGTTCCACGCCGTCGGCACTTTCCGCCGTTACGGTCTCGGTGAGGTCCACCACCATGACCGCAGTCTCGCCGATACGGGTCCATCCGGCCTCGTCCATGAAAGCGATCAGCGCCGGCGGTGCAAGCGGGGTCTGGCGAACAAGCAGCCGCCGCCCGTAATCAGAAAAACGCTTGCCAGCTTTCTCCAGCCGAAGCGAAATATCGCGCGTGTCGGATGGATCGAGCGGGTTGACGGAATTCAGCCGTTTGGACGGATGGCCGGCGGTCAGGCGAATGAGCCAGCTGCCGTCATACTGGGTAGACGCGGCCGGCCAGGCACGGAAGCCGACGGCTTCGAGCCGGCGCACGCTTGCCAGATCAGCCATGGCGTTCTGCTCCCTGATGCGAGCGAGGTCAGGATTGGTCATTTTGGATACCCCGACCATCAACTGCGATAGTCGCCATTGATCTCGACGTATTCCTTCGTGAGATCGCAGGTCCACACGGTCGCCCTGCCGGAGCCGAGGCCGATGTCGACACGGACGGCGATGTCCTGTTCCTTCATGACGGCAGAGGCTGCCTGTTCCGAATAGCTCGGATCCCGCTCGCCGTCGACGGCGACGCGCACATCGCCAAACCAGATCGCGAGGCGATCGCGGTCGGCCATCTCCCCGGACTTGCCCACGGCCATCACCACCCGCCCCCAGTTGGCGTCTTCGCCGGCAACCGCCGTCTTGACCAGCGGCGAATTGGCGATGGAAAGGGCGATGCGCTTGGCCGCGGCGTCATTCTCGGCGCCCTCGACCGTGACCGCCACCATCTTGCGCGCGCCTTCGCCGTCGCGAACCACCTGCAGGGCGAGATCTTTCAAAAGGTCGTTCAATGCCGCCCGGAACTCGGTAAGCGCCGCATCTGCCGCACCTTCGATCGACGGCTGGCCGTCGGCCGAAGCCGCCCCGGTTGCAAACAGCATCAGGGTGTCGGAGGTGGAGGTGTCGCTGTCGACCGTCACCGAGTTGAAGGTCGGGCCGACGCCTTCGGAAAGAAGTGCCTGCAGCACGGTTGCCGGAATGTCCGCATCCGTCACCACGAAGGAGAGCATCGTCGCCATGTCCGGCGCGATCATACCGGCCCCCTTGGCGATGCCGTTGATGCGAACGGTCGCACTACCGATCTTGGCAGAGCGCGTGGCGACCTTCGGATAGGTATCCGTGGTCATGATCGCCTTTGCAGCCTCGAACCAGAAATCCTCCTTGGCAGAGACCGCAAGTTCATCCAACACGCCGGAAAATTTCGTGGCGTCGAGCGGTTCGCCGATCACGCCGGTAGAGGCGAGAAACACCTCGCCCTCGCCGCAGCCGACCGCCTTGGCGGCGGCCGCCGCTGTCATCGCCGTGGATTCGCGCCCCTTCCGCCCGGTAAACGCATTTGCGTTGCCGGAGTTGACCACTACCGCGCGAGCCTTGCCGCCCGAAAGGTTCTCCTTGCAGAAGTCCACGGGTGCCGATGGACACTTGGACGTGGTGAAGACGCCGGCGGCAGCAGCCGGCGCGTCGAACACCATCATCAGCACATCGGTGCGCCCCTTGTACTTGATGCCGGCGGCGGCGGTTGCCATGCGCACGCCACGGACCGGCGGCATTTCAGCGTAGGATTTCGGGGCAAGCGGCGAGACGGTGGCAGACATGGCGATTCCCGGTAAGCGGTGGAAGGCCCGCCGTTGTTGGCGGGCCAGTCTATGGATCAGTTCTTTTTCGGCTCCGCGGCCGGTTCGCTCTCCGCACCGGTCTGCGACTTGTTGATCTCGTCGTAGGTCTTCTTCAGCTCCGGATCCTCGATCTCGACGGCGGCCGATGCCTTTGCGGCCTCGATAAGCGCGATATACTTGTCACGCATGACCATCTGGCGAACCTGCGGCTCGACCTGTTCCAGGGTCGGCGGGGCCTGCTTGCGCTTGTCCTCCACCAGGATAACGTGGTAGCCGAATTGCGTCTTGACGGGGGTCTTCGTGTAGGCGCCCTTTTCAAGCGCGAAGGCCGCCGCCTCGAATTCAGGCACCATGCGACCCTTGGTGAAATAGCCGAGGTCGCCGCCTTCCGAGGCTGCATCGGTCGACTTTTCCTTGGCGAGATCGGCGAAATTCTTACCACCGTCGAGGGCGACGATGATTTCCTTCGCCTCCTCTTCGGTCTTGACCAGGATATGACGGGCGCGCACCTCTTCCTGCGGCTCGACCGCAGCAATTTCCTTTTCGTAGCGGGCCTTCACCTCTTCCGGTGTTATCGCGTCGACAACGTGCTTCTTGAAATAGGCGTTGTGCAGCTCGCGCTCGGTCAGGTAGGCGACACGCTGCTTGAACGCCGCGTCGTTCTCCAGCCCTTCCTTCGTCGCATCGGCAGCGAGCAGCTTCACGTCGATCAGGGCCGAGAGGGCAGCAACCTTCTTCTGCTCCGGCGGCAGATTCGCGAGCTGCGGGTCGAGACCGGCCGTGGCGAGATCGATTTCGGACTGGCGGATTTCGACCCCACCGACCTTGGCGACGACCGGATCGGGCTGGTCTTCTGCGAAGGCCGCGCCGTGGGCAGCTGCGATCGCGATGAACGCGACGGCTGCAAGCTTGCTGTATTTAAACATCCTCATAAACCTTTCACAGACGGCCGACTTCGGGGCGAAACGGGCACTCGAACGGTTCAAAAACACCGGAATGTGGCGGTTGTGTAACCGATTGCGCCGTTGACATCATTCGACCCCCCTCTTATCTGTCACGCAATCTCGCGTCCAGAACGTTTCCGGGCGTTTCACGCCGTTTGCGCGCATCTTGCAAGCCCCGCGAAACGCCCCCGACACCAAAGAAAGGACCATCCCGATGGTCAGCCTCGGCGGCCTCGCCCGCAAACTGTTCGGCTCGTCCAACGAGCGCCGCGTCCGTTCTTACAAGCCCCGGGTCGACGCGATCAATGCCCTCGAAGCCGAGATGAAGGCGCTTTCGGACGAGCAGCTCGCCGCCAAGACGCTGGAGTTCCGCAAGCAGTTTGCGGACGGCAAGTCGCTGGACGACCTGCTTATCCCGGCCTTCGCCGTTGTTCGCGAGGCAGCCGTTCGTGTGCTCGGCCTGCGCCCCTTCGACGTCCAGCTCATCGGCGGCATGATCCTGCATGAGAAGTCGATCGCGGAGATGAAGACCGGTGAAGGCAAGACGCTGGTCGCAACGCTGCCGGTCTATCTGAACGCCCTTGCCAGCCGCGGCGTGCACGTCGTCACTGTCAACGACTATCTCGCCCGCCGCGATGCGGCCATGATGGGCAAGATCTACGGCTTTCTCGGCATGTCGACCGGCGTGATCGTCCACGGCCTCGATGACGACCAGCGCCGCGAGGCCTATGCCAGCGACATCACCTATGCGACGAACAACGAGCTCGGCTTCGACTATCTGCGCGACAACATGAAGTATGAGCGCGTCCAGATGGTCCAGCGCGGCCACTACTACGCGATCGTCGACGAAGTAGACTCGATCCTGGTCGACGAAGCGCGCACGCCGCTGATCATCTCCGGCCCGCTCGATGACCGCTCCGATCTCTACATCACCATCGACGCCTTCATTCCGATGCTGTCGGAGGAAGACTACGAGATCGACGAGAAGCAGCGCTCGGCCAACTTTTCCGAAATCGGCACCGAGAAGCTGGAGAACCTGCTGCGCGATGCGGGGCTGCTGAAGGGCGAATCGCTGTACGACGTCGAGAACGTCGCCATCGTCCACCACATCAACAACGCGCTGAAGGCCCACAAGCTCTTCACCCGCGATAAGGACTACATCGTTCGCAACGACGAGATCGTCATCATCGACGAGTTCACCGGCCGCATGATGCCGGGCCGTCGTTATTCGGAAGGCCAGCACCAGGCGCTGGAAGCCAAGGAAAAGGTACAGATCCAGCCGGAAAACCAGACGCTGGCCTCGGTGACCTTCCAGAACTACTTCCGCATGTACGAGAAGCTTGGCGGCATGACCGGCACGGCTTCGACGGAAGCGGAAGAGTTCGGCAACATCTACGGCCTTGAGGTCGTCGAAGTACCGACCAACCTGCCGATCAAGCGTCTTGACGAAGACGACGAGGTCTACCGGACAGCGGAAGAAAAATACAAGGCGATCATCGAAGAGATCAAGGACGCGCAGAAGCGCGGCCAGCCGATCCTGGTCGGCACGACCTCGATCGAGAAGTCCGAGCTTCTCGCCGAGCGCTTGAAGATGTCGGGTGTGAAGAACTTCCAGGTCCTGAACGCACGCTATCACGAGCAGGAAGCCTACATCGTCAGCCAGGCCGGCGTGCCGGGCGCCGTCACGATCGCGACCAACATGGCCGGCCGCGGCACCGACATCCAGCTCGGCGGCAACCTCGACATGCGCCTGGAGCGCGATCTCGCCGAAATCGAGCCCGGTCCGGAGCGCGATGCCAAGCGGGCGGCGATTGTCGAGGAAGTCAAGGCGCTGAAGGAGCAGGCGCTTGCTGCCGGCGGTCTCTACGTCCTTGCGACCGAACGGCACGAAAGCCGTCGCATCGACAACCAGCTGCGCGGCCGCTCCGGCCGCCAGGGCGACCCCGGCCGCTCGAAGTTCTACCTGTCGCTGCAGGACGACCTGATGCGCATCTTCGGCTCCGACCGCATGGACGGCATGCTGCAGAAGCTCGGCCTCAAGGAGGGCGAGGCAATCGTCCATCCCTGGATCAACAAGGCGCTCGAACGCGCCCAGAAGAAGGTCGAGGCGCGCAACTTCGACATCCGCAAGAACCTGCTGAAATACGACGACGTACTGAACGACCAGCGCAAGGTCATCTTCGAGCAGCGGCTCGAACTGATGGACGCCGAGAGCCTGACGGAGATCGTCGAGGACATGCGCCACGAGGTCATCGAGAACCTCGTCAAGCTGCACATCCCCGAGCACGCCTACGCCGAGCAGTGGGACGTCGCCGGCCTCAAGGCAGGCGTCGCCCAACACCTGAACCTGGATCTGCCGATCGAGCAGTGGGCCGCCGAGGAAGGCATCGACGAAGCCGACATCCTGGCGCGGGTCAAGTCCGCCGCGGACCAGGCTGCCGCCGACCGCGCCGAGCGCTTCGGGCCGCAGATCATGGCCTATGTCGAGAAATCGGTCGTGCTGCAGACGATCGACCATCTGTGGCGCGAGCACATCGTCAATCTCGATCACCTGCGCTCCGTCATCGGTTTCCGCGGCTATGCCCAGCGTGATCCGCTGCAGGAGTACAAGGGCGAGGCCTTCGAGCTGTTCCAGGCGCTGCTGGCCAACCTCCGCCAGACGGTGACGGCCCAGTTGATGCGGGTCGAACTGGTCCGCGAGGCGGCCGAGGCCCCCGCTCCGGCCCTTCCGGATATGGAAGGACACCACATCGACGGGACGACCGGCGAGGACGACTTCGGCGAAGGCAGCGGCGGCTTCATGGCCGTCCCGGTCAACCCCGAAGACCGCGATCCGCAGAATCCCTCGACCTGGGGCAAGGTCGCGCGCAACGAGCCGTGCCCCTGTGGCTCGGGCAAGAAATACAAGCACTGCCACGGTGCGTTCGAGCAGGTCTAAATTGCTCGAACGATCTTCCTGGATTTCAAGCGATCAGGTGCCGCCTTCGGGCGGCATCTCTGTTTCTGACCATTGTCCACACTCCGCCTCCGCCAGCGCGATCAGGTTCGCCAGGGCCGTGACCCCCAGCCTGTTCATGTGCTTGCGGCCAAGCGAGATATCGATGCGGAAGGCCAGTTCCTCGGCGCTCGCGCCGATCAGATCCGACAGGCGTTCGATCCCGATCTCCTCAAGATAGCGGACCATCGTCGGCCCGATCGAACGCGCCCTCAGCATGCGCGCCCTTTCTTGTGGATCGATCGTCATGTCTCTGCCTTGTTGGTGGATACCCACCCTTTGTTAACCGTGATCTGCCAAGAGTGCACGGGTGTTTCTGTGTTTGCGTGCGGGTCCCTGTGTTCATGGCGGTCATTCAGTCGGCGGAAAAGCTGCTGCCAAGCGGACTGCGCCGCAGGGCCGCACCCGCTTTGCGCCACCTGGCCGAAATACTGGCCGGAAGTGATCCGCGGATGCGCGCCCAGCGCATGGCACTGATCGCTTTCGTCATCCGCATCGTCAGTGCGGCCATCGCGTTCGTCTCCCAGATCGTCATGGCGCGGATGATGGGAGAGTTCGAGTACGGCATCTTTGTCTTCGTCTGGGTACTGGTGGTCCTATTCGGCAATCTTTCATGCCTTGGCTTCCACTCCACGGTCGTGCGGTTCCTGCCCGAATACAGCGCCCGCAACGCCTTCGACGAGATCCGCGGACTGACCGCCACGGCCCGCAGCTTTGCCATGGTGTCAGCAAGCCTGGTGGCCGCCTCGGGGTTGCTCGGTCTCTGGTTGTTCGCGGACCACATCGAGAACTACTACATCATCCCCGTCTATCTCGGCCTCTTCTGCCTGCCGATGATCGCGCTCGGCGATGTCCTGGAAGGAACGGCGCGTGCCCACAGCTGGGCCGTCGTTGCCTTGAGCCCGACCTACCTCGTGCGGCCGCTGCTGATCCTGTTGTTTCTGGTCGGCGCAGTTTGGCTGGGCGCTCCTCAATCCGCGCAAACAGCGATGGGGGCCGCGCTCGCCGCGACCTATCTCACCTCGGTCGCGCAATTCTTTAACGTCACCCTTCGGCTTCGGCGTACCTACCGCCGCGGACAGCATCAGATTGAGTTCGGAACCTGGATACGGATGGCGCTACCGATCTTCCTGATCGAAGGATTCGGCTTCCTGCTGACGAATTCCGACGTCGTGGTTGTCGGCCTCGTGCTCGACCCCGAAAGCGTGGCAATCTATTTCGCCGCGGCAAAGACGATGGCGCTCGTCCATTTCGTGCTGTTTTCCGTCAAGGCCGCCGCGGCACCGCGCTTTTCCTCTCTCTATGGCCAGGGCGATCGCCTCAACCTGGCCGCCTTTGCCGCCGAGACCGTGCGCTGGAGCTTCTGGCCGTCGCTCGCCGTCGGCGGTTGCGTCCTGCTCGCAGGTGACTTCCTGCTGTCGCTGTTTGGTCCCGCTTTCCCGGCAGGCTATGGCGTCATGGTGATCCTGTTTTTCGGAGTTCTGGCAAAAGCTGCCGTCGGGCCAGGCGAGGTGCTGCTGACGATGGCCGGCCAGCAGAAGCTCTGCATGGGCCTCTATGCGGTGGCGCTTGCGGCCAATCTCGGCCTCAACATCTCTCTCATTCCGGCCTTTGGCATCATGGGCGCCGCCTTCGCCACAGCCGGCGCGATGGCAATCGAGGCTCTGCTCCTGTTCGCCGCCGTGCGCCGCACGCTGGATATTTCCCTCTTCGCGTTCGCCGCGCCAGCGAAGGCAGCGGCAGGACAGGATTGACTGACATGGCATTCATTTCAGGATCGGGCAACGATGCAGTGGTTACGCCGCCCGGCGGGGCGCCGCAGGCGCCGGCGGCCGAGCACCGCATCCCGATCGGTCGTCCCGGCCGCTCGCTCTCGCTGTACCCGGCGGTTGCGGGTTATGAACTGCAGCAGGAACTCGACTTCCTCGCCAATCGCGCGTTGGAGCCGAACGTCTTCTTCACCGGTCGCTTTCTCGCGCCTGCCATGCCGCGCCTGGAAGACCGCACGGTGCGCCTGTCGCTGATCCGCGATGAGGACGGGCGACGCAGCCGCATCCGCTTGCTGATGCCCTTTTCCGTCGAAAAGCCCGGCTTCTCCATGGGAACAGGCATCATCCGCGCCTGGTCCAACCCTTTTGGCCCTCTGGGCACACCACTGGTCGACACGGAAGACGCCGCCGAAACCATCGACAATCTCTACGAGGCACTGGCTGCCTCCGGAAATGGCTTGCCGCCCGTTCTGGTGCTGCCCGACCTGCGGCTGGACGGCGCCTTTGCGACGCTCGCCCGCGCCGTCGCGATCGGCCGAAACCTGCCGCTGACGGTGACGGGCACGTACCAGCGACCGATGCTGGAGAGCCTTCTAGATGGGCCGACCTACCTGAAGCGTGCCATCTCGACGCAGCATTTCCGGGAACTGCAGCGTCAGTGGCGCAAGCTCGAGGAAACGGGAAAGCTCGTCTACAATGTCGCCCGGCAGCCGGCCGAAATCCGACTGCGGATGGAGCAATTCCTGCTGCTGGAGGCGGCTGGCTGGAAGGGCCGCGGCCGCACGGCCATGATCAACGACCGCTACCGCGCCGCCTTTGCGCGCGAAGCCATCACCAACCTCGCCGAGACCGACAGTGTTCGCATTCATACGCTCGACTTCGATGGCAAGGCGATCGCCTCGATGATCGTGTTTCTCGCCGGTGGCGAGGCCTATACCTGGAAGACAGCCTATGACGAGGCTTTTGCCCGCTTCTCGCCTGGCAAGCTGCTCGTGGCCCAGCTCACGGAGTGGCACCTCGACGATGCGAACATCGTCCGCTCCGATTCCTGCGCCGTTCCGGATCACCCCGTGATGAGCCGCTTCTGGGAAGAGCGCGAGGAGATGGGAACGCTGATCATCGGCCTGCAGCAGAACCGCGACCGCGACGTCCGCCAGGTGGCGACGCAACTGCATCTGTACCGCAACACCCGCAACGTCGCCCGCCTGCTGCGCGACAAGATCCGCGCGTTGGCGAAGCGCTAGCCGGACACCGAAGGCACCGGCACCTTCCGGAAGTGAATCTTGATACCTCCTCGGACTCGCTTGCCGATTGATCAGGCGCGCCGCATGCGGCGGATCAGCGACAGCACCACGAACAGCGCGATGGAGACGGTGGTCAGCAGGCTGGCCGCCGCCATGATCGTCGGGTTGATCTGGTCGCGGATGCCGGAGAACATCTGCACCGGCAGGGTGCGCTGGTCGGCGCCGGTGAGGAACAGCGCCACGATCACTTCGTCGAAGGAGACGGCGAAGGCGAGCAGGGCCCCCGAAACGATGCCGGGCAGGATGAGCGGCAGGGTCACGGCGAAGAACACGCTGACCGGTCCGGCGCCCAGACTTGCGCCGGCCCGCGTAAGATTACCGTCATAGGTCGAGAGCGCCGAAAGGACGGTGACGACGACGAAGGGGATGGCAAGGGCGGCATGAGCCAGCACCAGGCCGGTCCGCGTGTCGGTCAGTCCGAGCGCGCCGAAGAACATGTAGGCGCCGACCGCGACGATGACGACCGGCATGATCATCGGCGAAATCATCAGCGCCATGACGGCCTTGCGCCACGGGAAGCCGGGCCGGCTGATGCCGAGCGCGGCAAGCGTGCCGAGCACGGTCGCGATGACCGTGCTGAAGACGGCGGCGATCAGGCTGTTTACGAGGCTCTGCGTCCAGCGCGGGTTCTCGAAGAAGTCCGCATACCACCGCCAGGAATATTCCTTGATCGGGAAGGTGAAGAACGGATCCTTCGACACCGAGAGTGGGAAGACGACGAAGAGCGGCCCGATCAGGAAGACGAGCACGGCGACGGCGAAAAGGACGACGAACAGGCGGCAGATCCGTTCGCTGCGGGTTGCGTAAGTGGGAAGCCACATGGGTTCTATCCGAGCTTGATGCGCTCCGCGCCGACGAGGCGCAGGAACGCGAGATAGATGGAGAGCGTCATGACCAGGAGCAGGCAGGCAAGTGCGGCGGCCATGCCCCAGTTCAGGTCGCGGTTGATATAGGTGGCGATGAAGTTCGACACCATCTGGTCGCGCGGACCGCCGACGAGGGCCGGCGTGATGTAGTAGCCGAGCGACAGGATGAAGGTCATCAAACAGCCGGCCGCCACGCCCGGCAACGTCTGCGGCGCATAGATCCGCCAGAAGGCGGCAAGCGGCGGGGCGCCGAGCGAGCGCGCCGCCCGCATCTGCCCTTCCGGGATCGACTTCATGACGCTGAGGATCGGCAGGATCGTGAACGGCAGCTGGATATGGGTCATGGCGGTCACGGTGCCGAACCGCGTCAGCATCAGTTGCAGCTTCTCGGTGGTGAGACCGAGCGCGAGCAGCAGCTGGTTGATGACGCCGTCGGTCTGCAGCAGCACCACCCAGGCGGTGGTGCGCACCAGAAGCGAGGTCCAGAGCGGCAGCAATACCATCAGCAGCATCAACCCGGCGACGCGCGCCGGCGCCAGCGAAATGACATAGGCCGTCGGAAAGCCGAGCAGCAGCGTCGCGGCCGTCACCAGGCCGGCGATCCAGAGGGTTCGACCGAGGATGTCGAGGAAGACCGCCTGGTCCGCCGCGACCCGGCCGATGCTGCCGGAGGCGTCCTGCCCGAGGTCGACGGCCGTCAGCAGGTAATAGGGTGTCACCGGCGCGCCGTTGCGCTTGATGATCGCCCAGAGTTCGGTGTCGGCCCAGGCGGGATCGAGGGCAACGAATTGCGGGGCCAGCGGGCCGTCCGCGAAACTGCCGAGATGGCGCGTCACCGACATGATGCGGCTGCGCATGCCGGCGCTTTCGTAGTTCAGCCGCTTGCCGAGCGCGGCGGCGGTGCTGTTCGCCTTGGCGCGGGCCAGATCGGCGGCAAGGGCCACGAACGCTTCCTCGGCGGGGACCGCCTGCCCATCCCAGCCGTCGAGCGCGCTCACGGTCTGTGGCAGGATTTCCCGCACCTCCGGATTGCGGACCGCGGTGGTGAGGAAAACGCCGATCGGCGCGCCGAAGGTGACAAGCAGGAAGAGCAGCGCCGGCAGTGCGAGCGCCAGCGCCCTGAGGCGGTTCGGCCGCTCGGCTCGTTTGAGCGCTTTGCCCAGGTCGGGACGAATAGCCGGGATGGTCAGGGAGATTGTTTGCGCCATGACTACCTCGTCAGCGTTCTGCAATCGGCGGCGGAGCAGGCCATGGTGACGGTGCTGCCCGGCATGATCGCCGCACCTTCGGCCGCCGGTACGCTCGCGACAAGATGCGCATTGCCGAAGGCTTCGAGCGAAAGCCGAACGCGGTCGCCGAGGAAGGTCTTGTCGAGCACCCGCGCGTTGATCCGGTTTTGCGCGCCCTCCCTGCTTTCGGTATCGAGGCCAAGTCGCTCCGGTCGCAGCGAGACGGTCATGCCCGAATCCGCCGGACCGGCGAGCCCCGTCGTCAGAAGCGTCGTTCCGTCCTGCATCCGCACGACGACGAGGCCGTTTTCTGTGCCAGCGAGTTCGCAGGCCAGCGTGTTGTTGTCACCGATGAAACCAGCGACGAAGCGGTTTTCCGGCCGGTCGTAGAGCGTCACCGGATCGGAGAGTTGCTGGATGCGACCCTCATGGAAGACGGCGATCCGGTCGGACATGGTCAACGCCTCCGACTGGTCGTGCGTCACATAGACCATGGTGATGCCGAGGCGCTGCTGGATCTGCTTGATCTCGATCTGCATATGCTCGCGCAACTGCTTATCGAGGGCGCCGAGCGGCTCGTCCATCAGGATCAGCTTCGGATTGAACACCATGGCGCGGGCGAGCGCGACGCGCTGTTGCTGGCCGCCCGAAAGTTGCGCCGGCCGGCGCTCGCCGAGGCCGCCGAGCTTGACCATCGCCAGCGCATCCTCGACGCGCTTCGCCGCTTCTGCGCCCCTCACGCCGCGATAGCGCAGCGGAAAGCCGACGTTCTCGCGCACCGTCATGTGCGGAAACAGGGCGTAGTTCTGGAAGACGAAACCGATGTCACGGCGCTCCGGTGGCAGACGCTCGACGGCCTGCCCCTCCAGCAGGATGCGACCGCTCGTCGGCTGTTCGAAGCCGCCGAGCATCATCAGCGTCGTCGTCTTGCCGGAGCCGGACGGCCCCAGCATCGTCAGGAACTCGCCCCGCCGCACGGCGAGATTGAGGTCCTCGACGACGAGCGTGCGCCCGTCGTAGGTTTTCTGCACCCGTTCGAAGGCCACCATGGTTTCGGCAGCAGTCTGGGTCGACGGCTCGTTGCCGAGCCGCCTCCTTTCCAGCGATATGGTGTTCATCGACCCGCCTCTTAGTTGGAAAGCCAGGTGGTGAAGCGCTTTCTGATCTCGTCGCCGTGATCCGCCCAGAAGGCGTTGTCGAGCGTCAGCGAGGTCGTCAGGTTGGCGGGACTGGTGGGCAGGTTCTTGGCATCTTCCGGGGCCACTTCGGCCGCCGCCGTCGTGCGGACGGGACCGTAGGGAATGTACTTCGCAGTCGCGGCGAGAATTTTGGGTTCGACGGCGAAGTGGATGAAGGCGAGCGAGCCCTCGATATCCTTGGCGCCCTTGGGAATGGCCCAGAAGTTCGAATCGAGGATCTGGTTATCCCAGACGATGCCGAACTTGCGACCCTCCTTGTTGGCGTTGAAGATGCGGCCGTTCCAGGCCGTCGTCAGCGTCACTTCCCCGGAGGCGAGCAACTGCGGCGCCTGGGCGCCCGCTTCCCACCAGACGATCTGGTCCTTGATCGTGTCGAGCTTGGCGAAGGCGCGGTCGAGGCCGCCCGGCGTCGAAAGTGTCTCGTAGACGGCCTCCGGCGCGACGCCATCGGCAAGCAGCGCGAATTCAAGATTGGTCGCGGGGTTCTTCCAGAGGCCGCGCTTGCCGGGGAATTTTTCGAGATCGAACAGGTCGGCGAGCTTCGTCGGCTTGTTGGCGAGCTTCTCCTCGTCATAGGAGAGGATCGTCGCATAGACGATCGTGCCGACGCCGCAGTCCGACGTGGTGCCGGCAAGCCATTCGGACTTCGGCCCGATCTTCTCCCAGTCGATCGGCTCGAAAATGCCCTCGTCGCAACCCTGCAGCAGGGTCGGCGCGTCGACGTCGACCACGTCGATCGTCGTGTTGCCGCTGTCGATCATCGCCTTGATCTTGGCGATCTCGCCACCGTATTCCTGCTCGGAAACCGGACGGCCGGTCTCTTCGGCATAGGCGTTGAAGACCGCCTTGCGCTGGGCCTCCTGGTAGGCGCCGCCGAAGCTCATGACGGAAAGCGGCTCGGCGGCCATTGCCGTGCCGAGAGCCAGACCATAGGCGAGCGTCGTCGCTGCCAGAAACATGCGTTTGCTGAACATTGAAATTCCTCTCTGGGCGATTAATTCGTATGCCGGATGCACCGCCCGTCTTGGTCGCGGGCTACGGGGGAGAGGCTATGTCGCACTATGTGACAGCGCAAATAAGTAAGTGTCATGCCCTCATGAGCGGCACTTATTAGCTATTGGCGAAACTCGCTTCTGATCGATCCCGACGGTAAGTGGGCAGACGGCGAGCGGTCGAAATACTCGGACAAAAGACGAGTTTCCGGTCGCGGCGCTGTGAGCGCTTGTCCCGCGCACCGGCTCGGGCGGCCCCCGGACCGGGCCGAAAAGGACGCCGGCTGCCGCCAGCGCCTTACATTTGACGCGTACCGTCCGGTGCTATCGCCGCTTCGCCAGCATGGACCGGGACACCACGACGGCCAGCCCGACCAGGATAGTTGCGGCAATGAAGAGGAATGCCGCTGCCGCAATCGCCGGGCTGATGTTTTCCCGTATGCTGGAGAACATCTGCCGCGCCAGCGTGCGCTGGTTGGGACCGGCGACGAACAGCGTCAGCACCACCTCGTCGAGCGACGTGGCGAAGGCCAGCACCGCGCCGGAGAGCACGCCCGGCATGGCGAGCGGCAGGGTGACCCGCCGGAACACCGTGGTTGGCGACGCGCCGAGGCTCTGGGCGGCGAGTTCCACCCGCTCGTCGATGCCGGCGAGCGCCCCGGTGACGCTGACCACGACGAAGGGCACCGCGACGACCGTATGGGCGATGATCACGCCGGCATAGCTGTTGATCAGTCCGAACCGCGCGAGCAGCACCTGCAAGCCGACGCCGAGCACGACGGCCGGAACGACCATCGGCAACAGGAACAGCGTCCGTATCGACCCGCGGAAGAACACCAGCCTGTTGCGCAGGCCCAGCGACGCGGCCGTACCGAGCACGGTGGCGAGCAGCGTCGTGCCGGTCCCGATGATCAGGCTGTTGATGATCGCCCGGCGCCAGGCATCCGCCGTGAACAGTTCCTCAAACCAGCGCAGCGAATAGGACGGGATCGGATAGGTCAGGATGACGCTCGAGGTAAAGGCGAGCGGCAGGATGGCGATGAGCGGCGCGACGAGGAACAGGATCGTCAGCGACGCGAAGGTAAGTTTCGTGAGCTTCATCGGCATCGCTTATCGCCTCCCCGGCTCTTCGGCCGACAGCCGTGCATAGACGCTGTAGAGGACAAGTGTTGCCGCTAGCAGCACGACGCCGAGCGCACCCGCCATGCCCCAGTTCGCCGAACCAGTTGCGTAGAAGGCGATGATCGAGCTGATCATCTGGTCGCCCGGACCGCCGATCAGCGCTGGCGTGATGTAGTAACCGATTGCCGAGATGAAAACGAGCAAGCCGCCGGAGGCGACGCCGCGCAGGCTGAGCGGCAGGAGCACGCGCAAGAAAGCGCGCAGCGGGTGCGCCCCAAGCGAGGCCGCCGCCGGCATCAGGTTCTTGGGGATGGTGATGAGGACCGAGTAAATCGGCAGTACCATGAAGGGCAACAGCACATGGGTCATTGCGATAATGACGCCGGTGCGGTTGAAGATCAGCGGCAAAGGCCCATCAATGAGGCGCAGCCATTGCAGGAAATCGTTGATCAAGCCCTTTTCCTGCAAAAGGATGAACCAGGCGGCCGTGCGGACCAAAAGCGATGTCCAGAGCGGCAGCAGCACCGCCGCCAGCATCAGGTCGCGTTTCCAGCCGGTGAGCGAGGCCGCGATCATCGCATAGGGAAAGCCGATGCAGGCGCAGGCGAAGGTCACGAGCGCGGCGATCCAGAAAGTCCGCACGAGAATGACGCGATTGACGGACTGGTCGGCAGGCAAGGCTTGGATCGCGCCGTCCGCATTGCGGCCAAGGTCAACGGCGGCAAGCAGGTTGCGATCGGTCAGCGGCGAGAGCGCGTCGGCGATCGCCAGCCAGAAATCCGGCTTCTCCCATCGCTTGTCGATGGAGACAAGATCGGCGGGTGGGTTCGCGGTATCCGCGAGGGCGGTCGTCGTCTTCGACATCAGCGTGCGGAAACCGGAACGGGCGCTGTTGAGGCGACGCACCATGTCGCCGAGCGCCTGGTCGTCGTTGACGGCCTTCAGGTCCTCCATCAGCGCCGTCTGCATCGCCATGGTGGGGCCGGACTTGCGGTCCCAGTCCCGAAGCACCTCGGAACTGCGCGGCAGAAGGCGCAGCACGGCGGTATCTGAGACCGACTCGGACATCATGGTCGACAGCGGCCAGACGAAGAAGCCGACGAGGAAGAGCAGAAGCGGCGCCATCAGCAGAAGCGACCGGCCGGTCCGGGATTTTTTCATGGCGCAATGACCCGGCAATCGCTGGCCGAAAAGGCTGCGTAAACCTTGGTCCCGGGCGGGAATTCGCGCGAGCGGCGGCCGAGTTTGGCGATCAGCGGATGGGTGGCGTTCTGCAACTGCACGCGCAGGTGATCGCCCTGGTAGACGGAATCGGTGACCTCCGTTTCCAGGCAATTGCGCGCTTCACCGCGCGTCTCGGTGAGATCGACCCGTTCCGGCCGGATGGACAGGTAGACCGACTGGCCGGAAGCGACCGTGCCGGAGAGGGCCGAAACGATATGGGCGCCGGACGGCAGCCGCACGGTCGCCTCCTGGCCCTGCACGGCCTCGACGACGCCCTCGACCAGGTTGGTTTCGCCGATGAACTCGGCCACGAAACGCGTCGACGGCTCATCATAGACCTGCCGCGGCGTGCCGATCTGCTCGATCTTGCCCTTGTTGAAGACCGCGACACGGTCCGACATGGTGAGCGCTTCCGACTGGTCGTGGGTGACGAACACGATCGTCAGGCCGAGCCGCCGATGCAGGTCGCGGATGTCCAGTTGCATCTGTTCGCGCAACTGCTTGTCGAGCGCTCCGAGCGGCTCATCCATCAGCACGACGCGCGGCTCGAACACCAGTGCGCGGGCGAGCGCGACGCGTTGCTGCTGACCACCGGAGAGCTGCGACGGCCGGCGATCGCTGAGGGCCGAAAGCTGCACCATGTCCAGCGCCCGCGCCACGCGCTTGGCGATCTCCGCCTTACCGATGCCGCGCATCTGCAGCGGAAACGCAATGTTCTCGCCGACCGACATATGCGGAAACAAGGCATAGCTCTGAAAGACGACGCCCATGTCCCGCTTGTGGGTCGGCACGTCGTTGATCGCCGTTCCGTCGAGAACGATACTCCCGGAGGTAGCCTGCTCGAAGCCCGCGAGCATCATCAGAAGCGTCGTCTTTCCGGAACCGGACGGCCCCAGCAAGCTGACGAATTCGCCCTTTCCGATGCTCAGGTCGAGGTTTTCGACCACGCAGAGCTGGCCGTAGAATTTCGTGATGCTGTCAAACCGGATAAAGTCGGCCACGGAATGCTCCATAGCTAGATGCGGAGGAGGCGCTACACGGCCAAAAAGCCGGTGCGAGGATGTCCAGACGGACAGGTGGGGCGCCGCTCTGCGGCGCCCCACCCACGGGTGTTACTGGGCCAGCCAGGCGTTGAAACGCGCCGTCAGCGTTTCCGCGTTGTCGATCCAAAAGTCCGTGTTGAGGGAGATCGACTCCGTCATGTTCGCCGGATCGGTCGGCAGATCCTTGGCGAGATCTGCCGGAACCATCGCGGCAGCTTCCTTGTTCGGCAGACCGTAGGCGACGAATTCCGGCAGCTTCGCCTGGTGCTCCGGCAGGCTCGCAAAGGCGATGAAGTCCTGTGCGGCGTCCTTGTTTTCCGCGTCCTTCAGCACGACCCAGCTGTCGACGGCATAGATGCTGCCCGGGAAGACGACCTTGAAGTTCTTGCCTTCCGACCGGTTGATGCCGGTGATGCGACCGTTATAGGCAGAGGCCATGGCCACTTCGCCGGAGGCCAGGAACTGCAGCGGCTGCGCGCCGGATTCCCACCAGACGATGTTCGACTTCAGTTCGTCCAGCTTCTTGAAGGCGCGCTCGACGCCTTCGTCGGTGCCAAGGACGTCATAGAGTTCGTCCTTCGACACGCCATCAGCCAGCAGCGCGAATTCGAGCGTGTACTTCGGTCCCTTGCGCAGCGAACGCTTGCCGGGGAACTTCTCGACGTTCCAGAAGTCCGCCCAGGAGGCCGGGCCTTCCTTCAGCTTGTCGCCGTCATAGGCAATCGCCGTCGACCAGACGATGGCGCCGACGCCGCAGTCGTTCACCGCAGACGGCAGGAACTTGTCCTTGCCGCCCATCTTGTCCCAGTCGATTTTTTCGTACAGGCCGTCGGCACAGCCGAGCGCCAGTTCTTCCGCCTCGACCTGCACCGCATCCCAGTTCGGTGCGCCGGCCTTGACCTTCGCCTGCAGCACGCCGATGCCGCCGTCCCACGCTTCGTCGAGCACCGGCTTGCCGGTCTTGGCGGCGAAGGGCTCAAAGTAGATCTTGCGCTGTGCATCCTGATAATTGCCGCCCCACGAGACGACGGTCAGGTCGCGAGCGAAAACCGGCGCGGCGAGCCCGGCGGAAAGCACGACAGCCGCGGCCGCCAGGATACCCGATTTCATGAATGTTTTCATTGCATTCCCCTTTTCTTCGTATGTTTAAGGAACCGGCCTTGGGCCCGCCCCGGTGACGATCGCATGCAAACTGCTGATCTTTGCCTTTGCCTCCCACCTCGGTGGTTTTTGCAGCCTTTTCGGTCGCCTTGCCCTTTCCTCTGAGCATTTTCCCGACCGAATGATGCATTCCTTACTGCCGGTCAACGGCATTTTTGCCGCACTTGAGAAGTGTCAAGCGTGCTGTCCTCCGTTGATGTGGATTTCGGCGCCGTTGATATAGGACGACTGCTCTGTGCAGAGAAAATGGATGGTTTCCGCCACTTCCCGCGGTTCGCCAAGCCTGCCCATGGGCACTTCCGCGGCCACCAGCGCGTCCGTTCCCGGCGACAGGATCGACGTTTCGATCTCCCCCGGTGCAATGGCGTTCGCCCTGATGCCCCGGCGGCCAAATTCATGGGCCATTTCCCTGGTCAGCGCCGCAAGCGCTGCCTTGGAGGCCGCATAGGCAACACCCGCGAACGGGTGGACGCGCGATCCGGCAATGGATGTGACGTTGACGATCGAGCCCTTTGCCGCCTCCAGTTCCGGCAAGAGCGCGCGGGCGATTAGCGCCGTCGAGACGAGATTGACGTTCAGCACCTGCGTCCACACATCGGCGTCCGATTCAGCGACCCCGAGGCGGCTGCGGCCCGGCCCCTTCGGCGAAATGCCGGCATTGTTGACGAGCGCATGCAGCTTGCCGTTCGGCAGGCGTTCGCGCACGGTCGCGGCAAGGCGGTCGATCTGGGTGAGGTCTGCAAGGTCGGCCTGGATGTGGCTTTCGCGGGCCGATGGCCAGGCGCATTCCTCCGAAAAGGGCTGCCGTGAGACGGTGAGGATCCGCCAGCCCTTCGACTGGAAGAGTTTGACCGTCGCATGACCGATGCCGCGGCTTGCCCCCGTCAGCAACATGTAGCGGCGTTCTTCGGTCATGCAGTCATTCTCCATTGATGCTTGATACATCGTAATCAGAGGGGCTGGTGAAATGCAAGTGCCGATATGAAGGCAGACCTAGGCCTGGCGCGCCTCCCGCTCCAGTCCGTGTTCGATCCTGTCGAGGAGCGGTTTGCCGCCAAGCAGAATATCATCGATGATTGCCATCGAGGCGGCCGCCGAATCGTGCCGTTTCAGCGCTTCGACAACGGGATAGTGGTGATCGATCATTGCTCGTCCGCCGGGAATATAGGCGTCCGAGATAAGCGGCCCCATTTGCAGCCAGAGCCGTCGCAGGATGACGGTGAGCACCGGAAGTCCGGCAATCTGCGGCAACATGAAGTGAAAAGCCTGGTTGAGTTCCGTGCCTTTCAGACGGTCCCCGACTTCGATCGCATGTTCGTTTTCCCGCAGAATCCGCTCCAGCACCTCAATATCCGCGCTGGTCGCGACCTGCGCGGCCGTCTCGGCGGCCAGTCCTTCCAGCTTGATCCGAATGGCGCGGATCTCGCGATAGCGGCTCTCGCTCATAGCCGGAATGCGAATATCGCGCGGAGAACGGAAGGTGATCGCCTCGTCGTTTGCAAGGCGCAGGATGGCATCGCGGATTGGCGTGACGCTTGTGCCGAATTGCTCGGCGAGATCGCGGATCTTCAAGCGGTCTCCCGGCTGAAATCGACCTTGCATCAACGCGTCGCATAACGCGCCGTAAACCGCACTGTTTAGGTTTTCGTGATCCAGTGTCGCAAACTCAGGCATGGAACTCACCCGGCAAATCGAGTAACAAGATACTTGATGCATCTTTTTTAACGTGTTTCAAGTGCAGGCTGACGACGCGCGGCATTTTCCGTCCGGCGCGGCGTAACAGATTAGATGCCGCCAAACCCTGCTTTACTGGACACAGGTGTCCGGCAGATCGGGCGAGGTCGATTGATTTGCGGGAAGCCGCACAACGGAGCAAGCATGACGGAGCCATCGCCCGCCACGAAAAAGACGGATGCCATGTCGGCCTCTTGGAGCGCAACGGCGCTTGCCGATGCCGAGGCTGCGGTTGCAAGCGTCTACGGCATGAACGGCAGCGTGAAACGGCTTTCGAGCGAGCGGGACGAAACGTTTCTGTTCACGCGCGAGGACGGGACGGAGTTTGTCCTGAAGATCGCGAACCCGGCCGAAGACCCGGCCGCGCTCGAGTTTCAGGACGGCGCGCTCCTGCACCTCGCCGCGACCGCGCCCACCGTCCCGGTGCCCCGGCTGGTACCGACTGCAACCGGCGCGCCAAGCCACACGCTTTCCTCCGCAGACGGCCCGCGCATCATGCGCCTGCTCACCTACCTCCGGGGAGAATTGCAGTACCGCACGCCGCCTTCCGACGCTCAAAGCCGCGAAATCGGCCGGGCCTTGGCGGCGCTCGGACTGGGCCTTGAGGACTACAAGGGTCGCCCGCCCGCCGGCAAGCTAATGTGGGACATCTCGCACACGCTCGACCTCGCCGCCGTCGTCGACGATGTCGCGCCGGAGCGCCGGGGGATGGCGGAGGCGGTCCTGAGCGAATTCGAGCGCTCGCTCCCCGCCATCACCGAGCTCAGGCGGCGCCAGATCATCCACAATGACTTCAATCCGCACAACATTCTGATCGACGCAGCGGCGCCGACTGAAGTCGTCGGCATCATCGACTTTGGCGACATGGTGCATGCGCCGCTGATCAATGACGTTGCCGTCGCCCTCGCCTACCATCTTTCCACGGACGACTGGGCGGCACGCGCAGGCGCCTTCCTCGAAGGCTTCCTGTCCGTGCGGGCACTGGAGCCTGCCGAGATCGAACTTTTGCCGCTCCTCACGCGGTCGCGGCTGGCTATGTCCATCATCATCGCGGAATGGCGCTCGGCGCGGTTCCCGGAAAACCGCGATTACATCATGCGCAACCACGCGTTCTCCTGGCGGGGGTTGCTGAACATATCGGATTTGACAACGGCGGGGCTGAAACGGCTCGCGCCCAACCTTTCAGAGGCCTGAATCATGTCGATGGTGAATGCTTTCTCGCGCGAAGACTTCGAACGGCTTGGCGAAACCGAAAGGGCGCTGATCGCCCGTCGGGAAAAAGTGCTCGGCCCCGCCTATCGTCTCTTTTATGAAAAGCCGCTGCATCTGGTGCGCGGCGAGGGCGTCTACCTTTATGACGCGACGGGCGAAAAATATCTCGATGCCTATAACAATGTCGCCTCGCTAGGCCATTGCCACCCGCGCGTGGTGGAGGCGATCACAAAGCAGACGGCGGTGCTGAACACCCATACCCGCTACCTGCACGAAGGCATCATCGACTATGCGGAGACGCTGACGGCCACGTTCCCAGACGCCCTCAGCCAGGCCATGTTCACCTGCACAGGCAGCGAGGCGAACGACCTGGCCGTGCGCATCGCCCGATACGTGACTGGCGGAACCGGCATCATCGCGACGGAACTCGCCTATCACGGGCTCACGGGCGCGGTGGCGGAATTCTCCCCTTCGCTTGGCGAATCCGTAACGCTCGGGCCGCATGTGCGAACCGTTCCCGCTCCGGACAGCTACCGCGCCTCGCCCGACGTGGTGATGGAGAAGTTCGGCCGCGACGTGCGCGCGGCGATCGCCGACCTGAAGCGCCACGGCATCAAGCCGGCGATGCTGATCACCGACACGATCTTTTCCAGCGACGGTATCTTTGCCGGGCCGAAGGGCTTTCTGAAATCCGCCGTGGACGCGATCCATGAGGCGGGCGGCCTCTTCGTCGCCGACGAGGTGCAGCCCGGATTCGGCCGTACCGGTGAGGCGATGTGGGGCTTTGAACGCCATGGCGTGGCGCCCGACATGGTGACGATCGGCAAGCCGATGGGCAACGGCTATCCGATGGCGGGCATCGTGCTCCGCCCGGAAGTGATCGCCGAGTTCGGCCCGCAGGCACGTTATTTCAACACATTCGGCGGCAATCCGGTGGCCGCCGCCGCCGGCAAGGCCGTGCTCGACACGATCCGCATCGAAGGTCTGCAGCAAAACGCGCTGGACGTCGGCCGTTACCTGATGGACGGGCTGAAAAGCCTCTCGGGGACCTACCCGGCGATTGGCGACGTGCGCGGCTCCGGCCTTTTCATCGGCGTCGAGATCGTTGCCGACCCGGCCGACAAGCGCCCGGATGCGGCCCTGACGACCCGGATCGTCAACGGCCTGCGCGAACGCCGTGTGCTGATCAGCGCCTCCGGCCCCAACGCCAACGTCCTGAAGATCCGCCCTCCCCTGGTCTTTTCCCGTGAGAACGCCGACATGCTGGTTGAGGCGATTGGCGACGTGCTGAAGACGCTCTGAGCAAATTTGGGCTCGTCCCATGAGACGAGCCCAAAATGGCGATGCCGGCGACGCTTGTCTCCCTGAAGCGACAACCGCTTTCGGGGGACAAAGACCAGGCGCGGACTGAATGACCGCGCTCAGTCCACCGGCAGCATTTCCGGGCTGTCCGGCAGGCTATCGATCTCCTGTTCGGCGCGCTCGCGCAGAATGCGGCGGATGACCTTGCCCGATGTCGTCAGAGGCAGACTGTCGACGAACTCCACCTCGCGCGGATATTCGTGCATCGAAAGCCGCATCTTGACCCAGTTGCGGATGTCGGCGGCCAGATCCGCGCTCGCCGATTGGCCGCGGCGGAGCATGACATACGCCTTGACGATTTCCGTGCGCACCGTGTCCGGCTTGCCCACCACGGCGGCCAACTGCACGGCCGGGTGGCCGGCCAGGCAGTCCTCGATCTCGCTAGGGCCTATCCTGTAGCCGGCGGAGGTAATGACGTCGTCATCGCGGCCGACGAAGGTGATATAGCCCTCGCCGTCCATGCGGCCCAGGTCTCCGGTCGTCATCCAGTCGCCGATGAACTTTGCCTTAGTCGCGGCATCGTTGTTCCAGTAGCCGAGAAACATCACCGGGTCGGGCCGACGCACGGCGATCTGGCCGGTGGTGCCCGGCGGCAACTCGCGACCCTGCCCGTCGACAATCGCCACGACGTGGCCGGGCACCGCCCTGCCGATCGGCCCGGGGCGCGATACGCCGAGCCTGCCGATCGAACCGATGACGATGTTGCACTCGGTCTGGCCGTAGAACTCGTTGACGGTGACGCCGAGCGTGCGGCGCACCCACTCCCATGTTTCCCGCCCGAGCGACTCGCCCGCCGTGCCGATCGTGCGCAAGTTGAGGCGATAGTGCTTTTGCGGCGTCTCGACACTCTTCATCAGGCGCAAGGCGGTCGGCGGGATGAAGGCGTTGCGCACATTCATCTCCGCCATGATGCGGTAGGCCATGTGCGGATCGAACTTCTGGCCCGGCGACGAGACGACCGGGACACCGAGCAGTAGCGCTGGCAGGAGGACATTGAGCAACCCGCCGGCCCAGGCCCAGTCGGCCGGCGTCCATATCCGGTCGCCAGGCTGGGGCAAAAATTCGTGATGCATCTGGAACCCGGGCACGTGGCCGAGCAGCACGCGATGACCGTGCAGCGCACCCTTCGGAGGACCGGTCGTGCCGGAGGTATAGATCATTAGCGCCGGATCGTCGGGACCGCTGTCGGCCGCAACGAACGCCTCCTCCGAACCTTCCTCGATTGTTGTGAATGGCACCGTTCCGGCCCGGCGGGCGTCGTCCGAAAGCACGACGAGAGCGAGATCCTCGAGACGTTCGCGGATCATCTCCAGCCGCTCGAAGCCGAAGCCGTTGGTCACGACCGCTTTCGCACCCGCATCCCGGAGCCGATATCCCAGCGCTTCCTCGCCGAAGAGCAGCGCCAACGGCAGCGCGATCGCCCCGAGCTTGTAGATCGCCACGTGGGCGATAACCGTCTCGAAGCCTTGCGGCAGCAGGATCGCCACCCGATCCCCGGCCTTCACGCCGCGCGCCGCAAGTCCGGACGCAAACCGCGACGAGCGGACGGCCAGCTCACCGTATGTGAGGCTCCGGTGATGTCCGTCCTCGGAGAAGTGCTGGAGGCAGACACGCGTCGGGTCCCGCGCCGCCCATGCGTCGGAGACGGCGCTTCCGATATTGAATCGCGCCGGAATGTTCCAGCGGAAGTCGCGGTAGAGTTCCTCGTAGGTCGTCCGTTCGGCAAGCATTGCAGTGCAGCCCCTTTCGCTGCATTGCACTATCATCTCCGGCATGGCGACGGCAACGGTCACGAATGGTCACGGTCCGGTCGATAGTCGCGCCTCCACGACTGAGACGCCGGCGACAGAGCGGGCAACGGCGATCGCCCGCTCGATTTCCTCCGGCGAGCCGACCCTCCCGGTCAGGAACACCACTCCGTTCTCGCATGTCACGGCAACATCCGAGGCATCGATCGTGCCCGCGGCTGCGAGCGCGTCCGCAACCGCCGTTTCGAGCATTGCCGGGTGTGGACCGTCGAAATGTTCAGGCACCTCGCCATGGAACGTTCCTTCCTTGAAAACCATCTGACCCTCCCAGACGATGCTTAGACCGCGATATACAATCGTGATGTTTCCTGTAATCCTCGACAGTCAAGACCCGGAGGCATCGCATGAACGACGAGGCGCTTCGCGACATTGCCCTGTGGCTCGCCAGACAGGGTTATGAAGGAATGGACGAAACTGAGCTGATCGCCGGCTTTTGCCAGCGATGCAACGCGGCCGGCACACCCATTGCACGCGTGCTCTGCCTCATCGACACGCTGCACCCTGAGTTCGAGGGTCGCGCCTTCCAGTGGGACAAGGTGAACCCGGTGTCACCCCTGGTCGAATACGCTCCGACGAAGGAAGGCAGCGCGCGGAATAATTGGGAGGCATCCGTTTTTCACGAACTCCTGTGTGGTAAGGCGGACGAAATTCGTCGCCGGTTTGGTAGCGGTGCACCGGCCGACTTCCACAACCTGCAGCAACTGAAGGACGACGGGCACACCGATTTTGTTGCTATGATCCATCGCTTCACCGACCGCGGAAGTGTCGGAGAGATGGATGCATTCTTCTCCTACTGGACGACGCGCGACGCGAACGGCTTCGACGACGAAAGTCTCGCGGCGCTGCGCACGCTGGTCCCGACCCTGGCGCTCGCAATCAAATGCGCCTCTTCGATCCGGATCATCGGCACGCTGGCCGAGATCTATCTGGGGCGCGATGCGGGCCGAAAGGTTATCAGCGGCCAGATAAACCGGGGAGAGGTCGAGAAGATCGACGCCGTGATCTGGTTTTCCGACCTGCACGACTACACGCGGATCTCCGATGGTTCGGATCCGGAGCAGATCATTCCCTTCCTCAACGACTATGCCGAACTGGTGATTGGCGCAATTCACGCGCACGGCGGCAATGTTTTGAAGCTCATCGGCGACGGCATTCTTGCCATTTTCCGGTCCGGTAACCAGCAGACCGACTGCTTGGCCGCCCTTGACGCAGAGCGCATGATGCAGAGGGAACTCGGGCAGTTGAATGCCAGGCGAATGGCCGAAGGCCTGTCGATTACGGCAGTTTACTTGGGCCTGCATGTCGGAGAAGTCTTCTACGGCAATATCGGCGGCAGGGGGCGACTGGATTTTACGGTCGTTGGCCCGGCCGTGAACCAGGTGAGCCGGATCTCATCGCTGTGCACATCCGTCGATCGCGATGTCCTGATGTCACGCGACTTCATCGAAGCCTGCCCCGTGGATCGAGCTGCGCAAATGGTATCGCTCGGCCGCTATGCCCTGCGCGGCGTCAGTCGGGCAACGGAGCTTTTCACGCTGGATCCGGAAATGCGTTGAGGCCCACAACATGGCGGGCCTCAACAGATTGTTCCTTCAGGCGTGGCGCTGGAGCCGCGCCTGAAGGTGTAGATCAGAGGATGAAGTCGTTGGCCGAGAGGTTGACGAGACCCGTCAGCTGGATCTCGAAGTCGTGGCGGCCATCGCCATCAAGGTCACCCTGGATCACGGTGCGATCGTTCGCGGTGCCGGCCTTGTCTTCCAGGTGCCAGGCCAGTGCACCAGCCTTGCGATCGAACAGGGCGTTCTCCTGAGCCTGGAAGTGGAACGTACCGTCACCACGCGCCGAACCGTTTGCGTCGATCGCAGACAGATCGATCTTGTCCTGGCCCTTCTGGAAGTCGGTGATGACATCACGGTCCGAGTTGGTCCCGGCTTCCGCCGCCGTCTTGAAGGTGAAGACGTCGGCGCCAGAGCCGCCCGTCAGCATGTCCTTACCGGCTCCACCCCGGATGGTGTCGTTGCCGGCACCACCGTTGATGGTGTCATTGCCGGCACCACCGTCGATGACGTTGCGGCCGCTGTTGCCGGTCAGTACATCGTTGTAGCTGGAGCCCGTCAGGTTCTCGATGCTGACAAACTTGTCGCCCTGAGCGTGACCGCCCGTCGCAACACCGGTGGCAAGATTGACATTGACCGCGGACGAACCGGCGTAGGTCGCCGTGTCGGTGCCGTTGCCGCCGTCCAGGACGTCGGCGCCGGCGCCACCCTTCAGCACGTCATTGCCGCCGAGGCCCTTGAAGGTCTCGTTGCCACCATTGGACTGGCCGGAGAGCGGCATGTTGTCGTTGCCCGAGGTGCCGAGGTGAACCTTACTCGTGCCGGCGCCCGTGTCGGGCTGATCCGTGCCCGTGTCAGGCTGATCCGGATTGGTCGGCGGAGTCGTCGGCTCAGTCGGCGGAGTCGTGGGCTCAGTCGGCGGAGTTACCCCACCCATATCCGGCAGCGTGCCCGGATCGGTGTTGCCGGAAACGACGGGATTGTCGTCATAGAAGGCGAACTTGCCCCACTGGCCGGTACCGATCTGGTTGTTGACGATCTTGATCGAGCCGTCGTCGACGGTGCCGCCACCCTTGCGGCCGTCGAGATAGACGGTGTAGCCGCCGCCGATCAG
>NZ_JAVDTM010000021.1:0-41023 GCF_031455855.1 Mycoplana sp. BE70
GGTAGAATTGATCCGTGAGGAAATACGTTCCACGGAAACCTGCGACCGCATCGACCCAGGTGGCGCTGTCTTCGCGGCTTACGCCATCGAGGACGCCGCCGGAGAAAGATACCCGGGTGCTCGCGTACCAGAGGCGCACCCCGGCAGTCACGTCCAGATGGCTTCGGCCATTGGTCAGCAGGCTGTAGCCGCCTCCCACCAGGCCCGAAAACGTCTCGGACGTCACACCGATCTTGTTCGTCAAAACCCCGGCGGGGCTGTGGTCACCTGCAGACAGCTTCGTGTAGATAACGTCGCTGAAAATGCTGAAGCGGTCATACCTACCCTCTGCCACGCCCATAAAGGCGAAATCCAGATCCTTGAGTATATCGCCGAAATCGGACGTCACGCTCGCCGGCGGAAGGCCAAACTGCCCGACAGTGCCGTCGATGCCGGCAGCCCAGAAATACGGGCTGGCATTGAACTGCCAGCCGGACGCGGTCTCGCTGTCGGCTTCGGGTTGGAATGGCAGGAACTGCTTATCCGCAGCCTTCGCCGAAGGCGAAAGCGTCAAAGCCGATGCGAATACAATTGAGCATACTGAAAAAAACTTCATTTTCTCCTCATTAACGGCCGACGCCCGCCGGCGAAAGAATGTTCACCGACGAAACAGGAGACGCGTGTACGACCTGCTGATTGCGCCACTTCGCTTGCCGTCCGCATCGAAGTACCTGTCTTCGCGGCATAGCCGCTCTTTGACGTCGCAGAAGATGCCATTGGCAAACGTGAACTCCGTCCGGTCGAAATCACCGTGTGAAAACAGCTTGATTGCAGCCTTCTTGCCAAGGTGCTTTTGCGTCAACCGGCGCGAAACGCCCCTATTGTCGGCGCACATATAGCGGTCACAGAGCACGCCTTTCTCCGGTGAGCGTAGCCCGTCCGCCGAAGCGGGTGTCGCAAACGCTGCAGCCAGCAGTCCCACGAGAGGCAGGAGGCTTTTTCTTGCTTGCATGGGGGACCACCGTATTGCGGTTGCTTGTGGAATACTCAAAATTGTACAGAAGCCTATTGTCTTATCGCGCCGACAGAGCGGCTTCCTCCGCAGCGCAGCTTGATGCCTCAGCCGCCCCGGCAGTCTTCAATTCGTCGCGTGCCGCCGCGACATCCGAGAGGAACTCTGCATTGTTATGCAGTTTTGCGACCGTCGCCGCACCCATGATGCGTCCCGCGTCGACGTCGCTCTGCCAATGTGCATCGCAAATTACGCGGCTCTGGCCGAATTCTATGCCGCGTTTCATCAGGGCATCGGCGCGTTTCGGGCTGATTTCGCTCAACACCAACGCCCAGGCCCAGCCAGCCGCCGTATGGCCCGAGGGATACGAGCCGTCGGTTCGCAGCAGCGGCTCCTGATCGGGATAGCAGGTGCCTTCATTGTGGACCACGAAGGGACGCGTGCGATTGTAGGTATTCTTCACCCCATACGTCGACAGGCCAGCATCGGTCAGGACCTTCTGCATCAAGCGGTACAGATGAGGGGTCTTTTCCTCATTGATATCGACGCCCATCGCGCAAGAAAAGGCTTTCGCCGGCTGCGGAAATTGCAGATCAGCGTCTGCACGCGCCAGATCCCAGCGCGGCGTACCACGCAGCGGTATGGTTGCGGCTCTGAACTCTTCGTCACGCGCAAGCGCCGCACTATCGTCCGCCGGCGGCGGGCCGAGCAGCACAAGGCTGTCCGGCAAGTCCCTTTTCGCGAGGTAACCCGGCGCCAACTGGAAATGAGGATCGGTAATTTCCGGCTGGGATGCACTTTCCGCACCAGCCGAGCCTATGCCACAGCCGGCAAATAAGATCGCCGACACCAGAGCAGATTTATGGATATTTTTTAGCATATGAGACTTGCCTAATGATTTATTCAAATTAGCGAAAGCATATCTTCGAATACCTTCACGACAGGTAAGGATTATTTTCGAAAATAAGCTGCCGAAATCACAAGGTTAACATAGTGCAAAATCAAATAAGCGATTGCTAATTGTCAACCGAAATGATTCAATAGTTTCTTTTCTCATTTCGCCACATTGCTTTGCCAAACTTGAAAACTTCGTACATAGATTTTCCTCGAAGCACTGTGTCAAACCGGACAATTGAGGGGAAAAATGGTACGTATGTCTCGGGATGCAGCAGAGCGCATCATATGCGGCGACGGCTGGCTGGCTCACATGTCCGAAGCCTTCAGAGCGCGGTTGCTACAGAATGCGTTGCTTCTCAAGTTTGATGCTGGCCAGATCATGTTTCGGCCAGGCGATCCGCCTGGAGGCATCTACGGGCTGGTCTCGGGAACGGTGACCGTGGACACGGCGCCTCTCGATTCGATGCCGCGCCTGATCCATATCGCTTTGCCCGGCGGATGGACGGGCGAAGACAGTTTCATGACCGGCGAGCCAAGGCGAATCGAACTATGTGCCCGAAGCGAAACCTGGGTGATGCACGTACCACTGGATGTGATGGAGCAGATGGCAGCAGCCGATCCGAAGGTCATACGGGCTTTCGGGGTCATGTCCACCCTCTCGTCGGACGTCCTCCTGCGTGTCGTGCACGATCTGCAAAGAAAGAGCGCGAGCTCCAGAGTGGCGTCGGTCCTGCATCGCATGTCGTGGAAATCAGGTGCGTCAGTCTCCGTTTCACAGGAGAATCTCGGAATCATGGCGAACGCGTCGCGCAAGCAGGTTAACAGTGCGATCAAGCGCTTTGCGCAAGCCGGCTGGGTCGATATCGGTTATCGAACCATAACGATCACGAACGCTCTGGCGTTGCGACGATGCGCTGAAGAGGAACTCGTCGACTGACTTCTGCGGTGGTCGACGCTCAATGAGCTGATTGTAGTGGGGTCCACCCCTTCCAAGGAAGTCGAGCATGATGTCCGCCATTGAAGGAAGAGAGCCGATCCTGTCAGTCTTGGGGCCTAAACCCAGACCTTGGCGGCAAGGACTCTGATGTCCGCTTTTCGTGTTGGTATCCCAGCAGCGGACGGTCGGCCATCGGCCCCTACGCTGCCGAGCTGCAATGCGCCCGCATGTCGCCGTTTAGGCCCGCCTTTGTCGCCGCCCGGAAGCAGATATCGCAGGTGGCAATGCTGGAGGTCGTGGTCGCGCCCCATGTCAGCGTTCCCCGACCCTTGACTTTGACATCGAGTAGGACTGAGATCCATTTCGTACCGGTATAAAGCAAGTGTTGCCCGGTACGAAATTCAAGCAGACCGGTCATCCCATTTTTGCATCCGCCAAGCCGGTCGCAACCGGGAGACGCCTTCATGCAGAAGATTCCGCGTCGAGAATTCATCACAAAGGGCAGTGCGGCCCTTACGGGTCTTGCGGCCTTCTTTGCCACCCGACACGCCTATGCTTTTCCAAGCCGACCCGGCGAGGAAGTCGTCAAATGGCTCGATCAACTGCCGCCGAACCCAGTTCCGGAGGTTATCAAGAACCAGCTCGTCTGGGAGGACCTCGACTCCTGGGTAACGCCCAACGACAAGTTCTTTTCAATTGCGCATTTCAACCGGCCAGTCATTGACGCAAGCACGTGGAAGCTCGAAATCGGCGGCTTGGTCAAAAAGCCGACTACGCTGACGCTCGCCGATATCAAGTCTCGGCCGCGCCAGGAGGTTACGTTCACGGTCGAATGTTCGGGTAATACCGGCCTCCCGTTTTTCAACGGGGGCATCGGCAATGCGCGCTGGTCGGGCACGCCGCTCGCCCCGATCCTGGAAGAGGCCGAAGTCCTCGACAGCGGCATCGAGGTCGTCTTCTGGGGCGCCGACGAAGGCGAGATCAAAAGAGCCGACGACGTTAAGTTCAAGCAGAATTTCGCGCGCAGCATGTCGCTCGCCGAAGCCATGGATCCAAAAAATATCCTTTGCTACGAGATGAACGGAACTCCCCTGCCGCCCGATAACGGGTTCCCGCTCCGGCTGATAGCGCCGGGCTGGTACGGGATCGCGAATGCGAAATGGCTCAAGCGCATCGACGTGCGCGGCCAGCGCTTCGAGAACCAATTCATGGGACGCGACTATGTTACGCTTCGCGAGGAAGATCACAACGGCGAGACCATGTGGGTGGAAACCTCTGTCGGTCGGGCGCGGCTCAAATCTGCACCGGCCCGGGTGACGCGCACCGGCAACGATTACCGGATCGTCGGGGCCGCATGGGGCGCGCCGATCGACCGGGTCGAGGTGAAGATCGACGATGGACCGTGGATCCCTGCGACCATCGATGAAGCCGACAAGGCGGAGTTTGCCTGGAAGATGTGGTCTATCGACTGGCCCAAGCCTGCCGCCGGGGAGCACACCGTCACCTCACGCGCGATCGATACGAGCGGTAACGCCCAGCCGGCGATGAGCGATCCGTGGATCGCCAAGAAACACACCTACTGGGAAAGCAACGGACAGGTGACTCGCCGCATTCAGATTCCTTGACGGCCCAGCGGCCCGTAGCGGATCGGGTGGGTGGTGGGTATGGGGCGGGCGGCGTGTCCGCGCCCTGCGCCGCCCAATCCATCTGACGACCCAGGAGGTAGGATTTGTTCTCATGTCTTATCGGGGGGGCTGTCTACAGGTCCGTCCAGTCCGCCTTGAGCCGGCAGACCGAGATCGTACCGGTGTCGCGTGCGGCCGCTTTCGCCATTCGGGCGCCGAAAGCTGTCGGACTGATAACGGCCCCGAGACTGACGGGCCGGTTCCAGCTTGAGCAGCCTGTCAGCAACGCGCCGATGTCAGTCGCGGAAGCAATTTTTAGACCTTCCTAAGAGCGGACGTTGTCCATGCGCAGATAACTTCTCAACTCCTTGCTATCCCGCCTCAGCAGACGTCGCGAGTTTCTTTCGGAGAAAGTCTCGAATCATGGCATCTTAAGAAATTGCGTGGCTGAATCCCGAAGTGGACAAGCCCCCCTCCAGGAAGGCTCTCTGGTTCAAAAGGAATTACTATGTCCGGCGCGAGCGACTTCGACTTTCTTCACCGCAATTGGAATGTTCAGCATCGTAAGCTGTCAACCAGGCTCGAGGGGGCAGATGATTGGATTGAGTTCGGCGGCACGAGTTCTACCAGACCGATAATGTCGGGGCAGGGCAACATCGAGGATAATGTGATCAATGACCCTGGTGGCGCTTACCGCGCTGCGGCTTTGCGTGCCTTCGATGGTGCCAGCGGACTTTGGCGCATTTGGTGGCTCGATCTGCGCTCCCCCTCGACACTAGGCGTTCCTGTCGTAGGCAGGTTCGAGGGAGGCAAGGGTGAATTCATCGCCGACGACACCTGGATGGGGCGCCCGATAAAGGTTCGGTTTGTTTGGCTGAAGGATACCGGCATTGGCCCGCGATGGGAGCAATCATTCTCGCCCGACGACGGGCAAACCTGGGAACTAAACTGGTCTATGCAGTTCAGCTAAGCCAACCTGACGGGTCATATCCAAGCCGAAGTCAAAGCGCTATCGACCCGGATACTCCCGCTTCTGATCCGCATCGCCGCGATCGCAAAGGCGGTCCCACAAGGGGAAAGCTCCCAGTACAGTCCCGGTGCAACCGAGATTAAGGGAGATGACGATGTTCTATGCTGCGTTGGACGTGTCACTGCGCTCAGTGGCGATCTGCATTATTGACGGAGCCGGGAAAGTCAGACTTGAGCGGTCGGTGCCATCTGACGTGCCTGACCTTGTTCCCTGCCTGAACGAGTTCGGCGAACCGATTCATCAGGTCGGGCTTGAGGCTGGTACGCTCACTCAGCACTTAACCTACGGCTTGACGGAGGCTGGTTTCGATGTCGTGTGCATGGAGGCGCGCCAAGTCAATGCCGCTCTTTCGGCCATGCGGAAGAAGACTGACAAGAACGACGCCCGTGGCATAGCCCAACTGCTGCGATCGGGTTGGTACAGCCGGGTGCATGTGAAGAGTGTCCAAAGCCATTACATCCGTGCACTCCTCTCCAGCCGCAAGGTCATGCAACGGAAATGCATGATCTCGAAAACGAGATTCGCGGCCTCCTCAAAGTCTTCGGCGTCAAGCTGCCGATGCGCCTGCGAGGTGGCGCGTTCGAAACGGCTGTCCGCGGCACAATCGAAGGCGGTCCAGCGTTGAGCCACGCGTTACTCCCGCTGCTGGAAGCCAGGCAAATGCTCCTGGAAACCTTCCTTGAACTCGATCGACGAGTCCGAAGTGTCGCGAAGCAAGACGCCGTCACCGCACGGTTTATGAGTGTTCCTGGTGTTGGGTACGTGACGGCATTGAGCTTCAAGGCCGCGGTTGATGACCCCGCTCGCTTCAGAAGTTCGCGTACCGTCGGCGCTCACTTCGGATTGACGCCGCGAAGGTTCCAGTCTGGCGAGAAGGACAACCCCGGTCGCATCTCGCACGCCGGAGACGCCGACGTGCGGGCGACACTCTATGCCGCCGCCAATGCGATGCTCATGCGCTCGATTGCCTGGAATAGCTTGAAGGCCTGGGGCATGCGGTTGATGAAGACCAAGGGACACCGACGAGCCATCGTAGCCGTTGCCCGAAAGATTGCCGTCGTCCTGCATCGCATGTGGATCGACGGTACAGAGTTTCGGTTCGGATCGGAGGCTGCAGCATGATTTAACACTGCCCTCGAAACCGACCCCGGCCGGATCGTCCCATGCGGACGACGGGATGGATGAAGCCGCCTATGACTGCTGCGCTTCGAGCGCGCCCCAAAGCGAGGCTCTCCAGACCCTGATCCCATGCATGCGTGCAGCGGCTCCAAACGCAAAGGAGTCAGTAGACTGCGAAGAGAAGCGTGACCCGCGTGAACGATCAGGCCAACGACGATCAAAAGAGCTTGACCCAAATGCCCGATTAGAGAAGCAGCCATACACCAGGTGACGACTACTGGCTCCGGTCAGAGTCCTCAAACCTCGCGACATCCGGGCACGGCATTCAGACAAGAACCGGAGCCTTGGAGCGGCCAAATAGGGAGCGTAGCTGCAAGACAGCCCAGTTACATTACGGTGAAGCCGTTTGCTCCGCGTTCTCCCATTGCGAGGACGAAGTCGATCGTCTGGCCAACCGCAGAGATGTCTTCATCGGCTTCGTCGGGAAATGTCATGGAGAACCCATCCTCGATCAGCATTCTGATCTGAACGACTTCGAGCGAGTCAGCCCCGAGGTCGTCGACTATGGAAGCATCGTTGTCCAAACCGTCTTTCGGAAGGTCGAGTTGTTCTGCTATGATTTTCTTTACGCGGAACGCGACATCGGCTCTGCTTACATCGATAGGCATTGAAATATCCTCGGGGGTGGGCGTAGCATGGATCGCCGTGGCCCGGCGTCCTCAGTTCTATGCCCGCCTTTTGAACGACGGCAGGAGTATAGCTTTGATTGCTTTTGGATTGCGTTGGCCCTGAGAGAAGAGCCGGATAATGGCGCTCCCCAGCGACTGTGCGGTGGCGCTGTCGCGAGAGAAGCTGCAGGCATCAAGGCATTCATCGAAAACGCTCTGAAGCTCGTTCAGATCGTCGGGGTCGAACATCCGGTCGTATTTGCTGCTGCCTGGAAAATCAGGATAGCCGGCGGCGGCGTGGCTTAGGGTTTTGGTCACGTGACTCTCTCCCTCGTTGGGGCGAGAGCTGCCATCTCCCTGTCGTTCCTGCCGTACATGTGGAAGCGATAGGGAACAGTGCGCCTTATGTATCGAGGCGTCTATTAAATTCGACGTACTGTCCCCTCACGGCAGCAGCGATCCGTAGCAGTCTGACCGTGCCGGCAAGAAAATCACCTTCAACTCCCAGAGTTTCAGGCGCTAGAGGGTTGGCTGACCCGGACGAGATACCGCCGGCACTTGCGCTGACGGCTCGCCCCTGCGAGAAAACTCAGGAAGGGGTCAAAACGCGAGCACGATCAACACGACGAATACCAGCGATACGATCAGCGCGATCTGCGCGATTGCGTCATCGGTAATGAGGGAAGCGAAGAACGAAAAGGCGTTCAAGTATGTTAGCCGGAGTGTCTCGGAGAACATGTCGTTCTCCTTTCTGATCGGGGCCGGGGTTGCCAACCTCGAACAGCAGCGCCCTTTTAATAAGCTGCTGGAGTTTAGACAGTGGGCGCTTTCCCGCCCGAAGGCAAACAGTTAATTCCGGAACGACAACTTGTTTCGAACACAATGGCTGCTTATACACGCATCGGTATCGCTGATGAGCGCTGGAACGCTTCTGCCGCTCGCGAATGCCGCAATCGCAATCTGACTTTGACCACGGATGTACTGGCACTGGGTGGAATAGCGATTGGTAAGGAAGGTCGGTGCGTTTTCGCCCCGGCCTTTTTTTGTTGCGCGCGTGCCGTTGTTGGCGTCTTGCAGCGCTGCTAGACTTTGTTTAATCGATGCCGCGGGATACCCGTCGCCATCCTTCATGGAGATGCCTATGGCGGCCTTTACGATACGATATCGGTTCGCTGCGAGGCTGATCAGTCATGGACGGTCTATGACGTTTTCACAGGCGATCCGGCGAAACCTTCGAGCTGGAATTTGGTGGACCTAACGTTTGACGAGTCGACCACATACTGCGCCATCCTGAACGCCAAAGACCTGAACCGCAGGAATATGCTGGGCATCTAGGCGAAGGCGGTATCAGTTCATGTTGTCCTGTGGGGTTGCTGAATGATCCGCCAATCTTGCCGTCGCACCGCCATCGGTTTGTGGCCAGGGACCCACTAAGGCTTGTGGTTTGAGCGCGTCAAGGAGTTCGGGACGAAGTCCATCACCGTGCTCAGCGGCGAGGACACGAAGTGCCACCAAGGGGGAGACAGCGCTTCTTGACCTTGCTCCCTGGAGGTGTCGGAATGGAGCGGCAGAATTCATCTGAAATCTCTCACATAGAGCGTCCGGCGGCCACGCGCATACGCCTTTGTCGCAACTTCGAGAATCGTACCGCGTGCCGCATCGAATGCCACCAGACATTCGGAAGCTATGATCTCCGAAGAGCCTGACTTCACGAGTGCGGCAGCCTCGATGAAGAAAGGCACCTCGAACACGCCGTCGTAGCCCAGAAAGCGGACGGCGTTCTCGCGTCGTCGTAGCTGCGGCTGCGGTTCGGAAAGATCAGAGTCATGGACTGGGCCTCTCGCTTACGGATGCAGGCTGCGGACGTTGACGAAGCGATATGCTGGCTGCCAATGGACGTGACGGGAGATGGTCTTCCCAGGCGTGCGTTCTCCTAGTTCGTGGGCCAGCCCATCGCCAATTCGGCGTCGTTTCGAAGTGCACTCGCAATCTCCGCCGCGGACACCGGCAAAAACTGGCGTGTGCCCGCTTCCACTGATATTGCAGGGATTTCAAGGTGGGTCGCCACGCGCCTGTAGGCCGCCAAACTGAGCCCTTCGATAAGCTCTTCGTCAACGACGAGACGATAAGTCCCCGCTTGCAAAGGGGCCACAAGGTTGCTCAGCACAAACGGGTGCGCGAAAGTAATCTCACTGTTTGTCGTTCTCACAGTCATGGTATCTCGCCTTTTTCCTGCGACGATGTTGGCTCACCCAGTACCGACAGGTGGTGGTTTCCGGGTTCCGGACGGAATGTCCAAACCATCGCGATTGATAACAGCACTAGCAAAGCAGCCATCAGTGATCGGCTAGACATTGCCGGTCACCTTTCATGGACAGAATAATTTCTGACGGCAGCCGAGAGCGCACACGGGTATGACCGGCACCGCCTTCGTTCTCCCAAGACTGTTCGTCTGCTTCTACGGATCGGGCATGCACCCTGAAGACCCGACCGAGTTCTGTCAGGGGCAACCCTTGAATGGCATAGCGTGCAAATGGTGACTTGTAGGGAGGCTTGTTCACACTCGCCTTCCCGAAGTTGTACTCCAATTGCGCCGAGAGAGCATCCGGAGACGTCTCACCCGCGAGGAACAGCTTCATCACAAGGAGCGCGGCCGCGTTGAATTGTCTCTGATCATCCATCAGGAAATCGGCGTCATAACCCGCATTATCCAAGATAGATTGGATCATTTCCATTTCGGTAGGGGAGATGACGGTGTAGCTGGGATCGGAAGACATTTCGTCCTCCTCTCGTTGGGGCCAGGGTAACTAGCCCTCAAACGGTAGTGCCCGTGACATTGCTACCGACAGTTCAACGATGCGCTTTAACAACACCTAAAGCAAGCGAGTGCAGGTTTCATTCGGGCCTGCTGTGGCAGCCCAACACCTGGGGCTGTGTCCAAGATCACTCCTCCATGCTGTCGCATGGCTAATGGGCCTGCCGCTTGCGTTTTGGCAAAGTCCGATATCGACGCTGTCGAGCCAAGATGCTCAGACACGAACCGGAGCCTTGCAGCGGCCAAGTCGGGGGTCCCGGCGAGGAAGTCACCTTCAACTCCCAGAGTTTCGCGCGCTAGGGGGGGCTGGTCCAACTGAGATACCGCCGGCATTTGCGCCGACGGCTCGCCCCTGGCTCAGGAATTGGGTCAAAACGCGAGCACGACCCACACGACGAATACCAGCGACCCAATCAGCGCGGTCTGCGCGATTGCCTCATTGGTGACAAGGGAAGCGAAGAACGAAAAGGCGTTCAAGTATGTAAGGCGGAGTGTTTCGGAGAACATTTCGTTCTCCTTTCTGGTCGGGGCCGGGGTTGCCAACCTCGAACAGCAGCGCCCTTATAATAAGCTGCTGGAGTTTAGACGGTGGGCGCTTTCCCGCCCGAAGGCAAACAGTTAATTCCGGAACGACAACTTGTATTGAACACAATGACTGCTTATACGGATGCCATCAGTATCGTTGATGAGCGCTGGAACGCTTCTGCCGCTCGCGAATGCTGCAATCGCAATCTGACTTTGACCACGGATGTACTGGCACTGGAAGAATAGCGATTGGTGAAGAAGGTCGGTGCGTTTTCGCCCCGGCCTTTTTGTTGCGCGTATGCCGTTGTTGGTGTCGTGCAGCGCTGCTAGACTTCATTTGATCGATGCCGAGGGATACCCGTCGCCATCCTTCATGGAGATGGCGGCTATGACGGCCTCTACGATACGATATGCGGTTCGCTGCGAGGCCGATCAGTCATGGACGGTCTATGACGTTTTCACAGGCGATCCGGCGAGACCTACGAGCTGGAATTTGGTGGCCCTAACATTTGACGAGTCGGCCACGTACTGCGCCATCCTCAACGCCAAAGATCTGAACCGCAGGAATAAGCTCGGCATCTAGGTGACGGCCAGGATCACCAGGTCATGTTGTCCAGCACTACGTAGATCATAAAGAGGGTCAGGATGGACAACCACCACGTGATGTTGAGAGCGTTTTTCATCCCCCAACATGCGCGTGTATCGGTGGTAAGTCGAGTGAATTTGGTGGCGCGACGTTTTTGAGCGTTGGTCCGCCGGTTGGCTAGCCGGGAGTATCGATTGTGTCCCTGTGACATCTAGCCGGGCAGGTGGAGTCGTCGCAAAGACGATGATACCAATTTCGAGCGACCGCGGTCTCGGTGTCATGCCACCTGCACCTACCAAAGCTGCCCATTGGGCGATCCGCTTCTTCCTAGACCGGGAGGGGCGCATGAGAAACCGCGCGCTGTTTGATCTCGCGATCGACGGTAAGCTCCGTAAGCGGTGTCTTGCCCCCACCTTGTGGATCAATGCGTGATTGACGTTGTTGGCCTCGAACCGAGGGCTTGGACATATGTCGATTTCATAGCTTACGCTTACATCCAGCGATGAAGAGCCGGTGCGCCGGTTCGAGGTTTTCACCGGCAGCGGCCGACGGCGCGCGTGGAGCGACGCGCGCAAGGCTGAGATCGTTGCCGAGAGTTATGAGCCTGGCGTGACGGTCTGCGCCGTGGCGCGACGGCATGGATTGACCCCGCAGCAATTGTTTACCTGGCGTCGGTTCGCCGGCAAGCCGCTCGACGCTGTGCCGGTCGCAGATGACGTTCCGATGTTTGCGCCAGCGGTCCCTCTGTCGGCCCTGCATCGACCAGCCGATCACACGGCGGGAATACAGGTCGATCACCATGGCCAGATAGGCGAAGCATTCGCAGGTTCGGATGTAGGTGGTGTCCTTGACCCAGGCTTCACGTCATTCCTGGAGGACGGCCGGATTGCCTGACGAACAACGCAGCCGAGCGGGCGCTGCGAGGCTTTGCCAAGGGCCACACTAAGTGCGCTTTATGAAGTACAGGCGGCTCGATTGTAAGAAGGCTGTGAAATTGCAACCAAATATTGAGGCTCATTGACCGCCCAGAAACTAAAAGTTGACACTCCGATCGGGACAGCCTATATACCGCATGTCGATATTTGCTTGTTTAGCTTTGGTTATCGCGCATCTGGCAACGCGCCCTGAACGAACCTTTCTTTCAAAAATCGCTATCATATTCCGCAGCGCTGTAAGCGTTGTGGTACTCCTATGCTATGAAAGGATTCATCATGACCACCGGCACAGTTAAATGGTTCAATTCCACCAAGGGCTTCGGCTTTATCCAGCCTGACGATGGCGGCGCTGACACGTTCGTCCACATCTCTGCTGTCGAGCGCGCCGGAATGCGCGACCTCGTAGAAGGCCAGAAGATCGGCTACGACCTCGAGCGCGACAAAAAGTCGGGCAAGATGTCGGCTTGCAACCTGCAGGCCGCCTAAATCATACCGGTATCGGCTCTCCGTTGACCACGGATGTACTGGCACTGTCGAGAGCATGGTACCAGCGAGGTCAGGCAGCTTGCCTGGCCTTTTTTTGTTGCCGCGGAACCTGCGGCGTCCAATCCGGAAAAAACCATGTCACAGCACAGCAAATCTCGGCAGCAGGCGGAGGTTGCCTTCGCCAATGCTCAATCGCAATTTTTTGGTCGCAGCAGCGCCGCTGAAGAACTTGATTCCCTAGCTCAGGCTCGCGAGGAAAAGACCCTGCGGCTTCGCGAAGCCCGCCTTGCGAAAGAGTCAAAGGACCATGAGGCAGCGGCGGCCTCTCTACTCGCTAAACGGGCCAAGAGGACCTGAATTGTTGCGACAATTGGCGAGACAAGCGGAACGGATGACTGTAGCTGCTGCCAGGGAAGCGCGGCGCGTGGAACGCAAACGGGGTGAAGCGTAGCGAAGCTGACCGCCGAGCGACCGAGGCTGCGGAGCAGCACACAGCCGCCGATGCTGCAGCGCGAGCGGAAACCGAAGCGCGCGAGACAGCGGAAAGAAATCGCATAGCACTCGTGCTCGAAGACGAGGCTGTTCGAAAGGCGGAGCGCGATCGGCGTTATGCGAACCGTAAGGCCAGACGAGCCTAGCGCCCCGCTTTCGGGCACGGGTGGCGAACTCATGGGCGCTTGCGGCAACGGGCTATCGGGGGCGTTTTTTTGCGACGACGTTGCCGATGCGCTCTTGTTTCAGTCCGAACCAAAAGCGCGGCGTATTCCGCCGCCAAAGTCCCATCATACCGAAAGGAACCTTTCATGGCAGAGCAAACCGGTGAGCTCCAAGCGATCAACACAGCATGGCAGATTGCGATTCAGGAAATACTGCGAATGGTGATCCGCGACATGTATCGCGGGGCGGGAGAACCCGCCTTTTTGGCCAACATCAAACGCATCGAAGAGGCCGCGGTGGACAGCATTTACAGCGATCTGCGTCTGCGCGGGACAGATGAATGGACGGAAGTGCTTGTCAAAGATAAGGCGAGTAATTTCGTTACCGCACTGCTGACATCCTTCACCTATGATCGCACTTGAATACGATTCTTGCGAAGAAGTCTTACCTGTTGTCCATCCCATTCCGTCTTGCCCAGCGCAAACGGATACCGTCATTGAAGAGTATGGGCTCGAACCGCAGTTGCCTTACGGCAAGCGCGCCAAGGTCGAAGCCGTCATCCCAAAGTCGGCCGCGCGTCGAACGCCCTGTCCCTGACCGCATCATCCCTTTATGGGTTGCTTGCTAATGAACGAAGTTGCGTTCAATGTGATTTCTTCAGTAGCCAATTATCAGGGCGCTGCTGCTTTAGGGTCCCCACACCCCAGCCCTCAATTGCGAAAGGAGGACACGATGTCCTCCAATGTTCATCACGTCGATTTTCGGACGAGCGACATCCGTATTATGCGAGAAATGCTCGTGAAGGCAGGATACGTCACAGCCAGGCTGGTGCCTTTGACAGGCCCCCTCCAGCATGCGTCAAAGTCCGTGCTTCGCCGCTTCATGACCGGAACCATGCAGGACTCGAATAAATGATCGGCGCGGTGGACGCTTTTCCGTATGCGCATCGCCCCGACCAGGACGGTACGTGGACTGTCTTCGACACTCGTTCCGGCGTCACCGCGGCACGGGGCTTTCTTCCGGTGATGGGACTTTCAGAGACAGATGCCGAAGGGGTGGCCGCGATCCTCAACCGGAACACCGTCGGCCCGGCATCCCGTTTGCACCGGTACGCGATACAGGCTCTTCCTGGAAAGCGCTAAACCGCCCATCCAGCTTCTTTGCCTCGCACGGCCGGCTGGCCTGGGTCGCGGCGCATCCATGTATTCGCTGAACGTCTCGGCAAAGATGAAAGACATCGACCCAGCCGAAATCATAGTCTCCGCGGCCATAGTCACAAAATCAAAAAGAGCAACTTGCGCGGCACCTCGACAAAAGCGCAAGAACAGCGACCACCGACCCCTTGGTCCGCGAAACGGCTCATCCTGACCCTGCGGCAAGCGGATCGCCCAAATCTCACGCTGTTTCAGCGGCTTCTTTACGCCGACCGTTCGGCCAGCGTTCCAGGTCGGACGCCCTGGTGCGGTAGGATCGTATTGTGCAATACCCATTTCAGTTCTCCTTCGGCCACCATTGGCCGTTGGCAGAACGCATGTGAGCAGAGAGAGGGGCGCTAGCTACCTGTTCGCCGTCGACTGTTACCAGAGGGACGCGGACAGACGATCATCGCACCTAATCGTCCGCGATTGGCCCTAGCCGGACGAACCAGAATGCGGCACAACGTCCGCGATGTCGCAACGACGCCAGGGATGCGCAATGCTTCGACTGACGAGCAATTGATGCGAGCAGCAGGCGTCGAGATTCCTGTCAGAAAATTCCCGTGTTATAATTCGCCAATGGCGTCGTCCGCCGTGGGGTTCCGCGCACCGAGGCTTGTCTAATGAGCGAAGTGGACGCGCTTTTTGCCACCCTGAGACACGCGGCTGACCCGCAAACGGTCGAGCGCATCGAGAACGTCGTCATGCGTGGCTCGGATCGTGACCTCAACCGTATCAATGCGCTCGCCTTCGCCGGGGCGCATCATCTCGATGAAGAGAATACGATCGCAGCGCTTCTGCATGCGGCTCGCCTGGGCGCGTTCGAGATGACCTGGAATGTCCTTTGCCCAGGATGCGGCGGCGTCCTTGACACCGGTGCAACCCTGAAAACAGTCGACCAGGAGACGTATCATTGCGCCCTCTGCGCTGCCGGATACGAGCCAACCCTTGACGAGATGGTCGAGGTAACGTTCACGATCAGTCCGAGGGTTCGCAGGATCGCTGCCCACGATCCCGATCGGCTACCTCCACTTGAATACTACCGCCAAATCTTCTTCAGTTCCGGAGTGGATTTGCCAGAGGACTTCGAAGCGAGGTTCGCGCGCATCCTTTTGGAGATCATCGAGCTGGATCCGGGCGAGAAGGCGTTCATCTCAGTGCAACTGCCAGCGCAGTTCGTCATCATCTTCGATGCGGTAACACACTCGGCGCAGTTCATCGACGTGAAGGGTGAGACCACGAGCGAACGGCAAAACGTCTCAATGGTCATCAGTCGGGCGCATGCGATGAACGAAACGCTGACCCTTCGTCCCGGCCCGCTGCGGATCACCCTCGAGAACCACACCGATCGCAGAGTGGTACCGAACGTCTGCGTTGCAGGAGACGACCTGCACGACCTGCTGGGCCGCCGTCGACCTTTCCTGACGGCCAAGCGTCTACTGACGAACCAGACCTTCCGCGATATCTATCGGACCGATACCCTTGACGTCGATCAACGCCTGAAGATCACCAGCCTGACATTTCTTTTCACGGACCTAAGGGGCTCGACCGCACTCTACGAGCGTGTCGGAGATCTTGCGGCTTTCGATCTGGTGCGGGCGCATTTCAGGGTTCTTCACGAGATCGTAGCCACTGAGACCGGAGCAATTGTCAAGACGATTGGCGACGCCGTGATGGCGACCTTCCCGAGCCCCGACCGCGCGGTGGCGGCCGCGCTGCGGATGCGGGAGGCGATGCTTCAATTGAACGCCGAACAAGGCAGCGACGACCTTCTTTTGAAGATCGGCATACATGAGGGACCATGCCTCGCAGTCAACCTGAACGACCGGCAGGACTACTTTGGCCAGACGGTCAATATCGCCTCCCGTGTTCAGGGTCTTGCTGATCCCAATGTTATCCTGACGACGGAGGCGATTGTCGGGGATGCCCAAGTCTCGCAGCTCCTACGAGACAGCGGTATCACATCGGCCTCCCGGATGGAGGAACTTCACGGCATTCAGCGGGAAGTAAGAATCTTCGCCCTGTCGTGAGCTTCGTCAGCTCTCCGATGTCATACGAAGTCTTCCTGACGGCCCGAAGTAGATAAAGTCCGGGCCGTTTCAGCCCGTAAGTCTTACTCCGCAGCGGCTCTCGAGACGTCCGTGGCGGCCACTGCTCGATTAGGGGCAGGTGGCCGCCGACGTGAGGCAGATGGTCCGTCGATTTCGCTTTGAAGCCAATGCCAGCTATTGTGGCGGGCTTACAGCGCCTTGGAGGCAAAATCATGTTCATCAAGACGATCGAACCCGACGAGGCAACGGGCGAAATCGCGGCGCTTTACCATGCCGAGGAAGAATCGATGGGCCGCGTGATGCAGGCGACGCAATGCTGGTCCGCCCGCCCCGATGTCATCGTTCCAATCGAAAGCCTGCTGCATCTGATACGAGACGGCTTTTCCCTCGGTCTGCTGAATTTTCGACTGATCACCTTCATTGCCGCCCAGCATGTGCCATCCAGTTACTGCTCTCACGTCTACTTCCGCAGCCTTTCCGGGCTGCTCGGCAGGGAGCAGGCGCTGGCGGTTCGAAGGGACTACCGCAACGCCGGTCTAACCGATCAACAGGTCGAGATGCTCGCCTATGCCGAACAGATCAGCCGCAACGCTTCGCAGATAGCCGAAGCCCGGATTCAGCGGCTGCGGGCTGTCGGCCTCACCGATGTCAATATCGCCGACATTGCCTTGGCCGCTTCCTTCCGCAGTTTCATGAGCCGCTATTTCGATGCCGTGGGTGCCACGGTCGAGCCGGAGTTTCTCGATGACGATCCCGCGGTCAGAGAAGAAATGGCGGTGGGGCGAAAGTAGCGCGCCGACAAAAAACCTGACCGCTATTGGCGCACTCCGAACGACTAACCGGCGGGTTGTTATGCTGGTCCGGCACCGGCAAGGATTTGGATCGATTGTCCAGCCTTGCTGGAAACGGGAAACCGACCTGGGCTGAACCCGAATATTTCTATCGCATTGTCGGACCGACAGAAGCTGGTTCGTCCTCGGGGCACTCTTGGTGTTCTATCCAAAGGAGGATCACAATGCCCAACACGATACGACTTCACCGCGTCCTTGTGGCCAGTCCTGAGAAAGTCTATCGCGCCTTCCTGGAGCCGGATGCACTGGCCAAATGGCTTCCCCCAAACGGGTTTGCGTGCACAGTGCACCATCTGGAACCAACCGTCGGCGGAACCCACAAGATGTCCTTCCGGAATTTCACGACCGGAATAAGTCATTCTTTCGGTGGCAACTATCTCGAACTCGTGCCAGGCGAGAAGCTCCGTTACACGGACAAATTCGACAACCCCAATTTGCCTGGTGAGATGGAGGTCACCGTGACGTTGACGAAAGTCTCGGTCGGCACCGAACTCGATGTCGTCCAGACCGGAGTGCCGGACGTTATTCCCCCGGAGGCATGCTATCTCGGCTGGCAGGAGTCGCTTCGCAATCTGGCACGGCTCGTCGAGCCCGAAATCAACGAATAGCCTCGGGACCTGCGCAGAGCTGGATGGGCCGCTCGGTCGGCAAGGCACCGTAACTGCCGATCCACCCATTTTTGCTGTAGGACCTTTGAGGCGAGTTGCCTTTATAGCCACTCGTCTCATGTTGGCCCAAAGCGGACGTGTGGCGAGCCTCACATGAGGCGCGAGCTGCGCCGCCCCGAGGCGCGCACGAGCCCGCTTCTTATGTGCGAGAAGCGAGATCGTCGGCGGTCTTGAAAGCGCTAGGACTTATTTCCGGTTTCGACTTCTCGCAATGATCGGCGAAACGACTTGGTGGCGCGATCGTCATCGGGTCGTTGCGGAAGACGTCCGACGGCAATCTCGACAGGGTACTTCATGATGATTTCGCGATGCGGGAATGGAACCGAAATGCCAGCCGCCTTGAACGCGTCCCACAAGGCCACGAGTACTTCGCCGCGAATGTTTGTCAGTCCGTTGCTGGGATCGGAAATCCAGAACCTCAGTTTGAAATCAAGCGATGAATCGCCGAAGGCCGTCATCCAACAAACCGGATGCTTGTAAGTGCTGGCTATCCGCGGAATGGTCTTGGCGGCCTCGATCGCGATGCGCACGACTTCGTGCGGATCGCTGTCATACGAAGTTCCGAAGCTCACCTCGATGCGGACATAGTCACTGGAGAATGACCAGTTCACGACCTGCTGGGAGATGAAATCCTCGTTTGGAATGAGGAACTCCTTGCCATCTCTCGTGATGACGGAGACGAAACGGGAGCGCAGGTCTCGGATCGAGCCGAACGTCTCCCCCAGTGTGATCGTGTCGCCCGGTTTGATGGACTTATCGAGAAGGATGATGATCCCGGATATGAAGTTGGAAACGACCTTCTGCAGGCCAAAGCCGACGCCGACGCCGACTGCGCCTGAAAAGACGGTGAGCGCCGTCAGGTCGACGCCTGTTGCCGATAAAGCAATTGTGCCTGCAAATATGACCAATCCAATCTTGACCAGTTTGCTGATGAGGACCTTCAAGGATGGTGTGAGATCGGCTGACTTCTGTATCCAGTTCGACGACATGTTACCGACCAGAACTGCCAGCCAGACTAGCGCGACCGAAAGGATGACGGCCTTCAAGACAAGCAGCATCGATAGGCGAACGGCACCGAGGTTGACGGCCATGCCGTCGAGGGCCGCCAGAAGCGCTCGATCCAGTCCTAGCGCATAAAGTGCAAAATAGAGCCAGCCCACGACTGCAACGACACGCGCCAGCGTCTGGTTTCTGATGATGCGCGTAAGTACCGAGATGACAAACCACGCCGCCACGAGGGTGAGGGCCGTCGCCACCAGCCACTGGTTCGAAGGCCATCCAAGCCGCAACAAGACCACGTCCACAACCCATAGCCACAAAATCAAAAAGAGCCACCGCAGTCGCCGCATGAAAGCGATGATGACACGAAGCAGGTCGGGATTTCCCTTGATGGTGCGGGCGCGCGATTCCAACACCGGCTCTATGCGCCTTGCCAGAAAGCCAGACAGCAGATAACCGACGACAATCAGGGCGGACTGATAGAGAGTCCACTCATTAAGAAGGAAAGCCTGCAGCCAATTTCCGGCGGCATTGAACGTCTTTACGAACTCCATTGTCGCTCTTTCATGGTTCTTCAGGATAACCATTGAGAGCGGGCTTTTGTTCAAGCCCCCTTTGTCGAGAGAGAGAAGGGGGACGGTCTCCAGCCAATTGAACGGATGTGGGCCTTCTTAGAGGCATTACAGGCGGTAGCCGCGCTCGAAAATGACAAGGCTTTCAGTCGTGAATGCCTTCTCCACGCAGGCTCGATGCTCCTCAAAGCCGCAGTCCGCCGACTAGCACCGTTGATCGTGCGCGCGTGCCAATGTTCGGGTCGAGCCGCGCCGCCCAATATGCTGACGATACCGCCGCGAGAGCGGCAGCGATACCTTCACCTTCAGGTCTATAAGGGAGAGCACCACTTCTGCGACCGCTCGAGATCCGATCCACATCGCCCGTGCTGTGTCGTCCTTTAGTTCGTCGATCGATGGTCATATGTCTGGAGGAGCCAGCTTGGGCGACCTGCCCGGATGGCCGGTTCGCGCCAAACCTAGCCATGAGGCCAGTTGGACGGCGTGGTGAAATAGACCAGATTCCTCAGATGGAATGAGGAGAAAGACCATGCCGAAAGCCAGCCTTGCCGACTTCTCTCGAGAGATCGCCGGCCTTGTCGCCGCCACCGCTCCGGGGATCGCCGCCGTCCATGCCAGCCGCCATCATTCTTCGAGCGCCGTCCATTGGCGTGAAGGATTGTTCGTTGCCGCGAGCGAGGTGATCGAGATCGAGGAGGACATCACTCTGACCTTGCCGTCCGGCAACTCCGCGGCGGCTGAATTCGTCGGGCGCGACCCAACGACTGGGATCGCGGTGCTGAAATCGGATGTGCCTGATGGTGCGCCGGCTCTGAAACCTGCCGGGCGGACGGAGGCAGGGGATATTGTCGTCGCTGTCGGCCGGGGGGAAGCCTCGACGCTGGCTGGCTTCGGGATTGTCAGCGAGGCCGGACCCGCTTGGCGCAGCATGCGTGGCGGCCTGATCGACCGGCGCATCCGCCTTTCCGCGAACATCGACCCGCGCGCCGAGGGCGGTGCGGCGATCGATGCAGAGGGCGGCTTCATCGGTGTCGTCCTGTTCGGCCCCCGCCGGCGTGCTCTTGTCATTCCGGCCGAAACGGTCGACCGGGTTGCGGCAACGCTCGCCGAAAAGGGCCATGTGCCGCGCGGATATCTCGGAGCAGGGTTGCACGCGGTGCGTCAGGAGAAGGCGCGCGGTGCAATGGTGATGAGCCTCGAGGCCGGCGGTCCGGCGGAGCAGGCCGGGCTGGTGCTCGGCGACATCATCACATCCTGGAATGGCGAGGCGGTGGAAGGCGTGCGGGACCTGATCCGTCAGATCGGTCCCGATAGTGTCGGCAAAACGGTGGCACTCGGAATATTGCGCGGTGGTGAGGCGCGAAACCTCGACGTCGTCGTCGGCGCACGGCCGCGCTCCTGAGCGACAGTGAGGATGGATGGCTGAGCGTCCGCTGACAGTGATGATAGCCTTGGCCGATCCGGAGCATGCGGAGGAATTGGAACATGCTCTGGCGGAGCGCGGTCATGTGGCCGTCGCGACGTCTTTCGATCTCGGGCAGCCGGAGGAATTCGATGTGGTCGTGACCGATGGCGAGCCTCTCGACGCGGCGACGCCGCATATCGTGCTTGGTGCAGCAGCCTCCGGAGGCAACATCTATGCTGTGCTGCCGCATTCCGCGTATGCTGCGCTCATCGCGGCCGCGACGACGGTCGTCGCGGCCGGATACCGCCTGTCAGCCGTTGATGCTGGAGATGCAAACGAGACCGCTGATACGGACGAGGCAGTGCTGCTAAGAGACGCGCATCACAACCTGTCACTCAGCCCGCGCGAATTGGAAACGCTTGCGCTGCTTGCTGACGGGGCCTCGAACAAGGTGATCGCCCGCCAGCTCAAAATCTCGGTGCATACCGCGAAATTCCACGTCGCCGCAGTGCTCGCCAAGCTTCATGCGCAGAACCGCGCTGACGCTGTGGCCATCGCGCTGAAGCAAGGGCTGCTTTACGTATAACGCTCAGCCAATAAGTGTGAAAAACCGCGCCGCAGCACCAGTTGCCTTCGGGTCATAGGGTAGCGTCGCCCACCAGCGACGGCTGATGAGTCTCATACCGAAGCTCAAACAGGCCCGCCTTATCAGCAGTGAAGGTTACGGTAGTGATATGGCCGCGCTTGACAGTGTGCGTAAATCCTCTCCTGCGGCGGTCGCACTATGGCCGCTCTTGGCGCTTTCCGGACACGATCACTCCCAAGCAGACCGTCGGCTTCCAGGAGCTCGACCCGATACTCTGAATGGCCGAAACTTCGGCGCAAAGCGGACTTGCAACTGCAATCGTGAACCCCGTTTTGGTCTCCTCCTGAGGGGGTTATTAGCGGTCGATAGCAACTTGCAACTGCTGCGAGGGAACATCGGCCTCGGTTCAGCCTGACTTGCCCCCATTGCAATTATTTTCGGCTTCGCATCTCTCGTGGAAGCCCTAAATTCTGACGAGCCACACGTTCTCCGGATTCTGCAGACCGCTTTTGGGTCTTGAACGCGCGCCACTCTCCGCTTAGATAATCGCCATCCGCAGCATAAACAGGATGGTGATTCATGGACTTCAGCCCGATTGCAACGCCGCTTTGCCTTGCCATCCGGGAATCTGTCTATGTCCGCTATAACGCTTGCGAATCTTTCGTGGTCTACGCCTGACGGGCGGCCGCTACTCACCAATTTGAATCTTAGCTTTGGCGCGGAACGCGCCGGCGTTGTCGGCCGCAACGGTGTCGGCAAGACGACGCTACTCAAGCTGATCATCGGCGAACTAGCTGCTGCTTCAGGGACGGTCAGCATCTCCGGCAACCTTGCTATTCTGCGTCAGAGCGTCCAGGTCGGGCCGGACGAAACCGTTGCCGATCTTTTTGGGGTGCGCCAGGCGCTTGCCGTGCTCGCGCGCGCCGAAGCGGGTGAAGCAACGGCCAACCAACTCGCCAACGCTGACTGGATGCTTGAAATCCGCATGGGCGAAGCGCTCGCACGTGCCGGCCTCGACGCGGATGCCGAAACGTCGCTCGCCACCCTTTCCGGCGGTCAGCGCACACGCGCCGGGCTTGCGGCGTTGATCTTCGCGGAGCCGGATTTCCTGATCCTGGACGAGCCCACCAACAACCTTGATAGAGATGGCAAGCAGGCTGTAATCGACCTTCTTGCCGACTGGCGCGGCGGCGCGATCATCGTCAGTCATGACCGAGAATTGCTGGAGACCGTCGATGCGATCGTCGAGATCACATCGCTAGGTGCGACCCGCTACGGCGGCAACTGGAGCCGGTACCGCGAGCGCAAGTCACTGGAACTCGCGGCCACCGAGCACAATCTCGCTGATGCCGAAAGACGTCTGACGGAGGCCAAACAGACCGCACAGGTGACCGCCGAACGCAAGACGCGCAAGGACATTGACGGCAAGAGGAAGGCCTCGAGGGGCGATATGCCGCGGATCGTTGCCGGCGGATTGAAGCGGCGCGCGGAAAACACGAGCGGTGCGAATGCGCGGCTTGCCGAAAGGCTGCGAACACAGGCGACCGATGATGTCTTGGCAGCACGCGAAAGGATTGAGATACTACAGCCACTTTCGGTGACGCTTCCTTCAACCGGCTTGCCGACGACGAGGGTCGTTCTGCGGATCGACGGTGTCACTGCCGGCTATCATGCCGAAAAGCCGGTTCTTCGCGACCTCTCCTTTGAGATGACTGGGCCGGAACGGATCGCCGTTACAGGGCCGAACGGCTCGGGAAAGACGACACTCTTGTCGCTGATATCTGGTTGTCTTCCGCCGTTCTCGGGCACGGTGCGGTTGCCGGTGAAAATGGCCATGCTTGACCAGCAGGTAAGCATGCTCAACCCGGCTCTCTCCATCCGGGACAATTTCCGGCTTCTCGGTCCGGAGGCGGACGAGAATGAGTGCCGGGCAGCGCTTGCCCGTTTCATGTTTCGCGCCGACGCCGTTCACCAAATAGTTGGCACGCTTTCCGGTGGACAGATGTTGCGAGCCGGCCTTGCCTGTGTTCTTGGCTGTTCGCAGCCACCGTCGCTTCTTGTCTTGGACGAGCCGACCAACAACCTGGACATGGACTCAATCGGGGCTGTCGAAGCGGGACTGCGTGCATATGACGGTGCATTGTTGGTGGTAAGCCACGATGAGGAATTTCTCAAAGCGGTCGGCGTGACGCGCCGGCTGGTGCTCGACCCGCCCTCGGCGTAGTCTCCGACTGTCGAGCCCTGTGGTTGGACGCCATCTGTGGGATGACCTTCCGCCCACATATTCCTGCGTCTTAGTTCCTGCCACTCGTGCGCCACGGCAGAGAGGATTTAGTCGCCAGGATAAAACGCCTGCGAAACTTGGGACAATCCAGATGCGTCTCCGCCGGGCATTCAGCAACGTGGCGAAGTGCATTTCTGAGCGCGGTCATCCTTGGGATTTGTGCATCGAGCGCCTCGGCACGGGCATGGATGGCCGTGCGCGGAAGGTCGGGCATTCCCTTAACGATGTCCGCTGTCGGCCAATAGCGGACATGTCCCGATGGGCAGTTCGGTAAAGCGATAAAATGCTATTTCGCCAGCAATGCTTTAATAAGCGAGTATGTGGCCTTTACGCGGGCTTCGTTCGGGTAGTTCTTGTTGGCGAGCACGACAACCCCAATTTCCTCGCTTGGCACCATCGCGACATATCCGCCAAATCCGTTCGTCGATCCGGTCTTGTTCAGAATCGCATCTTTCTGGGGATGGAGCGGCAGGCTGATCTTTTCGGCTGGCTGAGGTTTCATGATGAAATCATAGCCATTGCCAGAAAGCATCGTTTGCAGGTCCGTGGGCCAAGGGTACTGCTCCCAAATCATTGCTTGGGTGAAAAAGGCAGTTTTGTACTGGCCCTCGTGGGTCCGCTCGACCGCCCCCCGCAACTCTTGAGAGGCGTTTCCGTGTCCCAGTTCGACATCAAGCACCTTGAGCATGTCGCGGACGCTGGACTTCACGCCATACGCTTCCGCGTCCAGGACCCCTGGGTTCACCCGAATTGGCGCATTGGTCTTTCGGTCGTAGCCGAAAGCGTATTGGCTCATTTCACTCTTCGGAACGTCGATCCATGTGTGGTGAAGGCCAAACGCTGGGAAGAGCACGTCTTGCGACGCCCGCTTGTAATTGGTGCCCAAAGCTTTGCCGGATATGTATCCGAGCATTCCGATGCTGACGTTTGAGTAGCTTCGTGTTCCCGGCTGCGGCGGATGCCAATTCTTCAGCCAGGTCACCAACCCATCTGCATCTGAGACGCCATCCGGCACCTGCAAAGGCAAGCCCCCCGAGTAATGGGTTGCCAAATCCATCAGTGTGAGGTCGTTGCCAATCGAACATGCGTCGGCACAGACGTGATGTGCTACCGTATCATCAAGGGTGAGCTTTCCCCGTTGTTCAGCCAATGCTGCCAGTGTGACGTTGAAAATTTTGCTTATTGAGCCAAGCTCGAAAAGCGTGTCAGGCGAAACTGGGCGATTGTCGGAACGCGATGCCAAACCAGTAGCATAAAACGCATGCTTTCCGCTTCGTGTCACGCCGACCACGAGGCCGGGAATGTCGTATTCCTTCACTACGGGTCCGAACGAAGCTTGCACCTCATCTTCGAAATCACCTGCACGCGCAGTCGCGGTGTGCGAGGCAAGGGCCAGGATAACAAAGGCCAACAGGTGCGAACGCCGGTTCATTCCATATGCTCCAAATATACGTGTCCAAACGGGGCCGCTCGGATACTGTCAACCTTGGGGCGAAGTTATGGCAATGACGGCTTAGGGGGCGCAAAGCAGCCGCTCCTTAAACCAAGAACACCAGCTTCTCGAGAGGCGACGACGGTCGCATCCCTAACCGGCCTATGTGCCTTTAGAGAATCGACTCCAAGTGCAACCTGGCGTGCGCAGGGTAGGGGATCACACCGCCGTCCCGAAAACGCGCCATGAACATCTTGGCAGGTATTCTGATGACGAGGCACTGAAGCGGCGGATGCCCTTGTTGCGCTCTCGCTCGGCACCTGTGTGCCACGGCGAATTGGGCTCAGCGGAAACCGAAAATACAGCGACGGCTGGATCATGTTCCCGACCAGCTGCCAACAATTTCGTCTCCAGTTAACCTGACATCGCTGCTGTGCCAGTTTCAAATACTGGCGCAGTTGGCGATGCATAATGCTGGACCTGACGGCATCGACTGCCCCTCAGAGGGCCATCACCTTTTGCAGGTTTTCGTCGATCTTGTCGAGGAAGCCGGTGGTGGAGAGCCACGACTGGTCGGGACCGATCAGAAGTGCCAGGTCCTTGGTCATGAAGCCGCTTTCGACGGTGTCGACGCAGACCTTTTCCAGCGTGTCGGCGAACCTGGCGAGCTCGGCGTTGCCGTCGAGTTTGGCGCGATGGGCCAGGCCGCGGGTCCAGGCGAAGATCGAGGCGATCGAGTTGGTCGAGGTTTCTTCGCCCTTCTGGTGCTGGCGGTAGTGACGGGTGACGGTGCCGTGCGCAGCTTCCGCCTCGACCGTCTGGCCGTCCGGCGTCATCAGCACCGAGGTCATCAGGCCGAGCGAGCCGAACCCTTGCGCGACGATGTCGGACTGCACGTCGCCGTCATAGTTCTTGCAGGCCCAGACGTAGCCGCCGGACCACTTCAGCGCCGATGCGACCATGTCGTCGATCAGGCGGTGCTCGTACCAGAGCTTGGCTTCCTTGAACTTGTCGGCGAATTCGGCGTCGAACACCTGCTGGAAGATGTCCTTGAAGCGGCCGTCATAGACCTTGAGGATGGTGTTCTTCGTCGACAGATAGACCGGCACCTTGCGCTGCAGGCCGTAGTTGAACGAGGCGCGGGCGAATTCGGTGATCGAATCGTCGAGGTTGTACATGCCCATGGCGACACCGGCAGACGGCGCATCGAAGACGTCGTATTCGATTTCCTTGCCGTCTTCGCCGACGAACTTCATCGTCAGCTTGCCCTTGCCTGGGAACTTCAAGTCGGTGGCGCGGTACTGGTCGCCGAAGGCGTGACGGCCGACGATGATCGGCTTGGTCCAGCCGGGGACGAGGCGCGGAACGTTCTTGCAGATGATCGGCTCGCGGAAGATGACGCCGCCGATGATGTTGCGGATCGTGCCGTTCGGCGATTTCCACATCTTCTTCAACTTGAACTCCTCGACGCGGGCCTCGTCCGGAGTGATCGTCGCGCACTTGACGCCGACACCGTACTGCTTGATGGCGTTGGCGGCGTCAATCGTCACCTGGTCGTCGGTGGCGTCGCGGTTCTCCATGCCGAGGTCGAAGTACTTCAGGTCAATGTCCAGGTACGGATGGATCAGCTTGTCCTTGATGAACTGCCAGATGATGCGGGTCATCTCGTCGCCGTCGAGTTCGACGACCGGATTGGCGACCTTGATCTTTTTCATGTTCTATTCTCCATCGGACGCGCCTTGGTCGTCCACTCGTTGAATGTTGTTCGCCGCACGGACCAGGGTTACGTCCCCGGACACTGGACTTAAGCAACCGAAGTCGGCGGCTGCAGCACTCCTTAGCCGGCGGAGGCCGGAGTGGCGGCATACTTACCGAGTAGTGCCGATGCTGCTTCCCTCAAGACCCCGACGTCGGAGCCGATAGCGATGAAGTCGACACCGAGTGCAAGATATTCCGAGATCAGGCCGTGATCCGATGTCAGAACACCCGACTTCTTGCCTGCTCCTTTAATGCGGTCAAACGCGTCGTGAATTGCAGTCTGGACGGCATCTTCCTTGGGGCGACCGAGATAGCCCATGTCGGCGGCAAGATCTGCCGGACCAATGAATATGCCGTCAACACCGTCGATGGCTGCGATCTCATCGAGAGCGTCAAGGCCTTTGCGTGATTCGATCTGCAACAGCAGGCAGATCTCGTCATTGGCAATCTTGAGGTAGTCTGTTTCGGCACCGTATCCGGAAGCACGCGCAAGTGCCGCACCGACGCCGCGGCAACCGTGCGGCGGATAACGGACCGCTTCGACCAACTGCCGTGCCTGTGCCGCCGATTCGACCATCGGGATCAGGATAGTCTGGCAGCCCGCATCGAGCAGTTGCTTCAGTATCCACGCCTCGCCTATCGGCGGCCGTATGACAGCCTCGACCGGATATGACGAAAGCGCCTGCATCTGCGCAACGGCCGAGCGGAGGTCGTTCGGTGCATGCTCAAGGTCGATCACCAGCCAATCAAAGCCGATGCCGCCAAGCAATTCAGTACTGATGGGATTGGCGAGTGCAAGCCAGAGCCCCGTCTGCCTCCTCCCCTCGGCAAGCGCAAGCTTGAAGCGATTTTTCCGTGCCGGCATCATGATCTCCTAGGCAAAGTGGCAGGCAACGCTGCCAATGGGTCCAAAGTCGGCCACCACGGTCGAACCGGGCGGGCACTCCACCGGACGGATGAAGGAGCCGGAAAGGACAATCTGCCCGGCCCTAAGCCCATGGCCGACAGTTGCCAGGCGCTGCGCCAGCCATGCGAGACCTCGCGCCGGCTGATTGAGAACACCTGCTCCAAGGCCGGTTTCCTCTACGCTCCCATTGCGCGAAACAATTACCCCGAGCCAGCGCAGATCCAGCTCATTTGGCCGAATTGGACGGCCACCAAGGACAAAGCCGGCATTGGCCGCATTGTCGGCAATCGTGTCGCAGACACTGCGTGTGCTGCCTGTCTGCTCATCCCGGCGCACGATTCGCGTGTCCAGAATTTCAAGCGCCGGCACAACATAGTCCGTGGCGTTCAGGATATCGAAGACGGACGCATTCGGCGCGACGTCATCCTTCATGACGAAGGCCAGCTCCGCTTCGATGCGCGGTTGAATAAACCGGTTCCCCGGCACTATCGAACCGTCGTCGAAGCGCATACTCTCCAGAAGATAGCCGGAATCGGGAATGTCGATGCCAAGTGCCTGCTGCATTGCACGCGAGGTAAGGCCAATCTTCCATCCGACGTGGCGGTCGCCGGCGGCAATCTTCCGCTTCACCCAGGCTTCCTGAATGCGATAGGCGTCGGCCATCGACATGGCTGGATATTGCAGACTCAGAAGAGCGACCTGAGACCGGCTCTCTTCCGCACTTGCCAGCGCTTGAGCGGCCAGCATTACCTGTTCGTCGAGCATGACGGTTTCTCCGATCAGACCTGTTCGCGGACGACAGGGTTTTCAAGCGTTCCGACACCCGGCACTCGCACCCTGACGACATCCCCCTCGACGAGATATTTCGGGGGATCGAAACGTGCGCCCGAGCCGGTCGGCGTTCCCGTTGCAATCAGGTCGCCCGGCATCAACTCGGCAAAGGTCGAGATGTAGTGAATGAGGTAGCTGAAGGAGAACATCATCCGTCCTACCGTGTCTTCCTGACGCAACTCATCGTTGACCCATGTCGACAACGAAAGCGCCGAAAGGTCCGCATCGTCGACCGGAACGATCCAGGGCCCGATGCTGCCCGAGTGATTGAAGTTCTTGCCCTGCGTCACGTTGAACTTCGCATGGCGCATCCAGTCGCGCACACTGCCTTCGTTGCAGACGGTCAGCCCGAAAACATGCGAAAGGGCATTTTCTTCAGGGATGCGCCGCCCGCCCTTGCCGATCACCAGGACAATTTCGCCTTCATAGTCGAACTGCGGCGATTCAGGCGGCAGCATCAGCGGCTGACCATGCCCGGTAAAGGAGCCTCGCGTACGTAGAAAGAGGCTCGGATATTTCGGCAATTCGGAGCCGTCTTTGTATTCGGCGTTCCGGTCGGCGTAGTTGACGCCAACGCAGATGATCTTGTCAGCGTCCGGCACCGGAATGCGATAGGCGATCTCCGTTTCCTTGAAGTCGACGGGCGCGGCTTCGGCGATCAGCCGGGCAGCCTCGATGCCCTTGGGCGAAGCTATCAAGGAGCGAAGCGAGGCGAATTCCGTGCGTTCGCCAAGATCCGCCACACCAGCGTCGTGGAGCAGGCCGAAGCGATCGCGATCGCCGGCGTGAAAACTTATCAATTTCAAGGTGTTTATCCTTCTCGGAAGTCCAAGGGTTCGCAGTGCCGCGCGGTCCCGCGCAGCCGACTATTTCATGCATCCTGTTCGAGATGCTGTTTGTTACGCTGGACCGTAGGTACCAGCATCAGTAGGAGCAGCCCCGCGCCGCAGGCCAGGAATGTCGCGCTAATGGGGCTTTGCAGGAACGTCATGGGGTCGCCATGGGAAATCAAAAGCGCCCGGCGAATGTTCTCCTCAAGCATTGGTCCAAGGACGAGACCGAGGATGAAGGGGGCAAGGGAGAACTCCAGCTTCAGCACGAGATAGCCGAACACGCCAAAGCCAGCACCGATCAGAACATCCATCGCATTGTTCGACAGCGTGTAGATGCCGAAGCAGGACAGGATCAGAATGATCGGGTAGAGCCAGGAATAAGGAACCTTCAGAAGAGAGGTCCACAGGCGGATCAGCGGCAGGTTCAGGATCACGAGCAGAACGTTGCCGATCCACATGCTGGCGACGAGGCCCCAGAACAGGGTGGGACGTTCTGTGATGACGTTCGGTCCCGGAGTAATGCCATGGATCATCAAGGCGCCCAGCATCAGTGCCATCGTCGCGCTGCCCGGCACGCCAAGGGTAAGCGTCGGGATGAAGGAGGTCTGGGCGGCGGCATTGTTTGCGGACTCTGGCCCGGCCACCCCTTCGATCGCGCCCTTGCCAAAACGGCTCGGATCCTTCGCGCAGCGTTGCTCAAGAATGTAAGAGGCGAAGGAACTCACCGTCGAACCGATCCCCGGCAGGATCCCGAAGAACAATCCGACTCCTGTTCCGCGCAGGATCGGCTTGACGGACTGCTTCAGTTCCTCACCCGTCGGCATCAGCGAGTCGACCTTGATCTGGCCGTGATCGACGTCATTGCCAGCACGCAGTTCGCGTACGATCTCGGAGAATGCGAACATTCCGACCGCGACGACCACGAAGTCGATGCCCTCCATCAGCCACTGCTGCCCAAAGGTGAAGCGCATCACACCGGAATTGAGGTCCATTCCAACGAGCCCGACAAGAATGCCGAGGAGCGCCATGAGGATACCTTTGACTATCGCGCCCTGGACCAGTACCGCGGTAGCGACCAACGCCATGATGATCAACGAGGCATACTCGGCCGCCCCGAAGCTGAGCGCCATCTGGCCAAGCATCGGGGCAAAAAGTGCGATCGCAAGTGTGCCTATGCAGCCGGCAACGAAGGATCCGATCGCAGCGATGGCGAGCGCTGCACCAGCCCTGCCGCGGCGAGCCATCTGATAACCATCGATGCAGGTGACGACGGAGGAGGATTCTCCCGGCAGGTTCACCAGGATCGCCGTCGACGAGCCGCCATAGGACGCGCCGTAGTAGATGCCCGCCAGCATGATCATCGAGGCCTCGGGACTGAGGCCATAGGTCATCGGCAGCAGGACAGCGATTGTCACCAGCGGACCAACGCCCGGAAGCATGCCAATGAATGTTCCAAGCGTTACGCCGATAAGGCAATATAAAAGGTTGTCGAGAGAGAACGCGACTTGGAATCCGAGTATAAGACCGTCCAGCATCAGAAGCCCCAGATCTTGATCGGCAGGTTAAGACCGTAGTTGAAAATCAGGATCGGAATGATGATCCCGGCCAGAAGCAAGGCGGGCAGGGTTTTGCGCTTCCTCCTCGGATCGGCAAACCACGCCACAACGACAAGAAATGCCACGGCGACGATCGTGCCGAACTGGATGAGGTAGGCAAATCCGGCGATAGCCGCCGTGATGATGATGAGCGGCCTCCAGTCAACCTCGATGGTTGCTTCCGGCTGCTTCTCACGCACGCTGCGCAGGTACAGCAGCAGCCCGAGCGCCAGCATGAGAACCGAAACCACCCGCGGGAAGTAGCCCGGGCCCATGCTCAAGGCGGAGCCGATCGGATAGCTCCACGAAATCAGCAGGGCCGCCAATCCGATCGCGGCAAAAAACAGCCCGCCCAACCCATCCTTCGTTATCCGCATTGCCGGTCCCTCCCCAAAAATCCATAACTGTTTATGAGGCGGCGGCGCGCCGTTTGATGTGCTCATGCAGATTGTTGAACTTGTAGTTCAGATCCGCGCTCATCTCCTGTACCTCGAACGCGGCAGCGAGCGGCCTCCGGTCAGAGAGCGGCTTCACGAGTGCGCAGACCCGTTCAAATATCGCATCAGCGGCAGCCTTCTTGGTTTCGAGGTCGCGACCGGCTCCTATCCGCAACACGATGTGCAGGAAGCTGTTGTCGACGTGGCCGTCGCCGACGATGTAGTCTGAAATAACCTGGAAACGGACGCGCACGCCCCCGATCGGAAAGATCCCCGTTTCAAGTGCACAGTCGTAGACCAGATTCTTCAGGTCTTTCACTTCCGGCTCGTCCGCGATGTTGGCCGAGCATTCAATCCACGCGTGAGGCATGATCCCAATAGTCTCCTGATAGTGTTTGGGTTGGCGGCCGCAGCCGCGGCCGCCCTTCTCCGGAATAGCGCTAGCCAGGCTCTTTCATTCGGGCTGAATACCCTCTTCCTTGATGAGAGCGGTCCAACGCGCCAGCTCCGCACCTATGAGCGCTTCGAACTCGGCCGGTGTCGAGCCGCGGGCTTCCACACCTGCCTTTTCGAGGCTCGCGCGTACGCTGTCCGCTTTCAGGGCCGTGACCACTGCTTCGTTGAGCTTGCCGATCACGGCCGGGTCCGTACCTTTCGGCGCGGCCAGCCCGTACCAGCCCGACACGTCAAAGCCCGGATGACCGAGCTCGGCCATCGTTGGCACGTCGGCGAGCGAGGGAAGACGAGCCGGCCCAGTAACCGCGAGCGCCACCAATGCTCCCGACTGCACATGCGGGAGGATGGAAACGGGACTGGACAACATCACGCCGACGCGTCCGGACAACAGGTCGGTCAGCGCCTGACCGGATCCCGAATAGGGAATGTGGGTCATTTCGATGCCGACGGTCTTCTGGAACAGGATTGACGCCAGGTGAGCGGCGGCCGCGCCGCTGGCATAATTGACCTTGCCAGCTTCAGCCTTTGCCTTGGCCACAAGCTCATCGATGCTTTTTACCCCGAGACTGGGATGAGCGACGACGACATAAGGCGACGTCGAGAGCTGCGAGACCGGTGCAAAGTCCTTCACCGGGTCGTAGTTGGTCGCCGAGTAGAGGCTCGGGTTCAACGCCAGCGTCGCCTGGAGGACGAAGGTCACTGTCTGACCATCGGGCTCAGCATCTGCGCCAGCCTTCGTCCCCGTTATGCCTTGTGCGCCCGGCCGGTTCTCCACGAGAACCGGCTGGCCGATACTTTTTGACATCTCCTCAGCGACGATCCGTGCCACGACATCGGTACCGCCGCCGGAGTTGAACGGCACGATGAAACGGATGGGCCCGCTCGGAAACTCCTCCGCCCATCCTGGTGCGACCGCAGCAAATGTCGTCAATGCGGCCAGCGCCGCAACCATCGAAAAACGCTTCATAATTCCTCCCGTTTTACAAAGTCGCTGCTCAGCTCATCTTCTTGGCAGCAAAGAGTTCATCGATCTTCTTTTCGTAGTCATGGTAGTTGAGATAGCCGTACAGTTCCTCGCGGGTCTGCATGGTATTCAGAATGTCTTTCTGCGTTCCGCGCTGCCGGATCGTTTGATAGACATTGAGTGCTGCCGCATTCATTGCGCGCGCCGCGGAAAGCGGATAGAGCGCCGCCGACACGCCCGCATCACGCAATTCCTCGGTGGTGAAGTTCGGCGTCTTCGAGAATTCGGTGATGTTTGCGAGAACCGAGTGGGGCCGATTCAGGGCGTCCGCGAGCTTGCGATACTGGCCAAGTTCCGTGAAGGCCTCGGCGAAAATCATGTCCGCACCGGCCTCCATGTACGCCATGGCACGATCGATAGCGCTGTCCAGCCCCTCGATCGCCAACGCATCGGTCCGGGCAACGATGACGAAGTCCTCGTCGTAGCGAGCATCGACAGCAGCCTTGATGCGGTCCAGCATTTCGGTCTTGCTGACAATCTCCTTGCCGGGACGATGACCGCAGCGCTTCAGTGCTACCTGATCTTCCATGTGCAAAGCGCCGGCGCCGTCCTTGATCAGGCCGCGAACCAGGCGAGCAATGGAGTACGCGCCGCCAAAACCGGTGTCCACATCGACCAGCACCGGAAGATCGGAGGCATCAGAAACCTTGCGGAGGTCGGCCAGCACGTCATTGATCGTCGTAATGCCCAGATCCGGCAGACCGTAGCTGGCGTTTGCGACACCTGCACCGGCAAGATATAGCGCCTTGTAACCCACCTGCTTGGCCATCAGCGCCGTGTACGCGTTGATCGTACCCATGATCTGCAACGGCACCTCCTCTTTGAGGGCCTGCCGAAAACGTGCTCCAGGGGATGTGCGCACCGGGACGTGCATAAGCATTGCTAAACTCCACTATATGGACTATTTTTAGGACGTGACATGCAACATAAGCCACTATATGGATTACGTTGTCAACATGGTGGACTAAGACTTTTTATCTGATCCATATCGTGGAGTTTTCATGGAGCAAGGAGCTCAAACCATCTATCGCGCGGTCGCCGTTCTCAGGGAGTTGGCAAGCCGCAACAACGAAGGCACCGGCATGACAGAGCTGTCGGACGCAACAGGGCTCACCGGGCCGACGGTCCACAGAATACTGCGGGCTCTCGTCGGTGTCGGCCTGGCCCACCAAAGAACCGCGGATCGACGATATTTTCTCGGCCAACTCGTCTACGAACTGGCGCTGAACCTCGGTAATCGGTTCGATCTCGGAGCCGTGGCGGCAGCTGCGACGGACAAATTGGCGGAGCTTACCGGCGATACCGCTTTCTTTCTGTATCGAAGCGGCGGGGATATGGTGTGCCTCAACAGGACGTCAGGCTCGTTTCCGGTGAAGACGCTGCTGACAGATGTCGGAACACGGCGCCCGCTTGGCCTCGGCGCAGGCGGCCTTGCAGTACTGGCAAAGCTCCCCAGAGAAGCGGCCTTGAAAATCATGGCCGCAAACGAGCAGACGTATCATGGTAACGGCCAATCGCTTGCGACCATTGTCGACGAGGTCGAGAAGGCCGCAGATCTGGGTCATGTTGTGCGGTGGCTGCCCGAACTGGGCGCAACAACCGTCGCCGTCGCGATTTGCGATCGACAGAACCAACCATTCGCCGCCTTGAGTGCCAGCGCCATCTCGCAGCGCATGGAAGGGGAACACCTGATGCAGGCTCTCACCGAAATGAAAAAGCTGCGTGACGAAATCGAAGCAGGCATAGGCTGACGGCGCGAGAGCGATGCATCCATCGAAGGGAAACTCCCGGCGTCGCGTGCAACTAGGATAAGAGTTGGTGGGACATAGCCTTTCTCCGCGTCGCCTGCGGTTTGAGTCCTTTCAAGGCGATCTACGCGAACCGTTTGGACCAGGGAAATCGCATAATCTTATGGAACTTACTGGCAAAAATCGTCAAAGCTCTCAATGGATATCATGGCGGGTCGTCGCATCAGACGACTGACCAGCCATGAACTAATTGTTGAGGTTTAAAGTGACGGTGAAGTTGCCGTTCGGATCACGCGGGCTTCCACCGATCGTGTAGGTTCAATTTATTCAAACGCCGCCCTCAGCCACATAGACTGTCGGAGCTAATATACTATCGCAAGCTTGCAAATTCGACAAATGCATCAAAAATCCGGGCGCCGGGATGGGTGTCGGCGTCTAACAGCTCCGGGTGCCATTGCAGGCCCATAGCAAAAGATCGAGATGGCACTTCGATCGCCTCAACGACACCATCAGCCCCGTGGGCGGTAGCAATCACATCAGCAGATAGTTCAACAATTGCCTCCCGATGATAAGTATTCACGCTGAATGTCTCGGCACTGAAGATGTCAGCCATTTTTGTGCCCGCCTGAACGATCACTTCGTGGAGTAGACCACCACCCTGATCATGGTTGATCGCACCTGGCCGTGAGGAACACACGTCTGACACCATCCGGCAGCCATGCAGGCATCCGAGCATCTGCATACCGTTGCAGATACCAAGTACGGGTTTATTGCGAGCAAGGAATCCTTCCATCAGCGCCAATTCAACGGACAAACGCTCGGATGGCGCGTACTGGGATTGGTCACCCTCAACGTACCAATGCTCCGGAAATTTGATACGTCCACCAACGCTCAGGAATCCGTCGAACTCCTCGACCACCGGGTCGACTATCTGTGGCAGGTACGGAATGCCAAAAGGAAGCGCTCCCGAGCGAGCCAGAGCGGTGAAGTAGCTCTTGGACGTCTCGTATAGATTACCACCGGTGCTGGTGTTTTCATCCATTATTACTGCAATGATCGGTTTGCGTTTCATCGTATTTCTATTCTCCTCGGATGATGTCAGGATGCATTTCAAGGCTTTGAAATGCGGGATTAAAGGCAAAAATGGGACTGTGAATAGCGGCCATTGCCTGTCAGACCGCGCTCTTGCACCCCTCCTCAAGATACAGGCAACGCAGCCGCTTTGCGATCCGACCTGGCGCCCCATTGACCCATCCTTTCGCAATCGTAGTGACGTCGCGGGCTTCGGTGAAAACTCAAGTTGGAAATGGGGAGGCTAAGCCACGTACGCTCCAAATGAGGGTCATTTCATCAGATGCACCAATTTCAGCGCACGCTGAAATGCCATATTCCAGCGAAACTGGTTGACAAATTTCGGTGGTTCTGCGAGTTTCAGCGCATGTTGAAACATGCTGATTCATTGAAAGAAGTGGAAGCGCGCGCCCTCAAGGCGGTCGACGCACTCCTTGCGGATGTGCCGTTTGTTCAGGATGTGAGTTTCGAGACAAATGTCTCGATGCGCCGGGAGATCGATATCTTGGCCGAGGTGACTATCAAAGAAAGAAAACACCGGCTTGTGTGCGAGGTGAAAGGGAACGGCCAGCCTCGGTTTGTCCGAGCCGGGATACTGCACGTGCGCAGCGCTGCTGCGCAGTTCGATCCGCCCGCAACACCGATATTCATAGCGCCGTATCTTTCGCCAGAGGCGCAAGCCCTCTGCCTTGAGGAGGGGGTGGGCTATCTCGACCTTGTTGGAAACGCGCGGATCGTTTTCGGAACGGTCTACATTGAGCGCCAGTTCGACGCCAAGCCACCGGCAGTCCAGCGTGGCCTAAAATCTGTTTTCAAGCCGAAGTCGGCACAGATTTTACGCACGCTGCTGCGTGACCCCGACCAGGCTTGGCGCGTCGTCGACCTCGCAGATGCGTCGGATGTTAGCCTCGGTCTCGTTAGCAACGTTCGCAGCGAACTCGTTGATCGCGAGTGGGCAGAAATCAACCACGACGGTATCCGTTTGGTGAGGCCCGACGCACTGCTTGATGCCTGGCGCGACGTGTATGAGGCTCCGGCTGGAGAGAGGTCAACCTACTACACCACGCTGCACGGAAAGGCGTTTGAAGACGCGGCTCGCAATGCCATGAACTTCGATCCCGCTCGACGGCGCGCGGCGTGCGCGTCCTTTTCGGCCGCCAATTGGCTGGCACCCTATGGGCGCGTATCCACGCAGTACTTCTATGCGGATACATCGGCAGCCGCGCGCCTGCGGACCACACTCAAGCTATCACCGGCCGATTCAGGCGCCAATGTGGTGATTACGATCCCGAAGGAGCAGGGCATCTTCCGCGATACGGTCGATTGCGCCCAAGGAATAGTCTGCACCAGTCCGGTTCAAACCTATCTCGACCTCTCCGTCGCCGGCGAAAGAGGAGCGGAAGCCGCCGATCATCTTCGAAAGGAACTCCTGGCATGGAGATAAAGGTAACGCCTCAACCGCAATCTGCTTCCGACTACGAGGATCGCACGACCAAGGCTGTGAAGGGTGTGCTCGTCGAGATCGGGCAGATCCTGGGAAGCTTCAAGGGGAAGTTCGCCGTCATCGGTGGTGCAGTCCCGTGGCTGCTGCTGGACAATGAGGAGATGCGACATGTAGGCACTCTTGACGTGGACCTCGGTCTCGATGCCGAAGCGCTTGGCGATGGGGAATATGTTACCCTCGTCGAGGCGTTGATGGGCCATGGCTACGAGCAAAGCGCCGACCTGAAGCGGTTCCAACTCGTGCGCGAAGTGCCGACCGAAGATTCGGGTCAGCCGATTAAAATCGTCGTCGATTTCCTGATGCCGCGAGACGCCGAGATCGTGAAGAACAAGCCGCCGATCATCAGCGACTTCGCGGTTCAGCGCGCCGATGGTGCGGACCTCGCATTGCGCTTCTACCAGCTGGTCGCCATAACGGGTGATATGCCATGGGGGGGGACCAATCGGGTTGAAGTGGCCGTGTGCTCAATTCCGGCGCTCTTGGCGATGAAGGGGTATGCTCTCAATGGCCGGCATAAGCAGAAGGACGCCTACGACATTTATTACTGCATCCGAAACTATCCGGATGGCATTGAAGCGTTAGCGAAAGCCTGCAAACCGTTGCTCGAACACGCAAGCGGGGCCGAGGGTTACAAGCATATCGCCAACAAGTTCGATGCGCCTGAAGGTTATGGCGCGACGAGCGTTCGAAACTTCGTCGCCGAAACCGATATCCTCGACGGCCGCTCGGCCGAACAGTGGCAGCGGGACGCCTTCGGGCAGGTCGATGAATGGCTGCGCGCGCTGGGGCTGAGGGGTTGAGAGAATCGACGCCCCTTAAGCGAGCTGATCGCCTAAAGCAACGCGCGAAAATTTCGTCGGGATAGCTTCTTCCAGCCTGGAGGTCGCAAGTTCCGTTTTTAAGGCTCCCATGTTGCTTTTCTCAGGGAGCGTCGATGAGGTCCGTGCTGCGTGAGCTTAGGGGCGCTTGTCGACCGTCATTGCTCGACACGTCGTCGGTACCTACCTTTCCGGCGTGATCCAACATACTCGAGCAATCTGGCGCGCTGAAGACCTTGGATGTCCCGCCGCGCGGTCTTCCGGCTAACATCCCAGACGAGCACAATCTCCTTGGCACCACATCGGTCACCGTCAACAACGCGCTCGAGAAACCAGTGCTGCCGTTCATTGAGCTCCACTGGTTCAGGGTCAATTATAAGGTCACGATCAGGGCCATTTTTAGGGTCACTATCCCACGCGTCTCTTGTCAGCGCGCTGAATGCCGCTTCCGCAGCAGCATAAGCCTCCGTGGCAACTGCACGCGTGACGCGATCGCCCGCTAGTGACCATGGATTGGAAGCCGGGCCCTCGATTAGGCCAAGAACGAAAGCGCGGATAACGGGCGAGGAGACCACAAGGCGCAGGAAAAACAATGTGTCTGGAGCATGTTGTGCCGCCAGCCAGTGCTTCACCGTGCGCTCGCTCGCGCTTGTTTGCCTGATTAGTTGTTTGATTGCGCGGTGACTATCGCCGTGCTCTTTCCGCATGAGATCGGCAACAGTCTTTGCCAAAACATCGCGCGCCCCCAGAACACCTTTCCACGCCGGCAGCTTCCTGCCCGTTTTAGGCAACATCTTCCGTTCCGTCATCAGTTCTGCTTGCGAACAGTCATATCGCCCGGTGGCTTGCATACCACCGCCAGGAATATCTCGGGGAGTTTCAGAAAATCGCAGAGATCGATGCGATCGGTCCTCAGCCGGATGGTTAGGAGACATAACGTCCGTATTCAATCCGCATACTGGGATAAGGGTAATGAGCCAACCCTGGCGTGGTGGAGGTTCAGCGATTACGGAATGTTCCCGCTTTGTGCATTTATGTGGCAGCCAGGTTGAATTGTCCGCCGACGAGCCAAGTAGAAATGTCACTTTGTGCTGACACGCCGCACCACGACCAGCCCCGATCCGACCGGCTGGGCCGGGTTGCAAGGGCGGAGCGGGGCGGGTGAGAGACACCTTCCGCTTTCGCTGTGAGACACTTCGATCGAGGCCTCACTCCACAGCGTCGAGCCTTGCCAGTGCCGCGTCGCGGCGGGCAAGCACCGCCGGATCGTGCATGAAATCCTTTTGCCGGCCCGGTCCGCGAGGACGTCGCACGTAGCCGTTCTTGTCGCTGTTGGTCTTCACCACCGGCGCCGACTTTTGCTCCTGACGCTCCTTGATATAAGCCAGAACATCGGAAAGCCGCTTGTTCTCGGTGATTGCCGCATGTGTCACCCGCTGGTCCTTGTCGAAGGTCCTGTAGGGCAGGGAATGGCCCTTCCACCGCACCGACCATCCGCATAGGCATAGGTCTCGACATAGCGGCCGACCAATCCGCGTGTCAGCTCGGTCTCCACCAGCATGATCCGCTGGCGCTCGAACGAAAACGTCAGCTGCGACCCGACATAGCGCTGCTCGCGCTTGCACAGAATCTGCTGCAGCCGATCCGGGGCCACGGACATCGGCCGGTGCAGGTCCTCGGGCCGGGCAGGGACGAGCGCAAACCGCGCATTGTAGTGCTCGATGAAGCCCGGCAGGAAGGCATTGCCGGCGTCCATGCTGTCGATGCCGGCCAGCCGCAACTCCTTGACCAGGCGATCCTGCAGGGTCCGGTTCATGCGCTCGACACGTCCCTTCGCCTGGCTCGAATTTGCACAGAGAATCTCGATGTTTAGCTCGCAAAGCGCACGGCCGAACTGGGTCATGCCCTGGCCGCCCCTGGCATCCTTCTTCGCTACCCGGAACACTGAATGCTTGTCGGAATAAAAGACCACAGGCGCACCGTGAGCACGCAGGTAAAGCTCAAGCGCCTCGAAGTAGCTGAAGGCGCTTTCCGAGCGCGCAAAGCGCAACTGCATCAACCTGCCCGTCGCATCGTCGACGAAGACAAGCAGCGAACACGGATCGCCACGGTCCTCGAACCAGCGATGCTCGGAACCATCGATCTGCACCAGCTCGCCATAGGCCTCACGCCGCAGCCGCGGTTGATGGAACGTCCGCCGCTGCCGGCGCGACAGCCAAAGGCCGGCCTCCGACATCCAACTGCGCAACGTCTCGCGCGATACCCGCAATCCACCGCGCGCAGCAAGCGTCTCGGCCGCCAGCGTCGGACCGAAATCCGCATAACGCTCGCGAACCAACGTCACGGCGTAATCCCGAACACCGTCACTGATCCGATTGTTCGATGGCCGGCCGATTGCCTTGTGCCGGATCGACGCGGCACCGCCAGTGCTGATCCGCTCCAGAAGCCGGCGGACCTGGCGCGTGCTCAGGCCGAGAACATGCGCTGCCGTCACCAACGTCATCCGGCCGGCGATCACCTTCGACAAAACCTCGATCCGCTGCAGATCACGCTCGCTCATCGCAATCAGTCCCATCCGCAATCTCCCACGTCATCAAACGCGGGGAGTGTGACATTCTTACTTTGCAGATTCAGGACATTCTAACTTTGCGGTGGAGAATCGACGCCAAGTGCAACATGGGCGTGTGAAGGGTAGGGGATCACCCGCCTTCGCGCAAATGCGCCAT
>NZ_JAVDTM010000022.1:0-27170 GCF_031455855.1 Mycoplana sp. BE70
GCAGATGTTGTCGCCGGAGGAATCGCGCCAGCCGAAGGTGCTGGCCGAGGTGCTGAAGGCCCTGCCCGACCGGGCGCCGCCGTCCCAGACCTCACAGGCACTGAGGCTTGAAGGGCTGCCGCACATCTCCCAGATCGTCGGCGCCCTGCTCGAGACCCGGGACAACATGCGGCTTGCCGTCGTATAAGGCTGAACAAAGTGACATCACGGAAGAAAATCGCCGTCATCCTGAAGGGCTATCCGCGGCTGTCGGAAACCTTTATCGCCCAGGAACTCCTGGGGCTGGAAAGGGCCGGCTTCGACCTGACGCTCATTTCCATGCGTCATCCGACCGACACCAAGCGCCATCCCGTCCATGACGAGATCCGTGCGCCCGTGCACTATCTGCCGGAATACCTGTATCAGGAGCCGTTGCGCGTCATTCGCGGGCTCGTCAAAAGCGCCCGCCTGCCCGGCTTCAAGGCCGCCTTCCGCGCCTTCCTCAAGGATCTTCGCCGTGACCTGACGCCGAACCGCTTCCGGCGCTTCGGCCAGGCCGCGGTGCTCTGCGCCGAATGGCCGGCGGGAGTGGACTGGCTGCACGCCCACTTCATCCACACGCCCGCCTCCGTGGCACGCTACACGAGCCTGATAAACGGCATCCCCTGGACCTGCTCGGCGCACGCCAAGGACATCTGGACCTCGCCCGACTGGGAACTCGAAGGCAAGCTTTCCCATACCCGCTGGACGGTGACCTGCAACCAGACCGGTTTTGACCGCCTGCGCGGGCTGGCGAACGGCAAGAACCACGTCCACCTCAGCTATCACGGTCTCGATCTCGACCGCTTCGGCCGCTTTTTGGGCGAGCACTCGATGCGCGACGGATCGGATCCCGATGCCCCGGTGACGGTCGTCAGCGTCGGCCGCGCGGTCGACAAGAAGGGCTACGACGTGCTGCTCAAGGCGCTGTCGCTGCTGCCCGCCGATCTCTCCTGGCGCTTCGTCCATATCGGCGGCGGACCGAATCTTGCGGCGATGAAGCAGCTCGCCGAGACCCTCGGCATCGCCGGCCGGATCACCTGGAACGGCGCGCTCGACCAGCAGGAGGTGCTCGACCACTACCGCCGCTCCGACCTGTTCGCGCTCGCCTGCCGCATCACCCCGGACGGCGACCGCGACGGCCTGCCGAACGTGCTGGTGGAGGCATCGAGCCAGCGGCTCGTCTGCGTTTCGACCAACATTTCCGGCATTCCGGAGCTTCTGCAGGACGGCGAGAACGGCTTGGTCGTGCCGCCGGAGGACCCGAAGGCGCTGGCGGCCGCGCTCGAAAGGCTGATCCGCGATCCGGCGTTGCGCAAGCGCCTGGGCGAAGCGGCGGAACAGCGCGTTCGCGCCGAGTTCGACCACCACACCAGCATCCGGCAGCTGAAGACGCTGTTCGAAACCGAATGGCAGGCAGCCTGATGAGCGACGTCGAAAAGTCTGGCCCGCGCGTCTTCTTCTACGTCCAGCATCTGCTCGGGATCGGCCACCTCGCCCGCGCCAGCCGCATTGCCCGGGCCCTCGCCGCGGACGGCTTCGACGTGACCATGGTCACGGGCGGAACGCCGGTGCAGGGTTTTCCGGGCCCCGGAACACGGCATGTCGAACTGCCGCCGGTGGCGGCGGGCGATGCCGGGTTCTCGGGCCTCGTCGATCTCGCCGGCCATCCCGTCGACGACGCCTTCCGGGACCATCGCCGCCGCCGCCTGCTGGCCGCTTTCCGCGAAACCAGGCCGGACGTCGTCGTCATCGAGGCCTTTCCGTTCGGCCGCCGCCAGGTGCGCTTCGAACTGCTGCCGCTGCTCGACGAGATTGCCGGAATGCAGGAGCGGCCGATCGTTTTGTCGTCGCTGCGCGATATCCTGCAGGAGCGGAGCAAGCCCGGCCGGGACGAAGAAAGCGTCGCGCTTGCGACACGTCGGTTCGACGGCATCCTTGTCCATGGCGATCCCTCCTTCGCAAGGCTGGAGGACAGCTTTTCGCTGGCGGGCGCGATTGCCGATCGGGTCATTTATACCGGTCTCGTCCCCGCTCCGCCGCCCGCCCCGGCGTCGGAGCGCTTCGACATCCTTGTTTCGGCGGGCGGCGGAGCTGTCGGCGCAACGCTGAACGAGGCGGCCATCGCCGCCGCCCGCGCCCTGCCGCAGGCCTTGCGCTGGTGTCTGATCGCCGGGCCCAACCTGCCGCAGGCCGCCTTTGACACCACCGTCGCAACGGCGCCGGACAATGTCCACGTCACCCGCTTCCGTCCCGATTTTCCGAGCCTTCTTGCAGCCGCGCGGCTCTCGGTGTCGCAGTCCGGATACAACACCGTGTGCGACATCCTCCGCGCCGGCTGTCGGGCCGTCTTCGTGCCGTTCACGGCCGGGGGCGAAACCGAGCAGACCGCCCGCGCCTTGCGCCTGGAAAGGCTCGGGCTGGCCACGGTGGTTTCGGAAAGCGCGCTTTCGCCGGAGAGCCTGACGCGGGCGATCGCGACGACGATGGAGCGGCCGATGCCATCCGTGCCGCCGCTCGACCTCGATGGCGCGGCGAAAACCGCGACGATCCTGCACCGCCTGCTGGCCGGCTCCCGCGTATCGGACCTCGCGCGCGAGAGCGCCGCGCGCTAGCTGCTTCCTTTTGGGCAACGGCCAAGCTGATCTCTACGGCCGACATGCGGGCGCAAAGCAGCCGCTCCTTAAACAAGAACACCGGCATCTCGATAGGCGACGACGGTCGCATCCCTAACCCGCCTCCGTGACTTTGTGAGCCGCGCCGGTAAACTCTGCAACACCATCGGGATTGAAGAGTGGATGAATAGTCAATTCAGTCGGAGGCACTAGATCGTCGGCTGCCAACATTGGCCAACGAACGACACCTCAATGAGGGTAGCCGGACAGCTCGACGTTCTGGGTTTCGCTTTTGACTTCCAGGATAAGAAGGTTCCTGACTGACGGGATGATTTGGCGCGAAACACCGGACCCAACTGATGAAGGCGCTAATGAACCTATGAATTGCCGCACCCGAAGTCAGGCAAATTCAAGTTTGAAGATTGAAACGCAAATCTAGTCGGTCAGTGTGTTCATGCTGCTTCGATGTCTGTGCGTGAGAAATCGTCACCCTTGAACAGCAGGGGTTCGCCGCGCGTCTTCGCCAGGGCATAGGAGAAGCAGTCGCCGTAGTTCAGGGCCGCCGGGTGGCGTCCCTTGCCGAAGTTGCGCCAAGCGCGGCGCGCAATTGCGATCTGGTCTGTGTCGACCGGGACAATTTCGACGCCGGCCTTGTGGAGCCATAGGTCCAGTTCTGATGCTCCTGCGTCGCCAAGGCGCGCCTCAATCACGATTGAAAGCTCGAGGATCGTGGCCGCAGACATGAAGCGCCGTGGGGCGTCGACGATTTTCGTCTCGAATGCTTCGGCTTCCGGCTCGTTAAAGGCGATCGCAACGATGGCCGATGTGTCAATGACCATCAGCCGGGAAGCCCATTTTCGTCATAGCCCAGGATCTCGTCGGCCGAGCGATTGTCGAGGATTGGCAATTTTGCCCAGCGCCTGCGGCTCGCGGCGAGTTCCTCCAGCAGCACGCTACGATTTCCGGAATTGGCAAGGCGCCGCAGGCGCTCTTCGAGGGCGCGGCGGGTTGCCATCGTGATGGTCTCGCCCGTCTTCTCGGCCAGCACCTTTGCCAAACGCTCGGTCTCGGAATCCTTGATACTAAGTGCCATGGTTGGTTTCTTGGTTCCTATTGTTCTACATTCTACCTAAATGAGGAGGGAAATGGCAAGATACCCCGAACACCGTTACCTCGCGTCAGATCGCCATTCAGAGCCTAATCATTGTGGTTCTTGAGGGCGCTGAGGGGAGGAGGGCAACGACGATAGCTTCATCCTTAGACGCCGTATTCGCCGGCATCAACGCTGTGCTCGCCAGATTGGTTTCAGCCATCGAAGAGGTACGCGACCTACGTCTGTAGAGGGGTACATTCTATTTTCAGGTGCGACATGCCAATGATTTCAATGGCTTCACTTTGGAGATTTTTGGATGTCGCGATGCTATGCGCATTGACCCTCGCCGATCGACGGCGGCTTCACCACCTCGTCGCACGCAAGGTGCCGATCAACGAGATGGCCCGCCAACTCGGGCGCCATCGTTCGACCATCTACCGTGAGATCAGGCGAAATACGTTCCAGGACCACGAATTTCCCGAATACAGCGGCTATTTCTCCACGGTTGCCGACGACATTGCCAAGGAACGACGCCGGCGCTTGAGAAAGCTACGGCGCCATCCGCATTTGCGTCGTATGGTCATTGAGAAACTGGAGGCTTACTGGTCGCCGGAGCAAATTGCCGGCCGTCTTCTGGCCGATGGGATCAGCCCGGTTCGGATCTGCGCCGAGACGATCTATCGCTTCATATGGCAAGGAAGACTACGGGCATGGCCTTTATCGTTATCTGCCCGAGGCCCGCCGCAAGCGTCGTCCGCGTGGTTCGAGGAAGCCGCGCAACTGCGTGTTTCCAGCCAGCCACAGGATATCGCAACGTCCTGATTTTATTGGCGATCGATCGGTGTTCGGGCATTGGGAGGGCGATCTTTTGATCTTCGAGCGGGAGCTCGGCCATGCCAACATCACCTCACTGGTCGAGCGTAAGAGCCGCTACACGGTCATGATCAGGAACCCAAGCCGGCACTCGCGGCCGATCATGGACAAGATCATCGAAACATTCGCGCCCTTGCCATCCTCGGCGCGCCAAAGCTTCACCTTTGATCGCGGCACGGAGTTTGCCGGCTTCCGGGCTCTGGAAGATGGCATCGGCGCGCGTAGCTGGTTCTGCGATCCCAGCGCACCGTGGCAAAAGGGTGCCGTGGAAAACGCCAACAAGCGCATTCGCCGCTTCGTGCCAGGCGATACTGACCTGGCAGCCGTATCACAGCGCGACCTCACCCAGCTGGCCCGCCATCTGAATAACCAGCCGCGAAGGTGCCTCGGCTACAAGACGCCTGCAGAGATGTTCATGGCGCATTTGCGCCAGGTGATCCTTGAGATCGAAGGGGAAATTTCCGCAAAGATCCGGACATTGCCTTTGCGAGTCGTGCGACTGCCGCCACGAAGTGGCCTTCGACCATGCCCCAGTCACCGGAAGCCCCCTCCTCCATCGCAGCAGAGATCAGTTTGCGGATGTCCCTGCGGCAGATCGAAATGCATTCCTTGGTAACCTTCAGACGTCGGCGCCGTGATTCGAAATTAGCCAACGACGGCGCCGAGCCAATCTCCAAAACAATCTCGCGCGGCAAGGCATTGGCAATCCGGATCATTTCCGAGACGTGCGACTTGCCAGTCTTCAGCGACTTGCAGATCAGGTCGCGGCTGTAGCCAGCAAATTCCTGGGACTGCGCAAATAAGCTCCGCTCGATGAACGAGAGATCGTTGCGATTACTGATCCTCCCCCTGGAGGACGATCGCCTCTTCGACACTCAGATCGCGTGCACCGCCTTTGCTAGGCCGGTGCGCAGCGAGATCCTGGGCCGTTCGCGAAATGTCGCTCGACCCGGTCTGGGCTATTCAGAGACTAAGGTATATAGGGCGTTCTCCCGAGGTCAGTAACCGCAAGAGAACGCCAGAAAATAAGGGGCGTATTAAGTGTTATACTTATCGTGATACGCCTGCATCATGGCAATGTAGTCGGAGATGTATTTCGCGTCATACCAGACGCCGAACAGGAAGCTGGACCGCCGGCGCGTCTGGAATGGCAGACCCAGGAAATAGATGCCTGGCTCCTTGGAAACACCAGATTCGTGGACCGGGTTGCCGTCCTCATCGAAGATGTCCAGCTCAAGCCAGCTATAGTCGCGCCTGAAGCCCGAAGCCCAGATGATCGACGTGATGCCGGCGTCGGCCAGATCAAGCTCGCGGATCCGGTTCTTTTCGTATTTCCCTGCGCCGACGCTCTGACCGGCGCAACCTCAGTTCGTGGTCATCGGCACTCGAAAAGTTGGCTGTCTGGATCGGCGTGGCCCAGGATCGCAGCTGACACGATCTATGCTGCAATCTGACTAGGTTGTAGACTCAAGCGCGCAGCCACAGCCGGATTGAGGCGAGTTGGACCATAGCGAGGAAGTTGCCCGCGAGCTTGTCGTAGCGGGTGGCGACCCGGCGGAAATGCTTCAGCTTGGAGAAGAAGCGCTCGATCAGATTGCGCTCGCGATAAAGCCGCTTGCTGAAGCAGGGCTTCCAGCGGCGGTTACTCTTCGGCGGGATGTTTGGTGTGGCACCCTGCTCTTGGATCAGCTCACGAATGCGGTCGGCGTCGTAGGCCTTGTCGGCCAGCACGATGGTGTGCGGCCCAAGGTGGTCGAGCAGCGTATGGGCGATCTGCCCATCGTGAGTTTGGCCCGCCGTCAGGCCAAGCCGGATCGGAAGCCCTTGTGGGTCGACAACGACGTGGATCTTGGTCGTAAGCCCGCCGCGCGAGCGACCGAGACAGTGATCTGCACCCCCCTTTTTGCCGTCGCGGCCTGCTGGTGGGCGCGAACGGAGGTGCTGTCGATCATTTGGATGTCACCGTGATTGGCGGCGGTGACAGCGTCCATCAGCCGATCCCAAACGCCTGCCTTTTGCCATCGTACGAAGCGGTTGTAACAGGTGGTGCGCGGTCCGTAACGCTCCGGCAGATCGCGCCATGGGGCTCCCGATCGCAGCACCCAGAAAATGCCGTTCAGCACGCGCCGATCATCGACGCGCGGGATGCCTCTCGGTTTGTTGGGCAGCAACGGCTGGATCACGCGCCATTCGAAGTCGGTCAGGTCATATCGGCTCATGTCGAGCCTGAATCAGAATTCGGCGCAACATGAACCAGTCGGTAAACGACCCATTCCAGCCGTCAGGCGGCTTGATAGACGCGACGCAGACCGGACATGGTGCAACGGCAAAGCAGTCGCAGGCATAGGTTGCGACGAAATATGGTAGCTTTGCAGCGTCCATGATCGAAAACTAAAGCCAAAATTCTGAGTATTCGTCGTTTGTTAAGCACGAGCGGATTTGACACGATCTTCGCCTTAATGCCGCGCCCGTCCGTCGCTAACGATCCGCGCCAACACCACTCCTGTGCGCGGAAAACTTAATGCGGCGATATATTTTGAAGACCTTCTTGATTGCCATCATTGCTGGCCTCGCTGTCTCTGGTGGGACGATTCACACCTACGCCCAATCGACTCCGCAAGCGCAGCTGGGAGAAGGGCACGCTTATGAGATCATCGGCAGTGAAGTGTGGGATGTGCCTGACCCGGTATCCGGTCGAGGCTACCAAGTTTTTGTGGCCTTGCCGCCGTCCTATGCTGAGCAGCCGCAGCGGCGCTACCCCGTGCTTTACGTCACAGATGCTGATTACGCTTTCCCTATAGTCCGGCAGATCGGTCGCCGTCTTAACGTCGAAGGACCGCAGATTGAGGAGTTTATTCTCGTTGGCCTGTCGTATGGCAAGGGCGAGGACGGCGCAGCGAGTCGCCGCCGAGACTACACCCCGACACCAAACGGGCCGAGCAGTTCGCCACCTGGCACCATTCATGGGCAAGGTGCGGCCTACCAGAAATATTTGGCCGATCAGGTGAAACCATTCGTCGCTGGCCGCTATCGGGTTGACCCTGACCGATCGCTATTTCTGGGCCATTCCTACGGCGCGTTGCTGGGTGCGCAGATCCTTTTCACCGAACCCGGTTTGTTCAGCGGCTATATCCTCGGTAGCCCATCTCTTTGGTTTGACAAGCGCCATGCACTCACGATGGAAGCAGACTATGCGAGCCATAACGACGACCTGCCGGCAAAGGTCCTCCTCTATGTCGGTGAGTATGAAGCCAAGCGCAAAGGCGATTTGCGTTACAGCCAGACTGTGGACATGGTTGCCGACAACCTGGCGCTGGAATCAGTGTTGCAGAGCCGCGAGTACCCTAACCTGCAGCTAAGGTCGGTTGTTCTGGACGACGAGGATCACCTTACCGTCGCGCCGCGTGGCTTCACACATGGCCTGAAATATCTTCTCACGCTGCACTAATGGAACGGGTCACGCTGCACTAATGGAACGGGGCTGAAAGGCGGTTTTCCAGCCCTGTCATCCCGAAAGCTGCCAGTCCGCATCCCCACCCCATTTCGGTCAATCCTGAAATGGGTTCATTTCCTAAATGTGATGCCGTTGCCTCCATATCCCATGGCGGCGTACACATTTTGCAATTCTGGTACAGGGCCGATCATCGGGAGCCCGTCTGCCGGCTAGTGGAGTTGCCTCGACGGCAAAGCCGTCTGCGATAACGCAGGCATTGGACGCCGCATAGCACGCTGGAATCGTCTGTCAGGATCGCGACAACGGCTATCGCTATCCCGGCTATTACGGCTATCGTGATCCCTATTATCGCCGGTCAGGAGTGACAATCTATTTTGAGTTCTAGCCGGCGCCGCGAGATCACGCCGGCCGTCCTACCATTCTTGACCATTCGAGGTCGGCATGAATCACCGGGCGATGGCTCCTTTCGGCCCATTGCGGCCTTTCACGTGCTCCAACATGAACGTGACGAGGTCAGCCGCCGATAGGGCCCTTCTGACGTATTCGCTCCCATCATGGGAACGCCACGGCGCAAGGATGCGACGCGGCATGCCGCCCAACGCGGACAAATAAGCGGATCTGTGTTGGCCGTTTTGCATTGTCAACCACCGCAGCGACGCGTAACGTTTTCCTGCTACCTATGCGCGCTTGACCGCAAGCCGCGAAACGGAGGGAAGTTGTTCACATGCTTACGAAACGCGATCTGCTCCGCTCTGCCGCGATGGCCGCACTCGCCGCCACGACGGCGAAGTCCACGCCTGCCATAGCGCAAAGCAAAGCCGAATGGCCCAACCTTTTAGAGGCCAAGGACATCGCCGAGGCGGGGTTCATCTACGGCCTGCCTATCGTGATGAACTATGCCGTCATGTATGAATATGCGATCGATCGGAATTCTGGGCAGTTCAAGGCTCCGTTCAATCAGATCAAGAACGAACCTAACGTCTTCACCTACAAAGATACGGCAATCGTCACGCCAAACAGCGACACGCCCTATTCCTTCGTCTGGCTGGATTTGCGGGCGGAGCCGGTGGTGCTCTCGGTGCCGGCGATCGACCCGAAGCGCTACTACTCGGTCATGCTCTGCGACGGCAATACCTACAATTACGGTTATATCGGCACCCGTGCCACAGGGAGCGAGGGCGGCGACTACATGGTGGTCGGGCCGGACTGGAAGGGCGACACCCCTGCGGGCATCAAGCAGGTGTTTCGTTCGAGCACACAGTTTTCCCTCGCGGGCTATCGCACCCAGCTTTTCGGCCCGGATGATCTCGACAACGTTAAGAAGGTGCAGGCTGGCTACAAGGTGCAGATGCTCTCGGCCTATCTGAAGCAGACGCCGCCGCCGGCCGCGCCAACCATCGACTTCCCCAAGATCGACAAGGAACTCGTGAAGAGCAACTTCTTCGAGTTTCTCGACTTTGCGCTGCAATTCGCGCCGCCTGAAACCAACGAAAAGGAGATCCGCGCTCAGCTCGCGCGCATCGGCGTTGGCCCTGGCAAGACCTTCAGCTTTAAGGACCTGCCTCTGGAGCAAAAGGCGGAGTTTGGCCTTGGCATGAAGGAAGGCCAGCGGAAGGTCGATGAGGCCGTCGCCAATGTCGGCAAGACGATCAATGGCTGGCGGGTTAGCGGTCTTCCGGGCGACAGCGCCCACTACAACGGCGACTGGTTAAAGCGTGCCATCGCCGCTCAGGCCGGCATTTATGGCAATGACCCGGAGGAAGCGACCTATCCGTTCACGCGCGTTGACAGCGACGGCCAGACGCTCGACGGCAGCAAGCACAATTACACACTGACCTTCCCGGCGGGGCAACTGCCACCGGTCAATTCGTTCTGGTCGCTGACGATGTATGACGGTAAATCCCAACTCCTGATCGAAAACCCGATCAACCGCTATCTGATTAACTCTCCGATGTTGCCGGCCATGAAAAAGGACGCGGACGGCTCGCTGACGCTCTACATTCAAAAAGACAGCCCCGGTGCGGACAAGGAATCCAATTGGCTTCCGGCCCCGGATGACAAAATCTATCTCGTGATGCGCCTATATTGGCCGAAGGCTACGCAGCCTTCGATCCTGCCGCCTGGCGAGGGGACATGGCGGCCACCCGGTGTGAAACGGGTCTCATAGAAGGACTCAGTTTCGTCCGCGTCTCCGCCGCTCCCCTGTTATGGCGAGCTAGGCGGGGGATCTCAAAAGCTTCTCCGGTTGCCGCTGATGGCCCAAAGCCGACGTTCGAACTTTGACGGCCGAGATTCGCTACCTTGGCGAATTGAGTCGTGAGTAATGAACCCGAATCGAGCGAAGGGAGAGGCTTCAGTTGCGGAGGAGCCGTTGTTTGAAGCGGCATCCCCGTCCATACCGTAAAGCGGCACCGAGGGCCACCCAGCCCTCGGTGATGGACGCAGACTGTTTCGCGTCCTGACCGTTTTGATTGGCTTCCATGAGCTTCCTCTGGTCCTCCGGCGTTGTCGCACGAAACGATCTATCGCAGCCTGTTCATCCAGGCACGCGGGGTGCTGAAAAAGGAATTGCTCGAACACCTTAGGGCAAGGCGAACAATCCGCCGGTCCCGGCACGCCAGCATGAAGCGGAGTGGCTTGGGCCAGATCAAGGATGCGATCTCCATCAGCGAGCGACCAGCGTGTGTCGAAGATCGTGCAGTTCCCGGCCATTGGGAGGGCGACCTCATCGGTGGGTCCAGGAATAGTTACGTCGCAACGCTGGTCGAGCGTCACTCGCGCTATGTGATGCTGATCAAGGTGGCCAATAAAGATACCGAAAGCGTGGTCTCGGCGCTGATCAAGCAGTCGCAGAAGCTGCCAGGCGAACTCTATCAATCACTGACTTGGGATCGAGGCAAGGAACTGGCCGACCACCAGCGACTGGCAATGGCCTCTGACGTTGCGATCTACTTCTGCGATCCTCGATCCCCCTGGCAGCGCGGCTCGAACGAAAACACCAACCGATTGCTGCGCCAATATCTGCCACGGGGCACCGACCTGTCCGTACACAGCCAGGCCAAGCTCAGTGCTATCGCCAGGCAGCTTAACGAACGTCCGAGAAAGACCTTGCTTTATCAAACCCCAGCGGAGAGGTTCGCAGAGTGTGTTGCTGCGATCAGTTGAACCCACCGCCAAAAGCGGTCGAATCCACCTTAGCCTTCCCACCAAACGGCCCGAGCCAAGCGATGGCGGCGACGGTGGTTCCGTTCCAAGGAACCTGGCGACCGAGGCGTTCAAACCACAGCCATAGTGGGTCCCTGGCCACAAACCGATGGCGGTGCGACGATTGGCAATATTGGCGGACCGACGCTCAGAAACGGCGCGCCACCGTTCAAACGGCGGGCATAGAGCTGAGGACGTTGGACCACGGCGATCCATGCCACGTCCACCCGCGAACCGGTCAATTGAGGTCACTTCGAGGCGGGGCGTCCAGCGCAAGGCACATTACCTGCCTCGCGCCAGTCTGATGATCGAGGCGGTCGATCGCTTCTCAGCCTCGCTTAAAGACAGTCGGCCTCTCGGAGGCCGAGCGTCGGGTATAACGGATGATCTATGTTGATTTCACTCGCCGGGCACAACCACATTCAGGCCTCGTCAAATTATATACGGCCAGCTCCTTCTGTTAGGACCGATTTCATGCAAGGTTTCGCACCGTTGGTGCTATATTAATTCTCTCGCCCGCAATAATGCGGACTCGATCATTGACGATCGGACAAGGTCATGAACATCCCCACATGGATTAAACCCGCACTTACCGGTGCGGCTGTCGGCGCTTTTGCCATGGTAGTTTTTGGATTTTCTTGGGGAGGATGGGTGACCAGCGGTACGGCACGTAATATTTCCGCCTCGGATGTGTCATCGGGTGTCGCTCTCGCCTTGACGCCTTACTGCGTTGAGAGGTCAAAAAGCGATCCTGCGGCAGCCAACGTGTTAGCGCAAATCAAGGCAGCCTCGATCTACGGGCGTCGCTCTATCGTCGAGAAGTCCGGCTGGGCCACGCCGCTTGGAACGGATCAACCAAACTCCGCGCTGGCCTCGGCCTGTGGAGATGAGCTGGTCAGGCCCCTCTGAACTTTCTGACTATGAGGGTGCGTAGGCTCCAATGTCATGGCCGTGACGTTTTCACGGCCATGAGGAAGCTTGTTACGCCCGTCAAATGCAAGGAGGGCGCAGCCCTCGTGTTTCAACAATACCACGACAGACATCCGCATGCTGCGGCGGTTCTCAATCAGGCAGGGTTCGAGGTGTCGAGCAGCGACGGCGGCCAAAAAAGGACGCCGTCCTGATCCGACAGTTCCAAGCTGGAACGGCTGACCCCACATTCCTGCTTTAAAACCTGGAGCACCGCCGCCCACGACAAGCGCCAATTCACAAAAAAGCGATTTCATCCTGAGAATGAAGGCGGATTCGATAGTTGGCCAAACGAGGAGACTAACATGAGCTGGCAAATGCGGGACAATTCCGACCGAACGGGACGCAAACCAACACAACAGCGCGATCCCACGACGATTGCCTCGATGCAAATCACCGAGCAGGAGAATCAAGCGCGCGATCGGAAAAGCCAGAAATTGCGGGAGCTCCGCCTGTCAGCACCAATCGCCATGCCCGCCCCCACCAAAAAGAAGGCAACGAAAAGGTAGCGCTGAGCCAAGAGAGAAACCTCCATGCGGCCGCGCCGGCCCCTTAGCCTCGAAATCGATATCTATTGGCACTCGCCAAAATTCGGGTAGGCGGACTAGCATCTCCATGCAACAGCGCGGAGGAGTGTTATGTCGACAGCAACGGATGGCCAAGACGCAGAGCAAGCGATTATCAGTGCGGCGGACCGGTATCTTGGGAAGCCTTTCGAGCTCCTGAGCGAACGCGAGCGTGCGATTTTCCGGCGTATGGTAACCCGTCGAGCTATCACCCGCGATGCGAACCAGTCTTTCGACGACAGGCGCACAGCCGCTCAGCGTCTCGCAGACAAGGTGGCTGAATTTGGCGGGTCTTGGACGTTCATCTCCATCTTTGCCGGAGCGCTCGCGCTATGGGTTGGCGCAAATCTGGTTGCAGCAACACGGGCGTTTGACCCTTACCCGTTTATTTTCCTCAATCTGATCCTTTCGATGCTGGCCGCCGTCCAGGCCCCCATCATCATGATGAGCCAGAACCGATACGCAGCCAAAGATAGAGCCGACGCCGCGCATGATTATGAAGTCAACCTGAAAGCGGAGATCGAAATTATGGCGCTGCACGACAAGCTCGACCAAATGAGAGACACAGACCTGAAGTCTTTGATCGTGAAACAACAGGAGCAGATCGACTTGCTTTCCGGCTTTCTTGTCGGCCGAAGCTCCTAAGCTGGCTCAGTTGTATGGATCACGCCGACACAGTCCCGACCCGAGCGCGGTGGCACGCAAACTGCCTGAGATCGTTGGCGTTACCTCGCGATAAGGGGCAAGCCGGGTGAGCTGCCATACCCGCCCGTCCGAATGAAACCTGCACGCGCTTGTGTTCGGCGCGATGGAAGCGCATCCTTCAGTTGTCGGTAGCAATGTTACGGGCGCTACTGTTTGAGGGCTGATTACCCTGGCCCCAATCAAAGGAGGACATCATGTCTTCCGATCCCAGATACGCTTCCATCTCGCCTTCCGAAATGAAAATGGTCCAGTCCGTTTTGGACGACGCGGGCTATGACGCCAATGTTCTCGCCGAAGATCAATCGCTTTTCAACACAGCCGCATTGCTCGTGATGAAGCTGTTCCTGGCCGGGGAGACATCCCCGTATGCTCTTACCGCGCAGTTGGAGCGCCATTTCGGCAAGGCCATCGACAATAGAGTGCTGCCCTACAAATCCCCCCTTCCGCGCTATGCCATTCAAGGTCTGCCACACAATCTGAGCAGAGCTGGCATCAAGACGCCGAGGCAACCTGACGAGCCAGACGTACAAACTTGGGAAAACGAAGGCGGAGCAGTAAGCACGAGCCCTCGTCGTACTTTGCCGATCGGGAGCAAGACTGTCGTGGCCGTGTGGGAGCGCCGCAATGTCTAGCCGATTGCTGATGTCTGCGATCGCTGCGGTCTGGGCCTTTCGCCCGGAACAGATACGCACAACCAAATCCGACGACATTGGGTCAACCCACGTCAACGCGATAAAATAGGGCGGGTCGATAGCGCAAATGATTGAAAGAACGACAGAGACGCAAATAACGTTCGAACATCCGTTTGTCCTGGGTTGCCTGGTAGCGCCTTTGCAAGCCGGGACTTATCGCCTCGTCGTTGACGAGGAGCTTATCGAAGGTCTCAGCTTCTCCGCCTACAGGCGCGTGGCTACTCATCTCGAGATACCCGCGATCTCCACTGTCACCGCCACCCGTCAGTTTCTGCGGGTGTCCGCAGCGGAGATCGAGAGCGCCCTTCTAAAGGACGCAGGAATACCAACCGGCAATCCAGTGCTCTAAGAGAAAACACAGCATGCCGAAGAACAGCAACGGTCATGCAGTTGATAGCCCCGTCAAAGCATCATTCCCAGCGTCGGCAACGACGAGATAGTCTGGGACTCCTCGCCGCCATTCCAAAGTGCACAGTTCGGCGTTGATCTCGACCTGCTGTCCTGCCACCTAAAACGCCGTCATTTTTGCGGGAATGCCCGAAGACATGGCTTGCACCCCTCTTCGGAGTGACGTGAGACCCAGGTCTTCCAACAGGTGGGCCAGTCACTCGAACATACCAACCTACCCGCCCGAACGACCATGCCACCAAGGGGCGTATCGCAGACGGGCGCTCCGGCGACGCACGAGTGTCCGCTTAGCGCCATACGCGGACTTCAGGTCGCCCTCGATAGATGACCGACTCGGGGCCGATGGCCGACCGTCCGCTGCCAAAACACCCAACACGAAATGCGGACATCGGAGCTTTTGTCGCCCAGGTCCGGTATCTGCCCTAAGCAGACGCCAGACCAAAAGACGTCATGTCTCAATGAGGGCGTGTTCGACCACGGGCTGAGTTACGTGGCTCCGCCATACGGCAGGGCCCAATTGCAGTCGGAGCGAAACAATATCGCTGCTGAATAGCACTCTCATTTAGACGACGGGCCAATACGCTTGAGTAAGTCCCAGATCGGGAGCGCAGCGAGACCACCGATGACGCCCGCCACATAGCTCGGAATGGATCCGGCAAATACTGCCTGCCAGATAAGGCCAATCACGTAACTGGCCGCCAACATCGTTATCACCGTTATGATCAGTCGCTGCCAGAGAGGAAGGTGCGTGTCCATGAAACCGTAACCGTGAAACGAGGATGATCTGTCGATTCAGCCGTTGTTATAAACCATAAAATCTACACCCGATAAAATTTTGCACTCCGCGCAGTGAACAGTAGTCGCGAGATGCGCGAAGTCGGTATCCGACAGCGAGCATGTCTCATTCGGCACAACCGCAGGGAGTTTTTAGTAGCATAGCCTAGTTTGCATAGCGCCGACGCTCGCACGGCGGCAGGCGCTTCGTCGACCCCCGTTATCATGCAAAGCAGGCAAAGGAGCGCACCCTCAGAATTTCGGGTTGGGTGAAAATAGCCTGCTGGTGCGGGGGCGAGGCCCGGGGCGGGAGTAGCCACGCAGACTTTCGACCCGCCCCCCATCGACCCGCCCCCATCGACCGGCGCCTTCGGCATGGGCCGACTTTCTGCCGCTTGTACTAAAACATTTCCTCTTGCGAGGGGGCTTCGGTTGTGGAGCGGGGTTTACGCTTTCAACCGCTCCTTCCTTTTTTCGATTCAGGCCATAGTTACTCGCTGTATTCACTTCATTTTTTTAAGGAGAGAGGGCTATGGCTACTTCCGTCCTTACCAGTGTTCTGATCACATTTCTGGTGATCGTGCTGGTTCTCTATCTGATCAATCGGCTGCCGCTAGACGGCCGCGAGGTAGAGCTCGTGGGGATGGTTCCCGGCCGTCGTCGGTGAGCACGACCTTGGCCCCGGCAAGAGCCGACAGAAGCTCGCCGGATGCGGCGCTTTCGACGTGGCTCTGCGGCCGCAAGGCAGATTCCGTGCCCGCCGAGTGAAGCAACCTTTGCACTACACGCTTTAAGGTCGAAATCTACCCTAGTAGAGCAACAACAGTCAGGGAGCTTCAAGACTTCGGCTCGGATCCCAGACGCTGATCAGAAGCAGGCAAAGGAGATGCAGGTTTTTTTCGCTCTTCGAGCTCCGCTGCGATCCACTCCAGAAAGAGGTTGTAGGCCACCGCCAACAAGGTGGGATTAGCCTAACTCCGTGTCCGAAAAACCGGCAGCAGGCCAATCAACTGGCTGTCATCAGAAGCGTGACCCACGCGATGAATACTAGCGATAAGATGAGAGCCCACTGACCTAGAACTTCATCGTGGAGCAGGGAAACTACAAGAGCACGTGCGTTCAGGTAGGTGAGGCGTAAGGTTTCGGAGAACATGGCGTCCTCCTTTCGGATTGGGGCCAGGGTAGCCAGCCCTCAAGCAGCAGCGCCCGTGATATTGTCTGCTGAAGTGATGATTATGGGCTCTACTACGCCTATTAGCAAACGGTCAATTGAGATCGCTTCGAGGCTGAATCGGCAACGAGAGAGATGTGCTGTCGTACGGTGCCGACGCAATTTACTGCGTTGATACGGGCTGCCGCAATGTCGCCGGGCTAAGTCGTTGGTAACTGCCTTGTTCTGGTCGGAAAGCCCAAACCATCACGACTGAGAACAGCACGAGCAAAGCACAGATCAACAATCGACTAGACATCGTCGTTCACCCCCATAAGGGCGCCACCCTCATTTTCCCATGCCCACAGGTCCATCAAGTGATCTTGTCGTGGCGTGCCGACACTGCGGTGCTCAAGATTGTGCAGCATGAAGGAGGGATCAGTTGTTCCGGACCGGAATTGCTGGATGAGGTAGGCTGCTGCTGCGCGATCTAGCTTAATATCGGATGCCAATTTCGAAGTGCCGTAGCCGGCTAGCAGCAAAACGGCGCGCATCATTCTGATGTCTTCAGTGTCCATATATTGCTGAGGAAAGATGGAAGACATGACGTCCTCCTTTGTCGGGGCTAGGGCTTTTTGACCCTAAGCAGCGGCGCCCGTAACCTGGCCGCTGGAGTAGAAACAATGCGCGTTTTTGCAGACGCTAGCAAGCGATCAACTTAGGTCACTTCAAGGAACGCGGGCGTCCCGCAAGGGAAAGGCCCCCTTTGGCCAGAGCGGGGCGGGAGGGCAGCGTAGCGCTGCGGTTGGTCCTGACCATCCCGCAGTATCAGCAAGCCATCGTCCGGTGACATAATCGGTTGACGGATATTAAAAAGCGCTAGGCTAAGCACAATGGCGAGCAAGGCAAATAGCAGGAGCACGAAGGTTAGGCCTGACTTCTCCATGGCTGCGTTATAGCACGGCTGATCGAAATACCGCACGCCGCCGTCAGTGCGACGGGTTTTGATACTGGAGGAGCCAACTAGCGCACCCAGCGACCTTCGTATTTGAATTCGGGCGCCCTCTGCAGTTCTTCTTTGGTCGCGTTCATACGGCCGTCCACTTCTTGTCGTTCTCAAGATAGGTGACTTGTATGGCCGCCGGGCCGACCGTAACGTAGTGGTCGCCCATCCCGAGAAATCCACCGACCGAGACGATGTATCCGTTGAGCTTGCCTTCGGCGATGACCAGATCCTTGATCTCACCGATTGCCTCCCCGGCATCGTTGGTGACGTTGAGACCGTGTAACTCAACACATCTGGCGGCTGGACAGTGACGAAAGTCTCGGTTGTCGTGGTTTCCGCCGTCTGAGCGTAAGCGCCGCACCACCGATCATGGTGGTGGCGGCAAGTGCAATCAGAGAACTTCGCATAGTCGACCCCTATGGTGAGTGCCTACAGGATCTCAAAACGTGCTGAAGTGAACAAAGGTTCCTGCAGATCTCGCACTCTGTGTCCTCAGATGAGGGGCAGAGATTGAGACGTCAGCGGGCAATCTTGGCCAAGTCCCTCAGCCGTTGTTGCTCGCCAACGATCATGTTCTCAATCTCCTGGGGTGTCTCGATCACGTTAAAGGTGGTGAGACCATTGCGAGATGCGGCGAGCGTAGCAACCTGAGTGAATTCACCCCCATCGTATCGTCGAAAGTTGACCACATTGTCCATGTTGACGTGTAGGGATCCGCTGCTGTCGTGAAGTTCAAGCCACATTTCTGGGCCCTCAAGGTTGACCATGCCAGTCTGAAAAGCGCCCCCCGCTTCGCGCGTGACGTTGTGAAAACGGCCCGGGCAAATCAGTCCCAGTTCTACTCTCTTCGTCCAATATATCGGCTCCACTGCGTGCCTTCATCCCCTCCACGGAATTAGAAACGCCTCAAGGCCAGCGTTGTTCCTGCATGTGCCGCCATCGGGCACTTCGACTAACGCGTCTCGGGCATGGTCCGGCGACACGTGCCCATTAAGGATTGCAACGCACGCGATACGAGCATGCAGGTGAGCCTGTCCAGCTTCCGCTGGCCATCGGTTCAGCAGGATTTCAGGAGCGTCGCTCGTGGTGATCACGACGCGGTAGTTCCCGGTCTTGCCGAGTTCCAGTTCGACACCCTTATCCCATGGTTTCGGATCCATGCCCGGATCATATCACAGCGCGCCGTAGGGCGGGGGACAGCAGCATGGATCAGAGTGACGCGCTGGATATGGACGCCACTCGGCTACAGCGGTGGGTGCTGGAAGGGCAAGTACGAGGCCATGAGGCACACCCGCCGCGACGGGAGGCCGGGATCGCATCAATCCCGACGTTTCCGGCGCCGGAGGTGCAGGGCTGATCAATGCCACCAGCAGGAGAGATCACTGAGAAGATCGATGAAGATCCCCGATCAAAACGGCGTCCGATCGACTTCATAGACTCGCCGGCTTGCCACCGGTCCCAGATCTCAGATCGCTGAGCAGCCGAAAAATACATGCGACGTCGATGCTCCATGGCCCACACTCCATCTTTGACAAAAGACGAGTGTGTTGCGCTCACCAATTGAGCCCACCGCGCATTGCGGACATAATCGGTATTTGCGTCTGCGTTCGCGTAGTATACGAGCCGAGCTTTCGTCGGGTCATTTCGCGTGAGAGAATTGATTCCGGGACGATTTCAAGCAGAAGGCGCGCCAAGTCGTGCCAGACGCATTCATTAGGTGCCCCGGGGTACGAAGAATGTCTCGCCGCCGAAGTTTCAGCGTATAAGTCGGGGTCCGCGCCCACGAGCCGGCAACTTCAATGGCCGGACAGGACGAGGGTCTGCACCGGGAGCAGCACTGCCTGCATCCTCAGGATCATCGCATGCACGAGCCCGACAGTATCGACGGCGTGCAAGAACAGCCATCGAAACGTGCCGATATTCTTGTCGGCGAGTGCGTCATGATTATTTGTGTATGCATTCGCGATGCAACTGCTCCCCCTCGGAACACCATCCAACCCTCCAGGAAACAGTGGTTGCAGGTAGACTGTCAGCGTTCCTGGCTGACCCATTTGCTGAACATCAATCAGTTGATCGCTAGCGCGCAGTTGGCCGGCCGCGATGACATCCTGAACATCTGTCACCACCATTGGAATGATCGTGAAAGGCTTTCCTACGCAGGTTGCTTCGGCGATCATTCCTCGCTTAATCACCTGCGCTTCAATCTGCCCAAAACCTGCAATAAGGGTGCTTCGCCCAGCATTTTCCGGCACCAGAATACCGGCGGGGCGCAGCATTGCGTTCACAACGTCGCCGGGGCGTAACGCAAACTGTTGCACCGTACCGGCGACGCCAGCCCGCACGAGGGTCTTGTCCAGTTCGACCTGCGCCTCCGCGAGGGCTGCTTCGGCGCTTGCCTTTTGGGTTGGGAATAAAACGCCGATCTGTGTCTCCAGGGTCTCTTTCTTTGCGAGCGCTGCATCTACCGCACCTTTGCGGCTATCGATTGCTGTTGCCAAGCGTTCGACTTCGCGCCTGGAAACAGCACCACTGGCCACGAGCTGTGCCTTCATCTCGTGTTCATCGACCGCCATTTGATAGGCACCCTGAGCCTCCTGGATCAGGCCATCCACCCCCGCAAGTTCGGTTTGCGCTACAGTCGTCTCCGCGACGATTTCGGCGATGCGCCGGCGAGCAGTCTCGAGGGCGGCCTCTTGCTCTGAACCGTCGAGGCGGAAGAGCGGTGCGCCGGCTTCGACCTTCCCATTTACCTCAACATAAACCTCTTCGACGCGACCGATCGTCTCCGGCAGAATCGTGACAGTCCGGAATATCGCCGTGACGTTCCTGGTTGAAGGGTGGAAGTAGAAAATCATCGTGATCAGTGACACTGTCAGCAGTAAACAGGCAGTAATGCCCCAGCGGAGCTCGTACCACATGCTATAAAGAGTAATTTCACGGCCGATCCGCTTTCCCTGAGCATAACGTCTATAAAGATAATCAGGGAGGATCGTTAGAATGGAGCAGAGGAACAACTCGAACATCGATCAGATACCCTCTCCGGGCGCATCCGACTTGGGCGCTGGCTCAGCCGGCACGACCGGTTCTTCGGATATCAGTGCAGGATCGCCTGTCGATTCCGCATCCCGGCCGGAAAGCTTCGCCAGGGATTGCGCGATGGAGTAAAGCGGTGACGAAAAATCTGGGATATGGATAAAGGCCAGTAGCAGACCGGCGATCCAGAAAAGGTGGTTGTGCGTAAAAAGCGAAATCAAAGCCAGGACGGCCACGACCTCCATCTGCACCATGCTTGTGCGATGCGCCATGCGCTCGGGGACGGCATGAAGTTGGAAGTACAAATTGCCGATGACAAGCACTGCCAACAATAGGAAAATGGCAACGGCAACGAACAGATAATCGGTTTGCCCCGGCGGGCTAATGAAGACAGGCAAGTGCTCAATCGCGGCTGGATGAATCGTTTGTTCCATTCCGGCATGCTACCTCAAGAAAGAGTACGGCTTATCAGCGCGGTGCGAACTTGGATGTGAGAGTACGGCTTCCTGCAGCTTAGACAAGTCGGTTTCGCGCGATTTTTGTTTCCGGGTCGGGGCAAGGGAATACCGCGGTTGACGTCGGCCCCCAATTCGCATGGCCTTGAGTTGGGGCAGAATTCGGGACCAAGCGGGCGTCCGCTGTTGGGGCAATCCAGTCGTCAGACCTTGCCGCTGCGATGTCTGCTTTCGGGAAGCGGCCAAGCTGGTCTCTACGGCCGACATGGGGGCGCGCAGCAGTCCTTCACAGGCGCGGCGGGAACGACTGGGATGGGTCAAATCACGTCGATGCCCGCTCCGGTCTGAAGGTCCGCTTCTGTAGATCTGCAGCCTCGAAGCTGCCGGTCCGCTGTCGGCCCCCTCACTTTTCTCATTCTTCTCGCGGCCATTGTTGGTCAAAGGAGAACGAAAATGGGTATTGCACAATATGATCCTAGCGCACTGGGACGACCGGCTTGGAACGCGGGCCGACGGGTCGGCGTCAAGAAACCGCTGAAACAGCGCCAGATTTGGGCGATCCGCTTCTTCCTCGACCGGGACCCATGAGAGATCACGCCTTGTTTGACCTCGCAATCGACAGCAAGCTGCGTGGTTGCGATCTCGTCAAAATGAAAATCGGAAGCCTCGTGACGGGAATGGAAATTCGAACCCGAGCCATGGTCGTGCAGCAAAAGACCGGCCGTCCGGTTCAATTCGAAATCACGGCAGACGTGAGGGCAAGTTTGCTTGCATGGCTTGAGCGGCGAGGTGGAACAGTTGACGACTACGCCTTTCCCAGTCGAGTCGACCGTGCCGATCATCTGAGTACTCGCCAATATGCCCGCTTGGTCGACGAATGGGTGACCGCGATTGGTCTACGACGCGAAGACTACGGCACGCACTCGCTTCGGCACACTAAAGCGGCAATGATCTACAAGGCGACAGGCAATCTTCGCGCGATTCAAATCTTGTTGGGGCACACTAAGATCGAAAATACGGTCAAGTACCTTGGAGTGGACATTGAGGATGCACGGGAACTAGCGGAGCACACAGAGATCTGAGCTCGTGCGGCCCCGCACCCCGCGGGGCCATACCTCTTCCGAATCAGCGCCCGTACAGTAGGTATAGGACAAGTGCGATTAGGGTCGCAAGCATTGCCATGACTATGCGATCAACCCATCGCATGAACTTCGATTTCGAAGGGTTGCCGCCTATCCCATAACTGAACGCGTCGATGAGAAACTCAAGAAGGTCGTGCATCGGCGATAGGCTTCGGTTTAGGTGTTCAGCCGCTACTGGTGGCCCAAGGCAGAGTAAGAAATCGAGAGAATGGCGGCTTAGGGCCAAAGGTGGCCCTTGCGCGACGCACTGGCGCTCATTGAAAAATCTCACAGGCACGTCTCCGGGAGGCAATTGGCGTCCGGGAGATCGGCAGATACAGGAAGAACGTTTTGCCAGGCGCCTTGTGGCGCGTCATGAAGTCGATGCCGCGATCCCTCAGGCGCGCCCAAATGGCATTCTGCAGACGCCTGCACCGGTCGCTTTAGATTGTGCGCTAGAAACGAAGTCCTCGCCATTGTCTTTCTAAGCAGCCAGGAGGCTGAGTAATCCATTCGTATTACTCATTAAAATGGCACCGACAGAAAGGTGTAGACATGGCGTGAAAGTGCAGGTTTCGACCGCAGCATGTGTTTTTCAGAGATAGTGCTCGTCTTGAAAAAGCCACTTCTCTCCGATTGATTTTAGGTACTCGGGTTGGTCTCTCGACACCCAAGATTCAAGTTGTCGACCAGCACGCTTGGGTCATCTAAGCGAATTTAGATTCGGCTTTGCATCGTGGCGCTATGCCACCCAAACACCTCGCAATGAAACAATGGAGTCGCTGGCCCGCGTCGGTGCATCATGGCGCTTCAAGTCTGCGGTCACCGCCATTTTTCACCGTCCAAGGCTCTCGGATGGAGGGACGTGAAATGCCTCGTATAAGAGCAACGTGCGTCGCAGCAGCATTAACGGCGGCGAGTAGTCTCTGGGCAGGCACCGCAATCGCGCAGGCCCAGGAAACCAGACCCAACATTCTGTTCATCATGGGAGACGACATCGGCTGGATGCAACCCAGTATCTATCACCAAGGCCTTGAGGTGGGGGAGACGCCCAACATCGACCGCATTGGCAATGAGGGTGCGAAATTCCTGACCTACTACGCCGAGCAGAGCTGCACGGCTGGGCGCACCGCCTTCATCACCGGCATGCAGCCGGTGCGTGTCGGCATGGTCCTGCCGGAAATTCCCGGAAGCCCGTCCTACCTGCGGGCCGGCACGCCTCACCTCGCCAGGTTCCTGAATGATCTCGGCTACGTGACAGGTGAGTTCGGCAAGAACCATCTCGGAGATACCACCGAATCCCTGCCGACGGCACACGGGTTCCAGGAATTTTGGGGCTACCTCTATCACCTCGACGCCATGCAGGGTGTGAGCTTCCCCGATATCAACAAGAACCCAACCGAGCAGGGAATCGCGCCGCCCTGCAGAAACACGCCGATCCCAGGACTTACGCAGGATCCCGCGGCCGTCGACCCCAAAACAACAACGTGCCTGACGCCGCCGCGTCCGGTGCTCGCCTGCACATCCTCCGACGGGTCGCCGGCCAATCAGACCTGCAAGGACGAAGGGCCGCTGACGCTAGAGCGCTCCAAGACGATCGACGAGGAGATTTCAGGCAAAGTCATCGACTTCCTCGACCGCAACGATCCGAAGAAGACCAACAAGCCGTTCTTCGTCTGGTACAATCCGGCCCGCATGCACATCACGACGGTCCTGCCGGACAAGTATCTGGCGATGGTCGGTGAGCCCGGCGGCAAGGACTGGGGCGTCAACGAAGCCGGCATGAAGCAGATGGACGACAATATCGGCTACGTCCTGAAGAAGCTCGAGGAGATGGGCGAACTCGACAACACCATTGTCGTCTTCACCACCGACAACGGCGCCGAGACGATCACTTTTCCAGATGGCGGCACGACCCCATTCAAGGGCGGCAAGCTGAGCACCTGGGAGGGCGGCATGCGGGCACCGCTGGTCGTGCGCTGGCCCGGCCATATCCAACCCGGAACGGTCAAGAACGAGATCTTCGCCTCGCTTGACTGGCTGCCCACCTTCGTCGACATCGCTGGCGGCCCCAAGGGCGACGGGCTGAAGAAACAGATCGAGGCGGGCAAGTATCCGGGAATCGTCAAGACCACGCTCGACGGGATCGATCAGCGCGACTTCCTGGAAGGGAAATCGCCATCCGCGCGCGACTCTTTCTTGTACTATTCCGGCAAGGAGCCATCCGCGGTCCGCTACAAGAACTGGAAGATGTATTTCGCCATGGTCTCCGACGATCCGGCTGGGTTCATCCATGGTGTGCAGCCCTACTCCTGGACGCAGGTGGTGAACATCAAGCGTGACCCATTTGAGACGTCCGTCGGTCAGCAGATCAAGACACTCTTCGGTATGGCCGGCGCCATCGCCTCGCCGTCCACCGCCTATGTCTATGACTGGAACGTCCTGCCCATCGGCCAGCAGTTGTGGCTGAAGCATCTCGAGACCTACATCGACTTCCCGCCGCTTCAGGACCCGGCAAGCTACAATCTGGAGCAAGTGATGCAGCAGGTCCGGGAAATGAAGACAGGTCATGACTGACGCGCAGGCGAATATCGACGGCGTAGCGGACGCCCTTCGGGGCGTCCGGCATCGATCTGATGCGGATGGAGGGTTCGAATGTACCCGAAACGTGCATTCCGCACGCATCTGGCCGGATTTTCCCTCGGGCTGTACGCGTGGTTGGCGGTTGCCACGGCCCAGGCTCAACCCGACCCCCTGCCGTCCTGGAGCGATACCGTGGCCAAGCAGGCGATCATCGAGTTCGTGCAGGCGACGACGGACAATACCAAGCCGACCTTCGTTCCGCCCGAAGAGAGGATCGCAACCTTCGATCAGGACGGCACGCTTTGGGTGGAACACCCGATGTCCAGCCAGATAATCTTTTGCCTGGACCGCGTTCCAGCACTGGTTGCGGCCAAACCTGAACTGAAGGACGCCGAGCCCTTCAAGACTGTGCTGGCCGGGGACCGTAAGGCGATCGCCAAGCTGCCGATGGCCGATTTGGAGAAGATCCTCGCCGCCACGCTTTCCGGCATGACGGTGGCTCAGTTCGCGGACGAGGTCAGCAAGTGGATCGCATCGGCAAAAGATCCGCGATGGAAGCGCCCCTATACCGAACTCGCCTACCGGCCGATGAAGGAAGTTCTCGGCTATCTGCGCGACAATGGCTTCAAGACCTACATCGTCACCGGCAGCGACCAGGACTTCGTGCGTGTCTACGCCGAGAGCACCTACGGGATCCCGCCCGAGCAGGTGGTGGGGACGGCCGGCGGAACGACCTATGGCTATGGCAAGGACGGAAAGCCGTTGCTGACCAAGGACCCGAAACTTCTCCTCAACGACAACAATGCCGGCAAACCGGAGGGCATCCACCTGATGATCGGCAGACAACCGGTGATCGCTTTCGGCAATTCAACCGGTGACAAGGAAATGCTCGAATATACCGAAGCAAGCAACGGCCCGCGGCTCGCCGTGCTCCTCCTGCACGACGATGCAGACCGGGAATATGCCTATGGACCGGCAAATGGCTTGCCTGAGACCAAGGTCGGCCCCTTCACGCAAGAGCTTTACGACGAAGCCATGAACGACGGCTGGGTCGTCATCAGCATGAAGAACGACTGGAGGCGTGTGTTCGCGGACTGACCGCGCAGTTTCGCCTGCACATGCGACTTTCAAGTACCCTGAAATGCAGGAGGTCATCATGACGCGCAGAACTGCTGTCTTTCTTTCCGTGTTCCTTGGCGCAAGCCAGTTCATCCCTGGCTCAGCCATATCGCAGAACGCCGGCGTCAAGCCGCACGTTCCGCTTGCCAAGACGATCGGCCAGGTAACGCCGACAGGGCCTGTTCCATCGCTTTTCGTATTGAACTCCGCCGGCGCAAGACTGGAGGGGACCACGCTGACGATGACCGGCGTTTCGATGAACTCAATCGTCTTCGCCGATCGCCCGGTTCGTGCGGCCGGTCACCTCGCAACCGAACAGTTCATCATGCAATGGGACGAAGGCAAAGGCAGCTTCTCCACAGATCCGCCCAATGCCACGATTTCGGTCCTCGGCGGGAACGGGTCGAAGGTCGAAGATGCCGTCGTGACGATCATGAAGCCCAAGCTCGAGGGCGGGAACCTGACGTTTGAAGTGGCGGTCCTTGAAGGAAGCCTGTCGGGCGGAAGCGGCCCTGCAGCACTGTTCATCGACCGTGGCGGCTTTGGCGGCGGTGGCTTCGGTGGTGGCGGTGGCTTTGGCGGAGGCTTTGGCGGAGGTCGAGTTGGCGGAGATTTCGCCGGAGGCGATCGAATGGGCGCGGACGCGCATGTGAACGACGTCCATGCCAATTACTGGCACGCACCAGAATACCATGGCGCCTGGTATGCCGGTGCGCCAGTAGCGACCGGGGCCGCCATCGGCGCAGCAGTGGCCACCCGGCCCTACCGCTACGGTTACGACTACGGCAATCCCTACTATAACGCCGTGGGTCCTTGTGGATATTACCCCTATCCGCCGTGCTGAAAGTTCGCCGATAGTGGCTCGAAACCTTACGGTCGCACTCAAAAGAGCTGGTCGCGCTCACTTGCGAGCGGGGTGGCCTCTCTTGACAGTCGGGCTGACGGAGAGAAGCTGGCAAGCAGTAGCACCGGTGGCGCGACCTCGCGCCACGGCGCTTTTCTCTCCAACTTAGCCTATCTCAAAAGTGACGAGCGACGCGTGTCAACGGCAAAATTCGCCCGAGCACCACGTCGTTCACGAAGGGCCGTCACTTGGCATTATGACCGCTTCTCTAATCGGGCATTTGGGTCAAGCTCTTTTGATCGTCGTTGGCCTGATCGTTCACGCGGGTCACGCTTCTCTTCGCAGTCTACTGACTCTTTGCGTTTGGAGCCGCTGCATGCATGCCTGGGATCGGGGTCTGGAGAGCCTCGCTTTGGGGCGCGCTCGAAGCGCAGCAGTCATAGGCGGCTTCATCCATCCCGTCGTCCGCATGGGACGATCCGGCCGGG
>NZ_JAVDTM010000023.1:0-22962 GCF_031455855.1 Mycoplana sp. BE70
AGTTCGTGCGGGTTTTCCGCGACATCAGGATCGAGGTTGTTCATCAGCATGCGCAGCGGCGCTTCGGTCATCCAGCTCTTGGCGTTGAGTTCGGGCCCCTGGGGCGCGCGGACATCGCGGATGTTGTGGCGGGGATTGGTCACAGTAACACTCTCTGATCAGGCCAGCATATTGCCGGAAATGATGGTGCGTTGGATTTCACTGGACCCCTCATAGATCCGCATGATGCGCAGATCCCGATTGATCCGTTCTATGGGGAAATCACGGGTATAGCCATAGCCGCCGTGCAGTTGAAGCGCGGTATCGGCGATCCGGCCCGCGGCCTCCGACGCACCAAGCTTCGCCATGGACGAGGCAAGCGAGAAGCGTCCGCCATGGTGGTGCGCCAGTTCGCGCTGGCGCGCGGCTTCCTGCGCCAAAAACAGAGCCGAGCGGAACGAAACACCCATATCGGCGATCATCCAGCGGATGCCCTGGCGTTCGGACAGCGCCATGCCGCCAATGACGCGATCCTTGGCATAGGCAATCGCTGCATTCATCGCAGCTCCCGCAAGACCGAGGCTTTGCGCGGCAACTTCGATCCGGCCGTTGTCGAGGACCTGCATCGCGATGCGGAAGCCCTTGCCCTCTTCGCCCAGCAGCGCGCTTTCGGGCAGATGACAGTCGAGGTTCAGGGTAAAGACGTGGCCGCCCTTCAGGCCCATGGTCTTTTCCGGCGGGCCAGCGTCGAGGCCGGGCGTACCCTTTGGCAGGATAAAGGCCGAGATACCGCGATGCGCCTTCTCGGGATCGGTCACAGCGTAGACCACGATGAAGTCGGCAACGCCGCCGTTGGAGATGAAGCACTTGGTGCCCTTGAGGTGCCAGCCGCTATCGGTGCGCCGCGCCCGCGTTTTCATGTCGGCGGGATCGGAACCGGCAGTGGGCTCGGTCAGGGCGAAGGCGCCGAGCGCTTCGCCAGTCGCCGCCTTGGGCAGCCATTCCTGCTTCTGTGCCTCGGTGCCGCCGATCAGAATCGAGTCCGTCGCCAGATAATGTGCCGTCAGCGCCGAGGCGGTCGAGCCGCAGGCCCCCGCGACGATCGAAACCGCCCGCAAGAGCGCCGGGGCGGAAATGCCGCCGCCGTCATAGGCTTCCGGCAGGTTTGCACCCATCATGCCCGCCTCGCCCAAAGTGGCAAGCTGCTTGTGCACGAAGGTTGCCGTCTCGTCGGTTTCAGCCGCCAGTGGCGCGATCCGGTCCGCGCAGAGACGCTCGAGCACGTCGCAGAACATGCCCTCCTCCTCGGAAAGCATGTGCCATGGATCATCAATCTGCGTCATACGAATTCTCCAGTTCGAATTGCTTCAGCACCGCCTCGATATCGCTGCCAAGACGCGGAGCCGACGTCGGGGCCACATGTTTGACGCTGTCGAAACGGACCGGTTGGCCGACGACCGGCGCCCGGCCGAGGACGGGATGTGCAAGCTCGCTTACCAGCCCACGCGTGATGGCATGCTCGTTGTCGGCAGCCTGCGCGATATCCCAGATCGGCGCAGTCGGCAGCCCGTGCGCAGACAGGGCTGCAACGGCCTCTTCGGTCGCCAGCACGCCTGACCATTCTTCTATCAGCGCCCGTAGCGCGGGCTCGTGTTCGGTGCGGCTGCTGTCGGTCGCAAAGCGCGGATCATCGGCGATCTCCGGCTTGCCTATGAGACTTGCCAGACGCTGGAATTGCCCGCCATTCAGAACGGCGATCACCACCTGACCATCGCTGGTCCTAAAGCAACCGAAGGGCGTCGACAGAGGATGACGATTGCCGACGCGACCCGGCAGGACGCCGCTGTAGAAATGCTGGGCGTGGCTGGTTGTCAGCATGGAGAACAACGCGTCATACATGGCGATATCGAGGGCCGCCCCCTGCCCCGTCGCATTGCGCTGGACCAGCGCCGCCATGATCGACCAACTGGCAAAGAGCCCGGCAATCAGGTCGGCAATGCTCTCCCCGGTTTTCAAAGGCGCGCCGCCTTCTTCGCCAGTCGCAGCCATCAGGCCCGACATGGCCTGCACGACCAAATCATAGGCAGGCAAATCCTTAAATGGACCATCCTGCCCGAATCCTGAAATCGAGCAGTATATCAGGCGCGGATTGGCGGCGCGCATTGCCTCCGCACCGAGACCGAGACGGGCGGCGACACCGGGACGGAAATTCTCGACCAACACATCCACACGAGAGGCAAGGTCCTGCGCCAGCTTCAGATCCGCGGGCTTCTTTAGATCCAGCGCGATACTTTTCTTGCCGCGGTTATTCAGTGTGAACAACGCGCTTTCGCCGTCCTTGAACGGCCCGACATGCCGATAGTCGTCACCCGCCGGCGGCTCCAGCTTGATGATTTCCGCCCCCAGATCGGCCAGCAGCGCGGTGCAGTACGGCCCGGCAAGCACGCGCGACAGGTCCAGGACCTTGATACCCGACAGCGGTCCGCTCATGACATGCTCTCCGGCGCGAGAGCAGAAAGTCGCTCAACAAGCCCGTAGGCCACCCATCTGCCGGCCACGGCCGGGGCTCTGGCATTGCTGCGAACCTGCATCTGGCTTGTTCTCCTCGGCTAATTTCACTGAACTAAGTCTAAACATATTTCAAGGGCTATGTCTAAACTTATTATCGTGCTATGTATAAACTTATTCCGAGATAACCGGCGCGATAAGCGGAAAGCCGGGGCTCTAGGAGTGGCAATAGATTTGGGGGAACAACCCGAGCGGCGTTCTGCGATTAGTCCGCATCGGATGGCATCTGGACCAGGATCGGATCTTGTCCGATTATCTGACCGCACCACCAGATTGCAGGAGCGTATGTGACCGACAAGCAAACCGGCTCGACCTTGCCCAAGGCGCAAAACATCGCCAACGAAGTTCGACGCCGCATCGTCGAACGTGAATGGCATCAAGGCGACCGCATTCCGGATGAGGCCGATCTGGCCATCGAATTCGATGCGGCGCGCGCGACAGTCAACAAGGCGCTTCAGCTGCTGGCCGATGAAGGGCTGCTGGATCGCCGCCGCCGCGCAGGCACGCGCGTCGCGATCAATCCGGTCCGCAAGGCAACGTTCTCAATCCCCATTGTGCGCGAACAGGTCGAGCAGGCGGGCATGTCTTACAGTCATCGCGTCGTGGCGCAGCGGCCAAGTCCGATCCCGGCAGAGATCGCCGCGCGCCTCGGCCTTCCGGAAGGCGAGATCCTGATTCACATGCGGGCGGTGCATTACGGCGACGGGAATCCCTTCCAACTGGAAGACCGCTGGATTAATCCACGCGCGGCACCGGGACTGGAGCGGGTCGACTTCCGACACTTGAACGCCAATGAGTGGTTGGTGCAGAACGCACCCTATCTGCGGGCAGAGCTGACTTTCTCAGCCGAAAATGCCGACCAGCGGGATGCCAGGCTGCTGCAGACGCGACAGGGACGCGCGCTGCTGATCCTGCACCGCACGACCTGGAACGACCTCGGTCCCATCACCACCGTCAGGGTGGCTTGGCAGCCCGGTCATTTCGTTGGAACCGACAACAGCTACGACAAGGGTAACTGATCCGCCAAGGTACGCGCCTGAGCGTATTCGTTTTCCGGGGACGGGTAGGCAGCTCAAAGCAGCTATTGCGGATAGCATCGGAAATTGGCGACTGGCAGCTACCGCCTTTCGCGATCAGGTCACGAAAGCCGTCATCAGCCGCGCAATGCACATGCGGTCATTCACACGCCGCGTCGAAATGCCGGGGAAACGCCTGACGCAAAACCATGAGTATTGTTTTGCGCAGCACCTCGGGATTGCCGCCAGGCGGGTTCAGGTGGTCCCAGAACCATGCACCGTGGACCAAATAGTTAAGACCTTCGCTCAGTGTATCCGGGTCGAGCGCCCCGTACCCGCCTTCGCGCGCGATTTCGGCGATCAGATCGCGTGCTTCGGCGTTGTAGGCAAGGTCGCCGGGCAGACTGATTTCGTTGTAAAGCTGCATGCTCTTGCGGTCGCTGGAAAAGACGACAAAGACTGAAACCCATTTCGGATGCTGGAGTCCGAACCGCTGTGCACATTCGACCGCCCCGATCAGCCGCTGGACCGTCGACAAGTCGGGCGAGCGCACCATCCTCGTCCAAAGCGCCTCATACTGCTCGCTCAGATATTGCAGGACGGCCCGGAAAAGGTTTTCCTTGCTGCGAAAATGAAAAACAACCAGCGCGTTTGAAGAATCGGCATGCGCTGCGATGCGCTGCATTGTTACGCTCGCCAATCCCTCCTCGGCTATGAGATCGATAGTGGCATCGATGATCCGCTGAATGCTCGCTTCGCCACGCTCGCGCCGGCGGTCTTTGGAGGCGGGCTTGTCTGGTGAACGCTCAACCCCTGCCATTGCGACCCTGCGCTTTTCCGATGTCACGGTCGACGTGCGCCTCGCCATTTTCACCACCTTCTTCCCGGATCCGATCGGCGGAAAACTCCAGCCTGTTTCGGATCCGGGCGTTAAGTATATCAATCGCGGACTGATCACATTTGATGCGAATGATCAAGCGCTGGTCGGCCCCGTTGCGCACACGCGAACCATGGCTTCGTCGCGCCGCAAGCATGACTGCGCCCGCTGCGCTGCCGTCAGAGCGCCGGACGCGCGTCAGCGCTCCTGTACCATTGGCCTTGCGCCGTTTCATAAGCCACCGCCGCGCGGAACACATCCGCGTCACAATATGTGCGTCCGACAATCTGGATGCCCGTCGGCACGCCATTGGCGGCTTTGCCCGACGGCACTGAAAGAACCGGACAACGGCTCATCATGTTGAACGGCGTGGTCATCGCCCAGCCAAGCGACGGATTGACGAGCTTGCCGTTGATCTCGAGCGTGTCCTCGGTGTGATCGAACTCAGCCGGCACCGCGGCGATCGCGGTCGTCGGGCAGATCAGCACATCGTATTTCTCAAGCGCTGGCCCCAGCGTCTGGTACATCCGCGCCGCGACCTCTAGGGTCCCCACAAAATCGGTGGCCTTCGAGTTGCTGCCTCCCTTGGCGAACTCGCGCGCGTAGCTCGTCATGTCGTCGCCGCGCTCCTTGAGCAGGGGCGCCAAAGAGGCCCCGAACAGATGTTCCAGATAGGCCATGCCAGCCTTCAGAACCTCGTCGCTCCAGCCCAGGTCGACCTCTTCCACCGTGGCGCCCAGCGAGCGAAACACATCGCAGGCAGCCAGGGTGTTCTTGCGCACCTCGTCGTCCACTTCGAAGGAACCGAGATCCATGGAAAGCGCAATCTTCCAGCCGCTGATCGGCTTGTAGTCGAGTGGCAAGCGCAGCTTCGGGCGCAATGTGGCGATATCGAGCGGGCTTGGCCCCGACATGACATTCTGCAGCAGGATTGTGTCCTTGACGTTTCGCGCCATCGGTCCGGTATGGCAATAGAAGTCGAGATTGAAAGGCGGCTCATCGGGATTGCGGCCATAAGGCGGCTTGAAACCCACCACCCCGCAGGCCGACGCTGGAATGCGGATCGATCCGCCAATGTCCGAACCGGTCGCGATCGCCGATGTGCCGGCCGACAACGTCGCTCCCGCTCCGCCGGACGAGCCGCCAGTGGTGAAATCCGGGTTCCATGGGTTGCGGCTGACACCCCAGCGCTTGGACCAGGTGAAGCCCGCGCAGCAGAATTCGGGCGTCGCCGTGCGGGCGTGCACGATGCCGCCGGCCTTCATGATGCGCTCGTTGTTGGTCGAGGTGTGGTCGCTGATCTCGTCGTTCGTCAGCAGCGAGCCATGCGACGTCGGTTTGCCCTTGATGTAGCTCTCGTCCTTGATGCCGATCGGCAGGCCTTCGAGGGCGCCGGTTCTCGCCCCCCTCGCATACTTCGCTTCGGCCTTGCGCGCCAAATCCATGGCCTCATCGAAATAGGTGAAGGTCAGGCAGTTGATCGTCGGTTCCGTCGCTTCGGCGCGGTCAATCGTCGCCTGCATCAATTCAACAGGGGAAAGCTTTTTGGCCTTGAACAGCTGCAGCGCCTCGTGCGCCGGCATGTAACAAAGGTCGAGATCGGTCATGACAAGTCTCCTGCGGTCGCTGCGATCGCACTTGGAAGGGATGAACGGATGATGGGGCGTGGGCCACGGCGCCGCGACAACCCGGCCGAAGTTCGCCGGGTTGTCGCGGGTGACGCTATTTCTGCAGATCGGTCCAGATCTTCGTGTAGATATTGCGGACGTCTTCCGGGCATGTGGGCATCAACTCGCCCTTGTCGATCAGATCGGAGGGGACGTTGATTTCCGGAGCTGTTCTCATGTCCTCCGGCATAAAGGCTTCGGAGCCCTTGATACCGTTGGCATAGCGCGCGAAAGCCGAAATCAGGGCCGCGTTTTCGGGAGCCATGATGAAGTTCAGAAACAGCTTGGCGTTCTCGACATTCTCGGCGTCCTTGAGGATGGCGACATTGTCCATGAAGATCGGATAGCCCTCTTTCGGGTAGCCGTAGACGATCTTGTCGTTCAGCAGTCGCTGGCGGAAGGAGGCACCGTTCCAGTTCACGCCGGCCGCAACATCGCCCCGGCCGAGGCCGTCGACGGCTCCGTAATCAAGGGAGAGCCACTTCGGCTTGGCCTCCACCAGCTTGTCACGGACCTTTTTCAAAATTTCCTTGTCGCCGGTACAATATTCGCCGCCGAGATATTTGATTGTCAGGTAAAGAACGTCGCCCAGTTCAGGCACGACATTGATCTTGCCGACGAGTTCTGGCGGCGGATCCAGGAAAATCGCCGATGTGTTCGGATCGCCGCTATAAACCGACTTGTTCACCGACATGCCGGTTGAACCCCATTGCCACGGAACCGTATATTTGCGGCCCGGATCGAACTTCACATCAATCCATCTCGGATCGACATTCTCGAAGTTCTCCATTTGGTCGGGACGCGATTCAAGCAGCAGGCCTTCCTCGATCCAGATCGGCACCACGCTCGCCGACGGCACGACGATATCGAATCCGTGGCCGCTCTGGCGGACCTTGGCGAGCGCGGTGTCGTTGGAATCGAAGTCGGTGACGGTCACCTTGACCTTGTATTGCTCCTCGAATTTCTTGATGAGTTCCGGGCTGGTATAGTTGCCCCAGTTGTAAATATTGAGCTCTCCTTCGGCGAGAGCCGCGCTGGCCGTGGTGAGCATCATCAAAGTGGCAGCGGCCACCGTCGCCTTCCAGTCCATGAATGTTCTCCCGTTGTGTTGGGGCCTTCGGTCTGCGACCTCAGGCCCGTTTCCTGCCGATAAAGAAAAAGGCTGTAACGACCCCGACCGATAACAGCAGGAATACCGACGAGACCGCATTGACTTCAGGGGTAACCATGCGTCGGATCTGGCCGAGCATGTAGGTGGGCAGCGTTTCCTGGCCGCCTGACTTGACGAACTCGGTGATGACCACGTCATCGAGCGAGACGACGAAGGCGAGCATCAGCCCCGCGATCACGCCCGGCCACAGCAGTGGAAGCGTTACCCTCCTGAAGCACCGCCAAGGTGTCGCATAGAGATCCGCCGCCGCAATTTCGAGCGACAGATCCATGTTCTCCAACCGCGCCCGGATTGGCAGGTAGGCGAAGGGAATGCAAAACGCCGTGTGGGCCGCGATCAAATAGCCGAGACCGGTGTAGCCGGTCGCCAATTTGATCCGGGAGAAGAAGATGAGAAGCGCGACGGCGAGAACGATCTCCGGAACGACCAGCGGCTGGTTGATGAAGGCGTATTTGAACCGCAGGCCGCGATAGGGCTTCGTTCGGGTTGTCGCGAGCGCTGCCATCGTCGCCGCGATGGTCGCCAACACCGCGGCCACCGCCGCGATCTGGAAGGAGCGGATCGAGGCTTCGATGACCTGCTCGTTGTTCCAGGCCGCCTCGAACCAGCGCGTCGAGAAGCCTTTCCAGATAGCCGTCGAATTGTTGTCGTTGAACGCGAAGATCACCAACGTGGCGATCGGCAGATAGAGAACGAAGAAACAAAGTGTCGCCACGAAGGTAAAGCCGCTCTGCTGCCTTACATCGAAGCCGAGGGAGCGGTTTGCAGTCATGACGCGCTACTCCGCCAAAAGTTTGGAGACAAAGGGATGGGGCTTGCCGAGACGCCCGGCCACTGGCCGAGCCCGGCCAAAACATGCCCGATCTGGCACTAATGCCGATCGCCGACAGTTGAAAACGGTTTTAGCCATGGCCGGCGTCCGATCTGTCGGTGTAGCGAACGAAGATCAGCATCGCGATCATGACGATCACCATCAGGACAATCGACAGCGAAGCGCCGAGCGGCCAGTTCCTGCCCTGGCCGAACTGCAACTCGATCAGATTTCCGATCATCAGGTTTGAGCCGCCGCCCATCACGCGCGGCGTCACGTAGGCGCCAAGCGACGGAATAAACACAAGGATCGATCCGGCAACAATTCCAGGCTTCACCAGCGGGATAATCACGCGCCGCAAAACCCGAAAACGGGTGGCGTAGAGATCGTAACCCGCTTCGACCAGGCGAAAGTCGATCTTCTCCATGCTGGCGTAAAGCGGCAGCACCATCAGCGGAAGAAATACATAGATCATGCCGAGCAGCACCGCGAAATCGGTGTACATCATCGGGATCGGCTGATCGATAATCCCGGCTAACTTAAGCAGCGAATTGACCACGCCTTCATTGCGGATGACCTCCTGAATGGCGAAGGTGCGGATCAGCACGTTCGTCCAGAATGGTATCGTGATCAAAAACAGCCAGATATCCCGGGTTCTCTCGGGTCGGGTGGCAATGAAGTAGGCGGTTGGAAATCCAAAGATCAGAGCGAGGATTGTTGTCGCCATGGAGAGTTTGATCGAGCGCCAGAAGATCGTCAGATGCGCGTCCGCGAAGGACAAAGTATCATCGAAGATATCGCGCTCGAAAAACACGCCGACCCAAGCGTCGGTCGAAAACTCCCACTTCACATCGCCATACGATCCCGGAACGAGAAACGAATAGACCAGCACGACCAGCAAGGGGCCGGCAGCGGCGAACAGGATGATGATGAGAGCCGGCGCGGATAACAGCCAGCGCGAGCGGACATCCGCGCGTTCGAATCTGTTGATAGTCTCCTTGGCGGTTCCCATCATTCAATCCTTGAGCACTTGCGCGGCATCCTCGCCGATCTGGATGCCGACATGATCGCCCTTTGCGAAACCGCAGCCGCCGTTTCGCGTGTTTTGTTGACGGACGGTGAACGGGCCGCCTTCACTCAAACGGACCTGGATATGCGTGTCCGTACCGAAATAGACGATGTTCTCGACGACGCCCGCGATGTCGCCGGCACCTTTGAGAAGTTTGGCGTGTTCCGGGCGGACCACCAAAGTGGCCTTACCGTTCGGCTGATAGCCGTCCGCGATGGTGGCGGAGATGTTCGCGCCGGAGCTCAGCGTTACATTCGCTTTGCCACTGGTGACGCCATTGACCCTGGCGATGAGGAAATTCGTCTCGCCGATAAAATCGGCAACGAAACGGTCAGTCGGACGGTCGTAGATCTCCCAGGGCGATCCAACCTGAAGGATCTTGCCCGCCGACATGACCGCGATGCGGTCCGACATCGTCAGCGCTTCTTCCTGGTCATGGGTGACGAAGATGAAGGTAATGCCGGTTTCGGCCTGCAGCCGCTTCAGTTCGACCTGCATTTCCTTGCGCAGCTTGTAGTCGAGCGCCGAAAGCGGCTCGTCCAGCAGCAACACTTTCGGCTGCGGGGCGAGCGCGCGAGCAAGCGCCACGCGCTGCTGCTGGCCGCCGGAAATCTGGCTTGTGCGCCTGTTCTTCAGGTCCTGCATGTGGACGAGCTTCAGCATTGCATCGACGCGCGCCTCGATCTCGACCCTCGGCCTGTCGAGCATCTCGAGACCGAAGCCGACATTCTGGGCCACCGTCATATGCGGAAACAGGGCGTAGCTCTGGAACACCGTATTAACGGGCCGTCTGAAAGGTGGAAGCGGAGCGATATCTTCGCCGTAGAGGAAGATTCCGCCATCGGTCGGGAAGTCGAAGCCGGCGATTAGCCGCAGCAGCGTTGTCTTTCCGCAACCCGATGGGCCGAGCAGCGTGAAAAACTCGTTTTCACGGATCGTAACGGAAACATTGTCGAGCGCCTTGACCGCGTCGCTCCCGGTTGACTGAAAAATTCGTGTGACGCCCTTCGCCTCAATGGCGGACCGCATGGCTGCCAATGCACTTCCCCCTGTCGCGCGCCTTCGCCGCCATGCACTGGCGAGAAGCCACCTCCTACCCTCAGCGCTTGACGCTAATAGTACATAACTAACTAGTCAATAAAATACATCTGGACATTGAAGTAGGCAAAGGCAGTTCGAATTGGATGTAGCCGAGTGTATGGTGGCTAGCCGCGACGATCACCGCCGGGGGCCGATCGGTGTTGCCACATAGGCCTGGTGTCAGTGGGTTTGGCGTAGAGTCGGTGGGACGAAGAACTCAGCCATCAGCTACAAACGTCACCGTTTCCCGAGAGAGTTTATCTCCCATGCGGTCTGGCTGTATTGCCGGTTCCCTGGTCGAGGAAATGCTGTGGGAGCGGACGCCGACTGGCAATGGTTCAAGACCATTGCCGACCGGTTTCGCCACCACCTCGAACACTTCCAATTGAAGCCGCGGCCAACAGTCAGGCGATGTCTATGCCCGGCCGCACCGAAGTCCACTCGGCGACCAACTGCCGGTGTTCGCCCGGCGCGAGAAGCTGCATTTCTTCGGCCGTGACGGCAAACGGGTCTAGGCGTGTCGGCTCAATCTTGATTCATCGCCCGATCGTTGCGATCTGAACGAAGCCGAGGAAGAACTTCTGCTCACCACCTAGTCGTTCGTGGTCAGAAGCTTGGCGCCCCCGGCCGCCTGCACGGCCAGGCTACCGAACCGGATGCCGGCCTGGAGGCAGGCTTCTTCCGCCGCACCATCCAGCCAGGCATCGATGAAGCCGGCATTGAAGGCGTCACCGGCGCCGGTCGTGTCGATGACGGGCACGGTTTCGGCAGGCGCATGCAGCAGCCTGCCCTCCGATACGAGCCACGCGCCCTCGGCCCCGCCCTTCAGCGCCACGGCCGGGAACGCGAGCGACAGTTTTTGGATCGCCACCTGCGGGTCGGATGAGCCGGTGATCGCTTCCGCCTCTTCGAGATTGGGCAGGAACAGATCGATACCCGCGCAGGCTCGCAGCAGGCCGGGGTCGTAGATCAGCGTCGCATCCCAGCTCGGGTCGAGCGAAACGGTCAGGCCCTTCTCCTTGGCGCGGGAAACGAGGTCGGGGATTTCGTGCAGCGTCGCATACTCGGCGATGTGCAGATGCCGTGCCTCGTCCCAGTCGAGCGCCCCCTCCAGCGTCGCCGGCAAGGCAGGGCCGGCGCGGCGCGTGAGAAACGCGCGATCCTGGCCGACGATCGCGGCGACCGTCACCTGCGGCCCGGCATCCTCGGCGTGTTCCACGAATCGACGATCGACGCCGCTCTCACGCACCTGTTCCTCGACGCATACTGAAAGCGCATCCTTGCCGAGCCGGGTGACGAGGGCGACCTTCCGCCTGGCATGCGCCAGATGCGCCGCAGCGATAAACGCGCCGCCGCCGGCCGCGATCGCCATGCCCTCGGCAAAGGTTTCTCGGCCAAGCACCGGCAGATGGCCAAGGCCCGTGAAAATCAGGTCGCAATAGACCCGCCCGATGCTGAGCACCGCGGATCTTGTCTCGGCATGCATCATCATGAACGGCCCAAAAGCTTCTCTGTGCTGGCTTCGAAGAGATAGAGATTGCCGGGCGCCGCTTCGCAGGTCAGCCGGCTTCCGACTGCCGGCACGAACTTCTCCCGCACCGTCGCGATCACCGAGGTGTCGCCGATGTCGAGATGCACCAGTGTTTCCGGCCCCAGCGGCTCGACCGCGGTGACCGTTCCGGTGACGACAAATCCGTTGCCACTCGCCGTCTCCCTGTGCGCGACCAGGTCGTGCGGCCGGACACCGATCAGCAGGTCGCCAGCGGTGGCGGTCTCGACGCCCGAACCGTTCCGCTTGCCGCGCATTAGGTTCATCGAAGGACTGCCGATGAAGCGCGCGGTGAACACATCCACCGGGCTTTCGTAGAGCTCGGAAGGCGTGCCGACCTGCAGGATATGGCCGTCTCTCATCACAACGATCCGGTCAGCCATTGTCATGGCCTCGATCTGGTCGTGGGTGACGTAGACGGTCGTGGTCTTCAGCCGCTGGTGCAGGCGCTTGATCTCGATGCGCATCTGCGAGCGCAGCTGGGCATCGAGGTTGGACAGCGGTTCGTCGAACAGGAAGGCGGAGGGATCGCGCACCATGGCGCGGCCAATCGCGACGCGCTGGCGCTGGCCGCCGGAAAGGGCGGCCGGCCGGCGATCGAGCAGGGCTCCGAGGCCGAGTATCTTGCCAGCCTCCTCGATCCGCTTGTCCTTCTCCGCCTTGCTGAGCTTCGACGTGTACAGGCCAAAACCGATATTCTGGCGCACCGTCATGTGCGGATAGATCGCGTAGTTCTGGAAGACCATCGCGATGTTGCGCTGTTTCGGATCCCGTTCGTTGACCACATCGGAGCCGATCTTCAGCGTGCCGCCAGAGATTTCCTCAAGGCCCGCGATCATCCTGAGCGTCGTCGACTTGCCGCAGCCTGACGGGCCGACGAAGACGACGAATTCGCCATCGGCGATCGACAGGTCGATCCCCTTGACGGCTTCGACCTTGCCGTAGCGCTTTACGATTTTTTCCAGCTCGATCGTCGCCATCAGCGGGCTCCCGTAAGCGCGGTGAATTTTTCCTCAAGTTCGGCGGCAGCCGCCGCCTCGTGTTCGGCAGCCCTTTTGGCGTCGGCCTCGAATGCGGCGAGCTTGTCGCGGTAGCTCGCAAGCGCTGCCTGCATCGGCTCCGGCGCGGGACCGCCGAAGCGGCCGCGCACGGCAACGAAATGCTCGGGCGAGACGATCTCCTTGAATTTTTCGAGATCGATCGAAGGCTTGCGGCCGGTGAGATGTTCGAAGGCCTTCAGGAACGGTTCGTAACCGTCATCCGTCAGGCTGCCCTTGGCGGCGACCACGCTCTTTGCCGTCGCGGCGGCGATCTCATGCGCCTCGCGGAAGGACAGGCCTTCGAGCCGCACCAGCGAGTCGGCAAGCTCGGTGATGGTGATGCAGGAGCGGCGGATGTTCTGGTCCACCCGCTCCGGATCGATGCTGATCTGGCCGACGAGCGCGGCCAGCAGGTCGAGCACCCGCGAAGCCGAGGCAAACGCCTCGTATCCCATGCCCTGCGTCTCGCCCTCGCTGTCGTTCATGTCGGTGAACGGGGTGTTGTGCATCACGTCGAGCATGGTGCGCGCCCGGCCGAAGGTCTGGCTGGCGAGATGGCGCAGATGCTCGATCGGCACCGGATTGCGCTTCTGCGGCATGATCGAGGATATCTGCACCAGGGCGTTCGGCACGTAGATCTGGCCGACTTCGAAGCTCGTCCAGAACTGGAAGTCCTGGATGAGACGGCCAAGATGCAGGAACATCAGCTCGATCGCCGAATAGGTGGAGGTCGTGTAGTCGACCGAGGCGATGCAACTATAGGAATTCCTGAGCGGCGCAGAGAAACCGAGGAGATGCGCGACGCGGGCCCGGTCGATCGGGAAGCCGGAGGTGGTGATCGCGGCCGCGCCCATGGGCGACAGATCGACGATCTTGCGGGCTTCCGCGAAGCGCTCCATGTCACGGATCAGGATTTCGATAGCCGCCGAAAGATAGTGGCCGAAGGTGGTCGGCTGGGCCGGCTGGCCGTGCGTATAGGCGACGATCAGCGTGGCCTTGTGGCGGTCGGCGGCATCGATCATGGCGGCGAGCAGCGTCCGCGCCTTTTCCATCAACGCATCGATCCTGTCCTTCAGGCCGAGCTTGAACAGCGTGTGGTCGATGTCGTTGCGGGAGCGGGCCGTATGCAGGCGGCCGGCGATATCGACGCCGATGCGCGCCTTCAGCTCCTTCTCGATCAGGAAGAAGAAGTCCTCCACTTCGCCGGTATAGACGAGCGTCGAGGGATCGATTTCCCGGTCGATAGCCTCCAAAGCACCGGCGATCTTGCCCGCCAGTTCGAGGTCGAGGATGCCCGTTTCGACCAGCATCACCAGATGGGCGCGGTCGATCCGGCGAAAGCCATCCACATGATGGTTCTTGGCGCCGTCGAAGAGCGGACGCAGGACCGTATCCTTGTAGACCGGATCGGGGAACGTGCTGGTGTCGGAAAGGCGCGGGTTCCTGTCGGTCATGGCATTACCCTTTCAGGCCTGCCAGCATCACACCGCGGACGATGTAGCGCTGCAGGACGATGAAGACGATGAGCGTGGGAATGGTGGCGATCGCCGCCCCAGTCATGATCATTTCCCACTGGATCTGCTGCTCCACGGCGAAGCTCGAAAGCCCGACGGGCAGCGTGTAGAGTTCCTTGCTGGTTGTGACGATCAGCGGCCAGAAGAACGCCGTCCAGTTGCCGAGGAAGGTGAAGATCGCGAGCGCCGAGAGCGCCGGCGTCACCAGCGGCAAGGCCACCTTCCACCAGATCTGGAATTCGTTGAGGCCATCGACGCGTGCCGCCTCGATGAAGTCGTTCGGCACGGTCTCGAAGAACTGCTTCATCAGGAAGGTGCCGAAGGCGGTCATCATGCCGGGGAACATGATGCCCCAGTAGCTATCCAGCCAGCCGAGCTGGCTCGACATCAGGTACCAGGGGATGACCAGCATTTCGGTCGGGATCATCAGCGTCGAGAGGATCGCCAGGAAGATGAAATAGCGGCCGCGGAACTCGAACTTGGCGAGCGTATAGCCGACAAGGCTGTCGAAGAAGCAGTTCGACAGCGTAACGGTCGTCGCGACCAGCATCGAGTTGAAGAACCAGCGCATGAAGCGCCCGTCCGCCAGCACGGTCATGTAATTGGAAATCGTCGGCGCCGCCGGAATGAGGCGCAGGTCATAGACCTGATCGGCCGTCTTTAGCGAGGTCGAGAACATGAAGAGCAGCGGCGAGATCATCATCAGGCCGCCGATGAAGAGCAGCGTCCAGACAATGATCCGGCCGGGGCGGATATTCGCCTTGTAGAGCGGAGGGGAAAGCGTTGCGGCGTCGCTCATTTCTTTTCCCTCAGGATCCACAGCTGCAGCAGCGACACGATCAGCAGGATGGTGAAGAGCACCACGGTCTGCGCCGCGGCATATCCCATGGCATAGGAGTTGAAGGCGGTCTGGTAGATCATCAGCACCAGCGGCTTGGTCGAGCCGAGCGGCCCGCCCGGATCGTTGGTGGTCATGTTGTAGACCTGGTCGAAGATGCGCAGGAACCCGATCGACGAGAAGACCACGAGGAAGACGGTCGTGGGCTTGAGCAGCGGCAGGGTGATCTTGCGCAGGATCGCCCATTCACCCAGCCCGTCGATGCGGGCCGCCTCGTAGAACGTGTTCGGGATGGCGCGGAGACCGGCCATGAAGATGATGATCTGGAAGCCGAGGCCGGCCCAGATGGCGGTGACCATGATCGCATAGAGCGCCTGATCGGTGGAGCCGATGAACGGCTGCTGCGGAATGCCGAGCATGCCAAGGACGCTGTTGATGATGCCGATCGGCGGCGGCTGATAGAACCAGCGCCAGACCCAGGCCATCGCTGCGGCGGTCGTCAGGAACGGCAGGAAGTACAGCGCGCGGATGAAATTGTGCATGAAGCGCACGCGATCGAGGAAATAGGCGATCACGAAGGCGAGCAGGAGGCTGATCGGCGTGCCGATGATCAGGTAGGTGAAGGTGTTCCTGAACACCTTCCAGAACTGCGGGTCCTTGAAAAGCTTGATGTAGTTCGCGAACCAGACGAGCTTAGGCGGGCGCACCAGATCCCAGTTGGTCAGCGACAGGTAGAACGCCTGAAAGGTCGGGTAGAAGCGGATGATCGCGTAAAACAGGATCGGCACCGCCAGGAATCCCCAGACCCAGAGAAGCCGTTTCGTCCGCATGGACAGGCCACCCGAGATTCCGGCCGGGGAGCCGGTGGGGCGGCTTGGTGCCGCCCCCTTTTGTTCAATCGCTGCCATGGGCAGATCCACTCTGCTGGATGAGGTGATTACTGCTGGGCCGCGTCGATCATTTCCTGCTCGGCCTCGGCGGCCTGGGCGAGCGAATCCTTGGTCGACTGGCCTTCCAGCAGCACGCGGTTGACCATGTCCATCGCGTTCTGGCGCTGACCCTGCTCATCCTTGAAGAGCGTCGTGTGCGAATATTCGAGGCCCTTCAGGAACGGCGCGTAGATCGGATCCTTCAGGTTGGCGTCGGTCAGGGCCGCGGAGCGCAGCGCCGGCAGTTCGCCGACCGTCTTCAGCCAGATGTCCATGGCGGCCGGAGAGGTGATGTAGGCCAGGAATTTCTTGGACGCTTCCAATTCCTCTCCCGTGGTCTTGGCGCTGATGCCGTTGGCGAAGTAGCTCGCATAGTTGGAGCGCACGCCCTCCGCATTGGCCGGCAGTTCGGTCACGCCCCATTCGAAGTCCTTGATGCCCTTGAAGGAGCCAAGGCGGAAGGTGCCGTCGATCGTCATCCCGGCCATGCCGGCGCGGAAGGCCGCCTGGCCCTCGTCCATGAAACCGACCTTGCCGATCTTCTTCTCGAGCTGCAGGCTGGTGTAGAAATCGAGTGCCTTCAGGCCCGCATCGCTGTTGTAGGTGACCTTGGTGTCTCCGTCGGCATAAGGCTCGCCGCCGAACTGGCGGATCAGCACTTCGCGCCACCACTGGTGGTCCTGGCCACCCATGTCCATGGTCGAGCCGGCGACGGTGACATTGCCGGCGTCGTCGAGCTTGGCGATCTTCTGGCCGGCGGCGACGAACTCATCGAGCGTCTGCGGCGGGTTGTTCGGGTCGAGCCCGGCCTCGGTGAAGAGCTTCTTGTTGTAGAACAGGGCGAGCGAGCGCACGGCGGTGGGCAGGCCGTAATAGTCATCGCCGCGCTTCATGGCCGTTACGATCGGGAAGAAGTCATTTTCGATCTTGTCATGCGGGAAGGCGTCGGTCGGCAGCGGCTGCAGGATGCCGCCGGCGACGAACTTGTCGAGCCAGCCATAGAAGAGCTGCATGACATCGGGCGCGTTGCCGGCCAGATTGGCAGCGATCACGCGGGTCTGGTAGTCGGCGTAGGGAAAGGTCACCTGCTTGACGGTGATGTCCGGATTGGCCTTCTGGAACTCGGCGATCAGCTGGTCCATCGCCTGCACGCGCGTGTCGTAGACATACTGCCAGTATTCGATTTCGACCGCCTGCGCGGCGTTGAACGCGAACGTGCTGAAACCGGCGAGAAGACCGGCGAACAAAGTTGCCTTGCGCATTTGACCCTCCACTTGCCCCACCGGGTCTCCCGGTCTCGGGGATCTGATTGTTCCCTGCATCCGCCCGCGGTGCTCGACGGTCCGGTGCGTTCATCGTTTGCGGAAGAGGGAGTTCCCCCGGCCCCTCCCGTCCGAAGCGCTGTCGCAGCGCCGTCTTTACGGTTTCCCGTAGCGGCCGGTTTGTCAATAAGATAATTTACTTGAATTATTCTATTGCGGGGAGCCGATTTCCGGCGCTATGAATTTCGAGGCAACGGAACTCACCGAGATGACGGTAAACACGATCGGCACGCACCCGGTGGCAATCGGGAACAATCCCGAACGAAGTCGTGATCACAACCGGCGCGTCGTGCTGGATGTGGTGCGCAGACAGGGTTCGCTGGGCCGCGCCCACATTGCCAAACTCACCCGTCTCACGCCCCAGGCCGTCGCCAACATCGTCGACGAGCTGGTCGGCGAAGGGCTTTTGAGGGAGATGGGCCGGATGCGCTCCGGCCGCGGCCAGCCGCCGATCCAGTTCGCGGTCAATCCGGAAGGCGGCGCGACCATCGGCGTGGAAATCGCCGCCGACCATATGGTCACGGTGGCGCTCGATCTGGCCGGCCGCTTGCGTGCGAAAAGGATCACGTCTCTTAGCAGCACGACGCCCGATTACGTTCTCTCAGCATTCTCCTCGGAGCATTCTGCCGTCGAGAAGTCCGTCGGTGCCCGGCTGCTCGGCACGGGTGTCGTGATGCCGGGGCCGTTCGAGATCGATGGCATGACCTCGGTCGGTCCGACGACCCTGCCCGGATGGGCGGGCATCGACGCGGCTCAGGCGCTGGGCCAGGCCTGCGGTCACACGGCGCTTGTGGAAAACGATGCGACGGCGGCGGCCGTCGGCGAGCGCCTGTTCGGCGCCGGCCTGGCCATCTCGAATTTCTGCATGATCTATTTCGGCGTCGGTGTCGGTCTCGGCATCATCCAGGATGGCGCGCCCTACCGCGGCGCCTTCGGCAATGCCGGCGAAATCGGCCACGTCACCGTCGTGCCGAAAGGCCGTGCCTGCCCGTCCTGCGGCCAGCTCGGCTGCCTGGAAGGCTATGCCTCCGTCTATGTGCTCAAGGAAAAGCTCCGTTGCGCCGGCATTGCCGACAGCGAGTTCGGCGATCTCGAACGGCTCCACACGGCCGGACATCCGCTCGTCGAGGAATGGATCGACGATGCGGCGACCTATCTCGGGCCAATGGTCGCGATGCTGGAAAACATTCTCGACCCGGAGACGGTCATCCTCGGCGGCGCGCTGCCGGATGCGATCATCGACGACATCATCACCCGGATGGGCAATTTGCCGACCTCGGTCGCAAGCCGCAGGCAGCGCGACCTGCCCCGCGTCCTCCGCGGCAAGACCGGCCAGCTGACGGCAGCGCTCGGCGCCGCGTCCCTGCCGCTTTTCGACATGGTAACGCCCAAGCTCGAAACCTCGGTTGCGGCCGCTGCCGGTGTATCTGCATGACGTATGGGGAGAGAATTTCATGCTGACAGCCCGCGAACGCATCGAACGGCAGATGGTGGAACCCTCGCTCATCCGCCTGCACCGCAAGCTTTCGCAGCTGAAATCGACCGTCACCATGATGAATACCGGTGCGCATCCGGACGACGAGCGCAACGAAATGCTCGCCTGGTTCCGCCTCGGACTCGGCATGCGCGTCATCATCGCCTGCTCGACGCGCGGCGAAGGTGGCCAGAATGCGCTCGGTCCGGAACGTCTCGGCTCGCTCGGCGTCCTGCGCTCCCGCGAGTTGGAGGCGGCGGCCCGCACGATTGATGCGGACGTTTCCTGGCTCGGCCATGGCCCCGCCGATCCGGTGCACGACTTCGGCTTTTCCAAGGATGGCGATGCGACCTTCACCCGCTGGGGTGAGGCCCGTGTCGTGGAGCGCTTGGTGCGCGCCTATCGCATGGAGCGGCCGGACATCGTCATTCCGACCTTCCTCGACGTACCTGGCCAGCACGGCCATCACCGCGCCATGACCCGCGCCGCCGAGACGGCGATCGGCCTCGCTGCTGATCCCGAGGCCTACCCCGAGCATTTCGCCGAAGGCCTGAAGCCCTGGAGGGTCGCCAAGTACTACCTGCCGGCCTGGTCTGGCGGCGGCGACACCTATGACGACGAGGTCCCACCCCCGGATGCGACCATCACGGTTCTCGCCGTAGGCCGCGAGCCGGCGACCGGGGCCGAATACGGCCGCATCGGCGAATGGTCGCGCTACTACCATGCCTCGCAGGGCATGGGGCACTGGCCGAAGCAGGCGCAGAAGGCCTGGCCGCTGCACCTGAAGCTATGCTCCGCCGGCTCCAGGATGGAGCAATCGGTCCTCGATGACTTGCCCGCTTCATTGACCGTGCTCGCCGATTTTTCGAGCCTTCCGGCCAATGTCGCCGCAGCTCTGCGTTCCGCAGACAGCGCGATCGCCGCGGCGATCTCGGCCTTCCCGGATCGCGATGCGATCGTCGAGGCACTGACCGAAGCGGCAGGCTGGCTCGACATCGTGGGCTCCTCCGCGCCGGGCGCGTTCATGGCCCTGCACAGCCACCGGCTCGCCCGGAAGCAGGCGCAGGTCGATGCGGCGATCCTCGATGCGGCGGCAATCTTCGAAAGCGCCCATGCCGATCCTTCCGTCATCTCACCGGGTGGCGCTGCAACGCTCACCGTCGAACTCGGAGAGGGTGCTTCCGCCCGAAAGGTGGAGGTTCTCCCGGTTCTGCCGGAAGGCGTCTCCTCCTCCATCCAGTCACTTGCCCATGAACGCATCTTCGCGCTGACCGCCGCCTCCGACGCGCCGCTGACGGGCCTCTATCTGCCCGCCTGGTCGGCACTTGGCGGCAATGGCCACGCGCATGTGAAGGTTTCTGCGGAGATCGGCGGCCGCACTGTCTCCGGCAACTATGATCTCGCCGAGCCCTTCGCCGTCGCGCCGGCCCATTCGCTGACCCTGCTGCCCGATGCCCTGCTGGTTCCGCTCGCCTCCCCGCAGACCGAATGGGCCATCAAGGCCGATATCGCCGGCCCGAGCGCACCGGTCTCCTTCAAGACGCCCGCCGGCTGGACAATGAATAAGACCGACGGCGGCTGGATCGCATCCGCAACCGGCGGAGCCAAAACGGGGCTGATCGAAATCGAGCCGCAGATCGACGGCCGTCCGGCCTTCCAGATCACGCCGATCGCCTACCGCCATGTCGGCCGCGCCAGCTTCCGCTCTCCGGCGGCGCTGAAAATCCTGTCGCTCGACCTGAAACTGCCGGAAGGCGCACGCGTTGGTTATGTCGGCGGCGGCGCCGACCGTGTCGGCCTGTGGCTCACCCGCTTGGGCCTCGACGTCACCGAACTCGATGCGGCCGCGCTCTCCGGCGATCTGTCGCGCTTCACCACCATCGTCGTCGGCATCTTCGCCTTCGGCACCCGCAGGGATCTCGCTGCCGCGACCGAGCGCCTGCACCGCTTCGTGGAGAACGGCGGCCATCTCGTAACCCTCTACCACCGCCCGAGCGACGGCTGGGATCCGATGCAAACGCCAGTACGCCGCATCGAGATCGGTTCGCCGTCGCTGCGCTGGCGCGTCACCGATCCGCGCTCGGAAGTCACCGTGCTCACACCGGATCATATCCTTCTCAAGGGTCCGAACGTCATTGACCCGGAAGACTGGCAGGGATGGGACAAGGAACGCGGCCTCTATTTCGCTTCGCGCTGGGATGACGTTTACGAGCCGCTGCTGGCCATGCACGACCCGGACGAGCAGCCCCTCAAGGGTGCTTTGATTTCCGCCGCAATCGGCAAGGGGCGGCATACCCATACCAGCCTCGTGCTGCATCACCAGATGGACAGGCTGGTGCCCGGCGCCTTCCGGCTGATGGCGAACCTCGTGCGGCCGGCGTGAGCGCCGAAGCCGCGCCAGCGGCGGCAGCCACGCGGGCGGCAAACGCCCGCATCGCGATCGGCTGGCTGCTTCTCGACATGGTGCTGGTTTCCGGCGGCATGACGGCGCTGGTGAAGGCGCAAGGCGCGAGCTATCCGGCCTTCCAGCTCGTGTTCATCCGGGCGATGATCGGGCTTCTCTTCATCCTGCCGCTGATCTGGCATCACCGCGCGGAGATGGCGCGGATCAAGCATCCGTGGCGCAATATCTTCCGCATTTCCTGCAATGCGGTGGCTCTGACCAGCAATTTCCTCGCCATCACCATGCTGCCGCTGGCCACGGTAAATGCCGTGGGCTTTTCCCGGCCGCTCGTCACCATGGCAATGGCGGTCATCATGCTCGGCGAGACGGTCAGCCGCGTCCGCTGGGCCGGCGCGGCCCTTGCCTTCGCCGGCGTGCTGATCGTGATGGCGCCGGGCACGGCGAGCTTCGATGCCGGGGTGCTGGTCGTGCTCGTATCCGTCATCTTCGGCTCGCTTGCGATCATTCAGACCCGCGCGCTGAAGGACGAGAACACCACCGTGATGATGGTCTTCTATACCGTCGGACTTGCCGTGATCACCGCCGTCCCCGCCGTCTTCACCTGGCAACCGGTCGCAACCTTCGACTGGCTGCCACTGCTCGGCATCGGTTTCCTGGCGCAGATCGGGCAATATTGCTTCCTGCGGGCCTATCGTATCGCCGATGCGAGCGTGCTGGCACCGGTCGGCTATCTGTCGATCGTCTGCGTGACCATCACCGGCTACATCTTCTTCGACGAGATACCGGAAGTCCGCGTCGTCATCGGAGTCATCATCATCCTCATGGCGCTGCAAGGGGCCGCCTGGCTCGACCGCCGGCGGTGAAACAACCTTCGACGCGGCCGTGATCCTGTAGCCGCCGTGAGTTGACCGCCGCCAGTTCCAAAAATCTCCGGCACGCGCAAATCATGGTTCAGGTCTGGTAACCGAAAATCACATGACTGGGCAAATGACGTCGTTTCCGGTGCGCCGCAGCAGCTTCTGGCCGTCGTTGAGGCGGACCTTGCTCTCTTCGACTCTGGGTGACATTGAGCTTGGTAGCGGGGCCGCACGCTTTGCCGCCCGGCAAGCGCGATTCCAGTCGCGGTGATCGGAATAACCGTAAACCCCGAGAATTGCCGCAGGCACCGCGAGGCGAGCACCGCGGTCGCTACGGCGAACCACATTGTCAATCGCCGAGCGGGGCCATCTGTTGATCCGGGGCCAGATCATTCTCAGGGGGCCCAGTGCCGACATTCTGACGGACGACACGATCCGCCAGCGGCATATCGCTCGCCTTTCCGGGGGCGAGGTCGCCCAGCCTGACATTGGCACGGGCCGCCGCCATCTTGACGTAGGCCAGAGACTTGATGAGGAGAGGGCTCAAGGCCAACCTATCCGATGTCATCGTGCCTACCGGAGACGGCAAGTCGGGTCGACCTGACGGTTCACGGCCACCTCGGAGCAATCATCGCCACTCAGGAAGCCTGGCGCGAAATGGCCAGAGAGCTACGGGAGCAGCAGTCCGACGAGTGTGCCACGAGTGGAAACGGTCTTTAAAACGCAAAAAGCGCCTCGCCGCTGGTGCGGAGGCGCTTTTGCTCGAATGTCCCGAGTGGGCGGTTTGCCGATGTGGT
>NZ_JAVDTM010000024.1:0-22947 GCF_031455855.1 Mycoplana sp. BE70
ATCTGATCATACGCCTTGAACTCGCCGAAGTACTTCGTGATCGCCGCCGTCGTCGACGTCTTGCCATGGTCGACGTGGCCGATCGTGCCGATGTTTACGTGAGGCTTGTTGCGCTCAAACTTACCTTTTGCCATTTCATTCTTCCTGTAAACGAAACTTGGGCTTAACCGGCCCTTCCGGTTTGGCAGCCGTTTAAGGCTTTCGCAAGGAATGCGCAAGCCTTAAATAGAGAGTTGTGCGGCCGCGGACGTTGCGGACGGTTGCGTAATTTAGGTTGGACCACTGGAAGATTATTCCACAACCTACATTTAGTACTTGCTGCATTTATTCATGGGCTTGCCGATTTCCTTTGATCAACCGAATGAATATCGAGACAAGTTCGATATCATAAGCCGTGGCAAGCCGTAGACCATGTCCTCAACTTAATCGGCCGCCAGTTCATGAGGTCCTGGTGATTCCCTGTAAAACCTGCTCCTCGGATCGCCGGACTGACGCGCCCGCGGGTTCAAGTTCGCCACGCTGCCTTCATCGCGCCGCCAAACCGTGCGACCCGAAAAGCCAATTCCTTGTGCGCAAAGCCCGATCTTTACTTGTCTTCCGTTGTCCGTGCGTACGCTTCTAGTGCATGTTGCGTGTAGAACGATTCCCGTTACATGCGCTTGATGACCTTGGAATTAATTTCTGACATAAGGGCATTGCAGCAATGATAAGCAACGCTATTTCTTCTTTCCACTGGCGTATGGCCAAGCTCTACCGGGGAAAGGCAAAGGCCAAATTCGCATACCACCTTGTGAAATCGGCCAGCAAGAGGCCTCAGGACTGCACAAAACTTCGCCGTGCCGCCGCGCTTCTTGTCAAAGAAGAGATGCATGACGATGCACTGGCCATATGTGAGCGGATCCTGGACCGCGATGTCGCGCAATACTGGGCGACCTACAAGAGTTTTGTCCAGGAAATCTCCCGGAGCCGGAAAGCCGAAGGCCGGATCAACGTCGCGTTGTTCAATGATACGGATTTCAGGGTCAACATTGGCTGCCGCCTGACAAGCCAGGGACTTAAGCAGACGATACGGCGGGCGCTCCCCGATGCGGCAATAACCTCAATCGGTTTTGACTTTGCCGCTTTTCGTAAGGAGTTCAGATCGAGCGTTGTTCGGGAGCCCGAGGCGACTTTGCTGCAAGAACGACTGCTGGATGCGTATGGACAAAGCGCGTTCGACACCATCGTCGCCTCGGATTTCATCCTTCTCCAGCCCGAAGGTTCGCTTGACGACGAGACCTCACTGGAAGGACTCGCCACGTTCTTCACGCCCGTCATGGTCGCACAGCGGCTCGGGAAACCGTATGCGGTCCTCAACGGAACGATACCCGTCTATCGGGACGAGCGGGACGACTATTTGCAGCAGTTGTTCAAATCGCTGCGGTTCGTGGCGGCCCGAGACGAGGTCTCGGCCAAGCATCACGACATAACGTTCTTGCCCGATGCCGCTTTCCTTCGGATCGCACCGGACGATGTCAGCGACCGTGACGGCTGCCTGATCACAACGGGCGCGCGAAACAACGAAGGAGACGATGTTCGGATTTTCAAGTCGGCGCTGCGCGCCTGTGATTCCCTCTCCCTGCGCCCCGTCGTCCTCACGCGCGCCGCCGATCGTTTTGCCGCTTTTGAACGCGAGGTGATTGCAAGAGGCGGGATCTTTGCCGAAACAGCCCGCATTGAAATGGCCGCCGACGTCGTGTCGCAGTGCCGCCTGCACATTGGCGGCCGCTATCACATGGCGATCTTAAGCGCGCTGTGCCGCGTGCCCAGTGTGCTATTCGATGTCAGGACCCACAAGAACCAGTGGTTGGCGCAGTACTCCCCTCTTGTTCGCCTTGCGCATCCGGAATCAGACATCACCAGCCTAGCGGAGACCTTGCTGCACGGCTGCAGCCCAGCTCGTCCTCACCAATCGCATGACTACGAAGCCTTTCTCAGGCACGCCTACAGCATCGGCACGAAATCGTAAGGACGTGGAAATAGGATGATGGAACTGGAGCGGGTAGCGGGAATCGAACCCGCGTATTCAGCTTGGAAGGCTGCTGCTCTACCATTGAGCTATACCCGCGGCGTTCGATCCATACCAACAGAATGGTGGAGGGAGCTGGATTTGAACCAGCGTAGGCATAGCCAACGGATTTACAGTCCGTCCCCTTTAACCACTCGGGCATCCCTCCATTTTTCTGTCGGGATCAAGCGACCAAGCATCTGAGATCTAAGAGCGGTTCCGGCCGAAGCAAGGCGCCTCTTCGATCTGCGCCGCGTATATGACCGGCCCGTTTCCTCCTGTCAACACGATGTTTTGGAAAAAGTTGGGAAAAACAATTCGCAACGACGATCCCAAAGCGATCATTGGATTTGCGGATTTTGCGCCGGCGGTTATAAGGCGGCATGAGCAAAGATGATGCAGGCGGCGGCCGCAGCGGCCGGGACACCCATTACGCCAATCTTCGACGCGCGCACCGCGACCAGCGGCGCGAGCGCGGCGAGATCCCGACGCCGAAGGACGACCGCCGCCGCAAGCAGGCGGAAGGCTGGAAAGCGCCGGCGCTCGCCCCCGATCAGGTCTTCCTCTATGGCCTGCACACCGTGCGCGCCGCCCTCGACAATCCCGAACGGCACATCATCAAGCTGTCGGTGACCCAGAATGCCGCCCAGCGCCTTGAGCTGCCCGATCCGGCCACCCTGCCCTATCCGGTCGAAACCGTGCTGCCATCCGACATCGACAAGGTGCTTGGCCCCGAGGCGATCCACCAGGGGGTGATGCTGGAAACCCGCCCGCTGCCCGTCCGCAGGCTGGGTGCGCTAAAGGAAAGTCCGCTGATCCTGGTGCTCGATCAGGTCACCGATCCCCACAATGTCGGCGCGATCCTGCGCACCGCCGTCGCCTTCGGCGCCGGAGCGGTGATCACCACCATGCGCCATTCACCGACCGAATCGGGCGTGCTTGCAAAATCGGCCTCAGGCGCGCTCGAACTCATCCCCTACATCCAGATCACCAATCTGGCCGAGGCGATGGAGGAACTGCACGCGCTCGGCTTCTACTCCGTGGGGCTCGATTCCGAGGGGCCGCAGCCGTTCGAGGCGACGCTTTCGGGCAACAAGATCGCGTTGGTGCTCGGCTCGGAGGGCAAGGGTTTGCGGCAGAAGACCCGGGCGACCTGCAAGGCGCTGGCCCGCCTCGACATGCCGGGCGCCATCAAATCGCTGAACGTCTCCAACGCGGCAGCGATTGCCCTCTACGCAGCCCGGCAATTTCTGGTGAAGTAACGGGCTGCCGGCCTTTACGCCGCCGGTCTCCTTGATTTGGTCGAATCTAGTTAGCCGATCACAGCGCAGCTGGAAGGCTCTGCAAAAGACGACCGCCAGCCGCAACGGGACAACTGTCCTGCACCCTCTTCCAGTTGGGCACGTTCAGCGCCATCTCGCACCGGGCGAGATAGCGGCGTCCGTCGACATTCAGGCACACGAGCGAGCCGAGCTGGTGCCGGCTGCCGTCTCGGTTGCGGCAGGTGCAGAGGGTGCCGCCCAGCCCACCTGCCACCGCGATTTCGATCGGCAACGCCAACAAGGCCAACAGGATCGTCAAGCACGCAACGGGCCGCATCGATCACCTCCGCTGCCCTCTCCAGTACTCAAGTCTATGCCCTTTTTCGCCGCTGTCGAGACGGCTCGGGTCGCCCCACCGTGACCAAGCGGCTCACGCGAAAATACCCGCGCGCCTCGCACAATGAAAAACCCGCCGGTAATACCGCTCCGGCGGGTCGACGGGTTTTCGACCGCGTTGCCTTAGCTCGCAAGCTTCAGACTGCCGAAGCCGGCAATGGTCCGCTCGGCCGTGGCGATGGCGACTGCCTTGGAATCGGCGCCGAGGTTGAGGCCCTCGGCGCGGACGATCTCCACATCCGTTATTCCTATGAAGCGCAGGACCGTCCCGAGATAGCTTTCCTGGTGGTCCATGGCCGCCGCCGGACCGGTGCTGTAGAGGCCACCGCGGGTGGACGCGACGATCACCTTCTTGCCCTTCGCGAGCCCCTCCGGACCGTTTTCAGTGTAGCGAAACGTCTTGCCGGCGACGGCGATGCGATCAATCCACGCCTTCAACTGGCTCGGAAGGGCGAAATTGTACATCGGCGCGCCGATGATGACCGTGTCGGCGGTTAAAAATTCCTCGAGCACGGCAGCGCTTGCGGCCACGTCGGCGGAAATCTGGCTGTCGAGGTCTTCCGGCTTTGCGTTGGCGGCCATCAGATGCGCGCCGGTCAGGTGTGGCAGCGGATCGGCGACAAGGTCGCGATAGGTGATCGTGGCAGTTGGATGGTTGGCGACGACCTCTGCCGCGATCGCTGCGGTGAGGCGACGGGACACGGAATGGTCTCCGAGAATTCCGGAGTCGATATGAAGGACGTTCATGCGCGTAGCACCTTTGATTGAAGATTGGGTGCTTCTGATATGCGCCGAGCACAATCGCCCGATTAGAGGCCGGAAAACCGATTGACTGTTTCCCGGGGGAAACAATAATGAAGGCTCTAGCGTCGAACCGGACCTTTCCATGCAGGACCTCAACGATCTCGCGCTGTTTGCCGCGGTCGTGAAGCACAAGGGCTTCACGGCGGCAGCGAACGCGCTTGGCATGCCAAAATCGAAGATTAGCAAACGCGTCGCCCATCTGGAGGAGCAGTTGGGCGTGCGGCTGCTCGAGCGTTCGACCCGCAAGCTGCGCGTGACCGATATCGGGGAAGCTTTCTACGAACGCTGCGAAACGATCCTCGCCGGCGTGGAGGAGGCCGAATCCATTGTCGCCGCAGCCATGTCCGAACCGGCCGGCCCGATCCGCCTCGCCATGCCGCTCGGATTTGCGCCGATGCTGGCCGATATCCTCCCGCTGTTCCTGAAACGATATCCGCGCGTGCGGCTTTCGATCCTGACGACGAACCGGCCGATCGACCTGATCGAGGAACGGATCGACGTGGCACTGAGGGTGCGGGCAAGCTACGAGGGTGACCAATCGATCGTCGTGCGGAAATTCGGCGACGCGCGCCAGTATCTGGCCGCCAGTCCGGCCTTCGTTGCCCGGCACGGGCCGATCACGCTCGAAAGCCTCTCCCGACTGCCGACCATTGCCATGCAGGAGCAGCCGACGCGGGCGGTCTGGACGCTTGTCGACGCAGACGGCGGCTTCCGTGACATCGCGCACAATCCGGTCCTGTCGTGCATCGATTTCAGCATCCTTGAAAGGGCGGTGATCGAAGGCATCGGCGTGGGCCTGCTTCCCGACCGGATCGCCGAGCGCGGCTTCAACAGCGGCGTGCTCGAGCCGGTGCTGCCGGAATGGGCCTCGCCGGAATCGTCGATCCATGCGGCCTTCACCTCCCGCCACGGCATGCTGCCGGCCGTGCGGGCGCTCATCGACTTCCTCGCGGAAAACCTGCCGCGTTCGATGGCGGGCTGCAAGTACGTCATCCCGCGCCCGGCCGAAACGGCCGACTGGACGATCTGACGTTTTTTTCCTTTACAGCCGGGCCAGATATGCTAACTCCCTCCCGGTGTGCCCTTATAGCTCAGTTGGTAGAGCACCTGATTTGTAATCAGGGGGTCGGGAGTTCGAGTCTCTCTGGGGGCACCATTTATTCGCGCTGAAACTGCTTATGCGCATTTATTCCTTTCCAGTTCCTACTAATTTTCTCGTGGTGGCTGCTACCTGCAGTGACAACTCCACTTAAAGAAAAAACGGACATCGTCGTGGATCCGCATCGTCTTCGGTCCATGCTTTGCTAGAGCGATATCATTAGTAGCTCGCACGGCTTGCTGGCGGCAACACGACAACCCTCAATGATTGCATAAAATATTACCTGCAACCTTAATAACGCATATCATCAGCGAACACTGTAATTTTTTGATGTCTATCCTTTTACAAACTGGAGGGGCGGAAATGGGGATGCAGTTTCTTGGAGAAGCGCAGTTCGGCGGGAATTCTCTGGCCTTTACGCCAAACAGCGGCATCAGCAACGGCTGCGTGAAGGTATTCGCAACCGGCGAATTGAACGCACAGGCCGCGGACCGGAGAATGCTGATACGGGTGAATGGCGCGGGCGCCGGATACCAGGGTTTCGTCCTGATGAATGGACATGCCGGAGCGGGAGAGTGGGACAATTCAGGGTTCTACTCGGGCCGAAATGGCTGGGGCCAGGACGCTACCTTTATGCTTGAGTATACATTGGCCGTCGGACCGACGTCTCAAAAGATTACCGGAACCGGACAAACAACGTTTGCCCATGGCAACAACACCATCGTCGGCTATGAGACCCACGGATTTCTCGTTACCAACCAACCGCTAACGCGCATCGAAGTTATCTTCACCGGCGGCGTGGTTGCCGGGCCACCAGCTCGTTTCTACCTTTTCTAGAGCAATCCACTTGCCCTTGCCCGCCAGGGCGGTGACAACGCCAGGCCCTGGCATTCCGAGACAAGAATGGCGCCTGATAGACGCGGCGATGGGTCGGCCGGAAACCTGCACGGCTCTAACGACATGCGGGTGGTTCGGCCGAAAGCCTCATCCAACGCACGCGGTGCTGATCCCGAGGGATTGTCTACGGCACACCAGGAGAGGACAATTGCCTCGCCGCTTGCCGCGGCGCTGGAGGCTTCGATGACCCACCGCGTTCTGATTGCCGCCGTCGCACTGGTCCTGCTGTCGCTTGCCGGGTGTGCGAGCGAACGAGCCAATACATACAGCACCACCTCGTCCCAAGGGCATGAAAGCAAATCCGCAGGCGGCGGTGGCGGCATGGGCGGGGGCTACTAGGCTCAGGGTCCTGTATTCGCCTGGTGCCTGACATCGGGCGGGCGAGCCGCAGCTCGTCCATTCGCCGGCACCACGAATTGACGAACCTGGCTCACCCGAAGGCGCCTTCCCCACGGCTTCCCGCCTACCGGGCACGCATGCTATCCTCAAGCAAGGGAGGAGCATGTCATGGAAAATTTTCTCGCACTGTTTGCTGTCGTTCTTGGTTCGGCCATGCTGGGTGTCCTGATCGCCTACGGCATGCGGCGCCAGCGTGAGCAGCATCGTCCGCAGCACCATGACGAAGCCTCGCCGCGCTTTTAGTGTTTTTTGTTCGGACCGCCGGATCGCATTGCAGCAGCCCGCACTCGCAGAGGGTACGCTGTGGTGACCATTGCCGGCAACCGGGCGACCCAGCCGCTGTGAAGGGGCATGGTATCGCAGCGACCCCGATCGCTCTTTCATTGGAGGCGGCATGGCTCATAGCGACGGACCGGAAGGCGAGCGCAATATCGATGTCCTCTTCCGAAACGGCAACATCACCGTTTTCGGCATCGTGCTCGCCTTCTCGCTCGGTTTCCTGAACTCCTGGACAAACAACCCCAACGAATGGAGCATCGATGATTTGCCGACGCTCGCCCTCATCTCGGCCGGCATCGTCTTTCAGGGTTTGGCGCTCTGGCAATTGCTTCGTCTCAATTCGCTGAAGCGAAACGTGTTCGAGTCCGGCACGCGGAAGTTCGCAATCGGACTGGTATTGACGGCTTCGGGCATGTTTCTGTCGATCGTCATCGATGTCGCCCGGAGCCTGGCCTGACGCTCGGTGGCGGCCGCGCCGCGATCTCCCCGGCGAAGACATGCGCTCGACAGGCTGTCGAGCCTGTGCAAGACTGCATCCATGATCGAAAGCAGCGATGTCGAACTCGAAGACGAACGCGTGAAGCTGGTGACCGAACTGGCGCGGGTCAAGCAGTCAACCTCGGCCGAGCTCCTCTTCCGCAACGCGCCGGGCACCACCGGCTTCCATGAGGCGACCCATACGGCTTCGATCGTGCTCGACCTTCTGGACCAGCACCTCCTGCACCATCCCGCCATCGCCGGAAACGCGGAGTGGTTCCGCTATGCCTCGCGCGCGAGCGAAGCACTGTTCAACCTCTATCAGTCGATGGGGGCGGCGCAGGTCGAGCACCACGCCGAGGACGGCCTGCGACCTGAGGACCTGAATGCCAGCAACGACGATTGAGCGCCGCTGAGCGCAGATCCATCCGGCCGGCGTGTGAGCGGGTTGTGCAGAACAACTCACCTACTCCAGTTTTCGCCCCTGGCGAAGCCGCTTTCATTGGGTCTGCGGCTGACTGCGCTCGGTCAGTGCATCGACGACGCGTTCACGGCCGACGCGAATGACATTCTCCATTGCCCGACGGGCGCCCGTTTCGTCGCGGCGGCGGATTTCCTCGACAATGCGGATATGAGAGGCGGCGACATCGTCGATCTTGCCACGATCCCTGGCCGGCGAACTGAGCCGGAAGACGCCGACGAGCGCTGCCTCGATCAGGCTGCCGATCGTGCGAAAGAAGGGATTGCGGGAAGCCTCGAGCACGCTGAGGTGAAATTTCAGGTCGGCCATGGCCAGCGTTTCCGCCGTATGCTCGGGATCGCCCATCGCCATGGCAAGGCGCATCATGTGGCTGATATCGGCATCGGTGGCAAATCGCGCAGCGAGAGCGGCGGCGTGCGGCTCGAATGCCAGCCGGACCTCGCTGAGATCCAGCAGGAAAGCCTCGTCGACGCCTTTCGCAAGCTGCCAGGTCAGGATGTCGCTGTCGAAAAGGTTCCACTGCGCTCGCGGCGTGACACGGGTGCCGATCCGCGCCCGCGGCACGATCAGCCCCTTGGCAGCCAGCGTCTTCATCGCTTCGCGCAGCACCGTCCGCGATACCTTGAAGCGGGCGGCAAGTTCGGCGTCTCCCGGCAACGTCGATCCAACCGGAAATTCGCCAGCGACGATGGCACGCCCCAGTTCGTTGACGACCTGCGCATGACTGGTACGCGTACTTGCCCCTGTGATGACGGTTTCGAGCAACCCCTTGCGCAATCGGTCCTATCCTCTCCCTGCCGCCAACACTCCCTCGATGCACTGGCCGCAATGTTCAAATCAGGTCAGGCAGTCCCCTTAAGACTAGAGGTCGGGTTCCACTACCCTCAGGCTAACCGCCTGCCGTTCTTCGCACGAGGGCTAAAAGCCCCGTCTACACAAGCATAGACCCGAAAAGCAGAAGGCCAATCAATATCTTCGCACATCATCCGGATGAGCAGGTCTGCCCGGCGATGCAGATGCCGATCAGCGTCCCCCACGAAGCCGGATCTGATTGTCAGAAGCGCTCCCCCAATCACCACTGCCACGATCGAACCCGTTACACCAACCGGCATCGAGCGGGCAAACGTGTCGACGCCCAGAGCGTAAGATGATTCCCGAAAGAACGGCAAGGAACCGGACAACCTTAGATGAAATTGATCGTCCGGCGGACCTAACCTACGCAATCGACAACTGGCGCCAAGCGGGAGGCGTCGTCCCGAAGCGGCTGCGAGGGTCCATCAGCATACCCACGTGACGACAGCGAGCATGCGACGTCGACCAGGGTGCTGCGTCCTCCTCCCGGCAGCGTATGCCGACCGGCCTAGCGCGAAGGCCACTCGAAAGTACCGACGCAAATGGCCCCGGCAGCCGGCCGGCTCCCGGGGTCATTCCAAGTCGATAGAGCGAGAAGGGCCGACCGTTAAAGCGACGGCCCGTTCCGCCTACTGCGGCAGCTTGTCGTCCACGCCTGCGATGTAAAAGTTCATGCCGAGCAGCGTGCCGTCGTCGGCCTTCTCGCCTTCCTTCAGCCAATCCGAGCCGTCCTGCTTCTTGATCGGGCCGGTGTAGGGATGCAGTTCGCCCGACTTGATCTTGGCTTCGGTTTCCTCGGCCATCTTCTTCACGTCGTCAGGCATGTTGGTGTAGGGCGCCATCGTCAGGATGCCGTCCTTCAGGCCATCCCAGATCTGCTCGGACTTCCAGGTGCCGTCCATCAGCTGCTTGGTGCGCTTGATGTAGTAGTTGCCCCAGGTGTCGACGATCGCGGTCAACTGCGTCTCCGGACCGGCCTTGATCATGTCGGAGGCCTGGCCAAAGGCCTTGATGCCGCGCTCGGCGGCGACCTGCATCGGCGCGGTGGTGTCGGTGTGCTGCGTCAGGATGTCGACGCCCTGGTCGATCAGCGCCTTGGCCGCGTCGGCTTCCTTGCCCGGATCGAACCAGGTGTTGGCCCAGATCACCTTGACCTTGAAGTCCGGGTTCACCGACTGCGCGCCGTGGACGAAGGCGTTGATGCCCATGACGACTTCGGGGATCGGGAACGAGGCGATGTAGCCGGCGACGCCCTTCTGCGACATCTTCGCGGCGATCTGGCCCTGGATGTAGCGGCCTTCATAGAAGCGCGAATTGTAGGTGGCGACGTTCGGAGCGGACTTGAAGCCGGTGGCGTGCTCGAACTTCACATCCGGGAACTTCTCGGCGACCTTCATCGTCGCATCCATGAAGCCGAACGAGGTCGTGAAGACCAGGGCACAGCCGGAACGGGCCATGCGCTCGATGGCGCGCTCGGCATCCGGGCCTTCCGGAACGTTCTCGAGGAAGGGCGTCTCGATCTTGTCGCCGAACTCGGCCTGGAGCGCCTGGCGGCCGATATCGTGTGCCTGCGTCCAGCCGCCGTCGGTCTTCGAGCCGACATAGATGAAGCAGATCTTGGTCTTGTCCTGGGCGCTGGCGCCGGCGGCAAAGCCGAGCACGGCGGCCGAGGTTGCGAGTGCGAGTAAAAGCTTTTTCATTTCGACCTCAATGGTTAGAGACTTGATGTGCGGTATTTTCTTCATCGATCCGGCACGAAGGGTTTTCCCAGCGATGCAGGTGTGTTGATCAGCGTCATCCGCCGATTGTGCGATATCAGAACGAGCACGACAACCGTCGCCGCATAGGGCAGTGCCGACAGGAACTGGGAGGGGATGCCGAGGCCGAGCGCCTGCGCGTGCAACTGGCTGATGGAGACGGCCCCGAAGAGATAGCCGCCGGCAAGCACGCGCCAAGGCCGCCAGGACGCGAAGACGACGAGCGCAAGCGCGATCCAGCCCCGGCCCGCCGTCATGTTTTCCACCCATTGCGGCGTATAGACGAGCGACAGCTGCGCACCGGCGAGACCGGCGCAGGCGCCGCCAAACAGAACAGCGAGATAGCGGGTACGAATAACGCCGATGCCGAGCGCGTGCGCCGAGGCATGGTTATCACCAATCGCCCGGATTTTCAGCCCCGAACGGCTCTTGAACAGGTACCAGTTCACGCCGGCGACGAGCGCAATCGAGATGTAGAAGATCAGGTCCTGCTTGAAGAGCAAACGACCGAAAAACGGTATCTCGGAGAGCAGCGGGATGGTGATTTCGGGAAGCTTGATCCCGGACATGCCGACATAGGCTTCACCGATCTGACCGGAAACACCAAGGCCGAGAATCGTCAGTGCCAGGCCGGTCGCCACCTGGTTGGCGACGAGCGTCAGCGTCAGGAACCCGAAAAGCAGCGAGAACAACGCCCCGCCGGCGATCCCGGCAAGAATCCCGATGTAGGGAGAGCCCGTGGCGTCGGTCGCGGCGAAGGCGAGCACGGCGCCCATGATCATCATGCCCTCAACGCCGAGATTGAGGACGCCGGAGCGCTCGGCCACCAGTTCGCCGAGCGCTGCCAACACCAGCGGCGTCGCCGCGGTGATGACGGTCAGCAGGATCGCTTCGACAATTCCCATTATTCGGCCCCGCCTTGCGCCACCGCAGCCGTCCTGCCTGAAAAGACGAGCCGGATCTTGTATCGAATGAGCGTGTCGCACGACAGCACGAAGAACAGCAACAGCCCTTGGAACACGCGGGTTACCTTGTCGGAGACGCTGAGGGTCAGTTGCACCGCTTCCCCGCCCACATAGGTCAGGGCCAGGACCAGGCCGGCGATAATGACGCCGATCGGATTGAGGCGGCCGAGGAAGGCGACGATGATCGCAGTGAAGCCGTAGCCAGGCGAAATGATCGGCTGTAGCTTGTTGATATTGCCGCTGACCTCGGAGATGCCGGCGAGCCCCGCAAGCGCCCCCGACAGCAGCATCGAGAACCAGATCATCCGGCGCGACGAGAAGCCGGCGAAGCGCCCTGCCCGTTCCGACTGGCCGAGCACGGTGATCTCGAAGCCCTTCAGCGTGTAACGCATCATGAACCAGACAAGGAGGGCCGCAACGATGGCGAAGACGAAGCCGAGATTGGTGCGGCCGGAAGCGAGGATCTCCGGCAGCACGGCTTCCGGAGCGAAGTCGCGCGTGATCGGGAAGTTGTAGGCTTCCGGGCTGCGCCAGGGGCCGCGCACGATCCAGTCGAGGAAGAGCTGGGCGATATAGACCAGCATCAAACTCGAAAGGATCTCGTTGGTGTTCAGGTTCGCCTTGAGGAAGGCTGGGATCGCGGCATAGAGCGCTCCGCCGATCATGCCGAAGATCAGCATCAGCGGCAGCACCAGCGGTGAGTGCCAGTCGTGGAAGACCACGGGGACGATCGCACCGGCGATGGCGCCCATGATGAACTGCCCCTCCGCGCCGATGTTCCAGTTGTTGGAGCGATAGCAAACGGAAAGACCGACGCCGATCAGGATCAGGGGAGCGGCCTTGATCGCGATCTCATGCAGCGACCAGACGTCGAGCAGCGGCTCGACGAAGAAGCTGTAGAGCGCGCTCATCGGATCCTTGCCAAGCAGGGCAAACATGATTCCGCCGGTGATCACCGTCAGCACCAGCGCGACGAACGGGGAAAGAACCGCGTAGAGAACCGATGGAGTGGGCCGCTTTTCGAGTTCAATGCGCATGGGCAGCCTCCGCGCCTTCTGTCTTGTCGTGCATCCCGCCCATGAGAAGACCAATCTTTTCGCGCGTCATGTCGCGGGCCGGATAGGACGCCGACAGCCGCCCCTCGCTGATGACGGCGATTTCCGTCGCGACCTCGAAGATCTCGTCGAGGTCCTGGCTGATGACGAGCACGGCTGATCCCGCCTTGGCGAGATCGACGAGCGCCTGACGGATACGGCTGGCGGCACCGGCATCGACGCCCCAGGTCGGCTGGTTGACAACGAGGACGGCGGGCCGGCGATCCAGCTCGCGGCCGACGATGTATTTCTGCAGGTTGCCGCCGGAAAGAGAACCGGCCAGCGGATCTTCACCGCTCTTGCGCACGTCCATCGTTTCCGAAATTCGCCGGGAGGCCAGACGGACGGCCACGGATTTGATGATGCCAAGCACGCCGCCCCCCAGGAACGCCGCGCGATCGGACTGGCTGCGGGCGAGCACAAGGTTATCGGAAAGCGACATGCCGGTGACGGCCGCATGACCGTGACGCTCTTCCGGAACGAAGCTCGCTCCCATCAGGCGCCGTGGGGTGATGCCATGCCTGCCGACCGGCCGCTGGCGGATCCGGACGGCGTTGGCATCGCGGACGGGGAACTCGCCCGAGAGGGCATCGAACAGTTCGCCCTGCCCGTTGCCAGCAACACCCGCGATCGCAAGCACCTCTCCGCCATGCACCTTCAGCGAGATGTCCTTCAGTGCGACAGCGAAGGGCGTGCGGGCCGCGACGCCGAGATGAGCAACCTCGAGCAGCACGTCGCCCTTGGTGTGCGTGCCTTCCGCCGTAATGGTTGCCACGTCGCTTCCGACCATCATGCGGGCGAGCGAGGCCGGCGTTTCCTTCCGCGGGTCGCAATCACCGGTCACCTTGCCATGGCGAAGAACGGTGGCACGGTCGCAGATGCGCTGCACCTCCTCCAGCCGGTGGCTGATATAGAGGACCGAACGTCCCTCCGCCTTCAGCTTGGCGAGCGTCTCGAACAGCCGGTCTGCCTCCTGCGGCGTCAGCACCGAGGTCGGTTCGTCGAGAATGATCAGTTGCGGGTTCTGCAGCAGCGCGCGGACGATTTCGATGCGCTGGCGTTCGCCGACCGACAGGTCGGCCACGTGCGCGTTCGGATCGAGCGGCAGGCCATAGACGCGCGACAGACGCGCAGCCTCCTCCGCGACCTTGGCCAGCGAGATTTTTGGGGGCAGCGACAGCGCGATGTTCTCGGCAACCGTCAGCGCCTCGAACAGCGAGAAGTGCTGGAAGACCATGCCGATGCCGAGATTGCGCGCCGCACTCGGACTTCCGATCGAAACCGCCTCGCCCTTCCAGAAGATCTGCCCGTCCGTCGGCTCGAGCACGCCGAACAGCATCTTCACCAGCGTCGACTTGCCGGCACCGTTCTCGCCGAGAAGCGCATGAATCTCGCCCGGCTGGATTTCCAGATCGATCCCGTTGCAGGCGGCAAACGTGCCGAAAAGCTTCGTCAGGTTGCGCACGGCCAGCAATGGCCTGTCCGCGGACGCTCCAGCGACTGACACTATGCCCCTCTTTCCTCGCAACTCTTCCCGTCCGCTGCAGCGTCAGGGAACAAGCAGCGTCGTTCCACTTGTTTTTCTTGTTTCCAGATCCGCGTGGGCGCGCCCCGCTTCCGCCAACGGATAAGTCTGATTTATATTGATACGCACTTTGTTACTGCGCACAACATCAAAGAGGGAATTTGCACATGCGTCTAGCTCGGCGCGGGTCGCGATGTAGTGGAAGAGCGTCGGCCGGGTGGCAAACAGCGAGCCCTTCTGCGCCAGCAACCCGATGCTGAAGGCATCGACGGGACCGGAGGAATTGCCGAAACTGACCCACATGCCGCGCGGTTTCAGGCAGTCCAGCGACGTCGGGAACGTGTCCTTGCCGACGGAATCATAGACCACGTCGCATTTCTCGCCGCCGGTCAGTTCCAGCACGCGCGCGGCAAAATCTTCCTTGGTGTAGTCGATGACGTGATCGTAGCCGTGCGCCAGCGCCAGATCGATCTTCGCCTTCGATCCGGCCGTACCGATGACGGTCGCTCCGAGCGCCTTCGCCCACTGGCCGGCGATCAGGCCGACGCCACCGGCCGCCGCGTGGAACAGGATCACATGACCAGGCTTTACCGGAAAGGTCTGCAGCAGCAGGTATTGCGCCGTCATGCCCTTCAGCATCATCGCCGCCGCGGTCTCCAGCGAGATCTCATCCGGCACCTTGACCAGATGCCTGGTGGCAATGTTGCGCTCGGCCGCATAGGCGCCATCGGCCGAGGCGTAGGCGACACGATCTCCGACGACGAAATCCGTCACGCCCTCGCCAAGGGCGGTAACGGTTCCCGCACCCTCCTTGCCGGGGATGAACGGCAGATCGGTCTTGTAGAGGCCGGTCCGGAAATAGACGTCGATAAAGTTCAGCCCGATCGCGGCCTGGCGGATGCGGACCTCGCCCGGTCCGGGCGCCGACAACTCGACTTCTTCGACCTTCAGCACCTCGGGACCGCCGAGCGACCGGATGACGATAGCCTGTGTCACCTGACTTCTCCCCAGGGATCAGTGTTTTCCGAGACGCGGGAACAACTGCAGCACCGCGCCGATAATGTAAAGATAGATCCCGGTTCCAACAACGCCGAGCACCACCCATTGCGGCGTCTCGAAATGCAGCAAAAGCGCGTAGACGCCAAACGCCGCCCAGGCGAAGAAGACGATCAGATTGAGCGGCCGCAGCCGCTGCACCCGCACCGGATGCAGGAAGCTGATCGGCATGAAGGTGAGAAAGACGGACACGAAGACGATGATCGATGCCGTCACCTCGCTCGCCTTGATGACGAACAGCGTGAAGACGATCATGTTCCAGACGACCGGGAAACCGGAGAAGAAGTTCTCATCCGTCTTCATGCCCATGTCGGCATAGTAAATGGCGCTGGACACGACGATCGCGCCTGCGGCGACGAACGACCACGGTTCGCCGATCATGCCGCTCTGATAGAGCGCGAAGGCGGGCAACAGCACGTAGGTCACGTAGTCGATGACATTGTCGAGCGTGTCGCCCGACCAGTTCGGTAGGACCTCCTTCACCCGCACCTTGCGGGCGATCGGCCCGTCGATGCCGTCGACCAGAAGCGCAAGGCCCAGCCACCAGAACATGTCGACGAAGCGATGCTCGGCGGCGGCGACGACACCGAGAAAGGCCAGGAAGGAGCCTGATGCCGTAAGGATATGCACGGAAAAGGCCCGGATCTCGGCATAGGGAACGCGTCGGTAATTGAAAAACTTCATCGCCTGCCTTGTTTGCCCCGTCGGGCACCCCGCCTTCTGAATTGTGCGGCCTTACCTGCTGACAGCGCACTTTTCGCCCGTAATATGCACCGATTGGCCGCGGCTTCCAGCGAAAATCGGGGGGCAGGCCGGCACGTCGCAGGCGCGCGGCATACCTGCGCCGTTTCAACCCATGGATTTTGCCAGATTTCGGGCTTAGTTTGCCAAAAAAGACCTGCAGGCATTTCTGTGGGTAAGAATGACTTGAAAGAAGTACAACGCATGAAAGCCTTTGATATCGCCGTCGTCGGCGCCGGCCTGGCCGGCAATCTCGCGGCATTGGCCCTCTCCGATTCGGGCCGAAACGTGGCGCTGGTCGCCCCCGCCGCGCGCCCGCACGACGGACGCACGACGGCGCTGATGGCACATTCGATCGAGTTCGTCCGGGAACTCGGGCTCTGGGACGAAATCGAGAACGTCGCAGCGCCCCTCGAGACGATGCGCATCCTCGACGGCACGTCGCGGCTCTTCCGCGCCCCGCCGGTCAGCTTCCGGTGCAGCGAGGTCGGTCTTCCAGCATTCGGCTACAACATCCCCAACGCTCCATTCCTGGAAAATCTCGAACGCCGGATCGCCAAGCGCGAAACGATCACCCGCTTTGCAACAACGCTCGAGCGCCTCGGTTTCGCCGGGAACGCGGTCGAGCTGCATCTCGCCGATGGGAGTGCGGTCGTGGCAAACCTGGTGGTCGGCGCAGACGGCCGCCAATCCGAGGTCCGGCGCCAGAGCGGTATCTCCGCACGTACCTGGACCTATCCGCAGACGGCGCTTGTGCTGAACTTCACGCATGAATTGCCACACGCAAACATCTCGACCGAGTTTCACACTGAAAGCGGCCCCTTCACGCAGGTGCCATTGCCCGGCCGCCGCTCCAGCCTTGTCTGGGTGCTGTCGCCAGCGGAGGCGGAAGCAAAGCGCGCGCTGCCGCTTGACCAAATGAGCCGTGCCGTCGAGGAGCGCATGCAATCGATACTCGGCGCCGTCTCCGTCGAAGCCCCGCCGCAAACCTTCCCGCTCTCCGGCATGCAGGCGGACCGGTTCGGCAAGGGCCAGGTGGTGCTGCTCGGCGAGGCCGCCCACGCCTTTCCGCCGATCGGCGCCCAGGGGCTCAACCTCAGCCTGCGCGACGTGATGGCGCTGCGCGAACTCCTGAATGATCCGGGCCAGCCGCTCACCACGATCGGCGAGGCCTTTGATCGTCATCGCCGCGCCGATATCCAGAGCCGCACCGCCAGCGTCGACCTGCTCAACCGCTCGCTGCTTTCAGGCTTCCTGCCGATACAGATCCTGCGCACGGCTGGCCTGCACATGCTTTCTGCGATCGGGCCGCTCCGCAGTGTCGTGATGCGCGAAGGCGTCGAGCCCGGCGGCTCGCTCAAGGCCTTCCGCGATTCCCTAAGGGAACGGGTCACCCGGAAGCAGGCCTGACTTGATCAGGTAGAGCAGAAGCGTGACGGTTGCGACCGACAGAACCGTCGTGATCAGGATCGTCGCCGACGCGCGCTCCTGCCAGACGCCGTATTGCTGGCCGATGACGAAAACGTTCGTCGCGGTTGGAAGTGCGGCGAGCAGCACGGCGGTGTAAACCCAGACCGGATCGAAGTTTCCGGCCGCGCCCAGCACCAGGTACATCGCCAGCGGCAGCAGCAAGAGCTTGGCCGGGACGATGTAGGTGATTTCCGCCGGTACGCGCTTCAGCGGCCGCAGCGCCAGCGTCACGCCCATGGCAAACAGTGCGCAGGGTGCGGCTGCCTGCGCCAAATAATCGATCAGTCGCTGCAGCGGTGCAGGCGCTTCGAGGGAGAGGAAGGCTGCGGCGAAGCCCGCCGCCGTCGCCAGGATGAACGGATGCGTCACGATCCGCCGGATGACGTCACCGGCGACCGCGCCAGCCGACCGCTTGTCGCCGCCGGAGAACGACATCAGCGCCGGCGCCACCGTGAAATGCAGCATGTTCTCGAAGCAGAAGACGAGCGCCACCGGCACCGCCGCCGGCTCGCCGAACGCCAGAAGCGCCAGCCCCGGCCCCATGTAGCCGATGTTGCCATAGGCTGCGGCAAGCCCCTGGACCGTGGCCTCGGCGATGGTGGCGCGCCTGAGGCACAGGCCGACGACGAAGATCAGCCCGAACACCAGATAGGTGGCGCTGACATTGGCGAGAATGAAATCGACGCGCGTCAACTGCTCGATCGGCGTCTTCGAGACGAGCTTGAAGAACAGCGCCGGCAGCGCGATGTAGATGATGAAGGTGTTGAGCCAGCCGAGCGCCTCGGCGGGCTGGCGGGTGATTTTTGCGGCCAGATAGCCCAGCAGGATCATGCCGAAGAACGGCAGCACCAGTCCCGTTATTTCCGCCATGCGACCCGCGAATCCCCGACGCCTTCCCTCATCTCAGCCGTCGGCTCTATCCCAAGTCGGCGGGAAGCGAAACCGCTCGATTGGAAATCGCAGGGTAGATGTTCAGCCGATTTGCGACAGGATCGGGAAGGTCTGCTGGAACCAGATCGCCACCGAACTGATGTAACCGAACATGAAGGCAAGGCCGGTCAGGACGAGCAGTACGCCCATGACGCGCTCCACCGTGCCCAGGTGCTTTCGGAAGCGCATAAGGAACCGCATGAACGAACCGGAGAACGCGGCGGCGATCCAGAAGGGAACGGCGAGGCCCAACGAGTAGATGGCGAGCAGGATGGCCCCCTCTCCCACCGTGTCGCGTGCGGCCGCGACGCCAAGAATTGCCCCCAGCACCGGCCCGATGCAGGGCGTCCACCCGAAGGCAAACGCAAGGCCCATGATATAGGCGCCCGAAAGCGTGGCCGGCTTTCCGCCCCCCTGGAAGCGGGCTTCCCGCGCAAAAAAACCGATCCGCAGGATTCCGAGGAAGTGAAGCCCCATCAGGACAATGATGACGCCACCTACCTGGGCAAGCACGTCCAGGTGGCGCCGCAGCACCATGCCGATTGTCGAAGCACCGGCGCCGAGGGCGACGAACACAGTCGCAAAGCCGAGGGTGAAGAACAGCGCCGACAAAAGGACCGCCTTGCGCGCCCGGCCATCGTCGGAGGCGACGGTTCCGCCGCGAAACTGCTCGACCGAAATGCCGGCCATGTAGCACAGATAAGGTGGCACCAGCGGCAGCACGCAGGGCGAGAGAAAGGACAGCGTTCCGGCAAGAAGCGCGCTCAGCAGCGATATTTCAGCAATAGACAAGCAGTCACCTCGCACACGACACGGCCCGTACGCCGTCAGGCACTCCGCGATATCCGCCGTGGCAAGCCACCGACATCACCCCGAACCCCGATCCGCAGCCGGACATCCGCTGCTTCCATAGCCGGCCAAGTGGTTGTGAGCCAATCACCTTTTGGCGACCGCGGCGAAATGCAGCAAAAGCCGCGGGCGAAGCGATTTTACGGGTTGACCGAAAAGAGACGCCTGTTATATGTCCGCCCACTTCCGCGGGCCGTCCCGCCTGGGAGCGCGTAGCTCAGCCGGTAGAGCAACTGACTTTTAATCAGTAGGTCCAGGGTTCGAATCCCTGCGCGCTCACCACAAGAAGTTGAAAACTTCAGAAAAGTTTTTTCATCTGACTTTTTCCCGACTTTTATCGACCGCTGCAACTGAACTTCGATCCGTATTGTGCATGTCTTACGCCCTCGAGTTTGCTGGCCGCCACCCAAGCGCGGCGATGCCGCCGAGGTGACAAGGTCGGGTGCGAACGCTTCGGAACTGACTTTCCGTTGTTCCACACTTGCCGAGGAAATAGCAGTGATCGGATCTCAGCGACACTGTTCGATCGCTTACCGGCGCCTCTAAAGAAGGCGGCGGGTCAAAGGCGCACAGCGGCTGTTGGTAGGCAAACTTGCCTAGGCTGGATGGGAAAGAATGCGCCGATGCCGGCATCATCGCGGAGCGTGTTGAAGATCCGCCGCTTTGACGTTCATCGCGTCGATACGTTCGACGACGTTCCGGGAACTCTCTAATCGCGTCTGTCAGGCTGGACGTTGGGATATCGCCGGTCAGGCTCAAAGTTCCATTTCAGGTCGGCGCTGTGCTTGCCTCGTCATGGCCCGGCAACTCGCTGATATCCGGCGTACTCAAAACCTGCATCGGCGGCATGCCGACAGTTGCCGACGATGGCCCGCAATGCGCGGGACCGGTTCGTGTGCGGTAGGTACCGACGGTGATCCCTGTCGCTCAAGGCCGTTCGAAAAGCTTGCCCCCGGCTTGTTTGGCGCCGGGGGCAAGTGTCGCTTAGATGATGAAGAAGTCGTCCGCCGTCAGCGCGAGATTCTTCGTCAGGGTGGCGAAGTGGACCCCCTTGCCCTTGCCGTTGCCGTCCGCATCGTAGAACAGCTTCCCGGTGTCCGTCTCGTAAATGACGCGGTCGTCCTTGTCGGCCGCAAGCCCACTGGTGTTCTTGGCGAACGCTGCCGCCGATAGCTTGCCCACCTTCGTCAACGCCGTGAACACCCCATTCTCCAGGTGGATCGTGTCATCCTTGACGGAGAAGTCGGTGATGGTGTCGATGTTGGTCGACGCCGGCTTCGTGTTGAACACGAACACATCCTTGCCGGTACCGCCGGTGAGGATGTCCTTGCCAAGACCGCCATTGAGCGTGTCGTTGCCGGCATCGCCCTTGAGCGTGTCATTGCCCGCACCGCCGTCCAGCTTGTTGGCGCCGCGGTTGCCGGTGATGACGTTGGCGAGCCCGTTGCCCGTCCCATTCAGCGCACTGCCGGTAAGGATCAGGTTTTCGAGGTTCGCGCCGAGCGTCAGCGAGACGCTGGACTGGACGGTATCGATACCACCGTTGGCCGCTTCAACGATCGTGTCGCCGCCGTCGGTTATATAGGTATCGTTGCCGCCGTGGCCGATGAGCGTGTCCTTCCCGCCGCCACCGTTCAACACGTTGGCAGCGTTGTTGCCGGTGATGACATTGTCGAGCGCGTTGCCCGTCCCATTCAGCGCTTTGCTGCCGGTGAGGATCAGGTTTTCGAGGTTAGCGCCGAGCGTGAACGAGACGCTGGACTGGACGGTATCGATACCCGCGTTGGCCGCCTCGACGATCGTGTCGTCGCCGTCGGTAATGTAGGTATCGTTGCCGCCGAGGCCGATGAGCGTGTCCTTCCCGCCGCCACCGTTGAGCACGTTGTCAGCGTCGTTGCCGGTGATGACGTTGTCGCCGCTGTTGCCGGTGCCATTGATCGCGGCCGACCCCAGAAGGGTCAGGTTCTCGATCCCGGTGTAGTTGGCAAGGCTGCGGCTGATGGTCGAGGTGATTGTGTCGTTCCCAGCCGTGTCGACGACCACGTCGTCTTCGTCCTCGAGATGATATGTGTCGTCGCCGTCACCGCCCACGAGGATGTCGAAACCGAGGCCGCCTCTCAGGATGTCGTTGCCGGCACCACCCCTGAGGATGTCGTCGCCCTCGCCGCCGTCGAGCTTATCGTCGCCGCCCCCGGCGTCGATGGCATCGTCGCCCACGCCGCCGACAAGCGTATCATCATCGCCGCTACCGGCGATCACTTCCAGGACGTCCGTCACCGTGATCGTCACGGCCTGCGACGTCGTATTCGTCCCATCGTCTGCGGTGACAATGATCTGGTAGGCGTTGTCGCCGTCCGCATCCTTGGGGTCCTCGAAGTCCGGCGCGACCTTGAACGTCACCACCCCGCTGTTCGCGTCGATGTCGAACAGGCCGGCATCATCCCCAGACAGCGTGTAGGTCAGCGTCGTTCCGGCGTCGACGTCGGTCGCAACCGCGGTGTAGGCGGCCATGCCGTTCTCGGAGACGCTTACCGCCGCGGCCGAGGTGAACACCGGCGCGTCATTGGTGTTGTTGACCGTCAGGGTGAACTCGTCGGAGACGGAGACATCCGAGCCGTCCGTCGCCGTCACCTTCACCGTGATCGTGCCGACGTCGCCGTTTTCCGGCGTGCCGGAGAACGTGCCGGTCTCGGGGTTGAAGGTCAGCCAGGTCGGCAGCGGGTCGCCATTCGGAAGCGTCGCCGACAGCGTCAGGCTGTCACCGACGTCGACGTCGTCGAACGTCCCGGTCGGCACCGTAAAGCTGAACGCCTCGTCCTCGTTCGCCGTCTGGTCGACAATCGGTGTCGCCACCGTCGGGGCGTCGTTGGTGTTGGCGACCGTCAGGGTGAACTCGTCGGAGACGGAGACATCCGAGCCGTCCGTCGCTGTCACCTTTACCGTGATCGTGCCGACGTGGCCGTTGAGCGGCGTGCCGGTGAAGGTCTTGGTCGCCGGATCGAAGCTCAACCAGCCCGGCAGCGGATCGCCGTTCACAAGCGTCGCCGAGAGCGTCAGGGTGTCACCGACGTCGATATCGGCAAACGTGTCGGCCGGCACCTGGAAGGTGAACGGTGCATCCTCGTCCGTCGACTGGTCGTCAATCGGGTTTGCCACCGTCGGGTCGTCGTTGGTGTTGTCGACCGTCAGGGTGAACTCGTCAGAAACGGAGACGTCCGAGCCGTCCGTCGCCGTCACCTTCACCGTGATCAGGCCGACATGGTCGTTTTCCGGCGTGCCGGAGAACGTGCCGGTCGCCGGATCGAAGCTCAGCCAGCCCGGCAGCGGGTCGCCGTTCGCAAGCGTCGCCGTCAGCGTCAGGGTGTCACCGACGTCGATATCGGCAAACGTGTCGGCCGGCACCTGGAAGGTGAACGGTGCATCCTCGTCCGTCGACTGGTCGTCAATCGGGTTTGCCACCGTCGGGTCGTCGTTGGTGTTGGCGACCGTCAGGGTGAACTCGTCAGAAACGGAGACGTCCGAGCCGTCCGTCGCCGTCACCTTCACCGTGATCAGGCCGACATGGTC
>NZ_JAVDTM010000025.1:0-2500 GCF_031455855.1 Mycoplana sp. BE70
TGGTTGCGGGGGCAGGATTTGAACCTGCGGCCTTCAGGTTATGAGCCTGACGAGCTACCGGGCTGCTCCACCCCGCGTTATCCGTTTGCGTCTTAAACGCATTATGGGCCGCTTGTGCGGCCCATTCAAGTGTTCGGCCTGAGCCGGTGCGTGTCGAGAAGATGTTTCGTTGGGAAAGGCCGCTTGCCCCAAAAGTCTGCAACTTTTCGGGCGCCTTTTCTTTATCAACTTGCCTTTAGCAGACCTGGCAGCGACCTACTCTCCCGCGTCTTGAGACGAAGTACCATTGGCGCTGGGGCGTTTCACGGCCGTGTTCGGAATGGGAACGGGTGCAGCCACCCCGCCAGAACCACCAGGTCGGCTAAGGGCAAATTGATATGAGAAGCTGGTCAGGCCGGAGCCTGTTTTTTTGTGAACACGTCTTTGAACCTTTGCGTCAGGACAAAAGGTCCGCATCATCGGCGCAGCTTTGCTGCGCTGATGAGCATTTTCAATGAGAACGATCAAGCCAATCGAGCGATTAGTACCGGTAAGCTTCACGCATTGCTGCGCTTCCACACCCGGCCTATCAACGTGGTCGTCTTCCACGGCTCTCAAGGGAATACTCGTTTTCAGGTGGGTTTCCCGCTTAGATGCCTTCAGCGGTTATCCCTTCCGTATATAGCTACCCTGCTATGCCCTTGGCAGGACAACAGGTCCACCAGAGATACGTCCATCCCGGTCCTCTCGTACTAGGGACAGATCCTGTCAATATTCCTACACCCACGGCAGATAGGGACCGAACTGTCTCACGACGTTCTGAACCCAGCTCACGTACCGCTTTAATTGGCGAACAGCCAAACCCTTGGGACCTGCTCCAGCCCCAGGATGCGATGAGCCGACATCGAGGTGCCAAACAACCCCGTCGATATGGACTCTTGGGGGTCATCAGCCTGTTATCCCCGGCGTACCTTTTATCCGTTGAGCGATGGCCCTTCCACGCGGGACCACCGGATCACTATGACCGACTTTCGTCTCTGCTCGACTTGTCAGTCTCGCAGTCAGGCGGGCTTATGCCATTGCACTCGACGAGCGATTTCCGACCGCTCTGAGCCCACCATCGCGCGCCTCCGTTACTCTTTCGGAGGCGACCGCCCCAGTCAAACTACCCACCATACACGGTCCCGGATCCGGATAACGGACCGCGGTTAGACATCCATGACGATAAGGGTGGTATTTCAAGGATGGCTCCACAGAAACTGGCGTCCCTGCTTCAAAGCCTACCACCTATCCTACACATGCCGACACGAATGCCAGTGTAAAGCTATAGTAAAGGTGCACGGGGTCTTTCCGTCTGACCGCAGGAACCCCGCATCTTCACGGGGAATTCAATTTCACTGAGTCTATGTTGGAGACAGCGGGGAAGTCGTTACGCCATTCGTGCAGGTCGGAACTTACCCGACAAGGAATTTCGCTACCTTAGGACCGTTATAGTTACGGCCGCCGTTTACTGGGGCTTCGATTCAAAGCTTGCACCTCTCCTCTTAACCTTCCAGCACCGGGCAGGCGTCAGACCCTATACGTCGTCTTGCGACTTCGCAGAGCCCTGTGTTTTTGATAAACAGTCGCTACCCCCTGGTCTGTGCCACCCCTTTCCACTTGCGTAAAAAGAGGTCACGCTTCTTCCGAAGTTACGCGTGCAATTTGCCGAGTTCCTTCAACATAGTTCTCTCAAGCGCCTTGGTATACTCTACCTGACCACCTGTGTCGGTTTCGGGTACGGTCTATACGGTGGAGCTATTTCCTGGAACCGCTTCGCGGCAAGGTCAATCCAATAAGACCTTACAACTTACGCGATCCGTCACTACCACCAGGCCCACGAATATTAACGTGGTTCCCATCGACTACGCGTGTCCGCCTCGTCTTAGGGGCCGGCTAACCCTGCTCAGATTAACTTTAAGCAGGAACCCTTGGTCTTTCGGCGAGGGAGTCTCTCACTCCCTTTATCGTTACTCATGTCAACATTCGCACTTCCGATACCTCCAGGACCCCTCACGGGTATCCCTTCACAGGCTTACGGAACGCTCCGCTACCACGTGCATTGCTGCACATCCTCAGCTTCGGTGCATGGCTTCAGCCCCGTTACATTTTCGGCGCAAAGACCCTTATTTAGACCAGTGAGCTGTTACGCTTTCTTTAAATGATGGCTGCTTCTAAGCCAACATCCTGGTTGTTTTGGGATCCTCACATCCTTTCCCACTTAGCCATGACTTGGGGACCTTAGCTGGAGGTCAGGGTTGTTGCCCTTTTCACGACGGACGTTAGCACCCGCCGTGTGTCTGCCGACTAGTACTCCTCGGTATTCGGAGTTTGGTTAGGATCAGTAAGACGGTGAGTCCCCATAGCCCATCCAGTGCTCTACCCCCGAGGGTATTCGGTCGACGCTCTACCTAAATAGATTTCGCGGAGAACCAGCTATTTCCGAGTTTGATTGGCCTTTCACCCCTAGCCACAAGTCATC
>NZ_JAVDTM010000026.1:0-1471 GCF_031455855.1 Mycoplana sp. BE70
GACCGCTACGTGCTGAACGGCAACAAGATGTGGATCACCAACGGCCCCGATGCCGACGTGCTGGTCGTCTACGCCAAGACCGATCCGGAAGCCGGTCCGCGCGGCATCACCGCGTTTTTGGTCGAGAAGGGCTTTGCCGGCTTCTCCACGGCGCAAAAACTCGACAAGCTCGGCATGCGCGGCTCCAACACCTGCGAGTTGGTGTTTGCCGACTGCGCGGTGTCGGCCGAGAACGTGCTGGGCGGGGAGGGGCGCGGCGTCAACGTGCTGATGTCCGGCCTCGACTACGAGCGGGTGGTGCTGTCCGGCGGCTCGCTCGGCATCATGGCCGCCTGCCTCGATGTCGTCGTTCCCTATGTGCACGAGCGCCGCCAGTTCGAGCGGCCGATCGGCGAGTTCCAGCTGATGCAGGGCAAGGTGGCGGACATGTATGTCGCGCTCAATTCGGCGCGCGCCTATGTCTATGCCGTCGCGGCCGCCTGCGACCGCGGCGAGACCACCCGCAAGGACGCCGCCGGCTGCATCCTCTACGCCGCCGAACAGGCGACGCAGCAGGCGTTGCAGGCGATCCAGGCGCTCGGCGGCAACGGCTACATCAACGACTACCCGACCGGGCGGCTGTTGCGCGACGCCAAGCTCTACGAGATCGGCGCCGGCACCTCCGAAATCCGGCGCATGCTGATCGGCCGCGAAATCTTCCAGGAGACCGCGTGATGGCGGTGCTGAAATCGAACATCGTTCCGCGCGGCGAGGTTTTTGCGGCCAACCGGCAGGCGATGCTCTCGGCAATCGCCACCGCGGAAGCCGCGGCAGAGGTCGCCTTCGAGGGTGGCGGGGTAAAGGCGCGCGAGCGCCATCTCGGGCGCGGCAAGCTGCTTCCGCGCGAGCGGGTAGCGCAACTGCTCGATCCCGGCTCGCCTTTTCTGGAGATCGGGATCGCGACAGGGCACGGCCTCTACGACGGCGCCTCGCCGGGCGGCGGCCTGATCGCCGGCATCGGTCGGGTGTCGGGCCAGGAGTGCATGATCGTCTGCAACGACGCGACCGTGAAGGGCGGGACCTATTATCCGATCACGGTGAAGAAGCATCTGCGCGCCCAGGAGATCGCGGAAGCGAACCGGCTGCCCTGCATCTATCTCGTCGATTCCGGCGGCGCCAACCTGCCGAACCAGGACGAGGTGTTTCCAGACCGCGACCACTTCGGCCGGATCTTCTACAACCAGGCGCAGATGTCGGCGAAGGGCATCGCCCAGATCGCCGTCGTCATGGGCAGTTGCACGGCGGGCGGCGCCTATGTGCCGGCGATGAGCGACGAGACGGTGATCGTCCAGAACCAGGGGACGATCTTCCTCGCCGGCCCGCCGCTGGTGAAGGCCGCCACCGGCGAGGTCGTGACGGCCGAGGAGCTCGGCGGCGGCGACGTGCACACGAGGCTGTCCGGCGTCGCCGACCATCTGGCGCGCGACGACCG
>NZ_JAVDTM010000027.1:0-1330 GCF_031455855.1 Mycoplana sp. BE70
TGCGCGATTATGCGGTTGCGATCGTGCGCGAACGTTATGCGGATTTTGGACCGACCTTGGCGGCCGAGAAGCTGGCCGAACATGATGGGCTGACGGTATCACGCGAGACGCTGCGCCAATGGATGTCGGAGGCCGGCCTTTGGCTGTCGCGCCAACAGCGCCGGACGTTTCATCAGCTGCGCTTGCGGCGTGAAGCCTATGGCGAGCTGGTGCAGATCGACGGATCCGAGCATCGCTGGTTCGAGGATCGCGGACCGGCGTGCTCGCTGCTGGTGTTCATCGACGATGCGACCGGCAAGTTGATGCAGTTGCGGTTTGTGCGCTCGGAAAGCGCCTTCAGCTACTTCGAGGCACTGGCGCTGTATCTCAAGCGTCATGGCGCACCGATTGCCTTTTATTCCGACAAGCATTCGGTCTTCCGGGTGGCGAAGAAGGATGCCAAAGGCGGCCAGGGCATGACCCAGTTCGGCCGGGCGCTTTGCGAGCTAAACATCGAGATCCTTTGTGCAAACTCCAGCCAGGCCAAAGGTCGCGTCGAGCGGATGAACCGAACGCTGCAAGATCGCCTGGTCAAGGAGTTAAGGCTGGCGGGTATCGACGATATGGAGGAAGGCAACGCCTTCCTGCCCGGCTTCATCGAGCGCTACAACGCGCGCTTTGCCCGAACGCCTGTCCGGCGGGAGGACCTGCATCGGCCACTGAACCTCATGCCGGACCGGCTCAAGGAGATTCTCTGCAAACGTGAGCAGCGCTATGTTGGCGTGCAACTGACGTTTTCGTTCGAGCGCCAGCGGATCATGCTGGAGGAGACCGAGGTGACACGCGGTCTGGTCGGCCGGTATGTCGAGACCTATGCCTATGCGGATGGTCGATTGGACGTGCGGTGGAAGGGGCATTCCCTGCCCTACACGGTGTTTGACAAGGACCAGCGGGTGACGCATGCGGCGATCACCGAGAACAAGCGGCTTTCCGATGTGCTGGCTTATATCAAGGAGCGTCAGGATCAGCAGGTGAAGCCGGACGTGAAGTCCAACAGCGACAAGAATGGCTACGTGCGCCGCGCTCGCGGCCCGGGACGGCGGAAAGATTTCATGCAGGATCCGGCGGTGATTGCGCGACGCGAGAAGGCACTTTCCCGACTTGATGCTGCGAAATGATCCGTCATCGCAAAGTCTCAAAGCTAAAGCCGAAGGGGTGGCCCTCACCCGCCCCGATCTGATCTTGCAACCGGATCAGCCGCTCAGATCGGGGCTGATCGTCGTGCCGCGCGGCCGCTTGAAGTGACATTTCTACTTTGCGCGCCGGCGGACAATTCAACCTGGCTGCCACA
>NZ_JAVDTM010000028.1:0-1159 GCF_031455855.1 Mycoplana sp. BE70
ATATCGGCAAACGTGTCGGCCGGCACCTGGAAGGTGAACGCTGCATCCTCGTCCGTCGACTGGTCGTCAATCGGGTTTGCCACCGTCGGGTCGTCGTTGGTGTTGGCGACCGTCAGGGTGAACTCATCGGAGACGGTACCGCCCTTGCCGTCGTCCGCGGTGACCTTCACCATGATCGAACCGACGTCGGCGTTTTCCGGCGTGCCGGAGAAGGTGCCGGTCGCCGGATCGAAGCTCAGCCAGCCCGGCAGCGGATCGCCGTTCGCAAGCGTCGCCGTCAGCGTCAGAGTGTCACCGTCGACGTCGTCGAACGTGTTGGCCGGAACCGTAAAGTCGATCGCGGTGTCCTCATTGACCGCCTGGTCAGCGATTGGGTTTTCCACCGTCGGCGCGTCGTTGTTGACGACCGTCAGGGTGAACTCGGCGGTTACCGTGCCGCCATTGCCGTCGTTCGCTGTGACCTTAACGGTGATCGGGCCGACGTCGGCGTTTTCCGCTGTGCCGGAGAACGTGCCGGTCGCCGGATCGAACCTCAGCCAGCCCGGCAGGGGGTCGCCGTTCGCAAGCGAAGCCGACAGCGTCAGTTCGTCACCGTCGACGTCGGCGAACGTGTTGGCCGGCACCGCGAAGCTGAACGGCACATCCTCGTTGGTCGTCCGGTCGGTAATCGGCGTCGCCACCGTCGGCGCGTCGTTGCTGCCGGTGACGGTGACGGTGATCGTCTTCGTCGTGCCGTCGATGGAGGCGACTTCCAGCGTCTCGTCGACGGTCTCGCCGTCCGTCAGCGCCTGGGCGCGGGCGTCGAGCGTGTAGGTCCATGCCCCCGTCGCCTCGTTGAAGGTGAAGCTGCCGTAGGTACCGACAAGCGCCGAAGCATCAGCAGCCTGGAAGCCGGTCTCGCCGGTATCGGCATCGGTGACCGTGAGCGTGCCGCCCGTCGTGGCGGCCGTGTCCTCGGTGACCGAACCCGTCAGGGCGCCGGTGATCACCGCCGCGTCGTTGGTGCCGGTGACGGTCACGGTGATCGTCTTCGTCGTGCCGTCGATGGAGGCGACTTCAAGCGCCTCGTCGACGCTCTGGTCTTCCTTCAGCGCCTGGGCGCGGCCGTCGAGCGTGTAGGTCCATGCCCCCGTCGCCGCGTCGAAGGTGAAGCTGCCGT
>NZ_JAVDTM010000029.1:0-1147 GCF_031455855.1 Mycoplana sp. BE70
TCGCCGTCGATTACTCGACGATCGAGGCTACGATGCCGGCGCCGACGGTACGGCCGCCTTCGCGGATGGCGAAGCGCAGCTTTTCTTCCATGGCGATCGGCACGATCAGCTCAACGGAAACCGTGACGTTGTCGCCCGGCATGACCATTTCCGTGCCTTCCGGCAGCGAAACGATGCCGGTCACGTCGGTGGTGCGGAAGTAGAACTGCGGACGGTAGTTGGTGAAGAACGGCGTATGACGGCCGCCTTCTTCCTTCGTCAGGATGTAGGCTTCGGCCATGAACTTCTTGTGCGGCTTGACCGAACCCGGCTTGCACAGGATCTGGCCACGCTCAACGCCATCGCGGTTCACACCACGGACCAGCGCGCCGATGTTGTCGCCGGCCTGGCCCTGGTCGAGCAGCTTGCGGAACATTTCAACGCCGGTAACCGTCGTCTTCGAGGTCGGACGGATGCCGACGATCTCGACTTCCTCACCGACCTTGACGATGCCGCGCTCGACGCGGCCGGTCACGACCGTACCGCGGCCCGAGATCGAGAACACGTCTTCGATCGGCATCAGGAACGGCAGGTCGATCGGACGCTCCGGCGTCGGGATGTAGGCGTCGACGGCGGCCATCAGCGCGCGGATCGCGTCTTCGCCGATTTCCTTGTTGCTGTCTTCGAGGGCGGCGAGCGCCGAACCCTTGACGACCGGGATGTCGTCGCCGGGGAAGTCGTAGGAGGTCAGCAGCTCGCGCACTTCCAGCTCGACGAGCTCGAGCAGCTCGGCGTCGTCAACCTGGTCGACCTTGTTGAGGAACACGACGATCGCCGGAACGCCGACCTGGCGGGCGAGCAGGATGTGCTCGCGGGTCTGCGGCATCGGGCCGTCGGCGGCCGAGACGACGAGGATCGCGCCGTCCATCTGGGCGGCACCGGTGATCATGTTCTTGACGTAGTCGGCGTGGCCGGGGCAGTCGACGTGGGCGTAGTGACGGTTCGGCGTCTCATACTCGACGTGTGCCGTCGAGATGGTGATGCCGCGTGCCTTTTCTTCCGGAGCGGCGTCGATCTGATCATACGCCTTGAACTCGCCGAAGTACTTCGTGATCGCCGCCGTCGTCGACGTCTTGCCATGGTCGACGTGGCCGATCGTGCCGATGTT
>NZ_JAVDTM010000030.1:0-1144 GCF_031455855.1 Mycoplana sp. BE70
CAGGACATTCTAACTTTGCGGTGGAGAATCGACGCCAAGTGCAACATGGGCGTGTGAAGGGTAGGGGATCACCCGCCTTCGCGCAAATGCGCCATGAACATCTCTGCAGGTGTTCTGAAGCCAAGGCACTTGCGTGGCAGTGAATTGAGGTGATGGGCGAGGGCGACGAGTTGGGACTGATCCACCGTGGCCAGATCCGTGTCGCCGGGCATGAAGCGGCGGATGCGCTTGTTGGCGTTCTCGACAGCACCTTTCTGCCACGGCGAATTGGGATCGCAAAACCAGCTCCTCGCGCCGATCCCATCTTCCAGAGCCCGATAGCCCATGAACTCGGTTCCACGGTCGAAGGTGAAGCTGCGGCGAGCATGCGAAGGCAGAGGCGAGAACGCGTGGATGATCTTGTCCATGATCGGCCGTGAGTGCCGGCTCCTGTTTTTGATCATGACCGTGTAGCGGCTCTTGCGCTCGACGAGGGTGGTGATGTTGGCTTCACCGAGCTCGCGGCGAAAGATCAGCAGGTCGCCTTCCCAATGACCAAAGTCCGAACGATCGCCAATGAATTCAGGTCGTTGACCGATCCTGCAATCGATCGGGATACGCGAACCGCGTGGCTGGCGGGTTCCGCGCCGTCGCCGTTTGCGCCGCGCCTCGGGAAGGTGGCGGTAGAGCCCCAACGCATAGTCTTCCTTGGAATAGATGAAGCGATAGATCGTTTCCGGGCAAATGCGGACGGGACTCACGCCATCGGCAACCAGGCGACCAGCGATCTGCTCCGGCGACCAATGCGCCTTCAGTCGATCGATCACGAACACGCGCAGATCGGAATGCCGCCTGAGCTTGCGCAAGCGCCGCCGACGTTCCTTGGCGATGTCGTCAGCAACGGTGCAGTAGTAGCCGCTATATTCGGGAAACTCGGCATCTTGAAACGTATTGCGTCTCAGTTCGCGATAGATCGTCGAGCGGTGACGGCCAAGCAGGCGCGCGATCTCGCTAACAGGGACCTTGCGTTCCTTCAGATGGTGGAGCCGTCGGCGATCGGGCAGGGAAAGCTGCGAATAGCAAAGCGACACGAGAAATATCTCCAATGCGAAACCATTGTTTTTATTGGCATGTCGCACTTGGAAATAGAATGTACCCGGCTACA